>JAGQTU010000043.1 GCA_020438865.1 Mycobacterium sp.
TGGACTGCCCGGGAACGGCAATCGACCCGGTTGGATCGTCAATGATGGTGCGGCGGAACGTTATCCCGCAGCCAGCGGTCACGTTCGGAGTCGGCCGAATCGGGCCCGGGGTCGTCCGGGGCGGACGCTTCCTGGGGTAGTTCGCTACCGAAAATCTTGTTAACTGCGCCCTTGTCGGGCCGGGTATCGCCCATCACATCGCCCTTGAATTGTGACTAACATCACAATCTTGATATTTGCCCTGTTCACGCGCTGTTAACATTGTCCTTCGCAGAGGTTTGCCGAACTCTGTAGAGAACGGTACGCGCGGAACCCGGCAGCCACCGGGGCGCGCGTGCGTTGCTCTCAGATCTCCAGACTGGACAGCTGGCCGATGACCTGAACGGCGAGCGGGTTCAGCGTCGCCATACCGTCCCGCACGGCCGACCGGGAACCGGCGATGTTGACCACCAGGGTGCTGCCGGAGATGCCGGCCAGCCCCCGGGACAGGCCCGCATCGGTGATGCCGGCCGACAGCCCCGAGGCGCGCAGAGCCTCCGCGATGCCGAGCAGTTCGCGGTCCAGCAGGTCGACGGTGGCCTCCGGGGTGACGTCGCGCGGGGTGACGCCGGTGCCCCCGACCGACACCACCAGGTCCACCCCGCCGATGACGGCGGTGTTCAGCGCGTTGCGGATCTCGATCTCGTCGGCGGAGACCACCACGACGCCGTCCACGACGAACCCCGCCTCGGTGAGCAGTTCGGTGACCAACGGGCCGCTGTGGTCCTCCTCGTCACCGTGGGCCGTCCGGTCATCGACCACCACGACCAGCGCCCGCCCCACCAACTCCCCTGGCTGTTCCATGCCTGCCACCGTATATCCGGGCCCGGACAGCGAGGCAGGCGCTCCGGTCGGCGTCATGGGATGGTCACCCACGACCCGGATCACTGCGCCGCCTTTCCGAGCGTCACCTGCACAGTTTGACTGGCACCGGTCGAATCCAGGTAGGTCAGCGTGATCTTCTCGCCGGGCGCGCGCGAGCGCACGGCGGCGACCAGCGCGTCGGCGCTGCCGATGGTGCGGTCGTTGACCTTGGTGACGACCACGCCGCTGGGCAGCCCGGCCGTTGCGGCGGCGCCGCCCTTGGTGACCTCGACGATCTTCGCGCCGTGGGTGGTGGTGTCATTGCTGACCTGAACACCCAGCGACGCGTGGGAGGCGGTGCCGGTGCTGATCAGCTCGTCGGCGATGCGCTTGGCCTGATCGACCGGGATCGCGAAGCCCAGCCCGATCGAGCCGCTCTGCGCATCCGGGGAGTCCCCGCCGATGGTGGCGATCGCCGAGTTCACCCCGACCAGTTCGCCGTTCATGTTCACCAGCGCGCCGCCGGAGTTACCCGGGTTGATGGCCGCGTCGGTCTGGATGGCGTCGAGGACGGTGTTCTGATTGTTCGCGTCGCCGCCCGCGGCCACCGGCCGGTTCAGCGCGCTGACGATGCCGGTGGTGACGGTGCCCTCCAGGCCCAGCGGGGAGCCGACCGCCACGACGTCCTGGCCGACCCGCAGGTTGGCCGACGAGCCCAGCGTGATCGGGGTCAGGTCCGAGACACCCTGAGCGCGCACCACGGCGATGTCACTGGCCGGATCGGTGCCGATGACGGTGAACGGTACGACGCGGCCGTCGGCGAAGGTGACCGTCGTGGTCAGACCGCCACCGGCCGGGCCGGTCGGCGCCGGGCCGCCCGGACCCCCGGGCGGCAGCGGAGTGCCGGGCCGGGCCGGAGCGTTCGGCGCCCCCTGCCCCTTGGCCGCGGCGACGACGTGGTTGTTGGTCAGGATCAGGCCGTCGGCGGACAGGATGATGCCCGAGCCTTCCTCGGACTGCCTGCCCATCTCGGTCTCCAGCTTGACCACGCTCGGCACCACCTTGGCGGCGACCTGCTCAACCGATCCGATCGGCAGGTTGGCGGCGGGCACGTTGTTGGGTCCGCTGGGCGCCGCCCGCTCGACCCGCGAGAGCGGCTCGCGATCGGGCTGGGCGAGCAGCACCACGGTGCCGCCTACGCCGGCCGAGACCACCGCGATGGCCAGCGCGCCCGCGGTCAGCGCGCCGGCGCGGGAACGCTGCCGCGGCGCTGCCGCGACCATCGTCGGCACCGCGCCCGAATGGGTCGGGGGCCCCGCCCGGTACGGGTCGTAGGGATCGCGGTACTGCTGCTGCTGGGTGGCGAACCGCCAGTCGTAGGGCTGCTGGTAACCGGCCTGGCGGGGTCCCTGCGGGTAGCCCGGGGGCGCCTGCTGATGCGGCACCGGGTTGCCGGGCTGCGGCGGCGATGAGTACCTCGGTTGGTCGGTCATGTCGCTTGACTGCTCTTTCTTCTCCGAAGAGATGCGCGAACTGTTGGTACTACCTTGCCCGTTACGACTGAGAATCGACTGAGACAACACCCTGGACGGCGGCGCGATTCTCCTGTGCGGCGCCACCGCGGCCGGCCATGGTGGCGAGCCGACGCCCGGTTTCCCGCTCGGCCGCGGGCTCCGCAGGCGCCGCGGACCCGACGGGGCGCCCGGGCAACAACACGTAGAACGAGGTCCCCGGGGGCTGCCCGCCGGGAACCGTGTCGGCGATCCGGATCATTCCCCCGTGCTTGACCACCACCTGCTTGACGATCGCCAGGCCCAGACCGGAACCGGGCATCGCGCGCGCGGAGGTCGACCGGTAGAACCGCTCGAAGACCAGATCGCGCTCCGGTGGCGGGATCCCCGGGCCGTGATCGGACACCACGAGTTCGGCGTGCGCGGCATCCACCTGGCGCAGCCGCAGTCCGACCCGACCGCCGGGCGGGCTCCACTTCGCGGCGTTGTCGAGCAGGTTGAGCACCGCGCGGGACAGGCCCGCCGCATCGCCGTAAACCTGCCAACCGACGGCGTCGACGTCGAACTCGATGTCGTTGCGGCGCCGCCGAACCCGCTCGAGGCTACGGTCGACGACCTCGCTCATGTCGACGGGCTCGTGCACGACACCGCCGGCGTCGTCGCGCGTGAGGTCCACCAAATCGCCTACCAGAGTGGACAATTCCTCGATCTGGGCGACCACGTCGGCCCGCAGTTCGGCCATCTCGTTCTCCGGCAGCCGCGGTGCGCCCGGGGCCATCGAGGCGATCAGCAACTCGACGTTGGTGCGCAGCGACGTCAACGGGGTGCGCAACTCGTGTCCGGCGTCGGTGACCAGGCGCGCCTGCCGCTCACGGGACTCCGCCAGCGCCCGCAGCATCATGTTGAAGGCCTCGGTGAGCCGGGCCAGTTCGTCGCTGCCGAACACCGGGATGGGCCTCAGGTCGTCGGTGCGGGCCACCCGTTCGGCCGCCTCGGTCAGCCGCGCCACCGGCCGCAGGCCGGTGCGGGCCACCATGCCGCCGGCGATCGCGGCGACCGCGACGCCGATGCCGCCGACCGCGAGCAGGACCCACTTCAGCCGGGTCATCACGGCGTTGGTGGGCGCCAGGGTCTTGGAGATCAGCAGGGAGCTGCCGTTGGGCAGGTGAACCGCGAGCACCCGCTGGTTGGACACCGTGCGCCGGGACATGAAGAGGTCACCGCGGATGACGGCCTGCTCCGGCTGGCCGACCGGCAGCGTCTGGCCCTGCTGGTTCGCGGTGTAGATGGACCGGCCGGGGTTGACCAGCATGGCGTTGACGTCGGAGTAGGCGGTGCCCTCGATCGCCTTGCCGGGATCGGCGGCCAGCGAGCCGCTGGCGATCAGCAGTTGCGCGCGGCTCTGCAACTGGTTGTCGATGTCGTTGTAGAGCGCCGCGGAGACCACCGCGTAGACCGCGACGGCCATCAGGACCACGACCATCGCCACCATGGACATGGCGAGCAGCATCACCCGCCATCGCAACGAGAGCGATGTGGTGGCCTGTCCGGGCGCGCGCACGTGGCGGGCGCGCCGCCGCAATGCTGACATCAGGGGGGTGTCTCACGCAGGACGTAACCCACGCCGCGCACGGTGTGGATCAGCCGCGGTTCTCCTTCGGCCTCGGTCTTCCGGCGCAGGTAGCCGACATACACCTCGAGGGCGTTGCCCGAGGTCGGGAAGTCGAAACCCCACACCTCCTCGAGGATGCGGCTGCGGGTGAGCACCCGGCGCGGATTAGCGATCAGCATCTCCAGCAGTGCGAACTCGGTGCGCGTGAGGCTGATGGACCGCTGGCCGCGGTGCACCTCGCGGGTCACCGGATCCAGCGTCAGGTCGGAGAACGTCATCACCGCCGAGTCGCCCTGATCGTCGGGGCCGGTGCGGCGCAGCAGCGCCCGCATCCGGGCCAGCAACTCCTCGAGCGCGAACGGCTTGGGCAGGTAGTCGTCGGCGCCGGCGTCCAGGCCGGCCACCCGCTCGGAGACCGAGTCGCGCGCCGTGAGCACCAGGATCGGCAGGTCGTCACCGGTGCTGCGGAGCTGACGGCACACCTCCAGGCCGTCCAACCGGGGCATCATCACGTCCAAGACCAGCGCGTCGGGCCGGTCGTTGGCGATGGCGTCGAGCGCCTCGAGGCCGTCCTGGGCCAGATCGACAGAGTAGCCGTTGAAGGACAGGGAGCGGCGTAGTGACTCTCGCACCGCGCGGTCGTCGTCGACGACAAGGATTCGCACGGGCACCAGTGTCAACCCAACGCCTGAGATTCAGCTAAGAGGCGCGCCGAGCAGGCGATTCGCCGCCCGGAAGGGGGTCAGCGCTTGTCGAGATCGATCAGGCCGAGGCGGGCGGCCTTGAGCAGCCGACGCGGGACCTTGTGCTGACGGCCGGCGACGGAGACGTTCACCAACCCGGTGGCTTCGGCCTTCCACTGCGCACGCCGACTGCGGGTGTTCGAGCGCGACATCCGGCGCTTGGGCACGGCCATGGCGTACATCTCCTTGTTCTGGGGGTTGTCGTCGCGCAGGACAGAACCAGGACAGAACGTAGCCGGCGGCCGACAGTTGTCCCCCAGGATAGCCGCTCACCTGGGTCGGCTCCAAAACCGGTCGCAGCGGAGCCGAGGATCCTATGCTCTGGTTCACAGGGGGTTACCAGTAAATCAACCGGCACGCACAAGGAAACTCCCGTGAAACAGTTCGCAGCAGCAACCCTCCTGATCCTGGTCCTCGCCGGCTGTGGCGGCGCCACCAAGACGGACACCTCGACCACGGCGTCGTCCTCAGCCGAGTCGACGGCGACCTCCAGCGCGACGGCATCCGGCTGTACGGCCAGCGGGTTGGACGCCATGACCGCGCTGTCCTCGTTTGAAATGGACATGGGCAAGGCCCAGAAGGACGGCAAAATCACCGTCGACCAGTTGACCGCCGCGCGCGACAAGCTGTTCAACCAGACCCAGGCCGCGGCCGACAAGAACGATTGGGTCACGTACTGCAAGGCCATCGATGACATGCGGGCCGAACTGGGACTCTGATCGCCCACCCCTTGACTGAGCGCCCCGGCCAGCCAGTAACCTACCGGTTGGTTGGTGCGTCGAGGGGAGACAGCGCGCGTGTACGTCCGGATCGGCAACTGTTCGGGCTTCTACGGCGACCGCGTCGGCGCCATGCGGGAGATGCTCACCGGCGGTGAGCTGGACTACCTGACCGGCGACTACCTGGCCGAACTGACGATGCTCATCCTCGGCCGGGACAAGATGAAGAACCCGGAGCGCGGCTACGCCAAGACGTTCCTGACCCAGTTGGAGGACTGCCTCGGCCTGGCGCACGACCGCGGCGTGCGGATCGTCGCCAACGCCGGCGGGCTCAACCCGGCCGGATTGGCCGACGCCGTGCGGGCGCTGGCCGAACGTCTCGGCATCCCGGCGAAGGTGGCCCACGTCGAGGGTGACGACCTACTCCCCCGCTCCACCGAACTGGGCTTCGCCGGGGTGCTGACGGCCAACGCCTACCTGGGCGCCTGGGGCATCGTCGACTGCCTGAACGCGGGCGCCGACGTCGTCATCGCCGGGCGGGTGACCGACGCCTCGGTGGCCGTCGGGCCCGCCGCCGCGCACTTCGGCTGGCACCGCGACGACTACGACCGGCTGGCCGGCGCGGTGGTGGCCGGCCACGTCATCGAATGCGGGACCCAGACCACCGGCGGAAACTACTCGTTCTTCACCGAGATCCCCGATATGCACCACCTCGGATTCCCGCTGGCCGAGGTGCACGACGACGGCTCGTCGGTGATCACCAAGCACCCCGGCACCGGCGGAGCGGTCAGCGTGGGCACGGTGACCGCGCAGCTGCTCTACGAGATCGGCGGCGCCCGTTACGCCAATCCGGACGTGACGGCCCGCTTCGACAGCATCACGCTGACCGACGAGGGCGCCGATCGGGTACGGATCAGCGGCGTGCTGGGCGAGCCGCCGCCGCCGTCACTAAAGGTCTCGCTCAACGGCATCGGGGGCTTCCGCAACTCGGCGACCTTCGTGCTGACCGGTCTGGACATCGAGGCCAAGGCGCACCTGGTGCGCACCCAGCTCGAGGCCGACCTCACCGTCACCCCCGCCGAACTGGAGTGGACGCTGGCCCGCACCGACACCGCCGACGCCGACACCGAACAGGCCGCCAGCGCCCTGCTCACCTGCGTGGTGCGCGACCCCGACCCGGACACGGTCGGCCGCCGATTCACCTCGGCCGCAGTCGAACTCGCCCTGGGCAGCTACCCCGGTTTCCACACCACCACACCGCCCGGCGACGGGCAGGTGTACGGGGTGTTCACCCCCGGCTACGTCCCGGCCGGCGAGGTGCAGCACGTCGCGGTGCGGCCCGACGGCACCCGCACCGCGATTCCCGCCGCCGCCGAAACCCTGGAACTGGCCGACACGGAGATTCCCGCGCTGCCGGAGCCGTTGGCCCCGGGCTCGACCCGGCGGCTGCCGCTGGGCACCATCGCCGGCGCCCGCAGCGGCGACAAGGGCGGCGCCGCCAACATCGGCGTGTGGGTGCGCACCGCCGATCAGTGGCGTTGGCTGGCACACCACCTCACCGCCGACGCCCTGCGCGAATTACTGCCCGAGACAAAGGAACTGGCGGTCACTCGCCACCTACTGCCGAAGCTGCGCGCGGTGAACTTCGTCATCGAGGGGATCCTCGGCAAGGGAGTCGCCTACAACGCGCGATTCGACCCCCAGGCCAAGGGCCTCGGCGAGTGGCTGCGCGGCAGGCACGTCGACATCCCGGAGGAGATTCTGTGAGCATCTGGAACACCCCTGAACGCCAGGACCTGCGAAAGACGGTGCGCGCCTTCGCCGAGCGCGAGATCCTGCCGCACATCGACGAGTGGGAGCGGCTCGGCGAACTCCCCCGGGAGCTGAGCCGCAAGACGGCCGCCGCCGGACTGCTCGGTGTCGGCTTCCCGGAGTCGGTCGGGGGCGAGGGCGGCGACGCAGCGGACGTCGCGATCATCGCCGAGGAACTCCACGAGGCGGGCACCCCCGGCGGGGTCTTCGCCTCGTTGTTCACCGTCGGGATCGCGGTGCCCCACATGATCGGTTCGGGGGATCCGCGGCTGATCGACAAGTTCGTCAAGCCCACGCTGGCAGGCGAACTGATCGGCTCGCTGGCCATCACCGAGCCGGGCGGCGGGTCCGACGTCGGGCACCTGCGCACCACCGCGGTACGCGACGGCGATCACTATGTGGTCAACGGCGCCAAGACCTACATCACCTCCGCGGTGCGCGGCGACTACGTGGTGGCCGCCGTCCGTACCGGCGGCCCCGGCGCAGCCGGCATCTCCATGCTGGTGATCGAGAAGGGCACACCGGGTTTCGAGGTCAGCCGCAAGCTGGCCAAGATGGGTTGGCGATCCTCGGACACCGCAGAGCTGTCCTTCACCGACGCCCAGGTGCCGGTGGAGAACCTGGTCGGGGCCGAGAACACCGGCTTTCTGCAGATCGCTCAGGCCTTCGTGTCCGAACGGGTCGGCCTCGCCGTGCAGGCGTACTCCAGCGCACAGCGCTGCCTGGACATCACCGTGGCGTGGTGCCGGGACCGCGAGACCTTCGGCAAGCCGCTGATCTCGCGGCAGTCCGTGCAGAACACACTGGCGGACATGGCGCGGCGTATCGACGTGGCGCGGGTCTACTCCCGCAACGTCATCGAACGGCAGTTGGCGGGTGAGACCAACCTGATCGCCGAGGTGTGCTTCGCCAAGAACACCGCCGTAGAGGCCGGCGAATGGGTGGCCAATCAGGCCGTGCAACTCTTCGGCGGCATGGGATACATGGCCGAGTGCGAGATCGAACGCCAGTACCGCGACATGCGGATCCTCGGCATCGGCGGCGGCACCACCGAGATCATGACGAGCCTGGCCGCCAAGACGCTCGGCTACCAGGCGTGACCGCCATCCGCACCGCGGTCGACCCGAAGGCGCCGGCCTACCGCGAGGCCGCCGATGCCATGGCCGCCAAGCTGGCCGAGATCGAAACCGAACTGGCCAAGACGCTGGCCGGCGGCGGTCCGAAGTACGTCGAACGCCACCACGCCCGCGGCAAGCTAACCCCGCGCGAGCGGATCGAGCTGCTGGTCGATCCCGACACCGGGTTCCTCGAGCTGTGCCCGCTGGCCGCCTACGGCACCGACTTCCAGGTCGGCGCCAGCCTGGTGACCGGCATCGGCGTGGTCGAGGGTGTCGAGTGCGTGCTGCTGGCCAACGACCCCACGGTCAAGGGCGGAACCAGCAATCCGTGGACGCTCAAGAAGATTCTGCGCACCCACCAGATCGCCCTCGAGAACCGGATGCCGCTGATCTGCCTGGTGGAGTCCGGCGGCGCCGACCTTCCCACCCAGAAGGAGATCTTCATCCCGGGCGGGCGGATGTTCCGCGATCTCACCAGGCTCTCCGCGGCGGGCATCCCGACCATCGCGCTGGTGTTCGGCAACTCCACCGCCGGCGGCGCCTACATGCCCGGCATGTCCGACCACGTCGTGATGATCAAGGAGCGCTCAAAGGTCTTCCTCGCCGGTCCGCCCCTGGTGAAGATGGCCACCGGCGAGGAGGCCGACGACGAATCGCTGGGCGGTGCCGAAATGCACGCCCGCGTATCGGGTTTGGCCGACCACTTCGCCGTCGATGAGCTCGACGCCATCCGGATCGGCCGGCGCATCGTGGCCCGGCTGAACTGGTCCAAGCGCGGCCCCGAACCGCGCGCCGTGGTCCCGCCACTCGCCGACCCGGACGAGCTGCTCGGCATCGTCCCGCCGGATCTGCGCATCCCGTTCGACCCCCGCGAGATCATCGCCCGCATCGCCGACGGCTCCGACTTCGACGAGTTCAAGGCGATGTACGGGTCCTCGCTGGTGACCGGCTGGGCCACCGTGCACGGCTACCCGCTGGGCATCCTGGCCAACGCGCGCGGGGTGCTGTTCAGCGAGGAGTCCCAGAAGGCCACCCAGTTCATCCAGCTGGCGAACCGATCCAACACACCACTGTTGTTCCTGCACAACACGACCGGCTACATGGTCGGCAAGGCCTACGAGGAAGGCGGGATGATCAAGCACGGCGCGATGATGATCAATGCCGTGTCGAACTCGACGGTGCCGCACATCTCGCTGCTGATCGGCGCCTCCTACGGGGCCGGCCACTACGGCATGTGCGGGCGGGCCTACGACCCGCGCTTCCTGTTCGCCTGGCCGAGCGCGAAATCGGCGGTGATGGGCGGCGCGCAGTTGGCCGGTGTGCTGTCGATCGTGAACCGGGCCGCCACCGAGGCGCGCGGCGGCACCGTCGACGAGGACGCCGACGCAGCACTGCGGGCGGCGGTCGAGGCCCAGATCGAGGCCGAGTCGCTGCCGATGTTCCTGTCCGGCCGACTGTACGACGACGGGGTGATCGACCCGCGGGACACCCGCACGGTGCTGGGAATCTGCCTGTCCGCCATCGCCAATGGCCCGATCGAGGGGACGTCGAACTTCGGCGTCTTCCGGATGTGAGCCCCCCTTGATAACTCGAGTTCTGGTCGCCAACCGCGGCGAGATCGCCCGCCGGGTCTTCGCCACCTGCCGCCGCCTCGGCATCGGCACCGTCGCGGTCCACACCGACCCCGACGCCGACGCCCCGCACGTCGGCGAGGCCGAGTTCCGGGTGCGCCTGGACGGCGTGAGCGGTTACCTCGACGGTGCCCAGCTGATCGCTGCGGCGAAGGCCGCCGGTGCCGACGCCGTGCACCCCGGCTACGGATTCCTCTCGGAGAACGCTGATTTCGCAGCGGCGGTCATCGACGCCGGCCTGACCTGGATCGGCCCGCCGGCGGCGGCGGTGCGGGCGATGGGCTCGAAGATCGAGGCCAAGAAGATGATGGCGGCCGCCGGCGTGCCGGTGCTGGCCGAACTCGACCCCAACACCGTCACCGCGGCAGAGTTGCCCGTGCTGGTGAAGGCCTCCGCCGGTGGCGGCGGCCGCGGCATGCGGGTGGTGACCGATCTGGCCGACCTGCCCGGCCAGGTGCAGGCCGCCCGCCGGGAAGCCAGGTCCGCCTTCGGCGACGAGACGGTGTTCTGCGAGCGTTACCTGCCCACCGGCCATCACGTCGAGGTGCAGGTGATGGCCGACGAGCACGGCACGGTGTGGGCCGTCGGCGAGCGGGAGTGCTCGATTCAGCGCCGCCACCAGAAGATCATCGAGGAGGCGCCCTCCCCGCTGGTCGACCGCGTTACGGGCATGCGGGAGCGGCTGTTCGAGGCCGCCCGGCTCGCGGCCGGCGCCATCGGCTACGCCGGCGCGGGCACCGTCGAGTTCCTCGCCGACGACGAGGGCCGGTTCTACTTCCTGGAGATGAACACCCGCCTGCAGGTGGAACATCCGGTCACCGAACTGACCACCGGCCTGGATCTGGTCGAACTCCAACTTCTGGTCGCCGACGGCGAGCGGCTCGGTGCGCAGCCGCCGGCCGCGCACGGGCACGCCATCGAGGCCCGCATCTACGCCGAGGATCCGGCCCGCAACTGGCAGCCGCAGGCCGGGCGGGTGCACCGGTTCGAGGTGCCCGGTGCGGCAAGGCAATTCGGCCTCTTCCATGGCACCGGGGTGCGGCTGGACTCCGGCATCGTCGGCGCCGCCACGGTGTCGATCCACTACGACCCGATGCTGGCGAAGGTGATCTCCCACGCGCCGACCCGAGGGCGGGCGGCCCAGGTGCTCGCCGGGGCCCTGGCCGGGGCCGAACTGCACGGCGTGCGGACCAACCGCGACCTGCTGGTCAACGTGTTGCGTCACCCCGCCTTCCTGGCCGGCGCCACCGACACCGCGTTCTTCGACACCCACGGGCTCGACGCACTGGCCCGGCCACTGGCCGATGATCGTGCCGTGCGACTGTCCGCGGTCGCCGCGGCGCTGACCGAGGCCGCCCACAACCGGGCGATCGCCACCGTGCAGGCCGAGATACCCAGCGGCTGGCGCAATCTGGCCTCCGGCGATCAACACAAGAGCTATCAGGACGCCGGCGGCGAGGAGCACCGCGTGGCCTACCGGTTCACCCGTGCCGGCGTGGTGCTGCCCGGCAACGACGGTGTGACGGTGGTGGCGGCCGAGCCCGGCGAGGCCGTGCTGGCCGACGCCGGCGGGGTGGCCACGCTGTTCACGGTGAGTCGTTACGGCGCGGACGTTTTCGTCGATTCGCCGCTCGGCTCGGTCGCGCTCACCGCCGTGCCTCGCTACCCCGAGCCGGGCTCCGTCGTGGAGAAGGGGTCACTGCTGGCGCCGATGCCCGGCGCGGTGATCCGGCTCGGCGCCGCCCTCGGCGACACCGTCTCCGCCGGCCAGCCCCTGATCTGGCTCGAGGCGATGAAGATGGAGCACACCATCGCCGCCCCGTCCGACGGGGTGCTCACCCAACTCGACATCCATGTCGG
This sequence comes from Mycobacterium sp., assembly GCA_020438865.1. Classification (GTDB taxonomy): domain Bacteria; phylum Actinomycetota; class Actinomycetes; order Mycobacteriales; family Mycobacteriaceae; genus Mycobacterium. The sequence continues at coordinate 11,850 of JAGQTU010000043.1, forward strand.
CCAGCAGGTCGAGGTGGGAACCGTCCTGGCCCGGGTCGAAGACCCGGCACCCCCAGAAGCATCCCCAGAAGGAGAGTCATGACCGACACCAGCTTCATCGAGAGCGAAGAACGCCGGGCGCTGCGCAAGGCGGTGGCCGCGCTCGGCGCCAACTACGGCGCGGACTACTACCTGGAGAAGGCCCGGTCCGGTGGGCACACCGACGAATTGTGGCGGGAGGCGGGCGAACTCGGCTTCATCGGGGTGAACCTGCCCGAGGAGTACGGCGGCGGCGGGGCCGGTATGTACGAGCTCTCGCTGGTGATGGAGGAGCTGTCCACGGCGGGCTGCCCGCTGCTGATGATGGTGGTGTCCCCGGCGATCAACGGGACCATCATCGCCAAGTTCGGCACCGACGAACAGCGCAAGCGCTGGGTGCCCGGGATCGCCGACGGCTCGATCACGATGGCGTTCGCCATCACCGAGCCCGACGCCGGCTCGAATTCGCACCGCATCACCACCACCGCCCGCCGCGACGGCAATGACTGGATCCTGTCCGGCCAGAAGGTGTGGATCTCCGGGGTGGATCAGGCCCAGGCGGTGCTCGTCGTCGGTCGCAGCGAAGAGGCGAAGACCGGCAACCTGCGTCCGGCGCTGTTCGTGGTGCCGACCGACAGCCCCGGCTTCACGTTCACCAAGATCCCGATGGAACTGACCATGCCGGAAAGCCAGTTCCAGGTGTTCATCGACGAGGTGCGGCTGCCGGCCGACGCCCTGGTCGGTTCCGAGGACGCCGCGATCGCGCAGCTGTTCGCCGGGCTGAACCCGGAGCGGATCATGGGCGCGGCCAGCGCGGTGGGCATGGGGCGCCTGGCGCTGACCAAGGCCGCCGACTACGTCAAGACCCGGCAGGTGTGGAAGACGCCGATCGGGGCCCACCAGGGCATCGCCCATCCGCTGGCGCAGGCCCACATCGAACTGGAGCTCGCCAAGCTGATGATGCAGAAGGCGGCCACCCTCTATGACGCCGGTGACGACGGCGGCGCGGCCGAGGCGGCGAACATGGCCAAGTACGCCGCCGGGGAGGCTTCCTCCCGCGCCGTCGACCAGGCCGTGCAATCCCACGGCGGTAACGGCCTGAGTCGGGAGTACGGGGTGGCCGCGATGCTCACCGCGTCCCGGCTGGGCCGCATCGCCCCGGTCAGCCGGGAGATGATCCTCAACTTCGTGGCCCAGACTTCGCTGGGGTTGCCGCGCTCGTACTGATCGGGCCGCCCGACTGGGCCGAGTAGAACGCTCTGATGACGGATGATCCAACTCCTTTGCGGTTGGCATACAGCGTCGTACCCTCGTAGACGATGAGCGACTTGACCCCGCGGGACGCATCGACGCGCGCCGCAGACACCGACCGCATTCAGGTCGCGCAGCTGCTCACCGACGCCGCCGCCCAGGGCAGGCTGCCGCTCAGCGAGTACGAGAAGCGGCTGGCCGAGGCGTACGCCGCCAAGACCTACGACGAGTTGGACCGGCTCACCGACGACCTGCCCGGGCTACCGGAGCCGGCGCACGGGCGCGGCGCCTGCAAACCGGCGCCCTCCACGCTGCTGCTCGCCATCCTCAGCGGCTTCGAGCGGCGCGGCCGGTGGAACGTGCCCGGCCGGATGACCACCTTCACCCTGTTCGGCGGCGGTGTGGTGGACCTGCGCTACGCCGACTTCACCTCGACCGACGTGGAGATCCACGCCTACTCGATCATGGGCGGACAGACGATTCTGCTGCCCCCGGAAGTCAACGTCGAGGTTCACGGCGTCGGGGTGATGGGCGGCTTCGACCACGACGTCGACGCCGAGGGCACGCCGGGAGCGCCGAAGGTCACGATCCGCGGCTTCTCGTTGTGGGGCGGTGTCGGCATCAAGCGCAAGAAGCGCAAGTCCAGCGGTTCGGACGAGCTGCCGCAGTAGCTCAGCGCCGGTGCCGCCGGGAGCGCAGGTAGTCACCGACCACGGCCGCGCCCAGACCGTCGAGATCGGGCACCACCACCCGGCCCTCCACCCGCCGCGCGATCTGGTCGATGAAGCGGGCCAGGCCGGCGTCGTTGCCGAGCCGGAAGATCGTCACCTGCGCGCCGAGGCGAGCGACGTCGTCGAAGCCGCGCACGGTGTGGGCGATGGTCCGCGGATGCGGAGGGTAGTCAAAAAACACTGAAGAACCTCCGCCATTCGCGTTGTAGTCCTCCAGATGCGCGGTCGGCTCGCCGTCGGTCACCACCAGCACCACCGGCTGGGCATTGGGGTGGCGGCGCAGGTGCCGGGCCGCCAGGGCCAGGGCGTGGTGCAGGTTCGTGCCCTGCTCGTAGACACCTTCCAGCCCGGTGAGTTCCGCGGCGGTCACCGTCCTGGCGTACCGGCCGAACGCGATGATCTGCAGGGCGTCGGACCGGAATCGGGTGCTGACCAGATGGTGCAGTGCCAGCGCGGTGCGCTTCATCGGCAGCCACCGGTTCTCCATCACCATCGAGAACGAGGTGTCGACCAGCAGGGCCACGGCGGCCTGGGTGCGGGTCTCGGTCTCGGATACCTCGACGTCCTCGACCGCAATCCGCAGCGGACCGTCCGGGTCCCCGGTTCCGGCGCGGCGCAGCACGGTGTTGGTCAGGGTGCGGGTGACGTTCCACGGCTCGGTGTCGCCGAACGCCCACGGCCGGGTGGCACCGGTCAGCTCGCCCGCCGCGCCCGCCCGGCGGGTGGCCCGTTCACCGTGCCGGCCCGAAAGTTGTTGGGCGACATCGCGTAGCGCGGCCTGGCCCAGCTGGCGCATGGCCTTCGGCGACAGCCGCCACTGGCCGTCCGATCCGCGGTCGAGGAATCCCTGATTCATCAGTGCACGCTCGAGGTCGGCCAGGGTGCGTGCGTTGACGGCGGCCTCGTCACCGAGCTGGCGGGCCAGCGCGTCGAGGTCGACGTCGTCCATGGAGGCACCGGCGTAGCTCTGCGACAGCTGCTCGGCGAGCTGCTCGAGTTCGGCGATGTCGGACAGCGCCTGGGCGCCCTCCCCCATGCCCAGCGGGTTGTCGCCGGCGAACTCCGAGGAGCCGTCCCAGTCCTCGCCCGGCCGGGCGGCCTGCAGATGGGCGTCCAACCGGTTCAGGGCGTTCATCAGCTGCGGGGAGCCGAATGCCTGCTGCGCCAACGCATCCAGCTCGGCCCGTTGGTCGGGTGTCAGGCTGTTGCGGAAGCGCTGCGCCGCCGCCGCGCGCTGCGCCAGCGAGTCCAGCAGCTCCTCGACGTTCTTCGGGTTCTCCGGGAAGTACTGGCCGTGCTTGCGCATGAAGTCTTGAAAGTCGTCGGGGGTGTCTTCCCCGCGAGAATGCTTGTCCAGCAGGTCGTTCAGGTCATCGAGCATCTCGTTGACGGCCTGCCGATCCTCGTCGGTGGCGTTCTCCAGCGCCTGCTTCATCCCGGCGAAACGCTGATCGAGCATCTCGCGGCCCATCAGATCCTTGATCTGGTCGTACTTCTGCCGCGCCTCGGGGCTTCGCCAGTTGTAATCCGACAGCTCCTGCACGGCCTTGGCCGGCGAGGGCGACAACGACTCGATCTGCAATTCGGAGAATCGGGCGTCGTCGTCGAGGGCGCGCGCCAGTTCCTTCCGTTCGGCCAGCACCGCCTCGTCGAGCAGCTTCTTGATCTCCTGCAGGGTGCCGTCGAGGTTGTTGCGGCTCAACAACTCCCGGCGCCGGCGGTTGACCTCGGCGGCCAGCCGGTCGGCGCCCCGCATGTTCTGGGTACCGCGCCGCAGCAGCTCGGACAGGGCCCGGCGCGGCGACGTCCCCTCCATGACGTCCTGGCCGATCTGCTCGAGCGCCTCGCGCAGATCCACCGGCGGCGCAAGCGGATCCGGGCCCCCGGTGTAGGCGGAGTACCGGGAGTCGTGCCCGTGGCGCTTGGGCCGAGGCGGCTCAGCCATAGACCGTTTCGCCCTCCCCGGTCACCTTGTCGATCCGCTTGGCGAGATACAGCGCCTCTAGCGCCAGTTCCAGTGCGGCGGCCCGTTCCCCGTCCGAGGTGGCGCCGAGCCGCTCGGCGATCGCGTCGATCACCGGCAGGTCGGGCAGCGCGGCCAGCACATCCTTGGCCGACACCTGCTCACCCGTCGTCACCGCCGACCCGCCCTCGACCGCGGCGACGAGCGGCCCGACGTCGATACCGCCGAGCGCCCGCTGCGCGGTGTCGGCGGTGGCGCGGCGCAGCAGGTGCTCCAGCACGGCCTGCTCGCGACCCTCCTCGCCGGACTCGAACTCCAGCTTGCCGCGCAGTACGTCGATCACGGTGCCGAGGTCGACCACCCGGGCCACCGGCTCGTCCTCGCCGAGCACCGCGCCGCGGTGGCGCGCCGAGGCGGCCACGGTCTCGGCAGCCGCGATGGCGAACCGGGCCGACACCCCGGAACGCTGGTCGACTGAGCTCGACTCGCGCAGGTAGCGGGCGAACCGGGCGATGATCTGCATCAGATAGCCGGGCACCTGCGCCGACAGATGGGCCTCCTGGCCGATCACGCCGACCTCGGCGTCGAGTTCGCGCGGGTAGTGGGTGCGGATCTCGGCGCCGAACCGGTCCTTGAGCGGGGTGATGATGCGCCCGCGGTTGGTGTAGTCCTCGGGGTTGGCGCTGGCCACCACCAGCACGTCCAGTGGCAGCCGCAGGGTGTAGCCGCGGACCTGGATGTCGCGCTCCTCCATCACGTTGAGCATCGAGACCTGGATGCGTTCGGCGAGGTCGGGCAGTTCGTTGACGGCGACGATGCCGCGGTGCGCCCGCGGGATCAGCCCGTAGGCGATGGTCTCCGGGTCACCGAGGGTGCGGCCTTCGGCGACCTTGATCGGGTCGATGTCGCCGACCAGGTCGGCCACGCTGGTGTCCGGGGTGGCGAGCTTCTCGAAGTAGCGTTCGCTGCGGTGTCGCCACTCGACCGGCAGGTCGTCGCCGGAGTCGGCGGCCCGGCGGATCGACTCGGGGGTGATCGGGGTGTAGGGGTGCTCGCCGAGTTCGGATCCGGCGATCACCGGCGTCCACTCGTCGAGCAGGTTCTGCAGGGAGCGCAGCAGGCGGGTCTTGCCCTGGCCCCGCTCGCCGAGCAGGACGAAGTCGTGGCCGGCGATCAGCGCCCGCTCCAGCTGCGGCAGGACGGTGTCCTCGAAGCCGAAAATGCCTGGCCAGACATCGTCGCCCTGGGCCAGCGCGGCGAGCAGGTTCTCCCGGATCTCCTCCTTGACGCCACGCTCCCGATGGCCGGATGCGCGCAGTTCACCGAGGGTGCGGGGCAGGGTGTCGGGTGAAGTCACCTCTCCACGCTACGACTGCCGTAGCCCGCAGGCACTCGGTACGTCCTTACCCATGCGTGACGCCATTGGTCACCTGGCCGGGGAGAGCATCTGAAAGCCGGTCAGGATCACCTCGGAGTCACGCTTGTAGGTCGGGTTCTCCGGCTCGGCGCCCTGCACGGTCACCGTCACCGCGTACGTCCGGTCGTCGGTCTGCAGCACCGCGCACACGACCCGGGCCGGATGCGGCGGCAGGCCGCCGTCCGCGGGGATCGTGTAGTCGACGGTCTCGGCGGGCAGGCCACACAACGTCGTCTCGGCCGTGCGCACGTCGGTGGCACCCAGCCCGGACTCCAGCCCGCTGCGCTGGGCCTCGAACACCTCGTCGGGCTCGCTCCGGCCGGGCTGACTCTCCAGGGTCACCACCGCCGTCGGGGCGAAGCCGTCGCTGACCAGGTCGACGTTGCGCATCGCATAGCGGATCAGCTCGGAGTCCATCATCGTCACGCGCTCCCAGCCGTCCGGCTGCGGGATCTTGAGCACCGGCTCGCCCGTGGCCTGGCTGGGGATCGTGCTCAGCGCGACGTCGACCGCCGTGCACTCCGCGGCCGTCGCCCCGGCACCGCCCGGATTCGGAGCGGCGACCCCGCGCGCGTCCACGACCAACCGCTCGCACGAGGTGAGCAGCACCAGTGCCGTCGCCGCGATCATCACCGCCCGCGTGTCCATCGATAGACCTCAGTGCGCGAAGTGCCGCGCGCCGGTCAGGTAGAGCGTGATGCCCGCCTTGGCCGCGGCCTCGGTCACCTGGTCGTCGCGCATCGATCCGCCCGGATGCACGATCGCCTTGACCCCGGCGGCGGTCAGCGTCTCCAGGCCGTCGGGGAACGGGAAGAACGCGTCGCTGGCGGCCACCGCGCCGCGGACCCGATCACCGCCGCGTTCGACGGCCAGCCGGGCGGCGTCGACCCGGTTGACCTGGCCCATGCCCACGCCGACGGTGGCCCCGTCGGCGGCGACCACGATCGCGTTCGACTTGACCGCGCGGCAGGTGCGCCAGGCGAAGCGCAGATCGGCCAGGGTGGCCGCATCCGCGGCCGGGCCGGTCGCCAGGGTCCAGCCGGCCGGGTCGTCACCGGGAGCGTTGAGGCAGTCCCGCTCCTGCATCAGCAGGCCGCCGCTGATCTGCCGGATCTCCACCCCGTCGACCGGCGGCTCGGCGGCGACCAAGACGCGAATGTTCTTCTTGCGGGCCAGGATCTCCACCGCACCGGGCTCGTAGGCCGGTGCGATGATCACCTCGGTGAAGATCTCCGAGACGAACTCGGCCATCTCGACCGTCACCTCGGTGTTGGCCGCGATCACGCCGCCGAACGCGGACAGCGGATCGCACTCGTGGGCCTTGCGGTGCGCGTCGGCCACCGACACCGACGAGATCGCGATACCGCACGGGTTCGCGTGCTTGATGATCGCCACGCAGATCTGTTCGTGGTCGAACGCCGCCCGCCAGGCCGCGTCGGCGTCGGTGAAGTTGTTGTAGGACATCTCTTTTCCGTGCAGCTGCTGGGCCTGCGCCAGGCCGGGCCAGCCCACGTCGTCGCTGTAGAGCGCCGCCCGCTGGTGCGGGTTCTCGCCGTAGCGCAGCAAGGAGGTGCGCCGCCAGGTCCGGCCGAACCACGGGGGCAGCGGGGACTCGTCGGCCGCCGGCGCCAGGACGGCGTCCATCCAGCTGGCCACGGCCACGTCGTATTCGGCGGTGTGGCGGAAGGCCAGCGCGGCCAGCTTCTTGCGCTCCTCCAGGGTGAAACCGCCGGCGCGCACCGCCGCCAGCACCCCGTCGTAGCCGAGCGGGTCGACCACCACCGCGACGCTCGCGTGGTTCTTCGCGGCCGCACGCACCATCGACGGGCCGCCGATGTCGATCTGCTCGACGCACTCGTCGATCTCGGCGCCCGAGTCCACCGTCTCGCTGAACGGGTACAGGTTGACGACCACCAGATCGAACGGCTCGATGTTCAGCTTCGCCAGGGCCGCGACGTGGTCGGGATTGCGGGTGTCGGCGAGCAGGCCGGCGTGCACGTGCGGGTGCAGGGTCTTGACCCGGCCGTCCAGGATCTCCGGGAACCCGGTCACGAGTTCCACCGGAGTCACCGGAATGCCTTGGTCGGCAATGGTTTTGGCGGTCGATCCGGTCGAGACGATGTCCACTCCGGCCTCGTACAGACCACGGGCCAGTGGGACCAGGCCGCTCTTGTCGTACACGCTGATCAGCGCGCGCCCGATCGTCCTCTTCCCGATCAATGTCCCCGACGTCATCCTATGGTCGCCTTTCTGCCACTCCAGGTCACACCGCGTGTCGCCAGCGCGGCAAGCACGTCCACCAGCAGTCGTCGTTCCACGACCTTGATGCGTTCGTGCAGGGTCTCTTCGTCGTCGTCGTCGCGCACGGTCACCGCCTCCTGGGCCAGGATCGGGCCGGTGTCCATCCCCGCGTCGACCAGGTGCACCGTGCAACCGGTGACCCTGACCCCGTAGCTCAGCGCGTCGGGCACGGCGTGCGCACCGGGAAACGATGGCAGCAGCGCGGGATGGGTGTTCACGACGCGGCCGATGAAGCGCGAAAGAAATTCCGGGCCAAGGATTTTCATGAAACCGGCCGAGACGATCAGATCCGGCTCATGGGCCGCGGTGGCGGCGGCGATGGCGGTGTCCCAGTCAACGCGGTCGGCGTGGTCGCCCAACCGCACGCAGAACGTCGCCAAGCCGGCGGCCCGGGCGATCTCCACCGCGCGGCAGTCCCGGTCCACCCCGACCGCCACCACCCGCGCCGGGTAGTCGCCGACTGCGGCGTCCAGCAGCGACTGCAGCAGCGACCCGGTCCCCGAGGCGAGGACCACCAGGCGGGCCGGCGCGCTCGGGGGGACGCGGAGGGGATGCTGCACGGCGATGAGCCTAACGGGGGTTTGTCCCCGGTGATCGGCGGGCATCGAACGACGCGCGCTGCGCCCGCAAGTCGACCAACGCCGACGTCAACGACCGCTACCCCGTGCCTGCCGGCGACTGAGGGTCCTCCGGGTCCAGGTCGTCGTCGACGACCAGCAGGTCCTCGACGTCTTCGAGGTCGAGTGCCGGCGGGGGCGGTGGCCGCCGATCGACCGGCTCCGGTTCGGATTCGGGTTGCTGCTCGGCCGGTGCGGCGCCGGACTCGTCGGACAGTTGGTGGTCTTCTTCGTCCGGTTCGGGGTCGCGCTCCGGGAACTCGATCGGCTCGCCCACCGGTTGGGGTTCGGCGTCCGGCGTGAGGTCCCATCCGGGCAACGGCTCGGGCTCGGGTTCGGGTGCGCTCACCCGTTTGGGCCGTCGGGTGATGCCGCCCGACATCACGACGGTCAGGCCACCGATGACGAAGAACCAGAAGAACACCGCGGGCCCGAAGGTCGCCTGGTCCACCCCGACGGCACCGAAGTTGCCGAGTTCACCGCCGCCGGCGTAGCCCAGCACAGCCATCGTCACGGCAGCGATCAGGGCCGCGACCGCCAGCTTGGCGAACGCCTCGGGCGCGGGCAGCGGCCGGCGCGCACACTGCTGGCCCAGCGCCACACCGGAGGCGGCGCCCACGATCAGCAGCGCCACCCACACCGGGCCGAGCGGCGGGCTGGGCACCGCCGCCAGGATCGGCAGCGCCGGGATGTCGCCGCCGAAGACGGTGAACGAACTGAACGTCGCGAACCCGATGTGGGCGCTGGAGCCGACGGCCACCGCGGCGGTGCCGACGATGACGTTCGGCACGTACAGCGCGGACAGCACCGTCAGGCTCAGCTGCCCGAAGAACGAGTCGGTGATCGCGAAGAGCTCGTGCATGGTGCCCCAGTGCACGACGAGCGAGGCGGCGGTGACCGCGCCCGACAGGCCGAGCAGGGCCAGCAGTCCGGCGACGGCCGCCCGAACGGTGTCGGGCAGCCACGACGGCATCCGCAATGCGTGCAGGGCCCGCTCGCCGACCTTGGACCCGACGCCCAGCAGCGCACCGATGCCGTGCACCGCCAGCACACCGGCGAATGCGCGCAGGGCGTTCGGCGTCTGCAGCTCGGCGATCACCGACGAGGCGTCGTGGATGACCGCCAGCGCGATGGCCGCGATCAGCAGCGGACCGCCCAGCGCCGAGGCGACGACCCAGCGGACCACGAACCACGATGCCCGCGGCGGCACGGCCTGTGCGGTGGTGCGCGCGGTTCCCCAGACCATCAGCAGCACCGGCGCCAGCGGCAGCACCGCGAGTTGGTGGCCGGCGATGGAGATCGGCACCTGGTGGACCGCCAGCCACATGCTGGCGATGGCGCCCAGCGTTCCGGTCATGTCGCTGTTGGCGATGACCAGCTGCATCAGCGTCACCGCGGCGATGATGACGAGGGCCACCCCGGAAGGACCGAACGCGACCCGAACCAGGTCCCGTGCCTGGTGCGGGCCGTCGGTACGCGGCTTGTCCTGCATTCGATTCACTCGGCGCGCCGATCAGTCGAGGTGCGCGTGGGAGCGTCCGATCAGGACGGGTTGGGGCCCGACGGCGGGGCCGTGGACGGCGCCTGCGACTGCGGACCGGGCTGCCCGGAGCCCGGCTGCTGGCCCGAACCGACCGAGGGCGGCGGGCTGAAGCTCGGGAAACCGGTCGGCGGGGTGGGCGGGCCGCTCTGCGGGCCCGGATCGGTGAAACCGCCCGCGCCGGGTCCCGAAGAGTAGCCGCCGCCGTACTGCGGCGGGTAGCCGGGGCGTTGCGGCGGGCCCTGCGGCCCGGGCTGGCCGTAGTAGCCCGGGGGCGGGCCGTACTGGCCGTAGGACTCGTAGCGCGGCCGCGGGGCCGGGGGCGTGATGACCCCGGACTCGAACAACAGGGCCGCGACGGCGGCGACGGCCTGCAGCAGCGTGAACGCGAGCACCAGCCACAGCGCCCACCCGATGGCGAAGCCGGCCGGCTTGGTGACCACCTGGGCGATCACCAAGAGCAGCGCCAGCACCGACACCACGGCGACCACCGCGGTGTAGTTCCCGGCCTTGGGCAGCACGCTGACCGCGGCCAGCAGCGCGGCGATCAGCGCGGCGATGACCGGGAAGCCTCCGCCGCTGCCGGTCAGCTCGGCACTGCCGAACGGTCCCAGTTCCGCGCTGACCGTGAACACCGGCCCGAAGCTCGCCAGGTACGCGGCCAGGCCCAGCACCACCACGGCGGCGGTCAGGTACACCGGCAGCCTGCTCGGGCCGGCCTCGGCCGACCCGAACGCCGCTGCACCTTGTCCATACGGGCCGGGCGACTGCGCCGGCGGGTAGCCCGGGTTGGTGGGCGGGTAGGTCATGGCCTCTCCTCCAGCCTTGTCACGCTGCGTGGTGCGGTGCTCGTGGTCTGCAAGCAGCGACGCGCGGCGCTGTGTCGGTTATGGCTCGTGAACGGACCCTTGGTCCGGTCCGACCACCCACGCTAGCGCACCAGGCTGCAGCCGTCCGCGACCGTCGGCGTGTCATGCGGGGGCCGGCGCGGCCACGCGAATCAGGCCGACGCGAGAACCGGCGCGCCGAACGAACCCTGCTCGGCCGCCTCGATCTCGCGCACCAGGGGCAGCACCCGGGCGCCGAAGTACTCGATCTCCTCCTGAAAGTGCAGGAAGCCGCCGAGAACCAGATCCACCCCACGCTTGCGGTAGGCCGCGATGCGCTCGGCGATCTGCTCCGGGGTGCCGATCAACCGGCTGCGGAACCCGTCGTTGTACTGGACGAGGTCCTCGAAGCTGGAATCGGCCCACATACCGCGCTTGTCGGCCGTCGAGTTGCCGGCCTGCTGCACCGCGTCGTGGAACCCCTGCACGGCGGGCCGATTGGCCTTGGCGATGATCTCGCGCAGCGTCTCCTTCGCCTCCTTCTCAGTGTCCCGGGCGATGATGAACCCGTTGAGGCCGAACTTCACCTCGCGGCGGGCGGCGCGGGCGTGCTCGCGCACATCGACGACCTGTTCGGTGACGCCGGCGAAGTCCTTGCCGTTGGAGAAGTACCAGTCGGCGTAGCGGCCGCCGTTGCGGCGGGCCGCCGTCGAGTTACCGCCCTGGAACAGTTCGGGATGGGGCCGCTCGACGGTGTTCAGCGGCTTGGGCTTCAGGGTGAAGTCGTGGATCCGGTAGAAGTCGCCGCGGAAGTCCACGTCGTCCTCGGTCCAGATCTTGCGGAGCACCTGCAGGAACTCCGCGCTGCGCCGGTAGCGCTCGTCGTGCTCGAGCCACGGCTCGCCCAGGTGGGTGAACTCGTCCTTGAACCAGCCGGAGACCACGTTGACGGCGAACCGGCCGCCGGAGATCTGGTCGGCGGTCGCGCCGAGCTTGGCCAGGACGGCGGGCTGCCACAGGCCGGGGTGTACCGCGGCGATCACCTTGAGCCGTTCGGTGGCCAGCAGCAGCGCCAGCGAGAAACTGGTCGACTCGTGCTGGTATTCCGCGCCGTAGCTGGCCTCGTAGCGGACCTGGGAGAGGGCGTACTCGAAGCCGTTGTTCTCCGCTGTCCGCGCCAGTTTCGCGTTGTAGTCGTAGTTCCAGTCGGTGCGCTGTTCGATGGTGCTCGTCACCAGACCACCGCTGACGTTGGGCACCCAGTAGGCGAACTTCACATGGTCGGCGATGCGTTCGGTCGTCATGGTGGCCAATGGTGTCCGCCGCCGCCCCGGTCGTCACCGATTAAATTCGCACAGAGTGCAGGTTTGGGCCGCGGGCCGATGCGGGAACCGGTGAGCGGGACCCGCCTTGCCCGGCCGCACAGGAACACGTTCTAATTCTGCGCATGGACTACGGACTTGTGCTGTTCACCAGCGACCGCGGGATCACCCCGGCGGCCGCCGCCAAACTGGCCGACGACCACGGGTTCCAGACCTTCTACGTGCCCGAGCACACCCACATTCCGGTCAAGCGCGAGGCCGCGCACCCCGGCACCGGTGACGAGACCCTGCCCGACGACCGCTACATGCGGACCCTGGATCCCTGGGTGAGCCTGGGCACCGCCTGCGCCGTCACCAGCCGGGTGCGGCTGTCCACGGCGGTCGCGCTGCCGGTCGAGCACGACCCCATCACGCTGGCGAAATCGATTGCCACCCTTGACCATCTGTCCGGCGGGCGGGTCAGCCTGGGGGTGGGCTTCGGCTGGAACACCGACGAGTTGCTCGATCACCACGTTCCCCCGGCCAAGCGGCGCACGGTGCTGCGCGAGTACATCGAGGCCATGCGCGCGCTATGGACCCAGGAGGAGGCGGAATACGACGGCGAGTTCGTCAAGTTCGGTCCCAGCTGGGCGTGGCCCAAGCCGGTTCAGTCGCACATCCCGGTTCTGGTGGGCGCCGGCGGAACCGAGAAGACTTTCAAGTGGATCGCCCGCTCCGCCGACGGCTGGATCACCACACCACGCGACTTCGACATCGACGCGCCGGTGAAGTTGCTGCAGGACATCTGGGCGGACGCCGGCCGTGACGGCGCACCGCAGATCGTGGCGCTGGACTTCAAGCCGGTGCCCGAGAAGCTCGCGCACTGGCGGGAATTGGGAGTGACCGAAGTGCTGTTTGGGCTACCGGACAAGTCCGCCGACGAGGTGGCCGCCTACGTGGAGCGGCTGGCCGGGAAGCTCGCCGCCCTCACCTAGGCCGGCGTCGCGCGGTTGATGCCGTCGTTGCCGGACTTCACGGTGATGGCCGCGCCCAACGGGTCGCCGTCGGTCATCAGGCTCACCAGATCCGGGTCGGTGGCCAGGGCCATGAACCGGCTGCCGTCGGCGTCGAGGCGACCGATGATGACGCCGGTGCGTTCCGGCCAGTCGTAGCGCACCGAATACGTCTCGATGACGCCCGGACCGTCGGCGTTGCGGGTCACCACCACCTTCGGCAGCGCGGCGATGTCCGCCTGCAGCGCCTTTCCGCGGTCGGGCGCCCAGTCGACGGGCGTCGTGGAGTACACGCCGACGGAGTACTTGCTCATGACACCCCCGTTGGCACCCACCAAGCCGAATCCTCCTGGCCGGTCCCGCATTTCGGCGACCATCTCGGCGATCGCATGTAGGGAGTAGCTGTTGCCGGGGCCGCCGAAATAGGGCAGGCCGCCGGTGAGGGTGAACCCGCGCGGATCGTCGGCATCCAGACCGAACGCATCGCACACCGCGAAGACCGGGAAGGGGAAGCAGCTGTAGAGGTCGAAGGCGCCCACCTGGTCCATGGTGATGCCGGCGACCCGAAGTGCTTCCGCCACAGACTGTTTCACCGAGATACTGACGCTGAGGTCGACGCGGTCAAGCAGGTCCTGCTCGGTCTGGTCGGCATGCCCGTGCAGAAAGACCCACTTCTCCTCGGGCACCCCCAGCCGACGGGCGGCACCCACCGACATGATCAGCGCGGCCGCACCCTGGTTCACCTGGTCACGCGCCACCATCAGCCGGGGGTACGGGTCGCAGATCATCCGGTTCTGGTCGGTGACGGTGATCAACTCGGCGACCGAACGCTCCACCGGCGAGGACGAAAACGGGTTCTTAGCAGCCACTTTGGAGAACGGCGCGAACAACTCGGCCATGTCCCTGCGGTAGTCGGCGACGCCGCGGCCGAGGCGGGCACGCCTGGCGTTGTCGAGCAACCCGTACTGCACCGGCGCGCCGGTCAGACCGTGCTTCGCGGTGTACTCGCTCATGTACTGCTCGTATCCGTACCCGCGATCCTCGAGCTGGCCGCCGACCGTCTCGCTGAAGTCGGGCTTGTCGTCGCGGCCCGCGTAGAACTTCTCGGTGGATCCCGGCTCCGAGCCGAGGATCAGCGCCACCTCGATATCGCCGGCGGCGATCGAGCCGGCGAACTCGGTGACCAGTTTCTGCGGGCCGTTGCCGCCGATGGACTCGAGCACCGCGCGCGCGGGATCGGCACCGACGCGGCGGGCCACCGAGCGCAGGTAGTTGTCCGAGCAGCCGAAGGCCGGCTTGGTGAACGGCGAGCAGATCTCGAACTGGCGCAGCCCGGCGAACATCTCGATGGCCCGGGCCACCGCCACGACGTCGGTGCCGGTGTCGGCAAGGGCGGCGCGAACGGCCTCGGTGGCCAGCTCGACCGACGACATTCCCCGGTAGCCGGGGTCGTCGACACGTTCGGTGAACTGACCGACGCCGACGATGACGGGGGTGCGCGAATCCACCATAGTTCGACAGGCTAATAGATCCGGCGGCACCGACCGTCATCGGCCGGTGAACGTCACAGGCTGGTCAGGATCTCCCTGGCCAGTGCGGCCGTCGCGGACGGCGTCTTGCCGACCTTGACCCCGGCCGCCTCAAGGGCTTCCTTCTTGGCCGCCGCGGTGCCCGAGGAGCCGGACACGATGGCGCCCGCATGGCCCATCGTCTTGCCCTCCGGTGCGGTGAAGCCGGCGACATAGCCGACGACCGGCTTGGACACGTTGGCCTTGATGTAGTCGGCGGCCCGCTCCTCGGCGTCGCCGCCGATCTCGCCGATCATCACGATGACCTTGGTCTCCGGATCCTTCTCGAACGCCGCGATGGCGTCGATGTGGGTGGTGCCGATGACCGGGTCGCCGCCGATGCCGATGGCGGTCGAGAAACCGAAATCCCGCAGCTCGTACATCATCTGGTAGGTCAGCGTGCCGGACTTCGACACCAGGCCGACCGGGCCCTTGCCGGTGATGTTGGCCGGGGTGATGCCGACCAGCGCCTCACCCGGCGTGATGATGCCGGGGCAGTTCGGCCCGATGATCCGGGTCTTGTTGCCGTGCTCGACGTTATAGGCCCAGGCATATGCGGTGTCCTGCACCGGAATTCCCTCGGTGATCACCACCAGCAGCGGAATCTCGGCGTCGATCGCCTCGATGATCGCGTCCTTGGCGAACTTCGGCGGCACGAACGCGATGGACACGTCCGCGCCGGTCTCCTTCATCGCCTCGGCGACGGTGCCGAACACCGGCAGTTCGATGTCCTTGCCCGCGTTGTTCACGTGCGACACCGTGGTGCCGGCCTTGCGGGCGTTGACACCACCGACTACCTGGGTGCCGGCCTTGAGCATCAGTGCGGTGTGCTTGGTGCCCTCGCCGCCGGTGATGCCCTGGACGATGACCTTGGAGTCCTTGTTCAGAAAGATCGACATCTGTTGGCTCCTTACTTGTTCGCCAGCTCGGCGGCTTTGTCGGCGCCGGCGTCCATGGTCTCGGCCTGGATCACCAGCGGGTGGTTGGCCTCGGCCAGAATCCGGCGACCTTCGTCGACGTTGTTGCCGTCCAGCCGGACCACCAGGGGCTTGTTGGCCTCGTCCCCGAGGATCTGCAGGGCCTTGACGATGCCGTTGGCCACCGCGTCGCACGCCGTGATGCCGCCGAAGACGTTCACGAACACGCTCTTGACCTGCTTGTCACCCAGGATGACGTCCAGACCCGCGGCCATCACCTCGGCCGAGGCGCCGCCGCCGATGTCGAGGAAGTTGGCCGGCTTGACCCCGCCGTGCTTCTCCCCGGCGTAGGCCACCACGTCCAACGTCGACATCACCAGACCGGCGCCGTTGCCGATGACACCGACCTGGCCGTCGAGCTTGACGTAGTTCAGGTCGTTCTGCTTGGCCTTGAGCTCCAGCGGATCGGTGGCGTCCTTGTCCTCGAACTCGGCGTGGTCGGGATGCCGGAAATCGGCGTTGCCGTCCAGGGTGACCTTGCCGTCCAGCGCCAGGATCTGGTCGTCGGGCGTGCGCACCAGCGGGTTGACCTCGACCAGGGTCGCGTCCTCGCCGACGAAGACCTCCCACAGCTTGGCGATGGTCACCGCGGCTGCGTCCAGCACCTCGGCGGGCAGGTGGCCCTGCTCGGCGATCGAGCGGGCGAAGGCCAAGTCGACGCCCTTGACCGCGTCGACGGGGACCTTGGCCAGCCGCTCCGGCTTGGTGGCGGCCACCTCCTCGATCTCCATGCCGCCCTCCACCGAGCACATCGCCAGGTAGGTGCGGTTGGCGCGGTCGAGCAGGAAGGAGATGTAGTACTCCTCGGCGATATCGCTGGCCTCGGCGACCAGCAGCTTCTTGACGATGTGGCCCTTGATGTCGAGCCCGAGGATGTTCTTGGCGTGGGTGTAGGCGTCCTCGGCGGTGGCGGCGTACTTCACGCCACCGGCCTTACCGCGGCCACCAACCTTGACCTGTGCCTTGACCATGACCGGCCGGCCGATCTCCTCGGCGATGGCCTTGGCGTCCGCGGGGGATTCGGTCACCCGGCCGGGGGTGGTGGGCACGTTGTGCTTGGCGAACAGTTCCTTCGCCTGATACTCGAAAAGATCCATGAGGCTCACTGTCTGTGTCGGCGATTTCGGGGGAGACAATTTCTCGTTTGCGGAGGTCGCTCCTCGGGAACTGTATCGACAGCACAACGGACCCCTGACGCCGCGTACCGCTCATGTGGTCCATCTCACCGCTGGGCCGAAGTGATTCAACTCACAATCCTCAGCGGAATACCGGCATGAGTTGCCACCCTCGTTGGAATTTGGTTAACGTCTCTGGGTCTAGGTAACGCTTTGGTCACGACTCGAGGGACGATCCGTTTTGACGCAGCAACGGCCGGCCACCACTCCCACCGGAGAAGAGCCCGCTGCACGTCCCCTGAGCAGGGCTTTTGATCCCGCCCTTGTCGACGTGACGGATATCATCCCGTTCAACGAGTTCGGCGATCTGCACGAGCTGGACTTCAGCGAGCACGCCGCCTTCGACACCGGATCCCAGGTCATGGGCAGCCCGGCGCTCGACGACCTGCATGACATCGACGATCTCGCGCCGCTGCGGCTGGCCGTGCCCGCCGAGTTCGCCGCCAAGGGCGACAAGCGCCCCACCGAGCGGCCCCGGTACTCCAACACCGAAGACACCGACATCCTGCCGCGCACCCCGCAGCACCGCAGGCAGCCCACCAGCGCCGCCAAAGGCCGGGTCATGATCGCCGCGATGGCCGCGGGCGCCGCGGCCGCCGCCGCGTACACCGCGGTCAAGCCGCCGGAGAACGTGGTCACCAAGACCGTGCTGGCCGCCGAGAAGACCCCGATCGACGGCGCGGTGACCACCCCCCCGCGCGGCATGCAGCTGATCGCGGTGCGGCCGGCCGCCGACGTCGCCGTGCACAGCGAGGAGCTGGCCAAGGGTGTCGCGTTCGCGCAGGAGCGCGCCGAGCGCGAGGCCCGGCTGCAGCGTCCGCTGTTCGTGATGCCGACCAAGGGCATCTACACTTCCGGCTTCGGCTACCGGTGGGGCGCCCTGCACGCCGGCATCGACCTGGCCGGCCCGATCGGCACCCCGATCTACGCGGTGTCCGACGGCGTCGTGACCGACGCCGGGCCCACCGCGGGCTACGGGGCCTGGGTCAAGATCCGGCACTCCGACGGGTCGGTCTCGCTGTACGGCCACGTCAACACCTGGCTGGTCCAGGTCGGCCAGCGGGTGTTCGCGGGCGACCAGATCGCCACCATCGGAAACCGGGGCGATTCGACCGGCCCGCACCTGCACTTCTCGATCCTGCAGAACGGCACGAACTTCATCGACCCGGCGTCGTGGCTTGCCGCTCGAGGAATCAAGCTCGGGCCCTACGCCGGCTGACCCGGTGACCGCGCCGAACGACCCGCGCTCCACCCCGAACATCATCCGGCGCCAACCGTCCGGACCCCTTCCGCAGCCCGCGTCCGATGACACCCGGACCGGCATCATCCGTCGCGCACCCACCGGTTCCACACCGGTGGCGGCCGAACCCCGCACCACACACATCCCCCGCCCGGTCGTCGAGGATGCTCCGACCGGCCTGATCAATCGCGCCAGGCCGGTGTCGGTTCCGGGCCGGTCCGTCCCCGTCGACCTGTCGACGGGCCGCACCGCGATGGCGGCCAGTGCGGTCAGCATCGTCAGCGGCTGGGCCACCGCGGTGGTGGCGACCGATCTGATCACCGGGTGGTGGAGCACCGATCGGCTGTTCTGCGTCGCGGTCGGCTTCCTGGGCCTGCTGTTCGCGGTGACGACGGTGGCGGGCGTGATCCTGCTGCTGTTACGCCGCTCGGTGGGCCGCTACCTGATCGCCTTCGGCGCGGTGATAGCCCTGCTGACCTTCGGCAGCGTGTTCCTCGCCGGGGCACGAATCCCGTTGGCGGTCTACTTCATTCCCCTGCTGCCGGTCGCCAGTCTGGTGCTGGCGCTACATTCGGAGACCCGGCGCTGGTGCCGCTTGCGGTGACGGCGCGGGTGTTGTCCCACCAGACGCCGACCAGCATGACCGCGCCGGCCCAGGCCGCGCCGAGGAGCCAGCCGGCCACGACATCGCTCACGTAGTGCACGCCCAGGTATACCCGCGAGAAGCCCACCGCACCGGTGACCCCCACCGCGACGCTCCACACGGCGACCCGGCCCCTCCAAGAGGTGACCAGCCACCGGGACAGCATCCACGCGCACAGCAGGCCGACCGCGGCCGTGCCGGTCGCATGGCCGGACGGAAACGAGTAACCGTCCTCGGAGAGGATCGCGTACGGCAGCGCGGGCCTGCTGCGGCCCACCACCAGCTTGGCGGTGAGGATCAGCAGCCCGATCCCGGCCGTCCCGATCAGGCCCAGCACCGCGGGCAGCCACTTGCCGGACCGCCAGGTCACCGCGACGCTGACCAGCACCGCGACCGTCACCTCGGCAGCCGTATTGCCAAGCAGTGAAACGCCTTTCAGCGCCGCCGTGAGCCAGGGGTCACGGTGCGCCGCCAACCACGTCGTGGTGGGCCCGTCCACGGCGTTGATCCCATCACCGACGAGAACGTCCTCGAGCACCTCGGCCAGGGCGGCCGCCAGTGCGGCGACGACGACGAAACCAGCCAACAGGGCCGCCGCCGCCGTGACCGTCAGCGAGAAACGTCGGGCCAGCATCCGGGCGGGCGCGCCGAGGTGGCGCGCCACCGCCCCATTGCGGATGCGCTCCCACGCGCCGGCCAGCAGCCGCGGGCTGTGCGCCAGCCACACCGCGACCGCCACGAACGCCGCCAGCAACAGCAGAACCAGGACACTGACCGGGCCGAAACCGCTTGCGCCGGGCGGCTGAGCCACCAGCACGGCTACAGCTTGGTCAGCGGCGCGTGGTTGTGCATGAGCTTGACCCGGCCCGCGCTGCCGAAGTCGATCAGCGACATCGCCGACTCCCCCATCCCGGAAACCTCTTCGACCCGGCCCAGGCCGTACTTGTCATGGGTGACCCGATCCCCGGCCTCCAGCACCAGCAGCGGTCGCTTGCCCGCCCCGCCGCTGCGGGTCGGCGACGGGCGCGGCGTACCGAACATGCCACCACCACCGGTCGAGAACCGGCCGGGAGCGCTGAACGACGGCGTGGGATCGGTACGCCGCCAATCGATCAGCTCTTCGGGGATCTCGCGCAGGAACCGCGATTCCGGGTTCAGCATGGGCTGACCCCACGATGACCGGACCTTGGCGCGGCTGAGATACAGCCGCTGCCGGGCGCGGGTGATGCCGACGTAGGCCAGCCTGCGCTCCTCGGACAGCTCGGTGGGGTCGCCCAGCGCCCGCATGTGCGGGAACATGCCGTCCTCCCAACCCGTGACGAAGACGACGGGGAACTCCAGGCCCTTGGCGGTGTGCAGGGTCATCAGGGTCACCACGCCGGAGCCGTGCTCGGGCAACTCGTCGGAGTCGGCGACCAGCGACACCCGCTCCAGGAACTCGGCCAGTATGCCGGTCTGCGGCACGTCCTCGTCGTCGTCCTCGGTGTCGGTATCCGATTCCAGTGCAGCCGCGTTGGCCCGGTCGGTGCTGAATTCGTGTGCGACGCTGACCAATTCGTTCAGGTTGTCGAGTCGGGCCAGATCCTGCGGGTCGCTGGAAGACTCCAGCTCGGTGCGATATCCGGTGCGGTCGAGCACCGCCTCGACCAGGTCGCCGAGTTCGTCGTCGAGCCGGCCGCGAAGGTCGTCGAGCAGGTTGACGAAACTCGCGATCGCCTTCTCCGAGCGGGTGTTCAACATCGGAACCTTGCCCTCGGCGGCCGCGCTCAGCGCATCGGCGAAGGTGCTGCCGGTGTTCTCGGCGTAGACCGCGACGCACGCCTCGGCGCGGTCACCGATGCCACGCCGCGGAGTGTTCAGGATGCGCCGTAGGCTGACCGTGTCGCCGGGATTGTCCAGCACCCGCAGATAGGCGACGATGTCGCGAATCTCCTTGCGTTCGTAGAACCGAACGCCGCCGACGACCTTGTACGGGATGCCGGCCCGGATGAAGACCTCCTCCAGGGACCGCGACGAGTTGTTGGTCCGGTAGAACACCGCGACATCGTTGTAGCTGATCTCCCCGCGGTCGGCCAGCGCGTCGATCTCCCCGGCGACGAACCGGGCCTCGTCGTGTTCGTTGTCGGCGACGTAGCCGACGATCAACTCCCCGTCGCCGGCGTCGGTCCACAGCCGTTTCTCCCGCCGGCCGCTGTTGCGGGAGATCACCGAGTTGGCCGCGGACAGGATGTTCTGGGTGGACCGGTAGTTCTGCTCGAGCAGGATGGTGGTCGCGTTGGGGTAGTCGCGCTCGAAATCCTCGATGTTGCGGATCGTCGCGCCGCGGAACGCGTAGATCGACTGGTCGGCGTCGCCCACCACGCACAACTCGCTGGGCGCCACCTGGTCGGCGTCGGTGTCGCCGTGCCCGACGAGTTCGCGGACCAGGACGTACTGCGCATGGTTGGTGTCCTGGTACTCGTCGACCAGGACGTGCCGGAAGCGCCTGCGGTAGTACTGCGCGATCTGCGGGAAGTTCTGCAGCACCGCGACCGTCTCCCCGATCAGGTCGTCGAAGTCCAGCGCATTGGCCGCGCGAAGCCGGCGCTGGTACTCGCCGAAGACACCGGCCACGGTGCGAGCCAGCTCGTCGGACTCCGGGGTCAGCGCGGCGAGCGCCTGTTCGGGGTCGATCAGCTCGTTCTTGAGGTTGGAGATCGCATTTGCCAGCAGCCGCGGCGAGTACCGCTTGACGTCCAGGCCCATGTCCTTGCCGATCATCAGCAGCAGGCGGCGCGAGTCGTCGGCGTCGTAGATGGAGAAGTTCGAGTTCAGACCGGGCAGCAGCGAGGCCTGGTTGCGCAGGATGCGGACGCAGGTGGAGTGGAACGTCGACACCCACATGTTGCGGGCCCGCGGACCCACCAGCGCCACCACCCGTTCCCGCATCTCAGCGGCGGCCTTGTTGGTGAACGTGATGGCCAGGATCTGACCCGGCCCGACGTCACGGGCGGCCAGCAGGTAGGCGATGCGGCGGGTGAGCACCGCGGTCTTGCCCGACCCGGCGCCGGCCACGATCAGCAGGGGGTTGCCCTCGTGCAGCACGGCCTGACGCTGCTGCGGGTTCAGTCCGTCGAGCAGTTCGGCGGCCTCGGCCGGTGGCTTGTAATCCGTCACGTGCACAGTCATGTCCGGAACCAACTTACCGCTGTCCGGCGACAGTTTTTTGCACAAGACCGGCGCGTGGTGGCACACTCATTTTCGTGCTCACTGCACCGCAGCGATTTTTCTACGGGTACCGGATCGCGGTACCCGTGGAGGCATAGCTGCTCGAACCCGAGAGCCCCGCGGTCCGCATCCGGATCCGGGGCTCGTCTCTTGTGTGAGGCCCGGACCGAATGCGACCAGAACCCCCACACGAGGAGAAGCGAAGCGATGACCGTAGAGACCGAGCAGATGTCTGATATCGACGCCCTGCGCCAGGAGATCGACCGTCTGGACGCCGAGATCCTGGCGGCGGTCAAGCGCCGCACCGAGGTATCCCAGGAGATCGGC
>JAGQTU010000044.1 GCA_020438865.1 Mycobacterium sp.
AACGACATCGACTGCACCGACGTGACCTTCGGCCACGACACCGCGCTGCAGATCGCCACCGAGGCCATCGACCGGTTGCACAGCACCGCCGAGTCGCATCAGCGGGTGATGCTGGTCGAGGTGATGGGCCGCCACGCCGGCTGGATCGCGCTGAACGCCGGGCTTTCCTCCGGGGCGCACATGACGCTCATCCCGGAGCAGCCCTACGACGTCGAAGAGGTGTGCCGGCTGGTCAAGCGCCGCTTCCAGCGCGGTGAGTCGCACTTCATCTGTGTGGTCGCCGAGGGCGCCAAACCCGCCGAGGGCACCATGCAGTTGCGCCACGGCGGCACCGACGAGTTCGGTCATGAGAAGTTCACCGGCGTTGCCCAGCAGCTGGCCGTCGAGGTGGAGAAGCGGATCAAGAAGGAGGTGCGGGTCACCGTGCTCGGCCACGTCCAGCGCGGCGGCACCCCCACCGCCTACGACCGGGTGCTGGCCACCCGGTTCGGCGTGAACGCCGCCGACGCCGCCCACGCCGGCGAGTTCGGGACCATGGTCTCGCTGCGCGGCCAGGACATCGGCCGGGTCCCGCTGGCCGACGCCGTGCGCCAACTCAAGCTGGTGCCGCAGAGCCGCTACGACGACGCGGCGGCTTTCTTCGGCTGAGCTACACCGGTTCGGGCAGGTGCTCGGGATGCAGCATCTCGGCGTAGCGCAGTGACTCGGGGATCCCGAACCCGTCGACCAGATCCTGCGCGTACGGCCGCAATGTGCGGCAGCGCTCGTTGATCCCGCGGGTGACCGCCTTGGCCCGCTCGGTGGACAGGAACCGGTGCTCGATGAACCACGCCTTGTCATCCTCGATCACCGACAGCGCGTACAGATCGCACACCATCTCCAGCACCCGGCGGGCCTCCTGCCCTTCAGCCGACGTGGACTCGCAGGCGTCGATACCGGCGACGAACGCCTCCAGCACGATGCGGTCGATGTGCGCCTTGGCGGTGTGCAGGACGTGGTCCTGAACGGCGTTGAACGCGTCGAACGCCGACATCTCCTTGGACTTGCCCTGCAGGCGGCGGGCCACCGAGGACAGCAGGTATTCCTCGCGGTCCTCGAACATCTTGACCTGGGTGCCGCGGTTGAACAGGCTGCCCTCCTCCTCGTTGTCCTGCCGGGTGTCGAGGATGGTCTGCATGATCGTCTCAGCCGCAGTCCTTTTCAGCACCCGGTCCCCGGCGAAGTTGGCGGCGAAGCGCACCCACTCCACCGGGCTCATCCCACGGATGTCGTCGGCGTAGGCGGTGAGCAGTTCCTTGGCCACCAACTGGGTGAGCACGTGGTTGTCGCCCTCGAAGGTGGTGAAGACATCGGTGTCGGCGCGCAACGCGATCAACCGATTCTCGGCCAGGTAGCCGGCGCCGCCGCAGGCCTCTCGCGCTTCCTGGATCGCGGTGCTGGCGTGCCAGGTGTTGGCGGCCTTGAGCCCGGCGGCCCGGGACTCCAACTCGCGCTGCTCCTCGGCGTCCGGGCTGTCGGCGGTCTGCAGGTCGTGCAGCCGGGCGACCAGCTCGTTCTGCGCGAACTGCAGCGCGTAGGAGCGGGCCAGCAGCGGCAGCAGCCGGCGCTGATGCACCAGGTAGTCCATGATCACCACTTCGCCCTCATCGTCGGGGGCGCTGAACTGGCGGCGCTGCAGGCCGTAGCGCACCGCGATGTCCAGGGCCACCCGGGCGGCCGCGGCGGCGCTGCCGCCGACGGTCACCCGGCCGCGGATCAGGGTGCCGAGCATGGTGAAGAACCGCCGGCTGGGGTTCTCGATCGGGGAGGAGTAGCCGCCGTCCGGGGCGACGTCGGCGTACTTGTTGAGCAGGTTCTCCCGCGGCACCCGCACCTGGTCGAACATGATGCGGCCGTTGTCCACCCCTGGCAGCCCGCCCTTGTACTGGCAGTCCGAGGTGGTGACACCGGGCAGGTCGTTGCCGTCCTCGTCGCGGATCGGGACCACCAGGCAATGCACCCCGTGACATTCGTCGCCGGTGATCAGCTGCGCGAAAACCGCTGCTACCCTGGCGGTTTCGGCGGCGCCGCCGATGTAGTCCTTGCGCGACGTCGGGGTGGGCGAGTGGATGACGAACTCCTGGGTCGCCGGGTCGTAGGTGGCGGTGGTCTCCAGCGACTGCACGTCGCTGCCGTGCCCGGTCTCGGTCATCGCGAAGCAGCCCAGCAGGTCGAGATCGATGATCCGCTGCACGTAGGCCTTGTGGTGGCGTTCGGTGCCCAGGTTCTCGATGGCGCCGCCGAACAGGCCCCACTGCACTCCGGCCTTGACCATCAGCGACAGGTCCGACATCGCCAGCATCTCGATCTGGGTGATCGCGGCGCCGACGTCCCCGTTGCCGCCGTGCTCCTTGCGGAAACCGTCCTCGGCGGCACCGTGGGCGGCCATGATCGCCAACTGCTCGGCCACCTTGGTGCGGGCGATCACGGTGTTGGGGGTGTAGTGCGGCCGGAACACCTCGGTGGCCAGTTCGGCGCGCAGCTTGTTCTTCACGTCGCGCCAACGACCGTCGAGCGCGTTTCGCAGGTGTGCGGCGGTGTTTGTCATGCCTGTTAATAGCCCGCGGGTGGCCCGCGGAAACGCGATCGTGGCAAAGACAGGTGAGCCTTAATGAGTGTGAGCCGCCCGGGTCGCGTTGAATATCGCTCATGGCAATCCAGGACGGGGAACCGCTGCCCGCCGACGTCGATCTTCCGCACGTCATCGACCACACCCACGCCGACGTCACCGGGGGGTGGCTGCGGGCAGCGACGTTCGGTGCCATGGACGGGCTCGTCTCCAACACGGCCCTGATCGCCGGTGTCGCCGCCGGAGCGGGCGCGCACACCGTGGTGCTCTCCGGCGTCGCGGGTCTGCTCGCCGGCGCCTTCTCGATGGCCCTCGGGGAGTACACGTCGGTGACCACCGCCAACGAGCAGATCGACTCGGAGGTGCGCGCCGAGCGGCGCGCGTTCGAGAACCAGCCACACGCCGAGAAGCTGGAACTCGTCGCGATGCTCATGGACATGGGGCTCAGCGAGGAGACGGCGCGCAAAGCCACCGAGGAGATCCACCTCGACGAGGAGCGCGCCGTCCACTTCCACCTGGCGCAGGAACTGGGCGTCGACCCCCGGGAGAAGCCGTCGGCGATCGTCGCCGCGGTGTCGTCGTTCCTGATGTTCGCCATCGGCGCCGTCGTCCCACTGCTGCCGTACCTGTTCGGCGTGGAGGCGCTGTGGCCGGGCCTGCTCTGCGGCGCCATCGGCCTGCTGATCGCCGGCGGTGTCGCGGCGCGCTTCACCCGCGGTTCGGTGGTGTTCGGCTCGGCGCGCCAGCTCGCGTTCGGGGTGATCGCGATCGCCGCCACCTACTTCGTCGGCAGACTCGTCGGCACGGTGATCTGAGCCGATGATCCGCAGCGTCGGGCGCCTGGGGCCGGTCAAGGCGGCCGGCCTGGTGGCCTGGCAGCTGCGTTACGACCTGCTGGCCGTCCTGGTGGTCGCCGCCATCATGGTCCCGATTCCGGACGCGATCCAGAGCGAGTCGGTCGCGGTGCTGTCGGTGCTGGGCATCGCCGCGTCGATCTTCATCGGCTTCCGCAACAGCAACGCCTACAACCGGTGGTGGGAGGCCCGCACCCTGTGGGGCGGCATCATCATCAACTCCCGGGCGCTGCACAACACGCTGTGCTCGGTCGACACCGGCGCGCCCGCAATGGTTTCCACCCTCGACCGGATGCGCAGGCGGCAGGTCCGCTACGCCTGGCAGCTGGCCGCCGAAATGCGGGGGATCGCGCCGCTGCCCGGGGTGGTGGACCTGACGCCGGAGGATGGGCCCGACACCGACGCCACCGATCTGCTCGCACAGCAGGCTCGCGAGGTGCAGGCGCTGTACGCGGACGGCTGTATCGACGAGCAGGCCCGGGTGATGCTGATGTCGGTCAACACCGGCACGGTGACCGCGCAGAGCGGCCTGGAGCGAATCCGCAACCAGCCGGTGCCCATCCAGTACGACCTCTTCATCCGCGGCCTGGCGTGGCTTTTCGCGATCGTGGCCTTCAACCGGCTCGACTCCTCCAGCCACCACCTCGGGGGCATCGTGGTGGGGGTGCTGTTGATGGCGGTGTTCGTGGTCGCGGAGCGGATCGGGCACTTCATCGAGTTGCCGATGCGCAACAGCATCTTCGACCTGCCGATGTACCGGTTCTGCAGCCTGATCACCGGCAACCTGCTCGGCGCCGGGCACCCGCTGGCCCGCGCCCGCGAGCCCGACAGCGCCGCGGTGTGGATGTGACGGTGCTTCGATGATTCGCAGTGTGGGACGCGCCGGTCCGCTGATCATGACCCTGTTCATCGTCGCCGAGCGGCTGGGCCACTTCATCGCGGAACCGATGCGCAACACGATCATGGACCTACCGATGTACCGGTTCTGCGCCACCATCACCGGCGATCTGCTGGGCCCCGATCACCCGCTGGCGCGGCCGCGGGAGGGCGCCGACGCCAGCGCGTGGCGTTAGCTCAACGGCATTTGACCACAACCGATTCCGCGAACCGCTCGATGGACGGGCGGAAACGTTCGACGTCGGTGCCGTGGTCGATACCGGGCTCGGCGGCCCACGGCGCGCACATCACCGCGGTGATGCCGGCGTCCTCGGCGCGCTTGTAGAGGTCCGGCGACGGCCGTTCCAGCAGCGCCAGCATGATCTCGAAATGCTTTTCGGCGCAGCCGTATTCGCGGCGCAGGGCGGTGAGTCGCTCGACGTGTGCCACCGCACCGTCCCAGCTGTAGGCGGTGCCGATCCAGCCGTCGCACAGCCGGGCGGCACGGCGCAGCGCCGGCCCGGACTCCCCGCCACACAGGATCGGAATCGGTTGCGGCGGATGCGGTTCGATCATCATCTCCGGCACCTGATAGTGGGTTCCGTCCCAGGACACCCAGCCGCCCCGCCACAGGGCGCGCAGCGCCGGGATCATCTCGTCGAGCCGCTTGCCGCGGTTGGAGAAATCCTGGCCCAACAGCTCGTATTCCTCACGCATCCAACCGATTCCGACACCCAGCGAGACCCGGCCTTCGGACAGTGAGGCCGCGGTGGCCACCTGCTTGGCCACCTCCAGCAGCGGCCGGGCCGGCGCGATGTAGACGGCATTGGAGAACCGCAGCCGTGTCGTCGCCGCGGCCATCGCGCCGATCAGTACCCAGCTGTCCGGCCACGGTGTCTCGGGCGCCCAGCCCGGTTCGCCGGACGGCGAGGGGTACGGCGAGCGCAACTCGCGCGGATAGATCAGGTGGTCGGCGCAGATCATGCCGTCATAGCCGGCCTCGTCGACCATGCGGGCCACCGCGGGCGCTTCGGCGGGTCTCTTCATGAACGGGGTGCCGCACCAGAACTGCATGTTTCGTCCTCCGGTCCGGCCCCGTGCGTCAGCTCTTGTTCGCGACCGTCACCGCGGTGGCCTGTTCGGTGATGTCTTCGAGTTCATCATGGGGGGTGTCGATACCGCTCGGGTGCGGGCCGTCTCAGCGGTCGGTCACTCGGGTGGTATGTCGAGATCGTCGAGCAGCCGGTGCAGCGCCCCGACGGCTGCCGACAGGGTCTCGCGGTCCGCGTCGGAGAGCCGCGCGATCCGCGGGTCGATCACGGCGGCCCGGTCGGCCCGGACCCGGGCCAGGGTCCGCTGTCCCTCCGGCGTGATGCGGATCCGCACCGCGCGCGCGTCGTCGGGATCCTGGGTTCGGGCCACCAGGCCGGCGTCCTCGAGCCGGCGGACCTGGGTGGTCATCGTCGGCTGCGAGCAGTGGTCGAGTTCGGCGAGATCGGAGATGCGCGCCTCACCCTGGTCGTCGATGGTGCCGAGCAGCCGGGCCTGCGCCCAGGGCAGCGGTAGCCCGATGCGCTGGGTGGCCAGCCGGTTCAGCTTCGCGACGACGGTGAGCAGCTCGGCACCCAGGGCGGTGGTGGTCTGCGGGGATATCGGACCCATGTCCCCAACTTTACATAGAAGTTCTATGTTGTCGGTCTCGGCGGCCGGCGGCTTTCCGCACAGACGCGCGGCGGCCGTGGCCCCGCCGTCCTGGCTGGCAGAATCGGGTGATGACCGCGACGCGACCGGAGGCGCCCGAATTGCGGCCCCCGGGTTCGGCGGCGTCGCGGCGTCCCGGCCGGGCGCTGACCCCGGTGGAGTTGGCGCAGGCAGCCGTCATGGGGGCGCTGAGCGCGGCACTGGCCGTCATCTCGATCATCGTGCCCTTCGCCGGCGGGGTGTCGCTTCTGGTCAGCGTCCCGATGGGCCTGCTGGCCTACCGCTACCGGCTGCGCGTGCTGCTGGCCGCCACCTTCGCGGCCTGCATGATCGCCTTCCCGATCGCCGGGATCGGCGGATTCATGGTGGTGCTGAACTGCGCGTACGTCGGCGGTGCGACCGGCATCATCAAACGCCGCGGCCGCGGCACGCCCACGGTCATCGCGGTCGGGGCGGCCGCCGGCTTCGTCCTGGGCCTGTTCATCATCGCCGCGCTGACCGTGCTGGAACGGCTGCGCACCGTGACCTTCGCGGCGATCACCGCCAACGTCGAGGGCACCGTGCGGTTCATGTCCCTGTTCGAGCCGCTGCGGCCGGGCGCGGAGCAGGCCCGGAGCGTGTTCACCACCGCGCTGAACTACTGGCCGGTGCTGATGATGGTGTACGCGATGTTCACCATCATCATCGTGTCCCTGATCGGCTGGTGGGCGCTGTCGCGGGTGCTCGACCGGCTGCGTGGCATCCCGGACGTGCACAAGCTGGAGCCGCCGCTCGACGGCGCACCGCCCGCACCGGTTCCGGTCCGGCTCACCGACACCCGGTTCCGCTATCCCGGCGCCGACCACGACGCGCTACGGCCGCTGAGCCTGACCATCGGCAGCGGCGAGCACATCGCCGTCACCGGTCCCAACGGATCGGGCAAGACCACGCTGATGCTGTTGTTGACCGGACGCGAGCCGACCTCGGGCACCATCGAGCGCCCGGGCGGGATCGGACTGGGCCGGCTCGGCGGCACCGCGGTCATCATGCAGCACCCGGAGAGTCAGGTGCTGGGCACCAGGGTCGCCGACGACGTGGTGTGGGGGTTGCCGCCCGGCACCGAGACCGACGTCGCGGGTCTGCTCGACGAGGTCGGCCTGGCCGGCATGGAGGAACGCGACACCGGCGGGTTGTCCGGCGGCGAATTGCAGCGGCTGGCCGTGGCCGCCGCCCTGGCCCGCCAACCGGCCATGCTGATCGCCGACGAGGTCACCTCCATGGTGGACCAGCCCGGCCGGGAAGCCCTGCTGCGCGTGCTGTCCGGGCTCACCGATCGCCATCACATGTCGCTGGTGCACATCACGCACTACAACAACGAGGTCGAATTCGCCGACCGGACAATCAATCTCAGCGATTCCGAGGACAATACCGAGACGGTGGAAAGCGCCGCCGCGCCCGCGCCGACGGCAAGCACCGCGGCGCCCACCGGGGCGCCGCTGCTGACCCTGGACCGGGTCGGCTACGTCTACGCCAGCGGAACACCGTGGGCCAAGACCGCGCTGCGGGACATCAGCTTCGGCGTGCACCAGGGTGACGGCCTGCTAATCCACGGCGGCAACGGCTCGGGCAAGTCCACGCTCGCCTGGATCATGGCGGGCCTGTCGACCCCGACCACCGGTTCGTGCCTGGTGCGTGACCGGCCCGCCCACGAATGCATCGGCGAGGTGGCGATCGCGTTCCAGGCCGCCCGCCTTCAGCTGATGCGGGCCCGCGTCGACCTGGAGGTGGCCTCGGCGGCGGGATTCTCGCCCGACGACCGGGCCCGGGTGACCGCCGCGCTGGCGGCGGTGGGCCTCGACGCGTCGCTGGCCCGGCGCCGGATCGACCAACTCAGCGGCGGTCAGATGCGCCGCGTGGTGCTGGCCGGGTTGCTCGCCCGCTCGCCGCAGGTGCTGATCCTCGACGAGCCCCTGGCCGGGCTCGACGCGGCCAGCCAGCGCGGGCTGCTGCGGCTGCTGAGCGACCTGCGCCGCAACACCGGGCTGACCGTCGTGGTGATCTCCCACGACTTCGTCGGGCTCGAGGAACTCTGCCCGCGCACGCTGAATCTAAGTGACGGTGTACTGACGCCGGCCGCCGAGGACATGTCATGACGACCACCCGTCCGTCGCGCCCGGTGGTGCTGCTGCGCCCGGTCCCGGGCACCTCACCGATCCACGAACTGTGGGCCGGCACCAAGCTGGTGGTGGTGTTCGTGGTCTCGTTGCTGCTGGCCTTCTACCCGGGCTGGTCGGCGATCGGACTGGTCACGTTGCTGGTCGCGGTGGCGATCGGCTTGGCGCGCATCCCGCTGGGCGCGGTGCCGTCGATCCCGTGGTACCTGTGGGCGCTGATCGCGCTGGGCGGCATCACCGCCGCGCTGGCCGGCGGGGCCCCGGTGCTGCAGTTGTGGTCGGTCCAGCTCGGGCTGGGCGGACTGCTGAACTTCCTGCGGATCACCGTGCTGTCCATCGTGCTGTTGGCGCTGGGCGGGCTGGTGTCGTGGACCACCAACGTCGCCGACATCGCGCCCGCGGTGGCCACCCTGGGCCGGCCGTTGCGCTGGCTGCGGATCCCGGTCGACGACTGGGCCGCCGCTCTGGCCCTGGCGCTGCGGGCTTTCCCGATGCTCGTCGACGAGTTCCGGCTGCTCTACGCCGCGCGCCGACTACGCCCGAAGCCGGTGCTCACCACCCGGCGGGCCCGCCGCCGCCGGTGGGCGATCGAACTGGTCGACCTGCTGTCGGCGGGTATCACCGTGTCGCTGCGCCGCGCCGACGAGATGGGCGATGCGATCACCGCTCGGGGCGGCAGCGGGCAGATCGCCGCCGCTCCGTCGCGGCCGCGCCGGGCCGACTGGATCGCGCTGGCGATCTCGGCGGCGGTGTGCGCACTGGCGCTGTGGCTCGAGGTGGGCGTCTTCCCCCGTTAGCGCTGCGCGGCGGTGTTGGCCGCGCCCTGGGCTGCGGCCAATGTCGGTGCGACCGGTCGGCGGCCCAGGAACATCTCGTCGAAGTACGGCTTGATCGCCTGGTACCCGGCGGCGAAGCCGGCCCCGCCCGGTGCCGCGATGCGCGGGCCCCGCAGTACGGCGAAGAACGGTGTGACGTCCACCCCCTTGGCCGACCAGTACTCGAAATACACCTTTTGGGCGGCCAGCACCGCGGGGATCGCCGCGCCCTGGCGGCCCACGAACTCGTTGCCGCGCGTGCTGCCCAGCCAGGCCAGCACCTCGCGGACCGCCGCCGGGTTGCGGGAGGCCGGATTGCCGGCAGCAACAATGCCATTGGTGACGCTCACCCGCCCGGCGGGTCCGGCGGGCAGCATCGCGACGCCCCAGCGGAAGCCGGCCTGCTGGGCGATCTGGGCGAGGTTGTAGGTGCCAGACTGAAACACCGCCATCCGCCCGGCCAGGAACTGGTTGCGGGAGAAGTCGCCGTTGTCGTTGGTGTCCGACGCCGGTGGGGACACCCGGTCGGTGTTGATCAGCCCGACCACATAGTCGAATGCGGTGACGGCGCCGGGGTTGTCGAACGCGAACCGGTCACCGGCGGTGAACACCCCACCGGCCGAACCGATGTAGTTGAGGTAGATGCCCTGCAGGTCGTTGGCGGCGTTGTAACCCCACTGCCGGCCGTGGGTGAGCCGGACGAGCAGCGGGCGCAGGGTGTCGACCGCGGGGTCGGGGTCCCAGCGGGCGTCGCCGAGCTGGGCGGGGCTGACGCCGTCGGCGGCCAGCAGATCGGCGTTGTAGTACAGCGCGATACCGGCGTCGGTGAGTTGCGGCACCCCCCACAGCATGCCGTTGCGGGTGAACTGGCCGACCACCGACGGCTCCCAGCCCGGTGCGGGATCGACGGGCATCAGCCGGCCGTTGTCGGCGTACTCGGCGAAGTAGGAGTTGTTGATCCAGAAGATGTCGTCGGCGCCGCCGCCGGCGACGTCGGTGCGCAGGGTGTCGAAGTAGGTCGCGTACGACACCACGTTGACGTGCACCTCGATGTCCGGATGCTCGCGGGTGAACTGCGCGAACGACTCCCGGTAGGCCGCCGCGACCTGTTGATCCCACAGCCGGACCGTGACGACGGTGCGCCCACCCGGCTGCGCGGTGCGGCCCAGCACTACGGCGGCGGCCACCAGCACCAGCGCGACCGCGACCAGCGCGGCCAGCATGCTCGTCGAGAATCGCGGCCGCCTCATTTCGGCCCGGCTTTGCCGAGATCGTCACCAGGGTTGCGAAATCGGCGAATCCACGACCGTGGTGTCGATGTCGATGCGCCGGTGGGGTTCATTTCAGCCCGGTCACCACGATCGAGGACACGATGCGGCGCTGGAAGGCCAGGAACAGCACGATCAACGGGACGATCGCCACCGTGGTCGCCGCCATCACCAGCGTCCACTGCGCGTTGTACTGCGACTGCAGCCCCGCGGTGGCCACCGTCAACACCCGCCAGGTGCCCCCGCTGGTGATCACCAGTGGCCACATGAACGAATTCCATTGCGACACAACGGTGATCAACGCAAGCGTTACCAGGATCGGTTTGCTGGCGGGCAGCACCACGTGCACGATCACGTCCAGGGTGTTCGCCCCGTCCAGGCGTGCGGCGTTGATCAGGTCGCGCGGGATGGCCCGGAAGTACTCGCGCAGCAGGAAGATCGCGTAGGGCGAGCCGAACATAAACGGCAGGACCAGCGCCCAGAACGTGTTGCGCAGCCCGAGTTCGGCCATCATCAGATAGAGCGGGACCACCGTCACCGTGGCCGGCACCATCAGCGTCGCGATGTACACCCAGAACAGCACGTCGCGACCGGTGAAGTCCACCTGCGCGAAGGCGTATCCGGCCAGCACCGAGAACGTTAGCTGGCCCAGCGTGATCATCGCGGTCATCAGTGCGGTCACCGCCAGCGCGCGGCCGAACCCGGCGTCACCGAGGGCGGCGTAGTTGGCCAGTGTCGGCGGCCGCGGCAGCGAGAGCGGGGTACCGGTCGCGAACTGGCGCGCGGAGGTGACCGACGTCAGCAGCCCGAGGGCGAACGGGACCAGGGTGATCAGCGCCCCGGCGAGCAGGCAGGCGTAGATGGGGATCGCCCGCCGGGTCATGAGAGCCGACTCTATCGCGGCGTTGCCGCTGGTGAGTTGTGTTTTGCTGGTGATGCGGCCAATTGGTTACCAGAATGCAGAAAGAACCAGTCAAGAGCGGTTTCAGCCGGTGTGTAGACTTTGCTGAAACAACAATCATGGATTTGCTGAGGGGTCCGGAGGGTGATGTGAAGGCACTGCTGAGGGCCGGTCTGTCGGTCGGATTGACGGCGGCCCTGATCGGGGCGCCGGCGCCCCTGAAAACCGCCCACGCCGCGACGACGGCCGAGGTGCGGCTGGCGGCGACCGTGCTCACCCTCGAGGGCGGGCTGGTCGGCCTGCAGCACGTGGTCGCGTTCACCCAGATGCAGCTCGGTGGCCAATTGTGCGATGCCCCGAACAACTGCCGGTCCGTCAACTACTTCGCCCTTCCGCTCGGCCAGAGGTTCAACGAGATGGGCGCGGACCGGCTCATCGGAGACATCGCGGCCCTGCCGAACGACGGCACCCCGATCACGCTGTTCGGGCACAGCCAGGGCGGCCAGGTTGTCTACGCGGCGCTGCGGCGCTGGGCAGCCGACCCGGCCAACGCCCCCGACCCGTCGCGGGTGTCGTGGGTGTCGATCGGCAACCCGGAGAACAACTTCGGCGGCAAGGCCGCCACGCCCCTGCCCGCCGACTCGCCGTACCAGGGCACCGAGGTCATCAAGCAGTACGACGGCTGGGCGGACTGGCCCACCGACACAACGAATCTGCTGGCGGTGGCCAACGCGGCAGTGGGTATGTCCACCACGCATGTGTTCGGCTACTTCAACGTCGACCTCGACGACCCCGACAACATCCGGTACACCCCCGACAAGGCCGACGGCAGCCCCGGGAACATCACCTACGTCTTCGTCCCCACCAAGGTGCTGCCCCTGGTCTCGCTGACCGGCCCGCTGGTGCCGCTGCTCAATCCGATCCTCGACCCGATCCTGCGCCCGCGCATCGAGGCGGCATACCACCGGCCGATCGGGCCGGTCCCCGCACCCACGGCCGCGGTGAACCCCGAACCCGTTGTCGCCCAGGCACAGCCGGCCACCCTCGCCTCAGTAGACGTCGTAGGTGGTGCGCCGCCGGAAGTACAGGTGCTGGACAACGGTGACACCGACCAGAACGACGAACAGCGCCAGAGCCATGACCGCGGCCCGGCCTATCGCCGCAGCGCCGAAAGCCTCGGCGTAGATCCGGTGAGCGACCAGGTCGGTGCGACCGGCCGGGCCACCACCGGTGAGGGCGTAGACGGTGTCGAAGACCTGAGCGGCGCTGACGACGCCGGTGACGGACACGAAGAACAGGGTGGGCCGCAGCATCGGCAGGGTCACGTGCCAGAACCGCTGCCAACCGCTCGCGCCGTCCAGACGAGCGGCGGCCTGAATCTGCGGGGGGATGGCCAGAAGGCCGGCCAGGAAGAACAGCGTCACGTACCCGACATTCGTCCACACGGTAACCGCCGAGACAACCGGCAGGGCCAGTCCGGGGTCGCTCAACCACTCGATGCGCCTGCCCAGCAGAGTGCTCAAGGCGCCGTCGGTGGGAGCCAGGATCCAGCGCCACAACACCGCAACGGCCAGCGGGGAGCACACCCACGGCAGAACGTACAGCGTGCGGAACGCCCCGCTGCCCGGCAGCCCGCGCGCCAGCAGCGAGGCGGCCAGCAGTCCTAGCGCGATCTGGGCCGGAACCACGATCGCGATGAACAACAAGGTCACCAGCAACGAGTTGCCGAACGCCGAGTCGGTGAGCACCGACCGCCAGTTCTCCAGTCCCACATAGCGGATGGGGCTCAGCAGATCCCAGCGGTGCAGGCTCAGCCACACCACGACGAGCATCGGCAGCAGCAGGAAGCACACCACCCCGAACAGGCTCGGGGCCAGCAGCGCGTACCCCAGCAGGGTCGAGCGGGCGCGCCGGGTGATCACCCCAGTCATTAAAGCCGGTGGCAGCTACGGTGGAGCCCGTGACAGCACATGACGTCGATCCCGACTTCATCGCCCTGCCTCGCCACCGGCTGGCCGACGCCGCGCTGAGCGCCGCGCTGCGGGCCGGCGCCGAGTATGCAGACCTGCGCATTCACGCCATCACCAACGAGGTGGTGCAGCTGCGCGACGGCGAATTGGAGACCGCCGTCATCGACCGCGAGATCGGCCTGGCTGTCCGGGTGATCGTCGACGGCACCTGGGGCTTCGCCTCGCACGCCGAGCTGGCCCCGGAGGTCGCGGCCGAGACGGCGCGCCGGGCGGTCGCGGTGGCCAGGACGCTGGG
Source organism: Mycobacterium sp. (assembly GCA_020438865.1). Classification (GTDB taxonomy): domain Bacteria; phylum Actinomycetota; class Actinomycetes; order Mycobacteriales; family Mycobacteriaceae; genus Mycobacterium. Next base: position 13,442 of record JAGQTU010000044.1, read on the forward strand.
AGCGCTGAACGCCGAACGCATCGAACTGGCCGCCGAACCGGTCTACGCCGACGCCACCTGGGTGTCGAGCTACCGGATCGATCCGTTCACCATCTCCACCGCCGACAAGATCGCCCTGCTCGAGGAGTACTCCGGCCGGCTGCTGGCGGCCGACGGGGTCGACCACGTCTCGGCGATGGTGCACCCGGTCAAGGAGCAGGTCTTCTACGCCGACACGTTCGGCTCGTCGATCACCCAGCAGCGGGTGCGGATGATGCCGATGCTGGAGGCGGTGGCCGTCGACGCCGCGGCGGGCAGCTTCGAGTCCATGCGCACACTCGCGCCACCGACCGCCCGGGGCTGGGAGGCGCTGGCCGGCGACGAGGTGTGGGACTGGACGGCCGAGCTGGCCGAGCTGCCGACCCTGCTGGCCGAGAAGACCAAGGCGCCCAGCGTCGTCGCCGGGCCCACCGATCTGGTGATCGACCCGACCAACCTGTGGCTGACCATCCACGAATCCATCGGGCACGCAACCGAATACGACCGCGCGATCGGCTACGAGGCCGCCTACGCCGGGACGTCGTTCGCCACCCCGGACAAGCTGAACACCATGCGCTACGGCTCCCCGGTGATGAACGTGACCGCCGACCGCACCATCGAATACGGATTGGCGAGCATCGGTTACGACGACGAGGGGGTGGCGGCGCAGAGCTGGGATCTGGTGCGCGACGGCATCTTCGTCGGCTACCAGCTGGACCGGGTGTTCGCACCGCGGCTGGGTCAGGCCCGCTCCAACGGCTGCTCCTACGCGGACTCACCGCATCATGTGCCGATCCAGCGGATGGCCAACGTGTCGCTGCAGCCCGGGCGTGCGGACCTGAGCACCGACGACCTGATCGGCCGGGTCGGCGACGGGATCTACATCGTCGGCGACAAGTCCTGGTCGATCGACATGCAGCGGTACAACTTCCAGTTCACCGGGCAGCGGTTCTTCCGGATCCGCGACGGCAGGCTCGACGGCCAGCTGCGCGATGTGGCGTATCAGGCCACCACCACCGACTTCTGGAACTCGATGGAAGCCGTTGGCGGGCAATCGACCTGGCGCCTGGGCGGGGCGTTCAACTGCGGCAAGGCCCAGCCCGGGCAGGTCGCGGCGGTCAGCCACGGCTGCCCGTCGGCACTGTTCAGGGGGGTGAACGTCTTGAATACCCGTGAAGAGGCGGGCCACCGATGATCCCCGCACAGCAGGTAGTCGAACTCGCTCTGGCTGCCGCTACCGTGGACGAGACCATCGTCATCGTCACCGACCGCGCCGATGCGTCGCTGCGCTGGGCCGGAAACTCCATGACCACCAACGGCGTGTCGACCACCCGCTCGGTGACGGTGATTTCCATTGTCCGCAAGGGCGATACCGCACACACGGGGGCGCTGCGGTCCAGCGAGGTCAACCCGGCGTCGATCGCCGCACTGGTCGCGGCCGCCGAGCGGGCGGCCCACGCCGCGCCCGAGGCCCGCGACAGCGCGCCACTGCTCACCGGCGCGGGGCTGCCCGACGACTGGAACGAACCGGTCGCCGAAACCGGAGCCGAGGCGTTCGCCGATGTCGCCGAGTCGCTCTCGGACGGTTTCGGCCGTACCGACCGGCTGTACGGCTACGCCCACCACCTGGTCGAGACCACGTTCCTGGCCACCTCGACCGGGGTGCGGAAACGCTTCACCCAGCCGACCGGCACGGTGGAGATCAACGCCAAGCGCGGTGACGCCAGCGCCTGGGCCGGGATCAGCACCCCGTGGTTCGTCGACGTCCCGACGGACGTCCTGCTCGACGAATTGTCCATGCGGCTCGGGTGGGCCAAGCGCACCGTCGAGCTGCCCGCCGGCCGCTACGAGACGTTGATGCCGCCGTCCACCGTGGCCGACATGATGATCTACCTCGGCTGGTCGATGGACGGCCGCGGCGCCCAGGAGGGGCGCAGCGCGCTCTCGGCGCCCGGCGGCGGCACCCGGGTGGGGGAGAAGCTCACCGAACTGCCGCTGACGCTGTACTCCGATCCGTTCGCGCCAGGGCTCGAGTGCTCGCCGTTCGTCCATGCCAGCACCGGCTCGGAGCGAGTCTCGCTGTTCGACAACGGGATCGACATCGGCCGGGTGGACTGGATCCGCGACGGCACCATCAACGCTCTTGCCTACCCCCGCGCCGCCGCAGCCGAGTTCGGCACCACCGCCGCCGTGCCCGCCGACAACCTGCTGATGACCGGCGGCCCGGCCGAGCTGGCCGACATGGTCGCGGCCACCGAGCGCGGACTGCTGCTCACCACGCTGTGGTACATCCGCAACGTCGACCCGACCACGCTGCTGCTGACCGGGCTGACCCGCGACGGGGTGTACCTCATCGAGGACGGCGAGGTGATCGCGGCGGTCAACAACTTCCGGTTCAACGAGAGCCCGCTGGATCTGCTGCGCCGGGCCAGCGAGGCGGGCGTCGCCGAGACGACGCTGCCGCGCGAGTGGGGCGACTGGGCGACCCGCGCGGTGATGCCGGCGCTGCGAATCCCCGACTTCCACATGTCCTCGGTCAGCCAGGCGCAATAATCCTCAAGATGGCCGACGATCTCGACGCTCAACTGCAGACGCTGGTGGTCCAGTCGCCGGCCGATTTGGCCCGGCTCGTCGGCCTGGTCCGTGCGACGTGTGCGTCCGCGCTGTCGTTGCCACCGCTGCCGGCCGAGGCCGAGGTCAGCGCACCCGAGTCGGATACCGAGCAGGTGGTCGCCGCCTTCGCCGAGCAGCTCAGCGTCGATGTGTCCGCGATCGGCGACGACCAGCGCGCCGCGTTGGGCGCCGCGCTGGGAGCCGCGACCTTCCCCGTGGTGGTGCAGATGTTCATCGCGGACTTCCTGCCCCGGGTGCGGGCGGGTCTTGACGCGCTGGGCCTGCCGGTGAGCTGGGTGCCGGACCGTCTCCGGTGGGATCGCGGCACCGACGCCACCGACGTGGTGTTCAACGCGCTGTTGCCCGCGGTCGCGCGGCTGCGTGCGCTCGACCCGGTGACCGCCGAGGTGGTGCGACTACGGGGGGCCGCCCAGCACAACTGCCGGTTGTGCAAGTCCCGGCGGGAGGGCACCGCACTGGACGCCGGCGGTTCGGAGACCCTCTATGGCGACATCGAGCGGTTCGAGGAGTCGGACCTGCTGACCGAGGCGCAGAAGGCGGCGCTGCGCTACGTCGATGCCCTGATCTGGTCGCCGGCACGGATCGACCCGTCGGTGGCCGCTGGTGTGCGGGAGCACTTCACCACCGAGCAGGCCCGGGAGCTGACGCTGGATGTGCTGCGCAACGCGAGCAACAAGATCGCGGTCGCGCTCAAGGCCGACGCGCCGCGAGTGGAGCACGGCACCGAGCGCTACCTCATCGACGCCGAGGGTCAGACGCAGCCCGCCTGAACGATCCCCAGCGCGGCGTCGACGTCGTCGGCGGTGGTGGCCCACGAGCAGACGAACCGTACCGTCGGCCGCAGCGGGTCCGGAACATGCACGGCGAAGCGCTCCCGCACCGCCTTCAGCGTCGCGGAGGACAGGTCGACGAACACCTCGTTGGCCTCGGTGGGGGAAGGGATCCGCAGGCCAAGGGCGCTGAGCCCGGCGCTGAGTCGGCCAGCCATGGTGTTGGCGTGCCGGGCTAGCTCCAGCCAGGTGCCGCCGGACAGCAGCGCCTCGAACTGAGCCGAGACGTAGCGGTGCTTGCTGGCCAGGTGACCGATCTGCTTCTGGACGAACTCGATGCCGGTGAAGTGCTCGGGGCGGCGGACCAGCAGGGCATCGCCGAACAGCATGCCGTTCTTGGTCCCACCTACCGTGACGACGTCGGCGTCGCCAATCGCTTCCGCGGGCGTAACGCTCAGCGCGGCAACGGCATTGGCCAGCCGCGCACCGTCGACGTGGACGAGCAGATCGAGCTCGTGTGCGTGGTCGACGAGCTTTGCGATCGCCGAGGGCTGCCACACCCGGCCGTTCTCGGTGGATTGCGTGATGCTGACGATCCGGGGTTGCGAATGATGGACCTCCCCGCGTCGCACGACCGCCCGATCCAGCGCTGCCGGGTCGATGAAGCCGTCCTCGCTGGGCAGTGGGGTGAGCGTGGCGCCGGACAGCCGCACCGGTCCACCGGCCTCGTCGAGCAGCGAGTGCGCGATGTCGCTGCACAGGATCTCCTGCCACGGGCGCACCGCCGCGCTCAGCGCGATGATGTTCGCGCCGGTGCCGGTGAACGCGAACAGCACTTCGGCCTGCGGGCTGTCGAACACCGCGCGGATGCGGTCGGCCGCGCGTCGGGTGATCGGGTCGGCGCCGTAGGACGGGGCCGGGCTTTCATTGGCTGCCGCGATGGCCGCCAGCGCCGTTGGGTGTGCGGGGGCGGCATTGTCGGAGGCGAACGCGGCGGACACGGCATCGGGCACGTTCGTCATGATGTCACCGGATGCGGCGTCCCCGCCCAGCAGAAATACCGTTCGGCCGGTTCGACGTGCGACCATGGTGGCCGCTATACCCCAGGGGCGGTAGCTCAGTTGGTTAGAGCCGCGGACTCATAATCCGTAGGTCGCGGGTTCAAGTCCCGCCCGCCCCACCTTGTAAGGCCTGATCAGGCCTTTTTGCCCGATCCAGCCGACCCTCGTAGCCAGCGTCACCCCGGCGTCACCCCGGCGGTCGCGGGGCGCGCGGCGTGACGTCCGATACCCCCACCTTGCTGTTGCTCGACACGGGTGCTACATCTTTTCTGCAATTCCACTGCAAAAGTTCTGTAGTTAGTAGTGCATCAACTACGACATCAAATCCGGCATGAGGTTGCGCATGAGATCGGGTATCAGGTAGTGTCTGAATTGCGCCACTTCCCCCGCCGCTAGGCAAATCCCCCCGGCGCACCGAGAAAAGAAGAAAGAGGTGGCCATCATGGCTGCGAAGTATCAGTACAAGTTGCCGGAACACGAGGTTGACTACGGGGTTCCGGTGAAGGTCGCGGATCTGAAGATCGATCCCCAGGCTCAGCGCACGCTCGTGGAGAAGCGCGCTCAGAGGCTGGCGGACGAGTTCATCCCGGCTGCGATCGGGACGATCATCGTCTCCGAGCGCGAGAACGGCGAGAAGTACATCGTCGATGGCCAGCATCGCTGGCGCGCCTGCCAGCTGCTGGGCCAGGAGTACGTCATGTGTGAGGTCCACCGCGGCCTCACCCAGACGGAGGAGGCCGTCCTCTTCCTGATCAAGAACCGTGAGAGCGCGCGCCCCGCCGCGATCGATGAGTACGTGATCGGCCTGACCGGCGGCATTCCGGTCTTCGTGGATACCGAGAAGGTTCTGGTGGCGCACGGCCTGAAGATGGGCAACACCAGCGTCAACTCGATCGGTGCGGTGAACGGCGTCCTCCGGATCACCGACAAGTACGAGGCCGAAACGCTCGACCGCACGCTGACCGTCGCCGAGAAGGCCTGGGGTCGTTCGGCGGATACCTGGGATGGCATGCTGCTCGGCGGCATCGGCGAGTTCCTCGGCCGGCACGGCAGCATGGTCAACGATGAGGAGCTGGCTAAGAAGATCGCGAAAGCCGGCTCCGCCGCGGGCTGGCGCGGCAATGTCCACTCGATCAGCACGGCGGGTGGGACCCAGCACTCGGGCACGGGCGGGCGCGTGATGACGTGCTACCACCTGATCGTCCATCAGTGGAACAAGGGCCGCCGCTCCGAGGCGACCAAGATCATCCTCTGACCCGACACCCACCCAGTAGGCCCCCGCTTCGGCGGGGGCCTACTCTTTTGTGCCGGTGACGGTGCGGCCCGCCCTACCCCGGCGAACCGACTCTGCGGAGGGGCACAACGTTCCCGGCAACGGCTGCGGGCGACGTCTGCGGGGGTGGGGCTGGCTCGGGCAGAGTGTTCAGTGCGCCGCCATCCTGCTCAGGAATGTAGTCGCCATAAACGTCCAGGGTGAGGGTGAAGGTACTGTGGCCCAACCACTTCGACACCTGCATGAAGTGGACGCCCGCCGAGAGCTGGAGCGTGGCGAAGGTATGCCGAAGGTCATGGAGCCGTACGCCCTGGGTCGCGGGCGCATCCGCCGTCGCGGGTCGGCTAGCCGGTAGCCCGTTCACCTCCAGGGCGGGCCGGAACAGGTTCTTGTAGAACGCGCCCATGTCGCACGGCTCCGAGTAGTCAAGCGGCGCGACCGCGAGGCAGCCCCGTCGCCGGGCACCACCCAGCGCCCTGTTGGGCCAGAGGGGTGCTTCGGCCGTGTTGGCCGCGGGGTGGTTGTTCAGGTAGTCGGCCATTCGTACCGCGAGCCAGGAGGGGAGCGGGACGTTGCGGCTGCTCTTCGCGCTCTTGAGCGTGTCTGAAAGCCACTCCCCGCCGCGACGTTTCTTCGCCCGCCGCACGTCCACCCGGGCGCGGGGCACCCCTGCTGGTCCCGGTGTAAAGACAAGGTCCTGGACCTCCAGGCCGGCCAATTCCTCCGCGCGGAGGCCTGTGTACGCGGCGAACAGCGTCAGCAGCTCGTACACCGGGTAGCGGGTGCCGATGGTGGCGGCGACCGCCCCGACCTGCTCGGCGGTGAGCGGGTGGTGGCGCCGGTTACGCCGCTGCGCGCCGTTGGCTGAGAAGTCCACCCCGTCGACAGGGTTAGCAGGGATGGCCTTGTGGCGTACCGCGTAGCCGAATACCGCCCGCAGCACCGACCAATGGTGCTTGAGGGTCGCCGGGGTAAGCCCGCGCCCGGCCAGCCGGGCCAGGTACCGCTCGCAGAGGGTCGGGGTAATCGCGCCGATAGCCATCCCGCCAAACTCCGGCAGCGCGTACACCGCCAGCCGCTTCCCGTAGCCGTCGACGGTGTCGGCCTTCAGCCGCCCGCTCGCAACCTTCACGCGCTGGGCCGCGAGCCACGCCGCAGCGTAGTAGCCGAACGTCTGCGCCCCGGCCTTGCGCTGGTCGGCCAGGGCGGTAGTGCCGCCCGTGTGCTTCGCGGCGTTGAGCTCGTCGCGGCGGGCCTCTGCGGCCTCTCGGGTCGGGTAGCTCTCCTGACGGGTGCGGGTCTTGCCGGGTATCGGTAGGCCGGTAGCGGGGTTGGTCGCTGGCTCCCGCCAGCAGACCTCATACCTCTTCGCCGCTTTGCCCCGGCGCTTCTGCGTCGTGTTGTGGGTCCTGATGTACGCCATCAGTACCCGCCCCTCACCGACGTCAGATCCTCGGCCCAGTACTGCGCCTTGGTTCCGTCGGCGAACCGCACGACGTGGAGCATGTCGCCGCCAATATTCCGCGTGGTGTCGACGGTGCCTATGCGATGGCGGTGCGGGTCGCCGGGTAAGACAACGATGACCTGGTGCCGGGGCGCGTAGTAGTCGGCCTTCATCAGCCCCTACCCCTTACGCGCCGCTGCGAGGTCTTGTGCTGGCCGTACAGCCGCTTCATGAACTTGTCGTGTTCCTGCTTGGTGACGCGCCGCCGTACGCTCTGCTTGCGACCAAGGCGGGTCGCTTTCGGCCTAGGCATGGGTGCCTGCTTGGTGGTCATGAGTTCGACTACTTCCTGTATCTGGTTCTCTGATAGGTACTTCCGCCACGCGAAGTAGGCACGGGCGGCTACTTCGCGATGCTCGTCTGGGGTGAACGGCTCGCTGGGTTGGGCGAACGGCGGGACGGTTAGGCTCACGAGACTGCCTCCATTTCCGTTGATGCCGAAGCACTTTGGTAAATGCGCCGAACCGTGCTCGACTGCCATCGCGGTAAGCCTGCGGGGCTGAGGATGCCTTCTGCTTCCAGGGCGCGGGCGATAGCGTCGAAGCTAAGGCCTGCGTTGCGCTCCATGACGATCCGGCGCACGACGCCGGGCTTGGCTAGCCGTGGCCGGCCAATCGGCTCACCGCGCTGCTTCTTGGCGTACAGCGCGGCCTTGGTGCGTTCGCTGGCGAGCTCACGCTCAAACTGGCCGAATACCGCGAACGTTCCGGCCATCGCACGCCCTGCTGCGGTCGTCAGATCCAGATTGAGATCGAGCACGACCAAGTCCCACCCTTGGTTCTGGGCGGCGTCGATTATGTTGGCGGCGTGAATGATCGACCGGGCCAGCCGATCAAGCTTGGCCACGATCAGTCCGTCGCCCTGCCCAGACGCCAAGAGCTGTAGTGCTTCTCCCAGACTCGTGTTGATCTGCTTACCACTGGCGCCCTCATCGGCAAAGTGCTCTACGTCCCAGCCGCGGCGCGCTGCCTCGGCGTCGATGGCTGCTCGTTGCGCTTCCAGCCCGTTACGTTTGTCTGCCTGCTCCGCAGTACTCACACGGGTGTAGCCAAACATCAAGGGCTGCACACAGTTTGCTCGCTCAGTCAAGGGTCCATCCTCCTACCTAGTCGGGGCGTAACCGTTCATCTACGCCTTACGCCCCGGACGCTACGCCAGCCAGCCAACTCACGCGATACCTCTCACCAGGGTATTTAACGTCTGTGGCAAACGCTGGTTCGTGTATCGCCTGGTCGTGGCCCAGGGCCGGTATCGCCGCCCGCTCGGCGGCGTTCAGCGCCCCTCTCGCGTATGCGGAGGCCGCGCCGGTCCCGTTTGCCGGGTCGGCGGGCGTTCGGCCGTCAACGGGGCCATGAGGGGCCTTCATCGACGCCTCATGCGAGACCGTACTACCCGCGCTTTCGGGTTACCGCGACCCACTTGGGTCATGGCTTCGGTGAGGCCCATCAGCGGCGTCTCAGTTTGCTTGGGCGGCTCGGCTTCTGGGGCTTCTGCGGGCGAATCTGACTGGGGGGCTGGGTCAGCCAGGGCGGGTTCGGCCGGCTCCGCGGTGGCCGGCGTGTGCACCTCGGGCGGGTCGCCGGGTATCGGAACGTGGGGTGGCGCTTCCCGGCCGCGCAGTCGGCGCACGGCGTCGCGCACCGTCTGGAGGTCGAGCCGCTGCTTGGCCTTCGCTTTGGTCTGCGGAGCCATCCCGCCGTGGATCCGACATACGTTCCCGCCCTTGATCGCCCAGGCTCCACATGGCTGCTTATCGCCACTCCTACGGGCCGTGCATTTCCGTGGGTGCCCTTGGCGTTCTTCATAGGTACGCATGGGTCGCAATACTCATGGGTTATCCAGGCCCCCGTAGACGGGTAGACGGGTAGACGGGAAGAGTTTTCGCGTCATAGTCGAAAGACTCCTAAACGCGCGGATCGAATTTTGTAACATGACCAGGTCTTTTACGATTTTCGGTAGACGGGTATCGCCCACGTGACCGCGTACCCCTCTTACCCGCCTACCCGGCTTACCCGCCTTTATCACAGTTAGCTGCTTCATGATTCGTTCAGGTGGATTCGCCACCCATCCCGCCCTCGGTAGTTGATCTCTTGACGGGTGACAGTCCCGTCCTCTTCCAGATCATTGAGTGCCTCGTCCACATACTGTTTGTCCGGCCCGAATTGCTTCTTGAGTTCGTTCAGCGTCTGGTCGTTCTTCGTGTTCAGCTTTTCCACAACTCGCTCGGCTATCCGTGCGACCTTCTTGACGTGCTCATCTGCAATCTGTTCGGCCTCAGCAAGTTTCCGAACACCAGACGCCTTCCCAGCCTTTATATTCCGCTCTCCCGTCTCTGTAGCCAATGTCCTCAGGACATCTGCGCGGGTGAGGTCACTGATCTTCATGGCCGTCCCGGCGAGGTCCCAATCTTGTTGGGTGATTTCTCTGTGCTGGCGCAAGATCGCGATGGCTGCGGCAAGCTTCTCCCGACATAGCAGCTTGTGACCGTCGAGTGGATCGATGTCCTCCTGGTCACCGAGAACCGCAAACGCCTGCTCGTCGATCGCCGTGTACACCGCCTCGGGAACCGCGATGACGTCAAAACTCTCAGGGTCTGCGGGTTCGCTCATCCGGCTCGCCAGGGTGATATCCCGGTCAAGCCGCAGGACACCTTCCACTTCGCCCTCGGTGTCGTGGGCGTCGGTGTCGGTCTGCGGCCACGGTGGCAGATCGAGTCTCGGCGGTTCGGAAGGGCGTTCTTTCGGGCGGTCGGGGTCGCTGACCGGAAACCACACGATCCGTTGGGGAGTTCCAGCGTCGGCATCATCGAATACCGGTCCTGCCCGCAGTGGCTGGACTCCGACGATCATGCACAGCCGGTAGCGATGCGATTGGAGGACGATGGCTTTGTCGTCGGCGGCATAGTCGATTCCGAGCCGCTCACCCGACCATGCGTAGCGCAGCTCTGACATCAATGTCGATCCGCCGCGGCCGCCCGTCGCAGTCAGTGTGTCGACTTCGGGTATCTCAGCGAGCACCGACCAGTTCTTGCCGATCTGAACGCTCGGCTCGCCTTTGCCCGGCTTCTTGACGTAGGCGAAGCACTTCGCCAGTCCCTCACCACTACCGGGCTTCTTGGGATTTGGAGGGGGATCAACACCTAGCCAGTCGAACGCCGCACCCATCGCGGCGCTCTTGATGCTGCCGCTCTTGCCCACGAGCGCCACGAACGTGTTCAGACTGGCGACCCGCCCCACTAGGGGCGGCAGCACTACGTACGGCGGGACCGCCGAGACAGCTACTGCCGCACAAACCCCGAACATGGCCCACGGCCCGACCCGGCGTGATCGCGCGAACCGGCGCATGTCCTGCAACTCCGGGCATGAGTTCCAGAATGCTTCCTCATCAATCTGTTCGGCGTGTTTATGGTCGCCAAGCTCAGCGCGGACCTGCTCGTCCGTCTTGCACGCGGCGAGTTCGATCCCATATTCAAAAGCGGCGGGTACCTCCACCTCTGGCACACCCTCGCCGGTCTCAGCCCGTAGCTGGATCAGGCGCTGCTCTACCAAATTCCTGGCCGTCGAATAGTCCGAGGCGCTAAGGCACCCCAGCCTCACGGCACAGGCCAACCGCACTGCCTGGCTCATCAACCACTGGTGTCTACCGGCGTTCGGGCGGTCAGTCGATATGCCGACGAGCCACTTTTTCAGGTAGCCGCAGGTTTCCTCGGCTGGCTCCCACTCGTTCGGGTCGCTCACAATCTCGCTGTTGTCACGGTCGCCGTTCTCGTCATAGGCGCCGGCTGCATCCAGCCGCTCACGGACCTCATCCAAAGTCAGCGGGTCGCCGTCATCGGCAAAACAGGCGACGGCGATACCGTCCGATCCGTTGGTCGCGGTCTTGCAGTTGAAGGTCCCAGGCACGCGCATGATGCGGTCCAGGTTGAACACTGAATCCGCCGTGGACCCGTGTCTTCCAGCAACGGCCTTCACCAGACGGCCCCATCGGCTCAGCACCGCGTTCAGCGCTTCGGTATCACCCTCACCGTCGATGATCTCCCAATATGGCTGGAGGCCATGGCCGCTATGCGTCGTCGCTGACGGTCGGGTGCCCAGCACCGTCGACAGATCCCTGATGATCGCGCGCGCCACACCCATATCCGGGCAGGCTCCCGGCTTCACGTCTAGGTCTGCCCAGAGTGCGGCCAGTCGGGTCACTTCCTCGGCCTTGCCTTTGCTTCCGACCCGCGCGGGGCCGGCCACCGGGCAGACCCCAAACCACACGTCGCCCCTCGGCAGTTTGTCGACGTACTTCCAAACGTCGGTCACCTTCAGCACCTGCGCGCTGAAGCTGCCGTTGGTTCTACAGCAGACTGAGGTGTACTCCCAGGGTTTGTACCCCAGCACGTCGAGCAGTAATGCTGAATGGTTCAGAGCGATGCCATTTGTCGGAATTAGGCTGCCGCGGTTAAGGTTTCGCGCCTTGGCCCTTTCGGGTAGACTCACGCTCGTCTAGTTCCTTTCAACACAGACACCCTCGCCCCCGGTCGATGGCCAAGGTTCGACCGGGGGCAACATTTGCTTATTGGGCAACAGATTCCGACGCTCTGCCGATATTGAAGCCGACATATCTTGTTGGGGCAGGCTGCTTTCGGCTGGCGATGAAGTCCCAGCCATCCTGCTTAGAGAAGTAGTTGCCATTCCCGTATCGGGTCGGCTTGATCTCCCGATTGATCACCGCCATTTTGATGGTTCGACGGCTGACGGGAATGCCCTCGTCGTGGTGAAGCCACTCCCAGAGCTCCTGCTCAGTCATGGTCGGCTTCTTGTCTTCATCCATGGACGCGCTCCTGTGCCACAAATCGATGGTTCGGATTTGCGCCCACTTCCAATCCCTGGTTTATCTAGGAAGCGCGCCCAGGGGGAGGTGCGGGACTTTCGGCCCACACGTCTCTAACTATACCCGAGACGCCGCGCGCCCGTCGGATAGGAAATCGACGAGACGCGAAGCGGCGCAACCAGACATGGCCGATTCCAGTGATCCTTGGGCTCCAGTTCGGGAGTCTCTGGATTCTGTGTCCAAAGACATCGCGTGTCGGTTGGAGCACAGGTCCAAATCGACACTAACTAAGAGGTGTGAAGCAAATCACATGCCCCTGTCGAAGTCGCGCCACCGTAGGTTTGGAATCACCATTTTGGTAGCGAATGGCGGAAGCCTGCGCTCCCAGGTCTACACCGAGGAGCATCGGCGGGAAGGACGGAAATGGTTCAGTATCGAGTACCCGAAGGCCGGGAGAGTTGGCCGCACTACCAGCCATGTCGACGCTGCGGTCATCCGAGGGGCTTTCACAAACCAGCCTATGACGGCAGCGCATGGTGTTGCGGTACAGAGGAACAGAAGCGTGTGGAACGCACGCAAAGCAGCTGCGACTGTCCCGGATTTCGCACGGTGTGGCCGGCTCAGCATGGTGCACACGAATGCGTCGAGTGTGGAATCAGATTCGAGTGGAAGGGTCGAGAACGGTTCTTTTGTGCTAAATGTGAGCGCCGTTGTCCGCACTGCCGCGCATACTGTCGCGGCGGCACCCATTGCCCAAACTGTCTCGGATACCGGGGTTTGACCCCCACTCAATTCGCCGAAGATGCGCCGCCACTGTCGATGGGGCAGCGCATCAAGCTGGAGGGACTGTTCAATCTAGGCGAGCGCAAACTGGGTGCGCCTTACTTGAGCTTCACGAGCCGTTTCCGATGCGTCAAGTGTTCACGGCGCATCCCACACGCCGTTCCGGCGATGTGCGATGACTGCTTCGAGGGGCTCCATGGATTTGCGCGGTCGTCGACGACGTAGGGCGAGGGGCGCCGGGCATATCCTTAGCGGGCTGGTGAGCGGCCCGCACGGCGGGGTCTAGGGGCGGGGCGGGACCCGGCTACCGGGGTCGATGGTCGCGTCGCGCAGGAGCTTCGCCTGGGCTTCCATGACGCTGATCTTGAAGTTGGTCTCGGCCATCTGGCCGGCCTTGGCCTCGCAGGCAAGGCAAATCTCGAACATGAGCACGACACGCCCACAGGCAATCGGTAAAGGTCTGATCGGCTGGTCCACAAGACACAGGGAGTGGCAGTCCTCGACAATCTGCACATCGCAGATGCCGGACGGCCCCATGTTGTCCAACATCGCCCCGAATCTGTCGGCGTTGCTTCGGCACACGAAAATCCTGCGGTCGTGCGGCCATTTGAGCAGGACCACGCCGCCATCGTCGGGGTCGTGCGGGTTGTATGTTTCGCCACGAAATGTCTTGTACTCAGCAGTGATGCCGTCTTCATTGCCACCTTCGCGCTCCAGGGCGTGGAGTGCCTGAATCTCGGCGACGAGAATGTCGTGCAAGACCGGGGACCACGCCGGGTCGAACAGGGCCGCGGTGTGTGCGGTGTCCTCATTCAGGTACGCCTCTATGTACTCCGCTTTTTCGATGCCCTGAGTTGTCAAGTTCAGCGCGGGGGACATTGGGCGAGTGTTGTTAATGGCGGGGTACTTTGCGGTCAGGTAGTCGCGGCGAGTTTGGTCGATCAATTTGGGTTCTCCTTGTTATCCATGAGCCGGTGCTGACGTAGCGGGATCGACCATCGGGAGCCAAATCGGACAGGCTGGCTACCCAGTCGAAAATGTCTTGGGTTGAGAAGTACCGCGCGTGGCCCATGCGCTTGCTAGGAAGCTGGCCAGATTTCGCGGCGGCGCGTACAAAGTTAAAGGCCAGCGGCACTTTCAAGTCGTACACGATGAAGGCGTGAGCTTGGATGGTGCTCCTGATCGTGAGCAGCCGGCTCAGCTCAACACCGGGCGGGTAGTCGAATCTAGGTACAGCTTTAGCCATTTCTTCTCAATTCCGTAATTACGCCTATCCTACGCCATTTACCCGATTCATTCTCGGGCGTTCTATGCGGGTATTACCGCCGCTCCTAGCCGATACTCAAAGGCGCATTTGGGCGTAAGGTCCGGTTATCGCGCGGCGAATATGTATTCGCCGCCCCGATTGAAAATGATAGGGAAACGGTAATGGCGAAATTGCTTATCCAAGGCGGGAGTGGCCAGCGGGGCTATAGCACCGGAGGCGATGTTCTCGTCAATCTGACAGCCGACGGTGTCGACCTCAACCAGATCTGGGCGGAGATCAGGGACGCCCTGGCTCTGTACAACTCCGAGCGCTCCACCATCACGCGGCTGTTGTCGTACCCGACGACGTTGGCGGCCGACGCGGCACCGCAGACGAGTTCGACCAACGAGAGCTTCGACCGGGCGACTGAGTTTGGCATCCCGACTGCGATCCGTGAGCCCGCTGACTACTTGAAGCTTGGCTTCACCTTCCACGACTACGACAAGGCGACTCGCTACTCTTGGCGCTTCCTCAGAGAGGCGACCGCCGATCAGGTAAGCGCTCAGATCACCCGCATCCTGGAGGCTGACAACCGGCTCGTCACAGGGACCATCTTCAACCGGCTGCTCAGCCCCACTGAGGCCGCGAATGAGTGGGGCCACCGCGTATTTGGTCTCTGGAACGGCACTGACGGCTTCGCACCGCCGCCGTACCTGGGCCGCACGTTCAACAGCAGCGTGACGCACTACCTCACGACCCAGAGCGCAACACTCGACTCTGCCGACGTTGAGGATGCTGTCCGGCTCCTCAAGATCAAGGGCTACGGCCTTCAGCCTGGTCAGCAGCTCCTAATCCTGGCGAATCAGGACGATGCCGAGCACATGACGGCATGGCGAGCGGGCGTTGAGTACGCGACGGGCAAGACGCCCAAGTTTGACTTCATCCCGAGCGCGGCGATGCCTGCCTATCTGTCGAATGAGACTGTCCACGGCGCGATCCCGCCCACCGACTACAACGGCCTGAGGGTGTGGGGGAGCTACGCCGACGCGTGGCTGACCCTCTCCAACTACATCCCCGCCGGGTATGTGATTGTCGCCTGCACAGGCGGCCTCGACTCCGACATCAATCCGGTCGGCTTCCGCCAACATGTCAATCCGGCCTACCACGGCCTTCGCCATATCCCCGGCCACTGGCAGAACTACCCGCTGATCGAGTCCTTCTTCGCTCGCGGCTTTGGTGTCGGCGTTCGCAACCGGGGCGCGGCGGTCGTGGTTCAGGTGACTGAGAATTCGCACTACACCGCTCCGACGATTGCGACCTAGCGATGGGCGCTAGGAGAGCCAACGGTCGGCAGTGCCGCGGCAACGCCAGCCACCAAGACACCAAGAGTGGCGAGTTGGGGTGGGGGCCAGGGCTTAGGCCTGCGGGGTGGGCAAGCCGGCCACCCTCTGCGGGCGGGGTGTACAGCGCAAAGTCGCCGCCGGTGGTTCTCCTGACGCCAGACTCGCTGCGCCCGCGTGAGCCGCGTCAGCTTCCTGACAATCAGCGATGTCCCGGCGACCGCATCGGCTGACAGCGGCACGTCGGCGAGCGCTGCGAAAAAGGTTGCCGCAAGGACCGAGCCTGACAATATTTAGACATGATCTCCGCGAAGGGGCACAACGGCACCGTCTACTTTGATGGCCGGTTCGTCACAATCAAGCGTTCGGGATTTCTAGCGCGCGCATCGGTAGGCAAGGGCGAGAAGCGAATACCGATTACGTCGATCCAAGCTATCCAGTGGAAGCCTCCGGGATTGATCATGAATGGGTTCATCGAGTTCACGGTCGCGGGGGGCGTAGAAAAGCGTTCCCGCTTCGGAGCCGCGACGCACGACGCGGGTACGAACGAGAATGCCGTCGTCGTAACCTTTCAGCAGAGGTCGGAGTTTATTGCGCTTCGATCTGCGATCGAGGATGCGATGGTCGGCGGAACGCCAGTTCGGCCGTACGCCGGTTCCGCAAGTCCTCCGCCTCCGCCGCCGTCTGTGCCTGCCGGTTGGTATCCCGATGCTGACAGATCTGGGATCCAGAGGTATTGGAACGGTACGGCGTGGACTGAGCACACAGCGCCGCTCGTGTAAACGATGAGTTTCTTGCTGACCCACCCAAATCGGCAATGGCGCCTTCAACTGTCGGTTGCGTGTGGTAGTTCTGTCGACAGCCAGGGAGGGGCTTTCGCATGACAACACCACCGCCGCCGCAACCACCACCGCCACCGTATGGGCCGCCCGCAGGCTGGTATCCCGACCCTGAGGGCGGTGGCGGACAGCGGTACTGGACCGGAACTCAATGGACAGCCAAGTTGCCGGCCATGAAACCGCAGCCTGCGATGGGCACAGGAGCGAAAGTGCTTCTTGGACTGCTGGGGCTCGTCGTCGTCGTTGTTATTGGGTCTGTGATGTTCGGCGGAAATTCGGGCAGTAATTACAAGCCACCCGCTGGGGTGAGTGACACCGACGCCTCGTTTCTGAAAGCCATCCACGGCCACGGCATCACCAACGACGGCGGCGACCCCGCCCTGATCCGCTTGGGGCGCAGCATCTGCACCGAACTCGCATCCGGCCAGTCGATTGACGGAATCGCCGAACATTGGGGTCTGACCTCAGAGCGAATGTCAACCGACTCCGCGCGGTTCTTCACTCGTACAGCCGCGGCGGCCTACTGCCCTGAGTATCTCTGACCGTCAGTAGTCGGGCGGAATGGTCACGCCGTTGCACATGGGGTTCTGGTGCCAGTGGACTGAGCTATACGCCTTCTTGGCCAAGTTGAGAGCTTGGTTGTAGGTCATATCCGGATACCGCTGAACCATGCCGAGGGCGTAGCCGTCGTTGGGATCGTACGGATTGATGTTCAAGGCCATTACAGCCAGGCACACCTCCGTGTTGACGTCGGCGTGTGCAGCCGGCGCGAGTCCCATGGCTAAGCCCGCAGCCATAACCACCGCAGGAATTAGACGCGCGGTGATTGTCGAGTTTCCGAGCCTCACAGCCATTGGGCTACACCGCCATGGCCTGAGCATGTGCCCGAGCGATGGGTGCTGAATGAGTATGTGCCATCCCTGCATTGAGCGGTTGCACCCGGTGGTGCCCCCGAACCCGTTGGTGCCTGTTCGTCCGGTATGCACTGACCGTCTGAGTTCTGGTACGTACCGCTTGGGCACGCCAGCGCCGAGGTAGGGGCAGGCGGTATGAACGCAGGGATCAAACTCAGTGTGGCCGCGCTGACGATTCCAATAAACAATGCCCGAACGGACACTAGGCAACCCCCTGTTACTTACCCTTCACCAGCTATTCGGACCCCGTCGGCAGATTATTACGGCCCACGGCTCCGCTCCGCCCGATCGCACAGATTCTGGAGCGGTACTGCCGTCCGAAACCACTCGCTGACCGCTCCTTCACCCCGGCGTCACCCCGGCGACCAGGGGCGTTTTTGGGGCGTACCGCACCCGTACCCAAGCCGTACTTGAATCGCCCAATTTGGACCGCTTGCAGCGCTTATGGGTGTTTTCAGTAGTCGGTTCGCGCTGGTCGGAATCGGCCCAAAAAAGGACTCATAATCCGTAGGTCGCGGGTTCAAGTCCCGCCCGCCCTACAGAACAGCGCGACTGGTTCCCGATCGACCGATTAATTCCTGCTGGGACCCAGATTGTTCTTGTCCACTAGGCCCCGGCTCAAAGTGTCCTTTCCGCACGTATGACGTCGCTGCGCCCGTTAGTCCGTAGCCCGCCAAAGGCGTAGGAGAATCCCGGTCGGGTGGTCGAACTCAGGGCGTCACGTCGATGGTGGCCACCGTCTGATCGAGGTGATGCAGTTCGACCTCAACCTTGCCAGGGTTGTTGATGGTGAAGGTGAATGTCTGGTTCGGAGCGGCGGCGATAGCGAACTCTTGATCCGGGGTGGAGTGCACGTGCAGTTCGTCGGCGGCGTCGCTGCTCACATGCACGGTGATGGGTTGTCCCACATGTGCTGACAGCGCCGAATTGGCGGGGGTGGCTTTACCGGCGGCGATGGTGAAATCCAGGACCGGACCAGTAGGTGCTGACGACGTGGTCCCCGCCGCCGACGCCGTCGTGGGGGTGGCGGTCGCTGAGCTCGGGGTGGTCGAGGTGGTGGCCGTGTTGCCGCAGCCGACTGCTGTGGCTGCAGCGATCGTCAGGATCGCTGTGAGAGCTCCGTGCCGCATGGTTTTCCAGCCCTTTCGTTGTTGTCGTCTCGAGAAGTAGTCGCATCCACGCGCGGGCGGGTTCCGGGCACTCCTTTGCCGATTTGGTTTCGACGCTCGGGCTGATCAGCGCGGGGCCCGGGTCCACCACAGCGCGGCGGCGACGAGCACCCGCAGCGGTCTCATGACCGGCGCCAGCGCGCCACCAGCAGGGCTGCACTCCCCACAGCGATCGCCAGGGCTGCGCCGGCCAGCCATCGCGTCACCGGATCGGAGGCCGGGGCCGGTGGCGGCTCCTCGGCGGCGGCCGTCAGATTCAGCGTTGGGGCGGGGTGCTCGGGTTCGCTGCCGTCGGGCAGCGGCGGCTGATCCCAGTGGACCGTTTTGCCGTCGGCGTAGATCTGGGTGGCCGGAAAGCTGGCCGTGTCGGAGTCGGGCAGGTTCACCTGGATGCGGAACAGGGCGAACTCATCGGCCGGAATCCCCGCATCGGGTGTGGCGGTCCAAGTCGCCGACCGGAAGGTACCGCTGGGTATGTCGTGGTCGAGTTGTGCTGTCCAGCCCGGCATCAACTCGGTGTGTGCTGAGGTGACATTCGGCAGCGCGACTCGAAATTGTGTTGTTGGCGAACCCGTTTCGGACTCATTGGGCACCATGAATGTCACCATGGCCACCCCCGCGCGCCACGTGTGATCGGCGGTCACGGTGACATGGGCCGAGGCGGGAGCCGCCGTCAGCAAGGCTGTCAGTGCGAGACTGGCGACAACGGCGGCACTCCTCTTCACCGTCGCGACCGCCGCGGACCGGGCCGGTGGGCCGAACTGACCGCAAGAGAGCACTCTGCTGTGACGCCCGAAATCATCGGTGATGCCGCTTCAGTAACCGCAGGAACAGTCAGATCAGCGCGTGCGTGGATTCGGTCCAACTGTGTCTCACGAGCGATGTCGCAGTCCATACGTTGATAGTCGGGCAGCTGGCCGGTTTTGTTCCAGTGTCCGTTCGACCCGTTCGGCTAGCTTCTGAGCATTCGCCCAAGGATTACTCTGACACGATTCCGCCCCGAGGGTGGGGAACTCGGCCGCGGGACAAGCCAGCTTCGGCAGAGACCCGCCCTGCCCAAAGCAAATAGAACCGCACGGCCCTTCATCGAGTACGACTGGCGATGGTAAATCAATCAGCGAAAGATATTGCAGCAGTGAATAAAACAGGAACTCAAAGAGTCATAAAGGAGCGACTCTTTCCAAATCCGTTGGTCGCGGGTTCGAGCCCCGCCCGCCCTACCTGGCGACCGTCACCCGTAGCGGCGGACACCATTGATCGGGGCGGTGTACAACGGCTCGACGGTCACCGGCAAGCCCTCGAACGAGGCGTGAATGACCCTGCCGTCCCCCACATAGATGCCCACATGCGATGCATCGGGAAAGAAGCTGATCACGTCGCCGGGTTGCATCTGGTCCAGCGCTACCGGCTGGCCACCGGTTGCCAGCGCCTCACTCGAGTGCGGCACGGTTATGCCGGCCTGGTGGAACGCCCACACAACCAGGCCGGAGCAGTCGAAGCTGTCCGGCCCCGCGTCGCCCCAAATGTATGGCGCGCCGACGCGGGTCAGCGCGGCGTTCACCACGATCAATCCCACATCGCGGTCCGGCGCGGCCATAGCGCTTGAGCCCGCGGGAAGGCCCTGGGCGGTGGCGGGGGCCGCGGCCACCGGCGTCGTCGCCACGACGGGTTGGGCTACTGCCGCTGGCGTCGTCGCGATGACTGGTTGGGCTGCGGCCGCTGGCGTCGTCGCCACGACGGGTTGGGCCGGGGCCGCCAGTGTGGTTGCCACGACCGGTTGTGGCGGGGCCACCACATTCGGATCGTGGGGCGGGGGTTCGAGCGGGTGGAAGGGGGTGA
>JAGQTU010000045.1 GCA_020438865.1 Mycobacterium sp.
TAGCAGAGTTGGGCGCCGGCGATCGGGATCAGCCCGTAGGCGACGACCGTGCCGGCGTGCTCACGGGCCTGGTGCAGCCAGTCCGGCTTGACGATGGTGGCGAAAACGGCCATCACCAGGGCGCCGCCGGCCAGGCGCGCGGTGACCGCGGCCGTCGGGGACCAACCGGCGACCATCAGCGACTTGGCGAAGGGCCCGGACATGCCGAAGGTGAACGCCGAGCCGATCGCGAACATCAGACCCAGGCGGAACTGGTCCTGACCACGAATGATGGTCGACATGCGACACCTCCCCGATGTAATGAGTAAAATTCCTATTGCTCGTGACATTACGTCCAAAGGGGGTCATGAGTCAAATGCTTTTCAGTCATGACACGGAACTCACACTGCGCGCGGCGTGTGCGCTGATTAACACCGACCGCGTCGACGGCGAGCAGCTCGGGTCCCAGCGGGAGCTGGACGGCTACCTCGACAGCTGGGGCTGGACCGGCCGCCGTGACCACGATGACGCCGAACTGGAGGCGGTGCACGAACTGCGTCGCCGGCTGGGCCGGATCTGGGCGGCCGCCGACGACGAGGTGCGCACGGTGGGGCAGGTCAACGCGCTGCTGTCGGACACCCGCGCGGCGCCGTGGCTGACCCGGCACCCGGAGATGCCGGAGTGGCATCTGCACCTGGCCTCGATCCACGACCCGCTGGCCCAGCGGATGGGCGCCGAGATGGCGATGTCGCTGGCCGACCTGGTCCGCGTCGGCGAACTGCGCCGGCTGAAGATCTGCGCGGCCCCGGACTGCGAGGCGGCGCTGCTCGATCTCTCGCGCAACCGGTCCCGGATGTTCTGCGACACCGGCAACTGCGGCAACCGCCAGCACGTGGCGGCCTACCGGGAGCGCCGCTCGAAGGAGACCGACGACCCTGTGGATGGCTGAGGCGCTCGGCGCAGCGCCCGGCCTATGGTGCGGTGATGGCCGGGCTGGGATCGCGGTGGGCCGCGCTGAGCGGCCGTCGATTCCTGTTGCGCCGCATGGACTATGCGATCCTCGGGCGGTCTATGCCCGCCGTGGGCGATCCGCTGCGCGCCGATGCGCTTGCGTTGCCGGTCGGTTGTCTGCTCGCGCTGGCCGTGCTGGTCGGCTCCGCCGGGATGGCGGTGCTGCGGCCCGCCGCGGGGCTGGGCGCGGCGCCATTGGTGATGTCACGAGGGTCCGGGGCGCTGTTCGTGCGGGTCGGCCAAGACCTACGCCCGGTGGCGAACGTGACCTCGGCCCGGCTGATCCTGAACGAACCCGCACAGCCGCGCGTCGTCGACGAGGACCGGCTCGGGCCCGCATCGGGTGGGCCGGTGCTGGGGATTCCCGGTGCGCCGCAGCGCATCGGTGGGCCGACCGCACCCGATGATCCATGGTCGGTCTGCGCAGGCGCCGACGGGACCACCACCGTCGCGGTCGGCCCACTCGAGATGCCCCCGGTCCTGGCGCCGCACACCGCTGTTCTCGTCGCCGCGGCGGAAGGTGACGCGGTATACCTGCTCTACGACGGCCGGCGCGCCGCCGTCGACCCCGCCGATCCGGTCACCGCGCGCACTCTCCACCTCGACGGGGTGCGCCCGCGACGGGTCTCTTCGACCCTTCTGACCCTTGTCCCCGAGGTGCCGCCCCTCGCCGCGCCGCACATCACCGGGGCCGGAGGAGCGTCGGCCGTCGGCGGCCTCACCGTCGGCAGCGTGCTCCGGGTGGCCCGCGCCGGCACCGAGGAGTACTACGTCGTGCTGCGCGATGGACTGCAACGCGTCGGAAGCCTGACTGCGGACCTGATCCGCTTCGGTGACCCGCACGGCGCGGCCGACATCACCACCGTCGCGGCGGATCTGGTGGCGGCCAGTCCGCTGGTCGACACGCTGCCCTCGGCGAGCTACCCCGATCGGCCACCCATCCTCGGTGCCGTCGACGGTGACCTCTGCGCGACCTGGACGGCCGGACACGTCACGATCGGCGCCGGAGCCGTCGGCGCGGGTTCGGTACCGGTGCAGCTGGCGCGTGCGGATGGTGCCGGCCCCGCGGTCGATCAGGTCCGGATGCCCTCGGGGCGATGCGCCGATGTCACGGTCACCGACCTCGGCGGTGGCACCGGATCGGCGGCGCGGTACCTCATCACCGATGCCGGAGTCCGCTTCGCCCTCCATGATTCGGCGACCGCGGCGGCACTCGGTCTCACCGGCGCCCCGGCCGCGGCGCCCTGGCCCCTGATCGCTGCTTTGCCGGCGGGCCCAGAACTCAGCCGAGACGCCGCGCTAGTCGCCCGCGACGTCATCACCGACCGGCCGACGCCATAGCCGCGGGAACGCCGCGACGGCCACCAAGGCCGCCAGGCATGCCGCCGCGCCGGACACGGCAACCGTGCCGGGGTGACCGTCGCCGGATTCCGAGTGTCGTGGTGGCTCAACCGCTTTGCCCTTCGGCGCGGCAACGGCCGGGGTCTGGTCACCGACCGCGGCTAGCAGGTCGACCACGCCGTGGCCGACTGCCGGGTCCCATCCCGCGGCCGGCTTGTGCGCGGTGTTCTCGATCCGCGTCATGACCTGGCGCGCCGACATTCGCGGGAAGCGCGACCGTACCAGCGCCGCCAGCGCGCTGACGACGGGCGCCGCATAGCTGGTGCCCGAGATGGGAGCCGATCCCAAGGGCCCGGGCATGCTGTCGATGAGGCCCGGGCCGGCCCGATCGAGGGACACCACTCCCTCGCCCGGCGCGGCCACGTCGACCCACGGCCCGTTGAGGCTGAACGTCGACGGGGCGCCTGCGTCGTTCACCGAGCCGACGGTCAGCACGTAGTCGTCGTACCAGGCCGGGCTGGCGATGACCCGGGGCTGGGACTCGGTGTTCTGCGCCGGGCACTGACCTGTGCCGCCGACGTTCCCCGCCGCGGTCACCACCACCGCGTCCTTGACGTCGACAGCATAGGAAAGGGCGGCGCCCAGCGCCCGGTCGTCGAAGGTGGAGGCGGCGCACGCCACCGACGAGATGTTGATGACCGAGGCGCCGAGGTCGGCGGCGGTGCGCACGGCCATCGCAAGCGTGGTGACGTCACCGATTCCGGGGCTGGAGGGGGTGTCGGCGGGCCCGAACTTGGTGCTGGACTGGCGGATGCCGATCAGCGTCACCTCGGGTGCGACCCCGGCGAACCCGTCGCGGTCGCCGGGGGCGGCGCCGATGATCCCCGCGACCAGGGTGCCGTGACCATCGCAGTCCTGCGTGCCGTCTCCGGTGGAGACGTAGTCGCCACCCGCGACCACCGACGGCAGCCGCTGATGGGGTTGCACCCCGGTGTCTATCACGGCCACCCGTTGACCCGCACCGCGGGTCAGCCGCCAAACCGGTTGCAGGTCAACACCGTTGCGGCGGTGCTGTGCGGGGTTGGTGGCGCCCGCGTTCACCGGTGCCGTGCAGGGTTCCTGCTGGATGGTCGCCACCGGCGGTGCGGGGCGTGCCGGTGCGGGCAGCATGCGGTCGTCGACCGGCGGGGGAGCCACCGCGAACGCGGGCGGCGCGCACTGGGCTGCCGCCACCAGCGCCAGGCCGATGGCCGCTACCGTCCTTGCCCCCGGCTGCATCATGAGAGGCTCAGTCCACGCACCGCGCCGAACAGGCCGCTCGCCCAGCACCCCAGCGGCACGATGGCCACCGCTGCGGCGAATTCGGCGGCCGATGCGATCCTGCGCGCCCTCGGGCTCGCACACCGGGTCTTCTGAGTGGCCAACCGGATTCCCACCACGAAACCCGCGACCGGCACTCCGCACAGCCAGGGCACCAGGCCATGCGCGCCGGTGAGCACCGTGCCGAACAGCGTCGTCGACACCAATGCCGCACCGATCGCGAGCGCGGCCGCCCGCCGCCTTTCCGGATGGATGCGCATGCGCAGCAACAGGATGGCCGCGGACGCCACGACGATGCCGATCGAGGCGGCCGACCGCGGAGCGGCCACGGCGGTGACCAGACAGCCCAGCGCGGTGCCGCCCGTTGCCGTCACCACCACGACAGTGAGTCGCCGGTGCGCGCTCAGCGTCCGGGCCGCCAGGGCCTCGTCCACGGCATCCGAGGCCGACAACCCCGCGCCCCGGGCGACCAACCGCGGCGCCGCCGACAGCAGGGCCAGCCACCCGTTGACCAGGACGGGCCCGATGGCCGCCGCCGGCCACCACTGCAGCACCGCACCGAGCGTCGGTATGGCCGTGGATGCCGACACCACGCACGCCGAACGCAAAGTCGTTGCGGCGACACCGCAGACCCGCGATGCGGCCAACGCGACGACCGCGCACGCCGACAGCGCCAATGCGGCGTTGGCCGGTGCCGGGCCGCCGGGGACGGCCAACCATCCGGCTAGCGCAGCGAAACCGCACGCACCGAACGCCAGGCCGATCATGATACGCGCGTCGGCATCCCGACGCTGAAACAACCAAGCCGCCAGCAGAACTGTGAGACCCGCACCGGCGGTGGGAATGACATGGCGGGGAGCGTTGGGCGCGAGCGCCGGCCAGCCGAGCAGCGATGCGGCCATCACCGTCGACCACCCGATGAGGGCCGCCGCAACGGTCGGCGTCGAGTGACCCGTGGAGTGCTGTGCGGAGCGAACGGCGGCGGCAACGACCTCGCACGGGTCGGACTCCGGTCGTACCCGCGGTGAGCGGACGTCGGTGAGAACCAGGATCTCGCCATCGTGAACACCCGACTGTGTCAGTGACTTCGCCGCGTCAAGTGGCCCGGCGAGCGGATGACTCAGACACACCGCACGGCCGGTGACATCCGAACCGGTCTCGGTGGTGACGGCGTCGAGCACCGCAGGCAAGAGGTCACGCAAGGGTAGGTGGGCCGCCACCGCGAGGTCGACGTCCCGATCGGCGGTGCGGATCGAGACGCGGACCCGGTCGGCGATGGCCGTCATGTCTGCAGACGCTAACCAGCCGCTGCCGACGGCGAACTCCGCTGTCCACAGGTGAATTGCCGACCGTCCTCGACGCTGGCTACGGTCCCGGTCATGGTCCTCCCCGGTGGGTCCCGGCCGGTACCTCCACCTTTTCCGTGCGACGAGATCAACGTGGCGCCGCCGCCGCCACTGCCCCACGCACACGGCGGACCGGTGGCGGTGCTGCCACTGCTCGCGGTCGTCGTGATGCTCGGCGTGGGCGTGCTGGCCTGGTCGTCCGGTTCGGGATCGCACGCGCCGACGGCACTGATGTTTCCCGCGATGATGCTGGTGTCCGTGGTCGGCATGCTGGCGCAGAGCGCGGCGCGGCGGGGTGCCGCCGAACTCGGCGAACACCGTCGCCGGTACCTGGACCATCTCGGCGTACTTGCCGACCGGCTCGCCGAGGCCGCTGAGCGGCAACATGATTCGCTGGTCTGGGTGCACCCCGAACCGGCGGCCCTGTGGATCGTGGCCGGCGGACCGCGGGTGTTCGAACGCACACCGGCGGACTCCGACTTCGGCCACGTGCGGCTCGGGGTGGGCGCCCAACGGCTGGGCTGTCGGATCAGGCTACCGCCCACCCCGCCGGTCCACCGCCTCGATCCGGTGAGCGTGGCGGCGCTGCGCCGCTTCGTCGCGGCGCACACCACGATCGACGCCGCGCCGGTGGCTCTGGACCTGCGCGGTGTGCCCGCCGTCGCGGTGGCCGGCCGCCCCGACACGGCACGGGACGTGGCACGCGCAGCGGTCTGCCAGGCGGCCGTGCTGCACGGTCCGGGTGATGTGCGGGTGGTCGCGGTGGTCGACGGTGCCGGCCGCCGGCAGTGGGATTGGCTGAAGTGGTTGCCGCACAACGAGCATCCGCTGGGCGGGGCGATGGTCTACGAGACCTTTCGGCAGGCCGAGCGGGCCCTCGGCGAGTGCCTTGGTGGGCGTGGACCGTTCGATCCCGTTGCGCCCCCGGTGCACCCCCATCTCGTCGTCGTCGTCGATGGTGCGGACCCCGGCGGTTCGGTCTTCGGAGCCGGGGTCGCGGGGGTGACGCTGCTGACGGTCGGGTCCGACCGCGGGCCTGCTGGCGTGCTGCGGCTGCGACTCGACGGTGATCGGCTCACCGTGAGAGCCGAATCCGGTGACGAGCCGATCGGCACAGCCGACCGGCTGGCCCTGGCCGACGCCGTCACCTGCGCGCGCCGGCTGGCCCGACAGCGGCAGCCGGGCGGGCTCGCGGCACCGGATCCGTCGCAGCGATGGTGCGCCGCGTTGGGTCTCGCCGAGCCGGATGGCGTCGGGGCATGGCCGGGGCACCGCGACCTTGACCGGCTGCGGGTACCGATCGGGATCGGCGCCAGGGGCAGTCTCGTCGAACTCGATGTCAAGGAGGCGGCCGCGGGCGGAATGGGGCCGCACGGATTGTGTGTCGGCGCCACCGGCTCCGGAAAGTCGGAGCTGTTGCGGACCGTCGTGCTCGGGATGGCGGCGCGCCACCCACCGGAGGAACTCAATCTGGTGCTGATCGACTTCAAGGGCGGCGCAACCTTTCTGGGTTTGGAGCCCCTGCACCACGTCGCCGCGATCATCACCAACCTGTCCGACGAGTCGCACCTCGTGGCTCGGATGAAGGATGCGCTGGGCGGCGAACTCCACCGGCGCCAGAACCTATTGCGCCGCGCCGGGTCGCCGAGCATGGGCGCCTACCGGCAGCGATGCCGAAGCGACCCCACCCTGCCCGCCCTGCCCGCGCTGTTCGTGGTGGTCGATGAGTTCACCGAGCTGCTGCAGCATCATCCGGACTTCGTGGAGCTGTTCGGCGCCATCGGGCGGCTCGGCCGCTCCCTGGGAGTGCATTTGCTGCTGGCCAGTCAACGACTCGACGAGGGGCGGATCCGCGGTCTCGACTCGCACCTGTCCTACCGCATCTGCCTGAAGACCCTGACCGCGGCCGAATCACGGGCGGTGCTCGGAGTCGGCGACGCGGCCGATCTCACCGGCAAGCCCGGGTCAGCACTACTGCGTACCAGCGACGGCACCCTGACCGGCTTTCAGACCATCTACGTCGGCGCACCGAATCGGACACCGCCCGTTGCCCGGGGCGAACCGCTTCGCCGGCCCGTCAGCCGGTTCACCTCCCACCCGGCCGCGCCGGCGGGGTCGGCCGGGGGTGCGCGCGCGTCGGCGACACTGCTCGAGACCGTGGTCGACCGGCTCGGCGACCGGGGCTTGCGCGCCCATGCCATCTGGCTTCCGCCGCTGCCCGCATCTCCGGAACTCGCACAGCTCGAACCTGTTTCGGCTAACGAGCTCACGGCACCCATCGGACTGGTCGATCTGCCGTTCGAACAGCGCCGCCGGCCGTTGACCATCGACGTCGGTGGGTCGGCCGGCAACGTCGCGGTGGTCGGCGCGCCGCAGGCCGGGAAGTCGGGCACCGTCTGCACCATCGTCACGGCCCTGGCATCGCGCCACGATCCGCGCCGCATGCAGTGGTACTGCCTGGACTTCGGGGGTGGTGCGCTGCGCACCCTCGGCGGGCTGCCGCACGTCGGGTCGGTCGCCGGCCGCCACGACCGCGATCTTGCTCACCGCATCGTCGGTCAAGTCACCTCGATTCTGCGCGGCCGGCAGGAGCTCGCCCGTGACGACGGCTACGGTGACGTCTTCCTCGTCATCGACGGCTGGCCCGTCGTCCGCGAGGACTTCGCCGACCTCGAGCCGGCCATCATCGCGATAGCCGCCCAGGGTCTGTCCCACGGCGTTCACCTGCTCATCACCGCCGGGCGGTGGGCCGACATCCGACCTGCACTGAAGGACCAGTTCGGCACCCGCATCGAACTGCGCCTGGGTGATCCGCTCGACTCCGAGATGGACCGCAGGCAGGCGGCCCTGGTACCGGCCGACAAGGCGGGGAGCGGGATCACCAGCGACGGGCACCATTTCGTGGTCGCACGATCGCATGTCGGTCTCGTCGCGGCCGACCGAACCTGGACCGCCCCAGCCGTCCGACTCCTCCCCGACACCGTCGATCACGACGCGGCATTGCATCAAGCCGGTGGCGACGCGGCGAACATCATCCTCGGGATCGGTGAGAGCGAGCTGGGACCGGTGGCGCTCGACTTCACCCGACACACCCATCTGCTGATCTTCGGCGACAGTGGGTGCGGAAAGACCGCCACACTGCGCACCCTGTGCCGGGAGATCATGCGCATCGCCCCCGCCCAGCCGGCGCGCCTGTACCTCGTCGATCCGCGGCGCACCCTGCTCGATGCGCTGCACGGTGAGCCGCTGGCCGGGTACGCCTTCTCCACCGCGAGCCTGGCTCAACAGCTCGATGGCCTGGTTACGTTGTTGGAGAACCGATTACCCACCGCAGAGACCACAGCCGACCAGTTGCGCGGCCGAACCTGGTGGGCCGGCCCGCAGGTCTATGTCATCGTCGACGACTACGACCTGGTCACCGCTGCCTCCCCGGACGCCATGGCCGGGTTGCAGCGGTTGCTGCCGCACGCGACCGACATCGGGCTGCATGTCGTGCTGGCCCGCCGGTGCGCAGGCACCGCGCGGGCCATGTTCGACCCCATGCTGGCGCAGCTTCGCGACAGCGGATGTATGGGACTGCTGATGAACGGAAGTCCCGAGGAGGGAGGCCTGGTCGGAAACCACCGCGCCGCAGCACATCGCGCGGGCCGCGGCCTGCTGGTCACCAGGGACGGGGCGCAACGGGTTCAGGTCGGCTGGTGCCCGCCCTAGCCGCCGCGGTGGTCGAGATCGGGCCGGCCACGGTGCGCAGGATCACGCCATCGCCGGCCGAGGCCGACGCGGGCATGACGGCGGCAGCGCTGGCCGGCATCGACGACCCCACGGTGCTGCTCGGCGAGCGGCCGGTCGGCACTTCGGCCCTGTGGCGCAACGTCATCGGCTCCGTCCTGCAGCCCCCGCCGGCCCGGCTCACCGTCGTCGTACCGTCCTGGTGGTCGCGGCACCGGGTCAGCCGCGTCATGGGCGCCGCGGCCGCAACGGTGGGAGCCGACGTCGTCGCGGTGCCCCGATCACGGATCTTCGCGGGTAGCGCAGGGGAGAACGCCGTCGTCATCGAGATCGCCGACGACGTCATTTCTGTCACCACCGGTGAATCGATCGCGCTGCTGTCCCGGTCCTGCGATCCGGCGCGGGTCTCGCACGCCGCGCCCGACGCCCCACGAGTCGTCATCGACGCACCCGCCGGTGTCCCGGGCGTGGACGAGGCGGCGGCGCGGATCCGCTCCGCGTTCCAGGCCGGTGGCCGGCCGGCCGAGATCGTTCCGATCGCCACCGTTGTGAGCGTCATCCAGCCGGCCGCGACGCCCGAAGCGGCCCGGCGGTCGCCGTTCACGCCGGCCGTCCTCGCCGGGGCGGCGGTGGCGGTGGTGATGTGTGCGGTGGGCGTCGCGACGGCGCACCCCCGACCGTCGACCGCCACGAAATCATCCGCCGACACCGCCGATCTCGTCGAGGGCCGCATCACGGTTCGAATCCCGGCACGGTGGAACGTCACCAGGGTGACCGCCGGCCCGGGGTCCAGGCGGGTGCAGGTGACAGCCGCGGGCGATCGCGATGCCGCCCTGCACATCACCCAGTCCTATGCGCCGGGTGAGTCGCTGGCCGCGACCGCCGAGGTGCTGCAACGCGAACTCGACCAGCAACCCCCGGGCGTGTTCACCGACTTCCGGGAACGCGACCAGCGCGCGGGTCGCGCCGTGGTCACCTACCGGGAAGTGCGGGGCACCCGCGACATCGGCTGGGTGGTGCTGGTCGACGGTGCCACCCGCATCGCCATCGGCTGCCAGAACATCGCGGGGCGTTCGGACGGCATCGACGATGCGTGCGACGAGGCGGTGCGCTCGGCCCGCGAGATCTCCGGAACCGGATCGCAGCGATGAGCGTCGAATCTTCTAGCAGCGGGGTGAAGTCGGCACGGGAAGGATGGCAATGACCACTCTCAGTACGGATTTCGAGCTGATGCGTTCGGTCGCCGCAGCCACCGACAGTCGAAACGACGACATCCGAGCCCTGTTGCAGGGCTTCATCTCGCGCATGGATGCCGTCCCGCCATCGGTCTGGGGTGGTCCCGCCGCCGCGCGATTCAAGGAGATCGTGCAGCGCTGGAACTCCGAGTCCGCGAAGCTCAGCCACGCTCTCGGCGGAATCGCCGACACCATCCGGCACAACGAACGGGAGTTGCGCGAGGCCGCGCACGCCCATGCCCAAACCATCGCCAGTGCGGCGCACCACCTCTGAGCAAGGGAGCACTCGACATGGACCCGGTCATCTCCTACAACTTCGCCGAGATCGATGCGGCGGTGAGTCACGACATCGCGGCC
Source organism: Mycobacterium sp. (assembly GCA_020438865.1). Taxonomy (GTDB): domain Bacteria; phylum Actinomycetota; class Actinomycetes; order Mycobacteriales; family Mycobacteriaceae; genus Mycobacterium. The sequence continues at coordinate 10,319 of JAGQTU010000045.1, forward strand.
ACGTCGGCGCGACTGCATGCGGCACTCGACGACCTGGACCGCCAGATCGCCCCACTGCAGCAGCTGTGGACCCGCGAGGCCGCCACCGCCTGTCGGGCCGAACAGGAGCGCTGGCGCCAGGCCGCCGCGGCGTTGCACGACATCCTCGTCAGCCTCGGTAACGCGGTACGCGAAGGTGCCGCCGATGTTGCCGACTCGGATCGACGTGCCGCGCGGGCGTGGGGCTGAACGGGGCGTCCTGAACTCTGGGCGGCCCCGGCGGAGGAGAGCCGTCGGGGCCGCACAGTCATCGGCACGCTACGATCCGCGCATGCGGGGGACTGCCGCGCTCAGCGCGATCATCATCACGGCCGCCACGGTGGTTGGCGGCGCTGCCTGCTCATCGGTGAAGCCGCCCGAGCCGGCCGCCCCCACCGGTGAGGCGAGCGCCAGCACCTCGGCGGCGCCGATCGGCACGCAGGTGGGGGTGGCCGGCGAGAAGATGACCATCACCAGCGGCGACAGCACGGCCGCCTACACCGTCGACAACCTGCAGCCGGTGCCGCCCAACGCATCGGTGATCCCGGCCAAGGGCACCATGTACGCCGTCGACATCACGATCGCGGCTGAGACGGGCACCACCGCCGTCAACGGATTCTGGTTCGTGGCCCGCACGGCAAACGGGGACACCATCGCCCCGACCGTGGGCGCGGTGAATCCCGGCATCACCTCCGGCCAGCTGCCCGCGGGCCAGAAACTGGCAGCACACCTGGCCTTCGACGTCCCGGCGGGGGAGTCGATCGTGCAGATCACCCTGCGCGACCCGAAGGGCAAGCCGCTGGCGGCCTGGTCGTTCGCCTGAGCGGGGCGCGGCACCGGCGTAGCGTTGGCCCGTGATGTCCATGCTGGCGGGTGCCGTCGCCGCATCGCTCGGCGCCGCAATCTGTTTGGCGGCGCCGGCCGTCGCCGACCCGCCGCCAACCCTCACCGGTCCGACCGCCGAGACGGCCATCAACGACCTGCGCGCCCAGGGCTACAACGTGGCGATCAACTGGGTGGCGGGCAACCCGACGTCCGCGCTGTCGAAGTGTCAGGTCGTCGCGGTCCACAATCCCAACACCGACGGCAGCCCTCCGTCGACGTTCACCACGGTCTACGTCGACGTGTCCTGCTCGGGTCAGCAGGCGCCGGTCGAACTCGGCATCGGCTTCTGAGCCGGCCGATCAGTCTGGGAGGACGCGGATTTCGTCGCCCAACTGGTAGCCGGCCACCAGTGGCAGGGTGTCGCCACTCCAGAACATGCCGGGGTCGAACCAGTTCTCGTTCTTCTCGGTGCGCAGCAATCCCATCTCCTCGTAGGTGATGGCCACCGTCTCCGCGCAGTAGGCGGTCTCCAGGCCGACCTCACGCCGTTCGGTCTTTCGCCGTTCAGCCGATTCGCGAACCTTCCTGTGCAGGAACGGGATTCCGCGGGTCCAGTCACTGACGGTGGGAATGCGACCGCGCAGCCACCGGCCGGTCAGCCGCGCGGTGGTGGGAAACGGGGTGCCGTCCATCCTGGCGACCACCTTGAGCAGCCGGTCCTCCTGTTCCCGGCTGGCCGGGGGAGTGAGCTGGCGCAGCCAGCAGCGCTGACCGTAGGTGGTCAGCCACTGCTCGACGGCCTCGCGGGCGTCGTTCAGCTGCACCCCGCGGTGGTTGGTGCCCGTCCACAGGTCGATCAGCTTGTGGCCCAGCTCGGCATGCCACATCAACGGCGGCAGGTCGTCGATGGCCACCGTCATGCCGACGTGGTTGATCGGCGCGTTCGTCAACGTCTGGATCGCCCGGTCCGGTCCGGAACCGCCGCGAAACAGCCAGACATCGCCGGTGCGGGTCTCGTCCAGCGCCTGCGTCAGCGACACGGTGTGCTCGGTCACCAGCGCAGCTTAATGTGGTCTCCCATGCGCAGTATCTGGAAGTGGATCGGACTGGCCGGCGCGGCCGGCGTGGTCGCCGGCGGCGTACTGGTCGCGCGCGACCAGCGCCGACGCAACGCCTACACCCCCGATGAGATCCGGGGCCGGCTGCACCAGCGCCTCGCCGAGGCGCAGGCACAGGCGCAGGCGCAGTCACGCGTTGAGTCAGAAACCACGTATGAGAATCCCGAGTAGACCTGTGCGTGGTTTCTGACTCAACGCGAAACGGCCACCGCATACAGCCGGTGGGTGCCGGCGAAGCCCTTGAGTTCGGCGTCGCGGCCGCCGTCGAACTGCTGCTCGCCGCCCACCGCGTTGCGCACCGGCTCGCTGACCAGGATCTCCCCGCCGTCGGCCTGGCTCGCGACGCGGGCGGCCATCGCGACGTTGCGGCCGAACAGGTCGTCGCCGCGGCGCACCGACTTGCCCATGTGTATGCCGATCCGGACCCGAATGCTGTTGTTGCGCAACTTCTTCGCATCGCGCTGCAGCGCGCGCTGCATCTCCACCCCGCAACGGACCGCGGCGGCCGGGTCGGCGAAGGCGACCATGAAGCCGTCGCCCTGGCTCTTGATCACATGGCCGTCGTTCGCCCGGACCAGCCGGCGCACCTGGCGGTCGTGGGCCTCGATCATCTTGACGAACGAGCGGTCACCGATGCGTTCGTTCAGCGCGGTGGACTCCTCGATGTCGGAGAACATGATCACCACCTTGCCGTCGGGTGCCAGCCGGGCCAGGTCGGGTCGCTCGACGTCGGCCCAGTCGGCGAGTTCCTCGATGGAGGTGCGCACCGCGCCGCCGAAGCCCTGGGTGCGGACCAGGTTGGCGGTCTGCCAGACGGTCTTGACCGCCTCGCGGCCGCCGGTCCACAGCAGGTTGCGGGTGTCGAGGCGCTGTTGGAGTTCATCGGTCTCAGCCCGGCTTGTCTGCAGGCGCGACCACAGCACCCAGAGCGCGACCGCCTCGGCCACCACCAGCGCGGCCAGCACCCCCACCGCGATCGTCCAACCCACGCGTACGCCGCCCTCTCGTCGGGAATCCTGAACAGATGATGCCCCCCTACTACGAGAGCAGGTTCATCCGAGCCAACCATCCCGACCGCGCGCAGGCGGTCTGGCTGCGCTGGACGTTGCTGTACCCGCAACCGGGGGAGCCGGTGGCCGACGTGTGGGTGATGGTCTTCGACCCCGACGGCGGCGGCAACCGCGCCGTCAAACAGCCGCACCCCATCGCGGTTGCGGACTACCGCACCGAGCCGTGGTCGGCACGCATCGGCGAGACCACGATCGATGACGTATCGGCCCGCGGCACCCTGGCCGGGGCGGGCTGTGAGCTGGCGATCCAGCCCGGGCCGGAGCCCGCGGTGAAGCTACTCACCGACCGGTCGTACCGGGTGAAATTCCCGGCGGCGAAGACCCAGGTGCGCCATCCGCTGGCCCGCTTCGACGGCACCGTCACCCTGGGCGACACCACCCTCGCACTGGACGGGTGGGCCGGCAGCGTCAATCACAACTGGGGCACCCGGCACACCCCGGCGTACGCGTTCGGCCAGGTGTGCGGATTCGACGGCGAGCCGCACTCCAGCCTCGAGATCGTCACCGCGCACGCCGCGCTCGGGCCGCTGAAGCTGCCCGCGACCACCCTGTTCGTGCTGCGGCACGCCGGCCGGGAGTATGCGGTGCGCTCGGTGCTGGCCGCCCGGCGCACCCACGGCAGCCACCGGCCGTTCACCTGGTCGTTCGGGGGGAGCACCGACGGCGTCGAGATGCGCGGCGAGATCAGCGCGCAGCCCGGGGACGTGATCGGGCTGACCTACACCGACACCAACGGCGGGACGAAGTACTGCTACAACTCCGCGCTGGCGACCTGCCGGGTGACGCTGTCGGGCCCCGGGGTCGGCACGGAACTGACGGCCACCCGGCGGGCGATGTTCGAGATCCTGACCGCCGATCCCATCGCCGGGGTGCCGCTGCTGGCATAGCCGGCGGCCCGGTGCCTCAGGTGCGGGGCGTTGTGCCCGGCTACGAGCGACTCTTGGCACCGCCCGGCGGATAGTCGCTCCTAGCCGGGCACAACGGGTGTCGCTTCCGCGGCGGTGGCCTACCGGACCGTCGCCCCGAGGCGGGCAACACCCGGCTCGTCCGCGCCCGGCGCGGCCCTGCGCGACAGGCCCTGTGCCGCAACGTAGACCACCACGGCGATCACCGCCGAGCCCACGGTGCTCAGGTCCACACCGCCGGCGATGTCGGCCAGCGGTCCGACGTACAGCGTGGTGTTCACCGCCAGCACACCGAACACCGAACCGGCCGCCCATGCCAGCACCGCGGGCATGTTCCACCCGCCGGTGAACCAGTACCGGCCCCCGCGGCGCCCGCGGGCGAAGGCCTGCAGATCGACCGGGTCGTAGCCGACCCCGCGGGTGCGCAGTGCGCCGATCGCCAGCACCGCGACCCACGGCGTGATCACCGCGTTGAGCACCACCGTCATCGCCGTGACCGAATCGACCGCGTCGAAGACGAACACCCCGACGTAGAGCAGCACGATCGCGACGGCGGCGGTGATGATCGTCGTCTGGGTCCGCTTCAATTGCGGCGCAAGGCCTTCCAGGTCCAGGCCGCTGGCGTAGATGCACAGCACGCCCTGGCTCAGGCCACCCAGCAGTGAGATCACCACGATCGGCAACACGTACCAGGACGGGGCCGCGGTGACCAGATCGTCGAGATAGGAGTCGGTGGGGTTGGCGAAGCTCATCGCGGTGTAGGCGCCGAACAGGCTGGGCAGCAGGACGCCGACGAACATGCCCGCCCCCAAAGCCGCGGTGATCTGCCGGTCGCTGAAGCGCACCGCGGAAATCCGCCGGGTGTAGTCACCGATGGTGGGCCCGTAGGAGATCGGCGCCGCCGCGAACAGCACCGCGCACAGCGTCCAGGTCGGCCAGAAGCCGCCCAGCGCGTACTCGCCGGAGGCCGCGCCGGGGTGGAAGCCGGCGGCGAACGCGACGACGCCCAGCACCATCAGCACGCCGACGACCGGCACCACGATCTTCTGCATCGCGACGATCGTGGCGTGGCCGTAGAGCGCCACGGTCACCATCAGCGCCGCGACGATCGCGTAACCGACCCCGCGCACCGCGTTGGTCTCGGGCAGGCCGAACATCCGGTGCGCGGCGGCCACCAGGGCGTCACCACTGGTCCACACCGTCACCGAGGCGAAGCCCAGGGCGATCGCCAGCGCCAGCCCGGAACCGATGAACCGGCCGCGGATTCCGAAGAACGCACCAGAGGAGACGGTCATGTTGGTGCCGGTGCGCGGGCCGATGATCGCGGTCGGCAGCACCGCCAGCGTGCCGATCGCGGTGCCCACCGCCATCGAGGTCAGCGTCTGCCAGAAGCTCAGCCCGAACATGATCGCGAACGCGCCGAAGACGACGTTGGTCCAGGTGAGGTTCGCGCCGAGGAACACCGCGGAGAGGTTGCGTGGGCTGGAGTCCCTGGCCTCCTCGGGCAGGTACTCGACGCCGGCGGCCTCGATGGCCCCGAGCCGGTCGGTGGTGGTCGGTGTCTCGGCCATCCGGATGCTCCTTGTTGATGGTGCAATCAATAGTGTTGATGTAGTGTTCAACAAGAGCAGGCATCCGTCAAGAGGAAGGACCGAAGTGGTCGCGAGCGCTACCCGGGACGCCCGACGCAAGCTGCCGGCCGAGCGGCACGACGAACTGCTGCGCCGCGCGGTGGAGATCAGCCGCACCGACGGGCTCGGCGCGGTCACGCTGCGCAAGGTCGCCGCCGACCTCGGTGTCACCCCCGGGCTGGTCAGCCACTACTTCTCGTCGGCCGAGCAGCTGATCACCGCCGCCTTCCGGACCGCCGCCGCCGAGGACCTCGACGCCGCCCGCGCGCTGATGGCCGACCAGCCGACACCGACCGCCAAGATCAACGCCCTGATGGACTACACCCTGGACGAGTCGAGCATGGACGTCAGCGCGCTGTGGCTGGAGGCCTGGAACCTGGGCCGCAGCAACCCGGCCCTGGCGGCCGAGGCGAACGCGCTCACCGAGCAGTGGCTGTCCTGCATCGCCGAGGTGGTCCGCGCGGGCACGGCCGGTGGCGAGTTCCACGTCCGGGACGCCGACGTCGCCGCGCGGCGGCTGCTGACCATGATCGACGGACTGGGCGCGCAGATGGTGGTGCGTGCGGTGGCCCCGGCCGAGCTCAAGCACATCGCCCGGTCCTACGTGATCTCCGAGCTACACCTCGGCGTCAGCGGGTGACGAAGGAGACGACGGCCGCGCTGAACGCGTCGTTGTCGTCACCGGCGGCGGTGTGCCCGGCATCGGAGAGTTCGACGAACTCCGCGGCGGGCACCTTGGCCAGAAACTCCTGCACCCCTTCGGGACTCACCACATCGGAGAGCTTGCCGCGGATCAGCAGAATGGGGATGGTCAGCTCGACCGCCGCCTGCTCGAGTTGCTCCACGCGGACGAACGGGTCGTCGTTGGTCGGTTTGAGGAATGCCGGGTCCCAGTGCCAGAACCAACGGCCGTCTCGGTGCCGCAGGTTCTTCTTGAGCCCGTCGAGGTTCTTCGGCCGCTTGCGGTGCGGCAGGTAGGCCGAGATCGCGTCGGCGGCCTGCTCCAGCGTCTCGAAACCGTGCATGTGGCTGACCATGAAGTCGTGGATGCGCGACGCGCCCTTCTGCTCGACCCGCGGCACCACGTCGACCAGCACCAGCTGGGTCACCTGCTCCGGGCCGGCCAGCCTGGCGACCAGGATGCTGGTCAGCCCGCCCATGCTGGCCCCGATCAGCGCCACCGGCCTGCCGATCTGATCGAGCACGTTCAGTACGTCCTTGGTAAGCGCCTCCACGGTGTACTCGCCGTTCGGCGCCCGGTCGCTGTCGCCGTGCCCGCGGGCGTCGAGGGCGATCACGTGGAAGCCCTGATCGGCCAGTACCTGACCGGTGTTCTTCCAGGAGTACCGGTTCTGCCCGCCGCCGTGCAGCATCAGGATCGTCGGGTGTTGCGCCGCCGAGGCCGCGTCACGGTTCCACTCGTCGCCCACCAGCGTCAGGTCCTTGTCGCCGCGGAACTCGACGGTGTGCGAACCGCTCTTCGTGCTGCTCAACGGGCATCCTCTCGGCCGAGCCTGGCTTGCACGTTACCCAGCGGGGCGCGATGAGTTTTGCCGCCCCTGCCGGTCTGAGTTGTCGGTGCCCGTCGAGGCGCGGAAGGGATGAGGCTGCGATGCCGACGATCACACCGTCACTGTGGTTCGACGACGACCTGGAGGAGGCGATGGCGTTCTACACGTCAGTCTTTCCGAACTCGTACATCGAGTACGTGCACCGCTACACCGACGCCGGCCCCGGCACGCCGGGTCAGGTGGTCTCCGCCGGTTTCGTCCTCGACGGCACCCGGTTCATCGGGATCAACGGCGGCCCGGTGTTCTCGTTCACCGAGGCGGTGTCGTTCGCCATCGAATGCCGCGATCAGGACGAGGTCGACTACTACTGGAATGCGCTGCTCGACGGCGGCCAGGAGTCCCAGTGTGGTTGGCTCAAGGACCGGTTCGGGCTCAGCTGCCAGGTGGTTCCCACCCGACTGGTCGAGCTGACGAGCGATCCCGACGAGGCCCGGGCCGCCGCGGCGACACGGGCGATGCTCGGCATGCACAAAATCGTCATCGCAGATCTGGAGGCCGCCGCGGCCAACCGCTGACGCTGCTCCCAGGCGCTACCGGTAGCCTTTCGCCCGAGCGCGGGCAAATCCGCCCCAGCGCCCGAGAAGGAGCCAGCATGGCCGACGAGGCTGACGTGCCCGAGGGCCCCGAGGACGGCCCGGACGACGTCGTCGTCGCCGCCGAAGCCGACGGCGATGCGGCCGAGGAGACCCAGGCCGATGTGAAGGCCGATGTGACGGCCGATGCGAAGGCAGGGGCGAAGCGGCCGTGGTCGCACGTGCGACTAGCGCTCACCGTGGGGCTGGCCGCGGTGGTCGCGCTGGCGGGCCTGACCGGGTGGCTGGGCTACCGCGCCTATGAGGCCCGCCAGGCCGAGCAGCTCAGACAACAACTGGTGCAGGTCGGCCGGCAGGGCGCGATCAACCTGACCACCATCGACTTCCAGCACGCCGACGCCGATGTGCAGCGCATCCTGGACTCGGCGACCGACGCTTTCTATGACGACTTCGCCAAGCGGTCCCAACCGTTCATCGAGGTCGTCAAGCAGGCCCAGTCGAAATCGGTGGGCACCGTCACCGAGGCCGGCCTGGAGTCGGTGAACCGCACCGAGGGTCAGGTGCTGGTGGCCGTCACCGTGCAGACCTCGAATCGCGGTGCGGCCGAACAACAGCCGCGGCTGTGGCGGATGCGCCTGACGGTCAAGAAGGTCGGCGACGACGCCAAGGTCTCGAAAGTGGAGTTCGTACCGTGAGCACACCCGAGGACAAGACCGCCGACGCGGTCGAAGAGGAGAGCACGGCCACCGAGGTCGGCGACTACGAGGCCGAAGCCGAACCCGAATCCGAGGCCGAAGCCGACGACACCGAGGCCGTGGCGCCGCCGGCTCCCGAACCCGGTAGCCGTCCGGCCCGCGTGCTCGCGTTCGGCGTGCTACCGGTGCTGGCGCTGCTGCTGGGCGGGGCGGCCGGTTACCTGCGCTACGATTACTCCTCACGCCACGACGCCGACACCGCGGGCACCGAGTCGGTGCAGGCCGCCCGGGACTCCACTATCGCGCTGCTGAGCTACAAGCCGGAATCGGTGGACAAGGACCTCACCGCGGCCCGCGACCGGCTCACCGGAAGCTTCTTGGACGCCTACACCCAGTTGGTCAACACCGTCGTCATCCCGGGCGCCAAGGAGAAGAAGATCTCCGCGGTGGCTCAGGTGCCCGCCGCGGCGTCGGTGTCGGCCAAACCCGATCACGCGGTGGTGCTGGCCTTCGTCGACCAGACCGTCGTCGTCGGCAACGACGCGCCGACCCGCACCGCCTCCAGTGTGCGCATCACGCTGGAGAAGCTCGGCGGCCGTTGGCTGATCTCCGGATTCGAACCGGTCTAGCCGACGATGCCCGAGCCGCGCTGGATCGACGTCGCCGCCCCGGCGGTGCAGATTCGCGCGCTCACCTGGGGGCCGGCCGACGGCCCGATCGCCTTGTGCCTGCACGGTTTTCCCGACACCGCATACGGCTTCCGCAAGCTGGCCCCCGCGCTGGTGGCGGCCGGCTACCGGGTGATCGCGCCGTTCATGCGCGGTTACGTGCCGTCGTCGGTGCCGTCCGACGGCAGCTACCACATCGGGGCGCTGATGGACGACGCACTGCAGGTGCGCGCGGCGTGTGACCCGACCGACCGCGACGTGGTGATCGGGCACGACTGGGGCGCCATCGCCGCCACCGGGCTGGCGGCGATGCCACAGAGTCCGTTCGCCAAGGCCGTCATCATGTCGGTGCCGCCGTCGGCGGCGCTGCGTCCTGACGGCCCAGCGCGTGACCGCGGCAAGCTGCTCCGGCTGCTGCCGGCCCAACTGGTGCGCAGCTGGTACATCTCCTACTTCCAGTTGCCGCTGCTACCCGAACGCTCGACATCGTGGATTCTGCCGCTGCTGTGGCGGCGGTGGTCGCCGGGCTACAACGCCGCCGAGGACCTGCGGCACGTCGACGCCGCGATCGGGTCACCGGAGCGCTGGCGTGCGGCGCTGGGCCCGTACCGGGCCACCATCCGCAACACCCGGCCGCCGGCCCGCTACGCCGAACTGCACAAGTGGTGGACCGAGCGGCCGCAGCTGCGGACGCTGTACCTGCACGGCAACGACGACGGTTGCATGACACCGGAATTCGCCCCGTGGGTCCGCGACGCGTTGCCCGCGGGCAGCGACGTCCGGGTGGTCGAGAACGCCGGGCACTTCCTGCAACTCGAGCAGCCGGAGACCGTGGGCCGGCTGATCGTCGACTTCCTCGGCACCGATTGAGCCCGTGCCCGCGGACCGGGTGATGGCGGCGGCCGACGCGCAGCTGTTCTGGATGTCGGCCAAGGTGCCCAACGACCAGTTCCTGCTGTTCGGCTTCGACGGGGCACCGGACGACGTCGACGGCGCCGTCGCCGAGTTGCGCCGGCGCGCCCAATCCTGCGGCGAACTACGGCTGCGGGTCATCGACGACGTGGCGTGCCGTTTCCCGCGCTGGCGATCCGGTGAGGTCGAGCCCGACCAGCTCGTCGTCGCCGAACACCCCGGGGACTGGCAGGGCTGCCTGGATGCGGTGGCACGGCTCGACCAACTCGACGCCCGCCGGATGGCGTGGCGCGCGCACGTCTTTGCGGGCATCGGCGGGATCCCGGGCGTCACCGGTCCCGGTTCGGTCGTGGTGGTCCAGATGAGCCACGCGTTGGGGGACGGCTCCCGCTCGGCGGCACTGGCCGGTGCGCTGCTCGGCCGCGCCGAACCGGTGCCCGCCGGTGGTGCACCGGACGGCGGATGCCTGCCCCGGCGGGCGGTGACCGCGGCGCGGGCACACCGGCGGCTGGTCCGGGACACCGAGGCGGGGCTGGTGCCACCGCCCGGGCGGAACCGCCTCCCGCTGAGCGTCAACGACCGGCCCGGCGAGCACACCGTGGTCCGCACGGCGGCGGTGCACCGCGACCTGCTGCCCGGGCCTACGGTGACGGTCGGCGCCCTGGTGGTGATCGCCGAGGCGCTGTCGGGGTATCTGGCCGAGCGCGGCGAGGACGTCACGCAGCTCGGCGCCGAGGTTCCGATGACCGGGCCGGGAGAGCGCAACGCCCACAACAACTTCCGCAGTGTCGGTGTCGGGCTGTATGCCCAGCTGGAGCGGGGCGCCCGGGCCGAGGCGATCGCCCGGGAGCTGGCCGGGCACCGCCGCCGCGGGGCGCATCCGGCCATGCGGGCTTCGGCCGCCGCGTTCGCCGCGGTCCCGCCGGTTTTGTTGCGTTGGGGGATCGGTCAATTCGATCCCGGCAGGCGTTCGGCGGTGGTCAGCGGGCACACCGTGGTGTCCAGTGTGAACAGGGGGCCCGCCGACCTGTCGTTCGGCGGCTGCCCGGTGGTACTCACCGCCGGTTACCCCGCGCTCTCGCCGATGATGAGCCTGACCCACGGGGTGCACGGCATCGGCGATGTCCTGGCGATCAGCGTGCACGCCGACCCGGTCAACGTCGACGTGGACGACTATCTGCGGCGGCTGCGCTCCGCGCTGGGGATCAACCCTCGTGGGCGGGCGTGACGTCGGCGGCCATCAGCAGTTCCTCATGCAGTTCGAACCAGACCGTGTGGTAGGAGTCGACGACGGGCTCGGCCAGCCACACCGTGTCGCCGGACCGGATCTTGCCCAGCGCCGCCTCGAGCTTGGCGGAGTAGCCGTGCAGCCGCGGAATCTGCTGTCCCGCAGTGTCGATGACCGCCAGCACCCGAGCGTGTACCCGCTCGAGCCGGGTCAGCACCTCGGCGTCGTAGTCGGCGTCCCGATGGGTGTTGGGCTCACCGTCGCGCAGCGTCCAGTCCGAGACCACGATCTTGAAATCGGCGTTGGCCAAGCGGAACTCCTCGTAGGCCGTCGCCATCGAGGCCCGGTCGATCCCGCTGCGTTCCTGCTGCAGTAGCCACTCCAGTCGGCTACGGCCGTCCGGGGTCAGCTTGAGCTTGCGCCCGGCCGGCGACAGCAGGCCCGCCTCGGTCCCGGCCGCGATCGCCTGCGCCACGCTGGCGGTATCCTCGTCGACGGTGGCCGCCAGGTCGGCCGGGGTCAGTTCGCCCTTGAGTCGAACGGCCTGCAACACCTTGAGTTCAACCATCACGCCGCCTCTCGCCTGCCGACCCGCTTCCACTCTGCCATCCGGGCGCGCGGCGATCGGTAACGGTGTCGGCGGTGATGCTCTAAGTTTGCAGACGTGACTGCCTACTCGGACGCCGCCGACGTCGGACTTCTCATTCTGCGACTCGTCCTCGGCCTCACCATGGCCGCGCACGGTTACAACAAGTTCTTCGGCGGTGGCCGCATCAAGGGCACTGCAGGCTGGTTCGAGAGCATCGGTATGAAACCCGGCACCTTCCACGCCCGGGTGGCCGCCAGCACCGAACTGTCGGCCGGCCTCGGGCTGGCGGCCGGGCTGCTGACTCCGGTCACCGCGGCGGGTTTCGTGGCGCTGATGCTCGTCGCGGCCTGGACGGTGCACCGGCACAACGGCTTCTTCATCGTCAAGGAGGGCTGGGAGTACAACCTGGTGCTCGCCGTCGCGGCGGTGGCGGTGGCGACGCTGGGGGCGGGCAGGTTCAGCCTGGACTACGCGCTGTTCCGCGGCACGAGCTGCTATGACCTGCTGCACGGCTGGTGGGGCTTCCTGATCGCCGCCGGGTTGGGACTGGCCGGCGGCATCGGTCAGCTGGCGATCTTCTACCGTCCGCCCGCCAAGACCTAATTCCGCGAGCAGACACGGAGGAGCCCGCGTTCCGGTGTGTCGCGGGACTTCTGCGTCTGCACGGCGCGGAAAGTGATTCCGCAAACCTAGAACACGTTCTAGTCTTGCCCGCATGGGATTTCTGAAGCAAGAAGTACCCGTCATCGACTTCGAGACGTGGAGCCGCGGAACGCGCGCCGAGAAGATCAAGCCGATGGCCAAGCACTGGGCCGAGGTCGGGTTCGGCACCCCGGTGGCGCTGCACCTGTTCTACGTGGTGAAGATCCTGCTCTACATCTTCGTCGCGGCACTGTTCGCATTGGCCACCAAGGGAATTGACGGCTTCGGCAATATCTCCCGGTGGTGGTCGGAGCCGATCGTCTTCGAGAAGGTCGTGCTCTACACGATGCTGTTCGAGGTGGTCGGCTTCGGCTGCGGCTTCGGCCCGCTGAACAACCGTTTCTTCCCGCCGATGGGCTCCATCATCTACTGGCTGCGCCCCGGCACCATTCGGCTCCCGCCGTGGCCCGACCGGGTGCCGCTGACGAAGGGCGATAGCCGCGGCCCGGTCGACGTCCTGCTCTACGGCGCACTCGTCGTCATGCTGATCGTGGCGCTGTTCTCCGACGGCACCGGCCCCATCCCGGCGCTCGGCACCGAAGTGGGCCTGCTGCCGACGTGGCAGATCGTCGCCGTCCTGGTGCTGCTGGCGCTGGCCGGCCTGCGCGACAAGGTGATCTTCCTGGCCGCCCGCGGCGAGGTCTACGGCAGCTTCGCGGTGGCGTTCCTGTTCGCCGGGGTCGACATCATCCTGGCCGCGAAGCTGGTCTGCATGGCGATCTGGATGGGGGCCGCCACCTCCAAGATCACCCGCCACTTCCCGTTCGTGATCTCGACGATGATGTCCAACAGCCCGGTGATGCGGCCGCGCTTCCTCAAACGCGCGTTCTTCGCGAAGTTCCCGGACGACCTGCGCCCCGGCCGGCTCTCCCATCTGCTGGCCCACATCAGCACCGCCATCGAGATGCTGATCCCGCTGGCGCTGTTCTTCTCCCACGGCGGCTGGCCCACTGCGGTCGCCGCGTTCGTGATGGTGTGCTTCCACCTCGGCATCCTCTCGGCGATCCCGATGGGGGTGCCGCTGGAGTGGAACGTCTTCATGATCTTCTGCGTGCTGTCGCTGTTCGTCGCGCACGCCCACATCGGCATCACCGACCTGACCACCCCGTGGCCACTGGTGCTGTTCGCGGTGCTGGCCGCGACGGTGATCCTGGGAAACATGTTCCCGCGCAGGATCTCCTTCCTGCCCGGCATGCGCTACTACGCCGGCAATTGGGACACCACGCTGTGGTGCATCAAGCCGTCAGCCGAGGAGAAGATCGACAAGAACCTCATCGCGATCGCCAACATGCCCGCCGCCCAGCTGGAGAAGTTCTATGGCAGCAAGGAGGCCGCGCAGATCCCGATCTACATGGGGTACGCCTTCCGCGCGTTCAACACCCACGGCAAGGCGCTGTTCACCCTCGCGCACCGGGCGATGGCCGGGCAGAACGAAGACGACTACTCGATCACCGACGGCGAGCGGATCTGCAGCATGGCCATCGGCTGGAACTTCGGCGACGGGCACATGCACAACGAACAGCTGATCCACGCGATGCAGCAGCGGTGCCGTTTCGAGCCGGGCGAGGTCCGGGTGGTGCTGCTCGACGCCCAGCCGATACACCGGCAGCGCCAGGCCTACCGGCTGGTCGACGCCGCCACCGGCGAGTTCGAGACGGGCTGGGTGGCCGTCGCCGACATGGTCACCCGCCAGCCCTGGGACGACGACCTGCCGGTGCACGTCACGTCCGGGCGGTAGGCCCGTTGAGACCGTCCGCAGATCGAGAATCGGGCTCAAATCTCGCGCTGAATGCGGTCTCAACGGCTGGCCGGTGCCGGCTGACCGAACGGTTGGTTGGCCCCGCGGGAATGCCGCCCGCCGGGGCGTGTTAGAAATCGAAGATCAACAACAAACTCGAGAAGGAGAACGTCGATGGCTGAAGCGGTGATTGTCGAGGCGGTGCGCTCACCAGTCGGCAAGCGCAACGGCGGACTGTCCGGTGTGCACCCCGCCGAACTGTCGGCGCAGGTCCTCAACGGGCTGGCCGAACGGGCCGGCATCGACCCCGAGATCGTCGACGACGTCATCTGGGGTTGCGTCATGCAGGCCGGCGAGCAGGCCCTCGACATCGCCCGCACCGCGGTGCTGACGGCGGGCTGGCCGGAGACCATCCCCGGCGTGACCGTGGACCGCCAGTGCGGTTCCAGCCAGCAGTCGGTGCACTTCGCCGCCGCCGGTGTGGTGGCCGGCCACTACGACGCCGTGATCGCCGGCGGTGTCGAGTCGATGTCGCGCACCCCGATGGGCGCCTCGCTGGCCAACGGCGGCAACCCCTACTCGGCGAGCTTCAAGAGCCGCTACGACCGCACGCCCAACCAGGGCATCGGCGCGGAGATGATGGCCACCAAGTGGGGCCTGAGCCGCACCGACCTCGACCAGTTCTCCCTGGACTCGCACGAGAAGGCCGCGGCGGCACAGGATTCCGGTGCCTTCGATGACCAGATCGTGGGAATCAAGGACTCGGAGGGCAACGTGGTGCTCAAGGACGAGGGCATCCGCCGCGGCACCACGTTGGAGAAGATGGGTCAGCTCAAGCCGGCGTTCTCCGAGGACGGCGTGATCCACGCCGGCAACTCCTCGCAGATCTCCGACGGTTCGGCCGCGCTGCTGTTCATGTCTGCCGAGAAGGCGAAGTCGCTGGGCCTCAAGCCGATTGCCCGCGTGCACACCGCCACGCTGGCCGGCGCCGACCCGGTGATGATGCTGAGCGCCCCGATACCGGCCACCCAGAAGGCGCTGAAGCGCTCCGGGCTGAGCCTCGACGAGATCGGCGCCTTCGAGGTGAACGAGGCCTTCGCCCCGGTTCCGATGGCCTGGCTGAAGGAGATCGGCGCCGACGAGAAGAAACTCAACCCCAACGGCGGCGCGATCGCGCTCGGCCACCCGCTCGGCGGCTCCGGCGCGCGGATCATGACCACGCTGCTCTACCACATGCGGGACAAGGGAATTCGCTACGGCCTGCAGACCATGTGCGAGGGTGGCGGGCAAGCCAACGCCACCATCCTCGAGCTGCTGTAGCGCCGCCCGATGGTCCGACTCCTCAACGATCGTCGTCGGACGTGACCGACTTCGAGGCCCCCGCCGCTCGCTACGAGCGGCGGCGCAACGTCGCGCTCATCACCATCAACCGGCCCGAGGCCCGCAACGCCGTCAACGGCGCGGTCAGCACCGCGGTCGGTGATGCGCTGCAGCGGGCGCAGGACGACTCCGAGGTCTGGGCGGTCGTCATCACCGGAGCCGGCGACAAGTCGTTCTGTGCCGGGGCCGACCTGAAGGCGATCTCGCGGCGGGAGAACCTGTTTCACCCGGAGCACCCCGAATGGGGGTTCGCCGGCTACGTCAGCCACGTCATCGACAAACCGACCATCGCGGCGGTCAACGGCGCCGCGTTCGGCGGCGGCACCGAACTCACCCTGGCCAGTGACCTGGCCCTCGCCGTGCAGAGCGCCCAGTTCGGCCTGCCCGAGGTCAAGCGCGGTCTGATCGCCGCCGCCGGCGGGGTGTTCCGCATCGTCGAGCAGTTGCCGCGCAAGGTCGCGATGCGGCTGCTGGTCACCGGCGAACCGATCAGCGCCGCCGAGGCGCTGCGCTGGGGCCTGATCAACGAGGTGGTGCCCGACGGCACCGTCGTCGATGCCGCGCTGGCACTCGCCGAGCGGATCACCGTCAACGCCCCGCTGGCCGTGCAGGCCAGCAAGCGGGTGGCCGTCGGCGTCGATGACGGCACTATCACCGCCGACGAGGCCGGGTGGTCCCGCACCATGCGCGAGATCGGCGCGCTGATGCGCTCGGAGGACGCCAAGGAAGGTCCCCTGGCGTTCGCCGAGAAGCGTCAGCCGGTCTGGAAGGCCCGCTGAACTAGGCGCCCGGCGCCTTCGTCGTGGTCGCCGGTGCGGCCGTGGTGGCCGTCGTGGTCGCCGGGGCCTCGCTCGAGGTGGGCTCCGCCGAGGTGCTCGGGGCCGCACTGGTCGACGTCGTGGTCTCGGTACTCGAGGTGCTCGGCGTCGTCGAGGTCGTGGTGTCCGCGGCGGGCGGGGTCAGCACGGTGTCGATCATGTAGATGTAGGCACCCTTGGCGCTGTAGGCGCACACCACCTTGGCGGTGTCGTTGATCTTGACGTCACCGCCCTTACCGGTGACCGTGACCAGTCGGCCGTCCTGGGTGGGCATCTTGCCCGCGACGTTCTGCGGGCCCAGGTAGCCCAGCACCATGTGGTAGAAGAGCGTCGGCAGCAGCACCGTCGGGTCGTTCTTCAGCGTCGCCAGGGTCGCCTCGTCGAGCTTCGCGAACGCCTCGTTGGTGGGCGCGAAGACGACGTAGGGGCCGCCGTCGAGCACGCTGACGATGTTCACCGCCGGATTGAGCTTGCCGGAGATGGCCGAGCTGAAGGTGCTCAGGTCCGGGTTGGACGCGATGGCCGCCGAGGCGACCTGGCTGCCCATCCCCATGAACGAGCCGGCGCCACCGGGCACCTGCGCCTTGTAGGCGTCGCAGCCCGGGCCCTGCGGGTCGGGCAGCTGGCTGACGCTGGTCACCGGGGCCTCCGGGGCCGTCGGCGCCGCGGTGTCGGTGGGGGCGGTGACCGGATCGGCGTAGGCCTGCACGGCCGTCGGGATGGCGACGGCGATCGCGGCGATCGCGGCGGCGACGCCGAGGGTCTTGGTTCGAGTGCTCACTTCGGTTCCTCTTGCTTTCGGGAGTCGGCGTTGACGCGGCCGCCTACGTGGTACTTCGGAGGCCGCGACGCCCGGGGCATCGTATCGGCAGCCCCGCGGCCGCCCCAAAACGCGATGAGGAATCGCAGGTCAGCGGCATTGCGGTGGGAACCGTTGGGCGGTGCTGTCATGCTGACCGGGTCGCCTGTCACAAAGGAGCATGAGCCGGTGATCATCACCATCCGAGGGCACACCCCAGAGGTGCATCCAGAGTCGTGGGTGGCTCCCAACGCCACCCTCATCGGCCGGGTGCGCCTCGCCGCCCGGGCCAGCGTCTGGTACGCCGTGACGCTGCGGGCCGAGGCCGAGCCGATCGACATCGGCGCCGGGACCAACATCCAGGACGGGGTGACCGTCCACGTCGACCCCGAGTATCCGGTCCGGGTCGGCGCCGGGGTCACCGTCGGGCACAACGCGGTGTTGCACGGGTGCACGATCGAGGACGGCGCCCTGATCGGGATGGGCGCTATCGTGCTCAACGGCGCAGTGGTCGGCGCCGGATCGACGGTGGCCGCCGGGGCGCTGATTCCGCAGGGTGTCGTCGTGCCACCGCGCTCGCTGGTGGCCGGCGTGCCCGGCCGGGTCCGGCGCGAGCTCAGCGACGCCGAGGTGATGGCCAACCGCGACAACGCCGCGGTCTACGAACGACTGGTCGAACTGCACCGCGAGGCGATCTAGACGCACCTCACAGCGACGTCAGGTTTGCGTCACCTTCCAGCGGCCGATCTTTCGTACCGTGGAGAGGATGCGAATTCTGGTCACCGGCGCCACCGGCTATGTGGGTTCACGGCTGGTCGCCGAGTTGATCGAGACCGGCCACGACGTGGTGGCGGCCACCCGGGATCCGTCGAAGCTGGGCCGGTTCGGTTGGTGCGACCGGGTGCAGCCGGTGTACTTGGACGCCGACGACCCGTCGTCGGTGGCGGCCGCGTTCACCGTCGCAGCGCCCGTCGATGTCGTCTACTACCTGGTGCACGCGATCGGGCAGCCGGACTTCCGTGATCGCGACAACACCGCCGCGGCCAGCGTCGCCGTGGCCGCTGCCGCCGCCGATGTGCGCCGCATCGTCTACCTCGGCGGCTTCGTGCCCGACGGCGACACCCTTTCGGAGCATCTGTCCGGCCGCGCCGAGGTCGCCGATGCGCTGAGCGTCGAGGGCGGCCCCGAACTGGTCTGGCTCGGCGCCGCCGTGATCATCGGCGCCGGGTCGACGTCGTTCGAGATGGTGCGCTACGTCGGCGACCGGTTCTGGGTGATCCCGCTACCGCCGTGGGCCGAGCACCGGATGGATCCGATCTCGGTGCGCGACGTGCTGTACTACCTGCTCGCAGCGGCCGATCCGGAGCGCGTCGCGGCCGGGGCCTACGACCTCGTCGGCCCGACCACCACCACCTACCGCCGGCTGCTGGACAGCTATGTCCGCGCGGCCGGCCAGCGGCGAACCGGGATCCCGGTGTACGACGTGGTGCCCAAGGGCATCGTCGGCCGACTGGCCGGGGCGGCGGTGCCGGTGCCGAGGGGTCTGGCCGCCGACCTCATCGAGTCGCTGGACCATCCGATGACGGCCTCCGACACCGTGTTGGGTGATTACGTGCCGGACCCGCCGGGGGGCCTCACCAGCATCGACGACGCCGTCGCGGCGGCGGTGTCGAGTCCGGCTCCGCGGCCCGTCGACCAGCTGGCCGACCCGCACCACCTGGCCGACAGCGACCCGCTGTGGGCCGGCGGTGACGCTTTGCGGTTGCGCCAGGTGGCCGGCGCGGTGAGCCGGGTCGGGGTCCGCCCCGCGCTGGGCCTCATCGATGCGGTGCCCGGACCGGTCGCCGGTGTTCTGCGCACCGGACTGGACATGCTGCTCGCCGTTGCGAAAGCTGTTCCGTGATGACGGGACTGGGTGACATCCGGGCGGCCGCGGTCAATGAGGCCGTGCCGTATCAGGAATGGCCGTCGGTGGTGCGCCGCCGGCGCGTCATCGTCTGCGTCGTCCTGGTGTGCGGTGCGGCGCTGCTGGGCTACTCGCTGAGCCGGCGCCCCGGCGACGAGACGTTCTACTGGCTGACCCTGGGCCTGGCCGCGGTGTGGATGGCGGGCGCGTTCCTGTCCGGGCCGCTGCACCTGGGCTGCATCCGCTGGCGCGGCCGCAATCAGCGACCGGTGGTCACCGGGCTCGGCATCGGGCTGGCCCTCGGGGTGGTGTTCTTGCTCGGCGGGCTGGTGGTCCGCGAGATCCCGCCGGTCGCCGAACGGGTCACCCGGGTGCTGGAGTACACCAACCACGGCAACCTCGCCCTGCTCGTGGTGATCACCCTGGTGAACGGGTTCGCCGAGGAACTGTTCTTCCGCGGCGCGCTGTACACGGCGCTGGGCGCCTTCCATCCGGTGCTGATCTCGACCCTGCTCTACGCGGTGGCGACGTCGGCGAGCGGCAACCCGATGCTGGGTTTCGCGGCACTCGTCCTGGGCGCGGTGTGCGCCTGGGAACGCCGGGCCACCGGCGGCGTGCTGGCACCGGTGCTGACCCACGTGGTCTGGGGACTGCTCATGGTGCTGGCACTACCGCCGGTGTTCGGCCTGTAGCTCAGCGCAGGGGATGGGCGATCTCGTCGCGCGGCATGCGCGCCGCGACGAGGGCCACCGCGGCCAGGGCCAGCGGCGCCATACCGGCGACCGCGAAGATCAACTGGACCGGCAGCACCTTCGACAGCGGGCCCGCGACGGCCATCGACACCGGCATGAACGCCAGTGAGACGAAGAAGTCCAGGCTCGACACCCGGCCCAGCATCGCCGCCGGTACCCGGCGCTGCAGAAGCGTGCCCCAGATGACCATGCCCGCGCCATCGGCGACGCCGACCACGAACAGCGCGAGCACCATCACCGGCAGCGAGGACGTCGCGCCGACGACCGCCAGGGGCAGCGAGCCCACCCCCCACATCGTCATCATCACCGTGAGGTAGCGCCGCGGCAGCAGCCGCGAGGAAACCACCAACGCGCCGAGTGCGCTGCCGAACCCGAAGGCGGCGAGCATGAAGCCGTACACCTGCTCGCCGTGGGCGAAACGCTCCCGCGCGATGAACGGCAGGAGCACGTCGATCGGGCCCATCGCCACGAACACCCAGGTGCTGGCGAACAGCAGCGTCCAGCGCAGCCATGGGGTGCCTACCACGAAACGCAGGCCTTCGCGCAGATCGGTCAGCGGATGCGGGATCTCGCGCTCCACGTCCAACACGATGTGCTCGCCGTCGGCCGGCCGCATCGACACCAGCAGCACCAGGCCTGCGGTGAACAAGGCGGCCACCGTCACCGCGCCGAGCGACGGGAACGTCGCGCCGACCACGATGCCGGCCACGGCCGGCCCGATCGCCTGCTGCAGGGTGGGGCGGATCGCGCCCTCGACACCGTTGGCTGCCAACAGATGTTCGGCGGGCAGGATGCGCGGCAGGTAGGCGCTGTAGGCGGGGAAGAAGAACGCCGCGCCCACACCGAGGATCGCGCTGGCAACGGCCATGTGCCACAGCCGCAACGAGCCCATGCTGCCCAGGATCGCCACCGCGCCGGTGGCGGCGACGTTCGCCGTCTCGACCGCGATGATGATGGCGCGCTGGTTCACCCGGTCGGCCACGATGCCGCCGATCAGAATGAACGCCAGCAGGCCCGCCGCCAGACAGGCGGCGACCAGCGACAGCGCGGCCGGGTCGTCGGCCAGTGCGATGACCTGAAGGGCCATCACCACCGTCCACATGCCCTCGGCGAACAGCGAGATCGACATCGCCGCGATCAGCAGACGGAACTCGCGGAAGCGGAAGGGTGCGAGCACGCGCCAGCCGCCGGGTGTCCTCACCGGCGTTACGTCGCAGGGCGCGCTCATGGCATCGATGCTGCCCGACGGAACGGGGTTCGGTCCAATGAATTTCGGTCGGACGGCCCAGCTTGGCGAGAGGTTGCGTCGAAATCGACGTGAGCGTGCGAAAGATCGAGGTGGATTCATACGGTCAGTGCAACATCCAGTGATGTGGGAGGTTGCTATGCCGCGTGGTTATCCGGTCGCTCGGTCGGTCAAGCGGGAGCTTTTTGATCGGGTTTGTTCGGGTGTGGCTGTGACTCGGGCATCGGTCGATTTGGGTGTGTCGCGTAGTACGGGGTGGCTGTGGTGGCGTGAGTCTGGAGGCATGGCGCTTCACAAAGGAACTGGTGATCACGGTCTTGCAAGTCGGGGAAATATGTCGTTGCGGGGTGGGCGTGGGCACCGGCTGAGCGTCGAGGAGCGTGTGGCGATTATGCGGGGGCTGGATAACAAGCTCAGCTACGCACAGATCGGCAGGCTGATCGGGCGAGATCGATCAGTGGTGTACCGCGAGCATCAACGCAACCGTAATGCCGATGGTGACTACCACGCGCTGATGGCCCATGCCCGCGCCGGTGAACGATCTGGTCGGCCCAAGGCGTTCAAGCTCATCGATAAGGCGTTATGCATGTCCATCGAGAAATGGATGGATGATGGGTGGAGCCCCAAGCTGATCGCCGCGATGTTGGCTCGCGATCACCCCGATGACAAGCTGGCCAGGGTGAGCCACGAAACGATCTACAAGTGTCTCTACGTGCAAACCCGTGGCCAGCTGCGCGCCGATCTTCACACGTGTCTGTCGACCAAACGGGCGGCCCGCAAAAGCCGCGGGCACGACGATGGTCGCCGGGGCGTCTACTCCAGTGGTGAGGAATTCACGATCAGTGAGCGCCCCGCTGAGGTCGCCGATCGTGCCGTGCCCGGGCACTGGGAAGGCGATCTCATCTTGGGCGCCGGCCACCGCAGCGCAATCGGCACCCTGGTCGAGCGCAGCACCCGATTCACAATCTTGTTGCACCTGCCCAGTGATCACACCGCCGAGTCGGTCGCTACGGCCATGATCGAGGCAATGCGCGAGTTACCCGAACACCTGCGGCGATCGATCACCTGGGATCGTGGCAGCGAGATGGCCAACTGGCGCCAAATCCACCTCGAACTCAAAGCGCCGGTGTTCTTCTGCGATCCACACTCACCGTGGCAACGCGGCAGCAACGAAAACACCAACCGTCTCTTGCGGTTCTGGTTTGAAAAAGGCACCGACCTCAGCGACTACACCAAAGCCGACCTTGCCCAAATTCAAGACAAGCTCAACAGCCGACCCCGACCCACACTTGACCTCGACACTCCCGCTCAACGCCTAAACGCCCTGATTAGCCAAACAGCATGAACGTTGCGCTAACCACTTGACTTTGAGCGAGGGCAGAGCGCACCAGCGCCGATTTCGGCGGAAGGCGGCCCTGGACCGCGCTACTCGTCGGTGAACGTTGGCTTGCGGTGCTCCTGGAATGCCCGGGTGCCCTCGCGGAAGTCGCGCGATGTCAACAGGATTGCCTGACCGTCGACCTCGCGGCCGATCGCGCTCTCGAGTTCGGTCAGCGTCGCGGCGTTGATGGCCTGCTTGGTCTTGCGCAGCGAGATCGCCGGGCCCGACACCAGGGTGTCGATCACCGTGGCGACGGCGGCCTCCAGTTCGTCGGCCGGATGGACCGAGCTGACCAGACCGAAGTCGTAGGCCTCGGTGGCCGAAATGCGTTCGGCCAGAAGGGCCATCCGCATCGCACGGA
>JAGQTU010000046.1 GCA_020438865.1 Mycobacterium sp.
CCGAACCCTACATCCCGCTGCGGGCGCGGCGGCACCTGGAGAAGGGGCGCGTGGTGATCTTCGGCGCCGGTATGGGGTTGCCCTACTTCTCCACGGATACGACGGCGGCGCAGCGGGCGCTGGAGATCGGCGCGGATGTCGTGCTGATGGCCAAGGCCGTCGACGGGGTCTACACCGACGACCCCCGGGAGAACCCGGATGCGGAACTGCTGACCGAGATCAGCCATCGCGAGGTCATCGACCGCGGACTGCGGGTGGCCGACGCCACCGCCTTCAGCCTGTGCATGGACAACGGCATGCCGATCCTGGTCTTCAACCTGTTGACCGACGGCAATATCGCCCGAGCCGTCGCAGGTGAGAAGATCGGAACACTGGTAACAACGTGAGGAGGAGCGGCGCATGATCGAAGAGGCTCTCTTCGATGCCGAGGAGAAGATGGAGAAGGCGGTGGCGGTCGCCCGCGACGACCTTTCGTCCATCCGGACCGGACGCGCCAACCCCGGCATGTTCGCCCGCGTCGCCGTCGACTACTACGGGTCGATGACCCCGATCACCCAGCTGTCGAGCGTCAACGTGCCCGAGGCGCGCCTGGTGGTGATAAAGCCCTACGAGGCCGCGCAGCTCAAGGCGATCGAGGAGGCCATCCGCAACTCCGATCTGGGGGTCAATCCGACCAACGACGGCAACGTGATCCGGGTGTCCATTCCGCAGCTCACCGAGGAACGCCGCCGCGAGCTGGTCAAGCAGGCCAAGGCCAAGGGCGAGGACGCAAAGGTGTCGGTGCGCAACGTGCGCCGCCGCGCCATGGAGGAACTGCACCGCATCCGCAAGGACGGCGACGCCGGTGAGGACGAGGTGGGCCGCGCGGAGAAGGACCTCGACAAGGTCACCCACACCTACACCACCCAGATCGACGAACTGGTCAAGCACAAGGAAGGCGAACTGCTGGAGGTCTGATGACCGCCCAGCAACGATCGCCCGTGGCCGATACCGATTCCGGCGCTCCCGGTTCCGCGGCACCGGAGAAGAAGACGTCCCGAGCCGGGCGCAACCTGCCCGCCGCCATCGCGGTCGGCGTGCTGCTCGGCGCGATGGCGATCGGCAGCCTGCTGTTCGCGCCCAGATGGTGGTTGCCGCTGCTGGCCACCGCGATCGCGATCGCCACCCACGAGGTGGTCCGCCGGCTTCGCGAACACGGCTACGCGCTGCCCGTCGTCCCACTGCTGCTCGGTGGTCAGGCGATGATCTGGCTCGCCTGGCCATGGGGTGTGGCGGGAACGCTGGGCGCCTACGGCGGCACCGTCGTCGTCGCCATGGTGTGGCGCCTCGTCGGGCAGGGTCTGCGCGAACAGCCGGTCAACTACCTGCGGGACATCGCCGCCACGGTGTTGCTGGCCACCTGGGTGCCGTTGTTCGCCAGTTTCACCTCGCTGATGATCTTCCAGCCCAACGGCGGTGGCCGGGTCTTCACCGTGATCGCCACCGTGGTCTTCGCCGACATCGGCGGCTACGTCGCCGGGGTGCTGTTCGGCAAGCATCTGCTGGCGCCGGCGATCAGCCCCAAGAAGTCGTGGGAGGGGCTGGGCGGCTCACTGCTGTTCGGCATCACCGCGGCGGTGTTGTCGGTGATGTTGCTGCTGCACAAGCCGGCCTGGGTGGGCCTGCCGCTGGGGTTGATGCTGGTGATCACCGGTGTCCTCGGCGATCTGGTCGAGTCCCAGGTCAAGCGTGATATGGGCATCAAGGACATGGGCACGCTGCTGCCCGGCCACGGCGGCATCATGGACCGCATCGACGCGATGCTGCCGTCCGCGGTGGCCGGCTGGATCGTGCTGACGCTGCTGGCCTGAGCGGGCGTCGGCGATACTGGACGCAATGAAGCAGGAGCTGGTGTTCTCCGCGCCGCGCCGCGGGTTACCGCCGCGCCACCTCGCCGACCTCGACGGCGCCGGTCGCGCCGCCGCGGTCGCCGAACTCGGGCTCCCGACGTTCCGGGCCAAGCAGTTGGCCCAGCAGTACTACGGCCGGCTGCTCGCCGACCCGAACCAGATGACCGACCTGCCCGCCGCTGTGCGGGACAAGGTCGCCGACGCGTTGTTCCCGCAGCTGATCACCGCAGTCCGCGAGATCGAATGCGACGCCGGCGAGACGCGAAAGACGTTGTGGCGCGCCCACGATGGCACGACGTTCGAGTCGGTGCTGATGCGCTACCCGAACCGCAACACCGTCTGCATCTCCTCGCAGGCCGGGTGCGGCATGGCCTGCCCGTTCTGTGCCACCGGCCAGGCCGGGCTGACCCGCAACCTGAGCACGGCCGAGATCCTCGAGCAGGTTCGCGCCGCCGCGGTGACCCTGCGCGACGAGTTCGGCGATCGCCTCTCCAATGTCGTGTTCATGGGGATGGGGGAGCCGCTGGCGAACTACGCCCGGGTGGTTGCGGCGGTACGGCGCATCACCGCCGAACCGCCCGAGGGTTTCGGGATCTCGGCGCGGTCGGTGACGGTCTCGACGGTCGGGTTGGCGCCCGCCATCCGCAAGCTGGCCGACGAACACCTCGGGGTGACGCTCGCGGTGTCGCTGCACACCCCCGATGACGAACTGCGCGACACCCTGGTGCCGGTGAACCTGAGATGGAAGGTGCACGAAGTGCTGGAAGCGGCCCGCTACTACGGCGACGTGACCGGGAGGCGGGTGTCGATCGAGTACGCGCTGATCCGCGATGTCAACGACCAGCCGTGGCGGGCCGACCTGCTCGGCAAGAAACTGCACCGGGCGCTCGGGCCGCTGGCCCACGTGAACCTGATTCCGCTGAACCCGACGCCGGGCAGCCAGTGGGATGCCAGCCCCAAGTCGGTGGAGCGGGAGTTCGTCCGGCGGGTACGAACCCAGGGCGTGTCATGCACCGTGCGGGACACCCGCGGGCGTGAGATCGCTGCCGCCTGCGGTCAGCTGGCCGCTTCTATTTCCGAGTGAGCCGGGCATCACGCCTGCCCGGCGGGAGCGGAACGAAGACGGTGGCTACCGAAGCCAGCCGCGCCGGCGGCCCCACCAGTCGCGGAAGATCACGGCCAGGGTCAGGAACGCGAAGACGATCAGCACGTAGTTCTCGACGTTGCCGACGTGATTGCCGCGCAGCATCAGCAGCAGCAGGCCGGCGATGAAGAGCCCGGTGATGTACCAGGTGCGGTGGTTGATCTTGCTCCAGCCCCAGGCGGCCGACGGCACGTCGGCGGGGTCGACGTCGTTGTAGCGCTCCACCTCGGTGCTGGGCATCGCGGCTCCTGTCGGATTCGGATCGGCAAGTCAGGACATTCTGGCATATCGACCCCCTGCCGGCTCAGCCGATCCGGCCGTAACGCGCCAGCGCCTCCGTCCGCTCGGCCGCATGGTCGACGATCGGCTCCGGATAGCCCGGCGGCCGACCGCCCTTGAGTTTGTGCACGTCGGCGACATCGGCCAGTTCCGGCACCCAGCGGCGCACATAGTCGCCGGCCGGGTCGAACTTCTCACCCTGCGCGGTCGGGTTGAACACCCGGAAGTAGGGGGCGGCGTCGGTGCCCGAGCCCGCGCACCACTGCCAGCCGTGCTGATTGTTGGCCATGTCGCCGTCGACCAGTTGGTCGAGGAACCAGCCGGCGCCCCACTGCCACGGCAGGTGCAGATCCTTGACCAGGAAGGAGGCCACGATCATTCGGACCCGGTTGTGCATGAAGCCGCTGCCCGCGAGTTCGCGCATCCCCGCGTCGACGATCGGGTAACCGGTGCGGCCCTGCTTCCAGGCCTCGAACCTCTTCTTCGCCGACGCATCGGTGTCGACGTCGATGGTGTCGAAGTTGGCGTTCCAGTTCCACCACGCACTGCGCGGCCACTGCTTCAGCACGTCGGCGTAGAAGTCGCGGAAGGCGAGCTCCCGCAGGTACGCGCCGGCGCCTGTCTCGCGAATGTTCAAGTCCTTCAACATGGTTCGTGGGTGGATGGTGCCGAACTTCAGGTCTGCCGACATCCGGCTGGTGCCCGGTTTGTCAGGCCGGTTGCGGTCTTCGGAGTAGTTCTCGAGACTCTCGGCGAGAAACTTCGACCACCGCCGCCGCGCCGCGGGCTCCCCGGCCTCGAGGTCCAGGGTCACACCGGGGTCCGGCGCGGCGACCGGGTCCAGACTCGCGGGCAGCCAGGCCGGATCGACCCAGCTGACGTCGATCGCCTCGGAGGCGGCAGGCGCGCGCCAGCCGACTTCCTTCCAGCGCGCGAAGAACGGGGTGAAGACCTTGTAGGGGGTGCCGTCGTCCTTGGTGACCCGCCCCGGCGAGACCAGGTACGGCGAGCCGGTGGCCTGCCACGCCACCCCGGCGTCGGCCAGTGCCGCGCTCACCGTCGAGTCCCGGCGGACACCGAACGGGCTGAAATCCGCCGAGACGTGCACCGCCGAGGCGCCGACCGCAGCACAGAGTTCCGGGATCCGTTCTTCGGGACGGCCGCGGATGATCAGCAGGCGCCCGCCCATCGCGTCGTTCAGGGCCCGCAGCGAATCACCCAGGAACTGCAGTCGCCGCGCCCCGGACGACTTCTCCAGGCGTGGATCGAGGACGAAGCAGCCCAGCACGTCGGCCCCGCCGGCGGCGGCCTCCAGCAGCGGCGGCAGGTCGTGCAGGCGAAGGTCGCGGCGAAACCACAGCAGGGTGGACGGCATCTTCGTAATGCTGCCTTGTCGGTCGGTGGGCTTGGCGAGAAAGGGCCGACCGCAGCGACGCGAAGGAGAAGCACGTCGCCGCGGCCGGCCGGTCGTGTCGGTGCCGCGCGGCCTAGTTGGCCGGGGGCAGTAGCACCGAGTCGATGAGGTAGACCGTGGCGTTGGTGGTCTTGATGCCACCGCACACCACATTCGCGCCGTTGACCGTCAGTCGGTCACCCGAGCCCGAAACGGTCAGGTCCGCACCCTGGACAGTCTTGTGCGTGCCGACCACCTGAGCCGGAGCGGCCTGTCCCGAGACCACGTGGTAGGTCAGGATCGACGTCAGCAGATCCGAGTTGGTCTTCAGCGTCTCCACGGTCGCCGGGTCGAGCTTGGCGAACGCCGCATCGGTCGGGGCGAACACGGTGAACTGGCCGTTGTTGAGCGTGTCGATCAGGTTGACGTTCGGGTTGAGCTTGCCCGACAGCGCGGCGTTCAGCGTCGTCAGCAGCGGGCTGTTGGCGGTCGCCGCGGTCACCGATCCGGCCGCCAGTCCGGCCACCGAACCCGGGCCACTCGGCACCTGCGCGGCGTACGCCGCGCAGCCCGGGCCGACCAGATTGGTGGTGTGGTCGTCGGCCGCAGCGAGCGGCGATCCCGCCAGCGTCGAGCCGAGCACCGCCGCAGCGGTCAGACCTGCCATCGCAAAAGTGTGCTTGTACAACTTCATTCGTTCGTTCCCTCCGGTTGGATTGATTGGATTCGGGTTGCTGCGTGCGCTACTGCGCGGGCGGCATCAGCACGGTGTCGATCAGGTACACCTGGGCGTTGGTGGTGGTCACCCCGCCGCACACCACGCCGGCGTCGTTGACCTTCAGGTTGTCCGGGGTGCCGGTCACCTTCACCGTCGCGCCCTGCACGGTCTTGTGCTCGCCGACGACCTGCGCGGGGGTGGCCTGTCCGGGCACCACGTGATAGGTCAGGATCGAGGTCAGCAGCGCCGAGTCGGTCTTGAGCTTCTCGATGGTGGCCGCATCGATCTTGGCGAACGCCTCGTCGGTCGGGGCGAACACGGTGAACTGGCCGTTGTTGAGCGTGTCGATCAGGTTGACGCCCGGGTTGAGCTTGCCCGACAGCGCCGAGTTGAGCGTGGTCAGCACCGGGCTGTTGGCGGTCGCCGCGGTGACCGACCCGGCCGCCATCCCGGCGACCGATCCCGGTCCGCTGGGCACCTTCTCGGCGTAGCCGGCGCAGCCGGCGCCCACGGGCGCGGACGCGGCGGCGGTGGCCGTGGTGATGGCGGCCGATGTCGTAGCGGCGGCCGACGAGGTCTCCGAGGCCGTCGGCGAGGCGCTGGTCGAGGTGCTGCCCGACGAACACGCCGCCAGCGACAGGACGGCTGCGGCCACGGTGGCCGCGGTGATGGCGCTGCGATGTACCTGCATGCTGGGGGACTCCTTTGTCTTGCATCTCTGGCGAATCCGACCGCGTCTTGATCGGGACTACATCCGCGATTCGGTGGCGTTCACCGCACGGACTGGCCAAACCCGTCCGGGTCACAAACGCGTCACATTCCCGCACCGGCCGCCGCGGTGCGCTCGGCACGTGCCGGACACGGCACAATGGATCGGTGAGCCGCGCCAACCGCCTGCGGGTATTGATTCTGGGCAGCACCGGGTCGATCGGTACCCAGGCGCTGGAGGTCATCGCCGCCAACCCGGACCGGTTCGAGGTGGTCGGCCTGGCGGCCGGGGGCGGCAACCCGGAACTACTGGCCCGTCAGCGCGGCGAGACGTCCGTCACCAACATCGCCGTCGCCGACGGGACTGCCGCGGAGAAGGTCGGTGACGTCACCTACAGCGGCCCGGACGCCGTCACCCGCCTGGTGGAGAACGTCGAGGCTGATGTCGTGCTGAACGCGCTGGTCGGAGCCCTGGGTCTGGAGCCGACGCTGGCCGCGCTGGCCACCGGTGCACGCCTGGCGCTGGCCAACAAGGAGTCCCTGGTGGCGGGTGGACCGCTGGTGATCAAGGCCGCCAAGCCCGGCCAGATCGTCCCCGTCGACTCCGAGCACTCCGCCCTCGCGCAGTGCCTGCGCTCCGGGGGCGCCCGGGAGGTCGCCAAACTGGTGCTCACCGCCTCCGGTGGGCCGTTCCGCGGCTGGTCGGCCGCCGACCTCGAGGCCGTCACGCCCGAGCAGGCCGGGGCGCATCCCACCTGGAACATGGGGCCGATGAACACGCTGAACTCGGCGTCGCTGGTGAACAAGGGGCTCGAACTGATCGAGACCCACCTGCTGTTCGGCGTTCCGTACGACCGCATCGAGGTCGTCGTGCACCCGCAGTCGATCGTGCACTCGATGGTGACGTTCGTCGACGGGTCGACCATCGCGCAGGCCAGCCCGCCGGATATGAAGCTGCCGATCTCGTTGGCGCTGGGCTGGCCAGACCGGGTCGCCGGGGCGGCCGCGGCCTGCGATTTCAGTACCCCCTCAACCTGGGCTTTCGAGCCGCTGGACGCCACCGTGTTCCCGGCGGTGGACCTGGCCCGGCATGCCGGTCAGACCGGGGGCTGCATGACCGCGGTCTACAACGCCGCCAACGAGGAAGCGGCCGCGGCCTTCCTGGCCGGGCGGATCCGGTTCCCCGCGATCGTGCGAACAATCGCTGACGTCCTGCACGCCGCGGACCAGTGGGCCGCCGAACCGGCTACCGTGGGAGAGGTACTTGACGCGCAGCGATGGGCCCGGCAACGCGCCCGCGACGCGGTCGCACAGGAGGTCGCAGCAATCCGATGATGTTCGTTCTCGGTATCGTGCTGTTCGCGCTCGCCATCCTCATCTCGGTGGCGCTGCACGAATGCGGTCACATGTGGGTGGCGCGCGCCACCGGCATGAAGGTGCGCCGGTACTTCGTCGGCTTCGGTCCCACCCTGTGGTCGACGCTGCGGCCCAACAAGCTCGGCTACACGGAGTACGGCGTGAAGGCCGTCCCACTGGGCGGCTTCTGTGACATCGCCGGGATGACCTCGGTGGAGGAACTCAAGCCCGGCGAAGAGCCCTACGCGATGTACAAGCAGAAGACCTGGAAGCGGGTGGCGGTCCTGTTCGCCGGACCCGCCATGAACTTCATCATCGGCCTGGTGCTGGTGTACGTGATCGCCGTGGTGTGGGGGCTGCCCAGCCTGCATCCGCCCACCCAGGCCATCGTCGGTGAAACCTCCTGTGTGGCACCGGAAGTCAGCAAGGGCAAGCTCGGTGACTGCACGGGTCCGGGCCCGGCGGCGATGGCCGGCATCAAGCCCGGCGATGTGGTGGTCAAGGTGGGGTCCACCCCGGTGAAGAACTTCGACGATATGGTCGCCGCGGTCCGTAAGTCCAGCGGCACAACGCCGTTCGTGGTGCAGCGCACCCGGGACGGCCACACCTACGAGTTCACCGCCAACGTCGACGTAGCGGCCACCCAGCGCTGGACCGCCAAGGACGACACCGGCAAGGACGCCGCCACCCAGACCGCGCCCACCACCGTCGGGGCGGTCGGCGTCGGCGCCGCCTCGGTCGGCCCGACCCAGTACAACCTGCTCACCGCGGTGCCCGGAACGTTCGTGTTCACCGGGGACCTGGCCGTCGAACTGGGCAAGTCGCTGGCGGCGATCCCGACCAAGGTCGGCGCGCTGGTCAAGGCGATCGGTGGCGGTGAACGCGATCCCGAGACCCCGATCAGCGTCGTCGGCGCCAGCATCATCGGCGGCGACACCGTCGACCACGGCCTGTGGGTGGCCTTCTGGTTCTTCCTGGCCCAGCTGAACTTCGTGCTCGGCGCCATCAACCTGGTGCCATTGCTGCCCTTCGACGGCGGTCACATCGCGATCGCCGTGTTCGAGAAGGTCCGCAACGTGTTCCGCTCGGCGCGCGGCAGGGTCGCCGCCGCGCCGGTGAACTACATGAAGCTGATGCCCGCCACCTACGTGATCCTGGTCGTGGTGGTCGGCTACATGCTGCTGACGGTAACCGCCGACCTGGTCAATCCGATCAGGTTGTTCCAGTAGGAGATTCACGTGACTTCGATAGGCCTCGGAATGCCCGCCGCGCCGGCGCCCGTCCTCGCCCCGCGGCGCACGACCCGGCAACTCATGGTTCGCGACGTCGGCGTCGGCAGCGACTTTCCGATCTCGGTGCAGTCGATGTGCACCACCAAGACCCACGACATCAACTCCACCCTGCAGCAGATCGCCGAGCTCACCGCCGCCGGCTGTGACATCGTCCGGGTCGCCTGCCCGCGCCAGGAGGACGCCGACGCGCTCGCCACGATCGCCAAGAAGAGCCAGATTCCGGTGATCGCCGACATCCACTTCCAGCCGAAGTACATCTTCGCCGCGATCGAGGCGGGATGCGCTGCGGTGCGGGTCAATCCGGGCAACATCAAGGAGTTCGACGGCCGGGTCAAGGAGGTCGCCAAGGCCGCGGGCGACGCCGGCATCCCGATCCGGATCGGTGTCAACGCGGGCTCCCTGGACAAGCGGTTCCTGGAGAAGTACGGCAAGGCCACGCCGGAGGCGCTGGTCGAGTCCGCCCTGTGGGAGGCGTCGCTGTTCGAGGAGCACGGCTTCGGCAACATCAAGATCAGCGTCAAGCACAACGACCCGGTGGTGATGGTCGCCGCCTACGAGCTGCTCGCCGAGAAGTGTGACTACCCTTTGCATCTCGGGGTCACCGAGGCCGGGCCCGCCTTCCAGGGCACCATCAAGTCGGCGGTGGCGTTCGGTGCGCTGCTGAGCCGTGGCATCGGTGACACCATCCGGGTGTCGCTGTCCGCGCCACCGGTCGAAGAGGTCAAGGTCGGTACCCAGATCCTGGAGTCGCTGAACCTGCGCCCCCGCGGGCTGGAGATCGTGTCCTGCCCCTCCTGTGGGCGCGCCCAGGTCGACGTCTACACCCTGGCCAATGCGGTGTCCGCCGGCCTCGAGGGCCTCGACGTGCCGCTGCGGGTGGCCGTGATGGGCTGCGTCGTCAACGGGCCGGGCGAGGCCCGCGAGGCGGACCTCGGGGTGGCGTCGGGCAACGGCAAGGGTCAGATCTTCGTCAAGGGCGAGGTGATCAAGACCGTGCCCGAGGCCCAGATCGTCGAGACGCTCATCGAGGAGGCCATGCGGCTCGCCGAGCAGCAGGGCGGCACGGACACATCTGCTCCCGGTTCGCCGGTGGTGACCGTAAGCTGAGGGCGTAATCCCGCAGCGGCCCGTAGTCCGCAGAAAGAATGCCAATGTCGGCTCCGTCCCTGTTCCGCCCAGTCGAGGAACGCCGGGTTTCGGTGGTGCGCGATGTGGCCGCGGTCGGCCGGGTGCTCGCGGACGATCCGGTCGGCTCGTGCATGGTGGCCGCGCGGGTGGCCGACCACGGTGTCGACCCGCAGGCGATCGGCGGGGAGTTGTGGACGCGCCGCAGCGCCGAGGAGTCGCTCTGTTACGCCGGCGCGAATCTGATCCCGCTGCGTGGGTCCTCGGGTGACCTCGGCGCCTTCGCCGACAAGGCGATGAGCACCGCACGGCGCTGCTCGTCCCTGGTGGGCCGGGCCGAACTCGTGCTGCCGATGTGGGAGCGCCTGGAGCCGGCCTGGGGCCCGGCCCGCGACGTGCGCGACCAGCAGCCGCTGATGGCCATCGGCTCCCGGCCCGCCTGCCGCCCCGACCCGGCGGTGCGCCGGGTGCAAGCCGACGAACTGGACGCCTACCTGGTGGCCGCGATCGACATGTTCATCGGCGAGGTCGGCATCGACCCGCGCATCGGCGACGGCGGGCGGGGATACCGCCGTCGGGTGGCCAGCCTGATCGCCGCCGGCCGCGCCTACGCCCGGTTCGAGCACGGCCGGGTGATCTTCAAGGCCGAGGTGGGCTCCCAGTCCCCGGTGGTGGGCCAGATTCAGGGCGTCTGGGTGCATCCGGAGTGCCGCGGCCGCGGTCTCGGCACCCGCGGCACGGCCACGGTGGCGGCGGCGGTGGTGGATAGCGGCCGCATCGCCAGCCTGTACGTCAACAGCTACAACACCGTCGCCCGCGCCGCCTACAGCCGGGTCGGCTTCGTCGAGGTCGGCACCTTCGCGACCGTCCTGCTCGACTGACGCCCAGTCCTCGCGCCCAATGTCGAGTTGTTGACGCTGCCCGCCGGAGTTTCCGCGATCAAGTCGACCTTCGGCGGCTGACGGGCCGGTGCGCCTCCGCCGCAATGTGGTCACAGGCTCATAACATCTGCCCCAATGGTTACTTGCACCCCAATAGCAACACGAGTAACAGGCGTCGTCTCGGTGCTGACCGTGCTGGCGGCCAGCGTCACCCTGTCGGCCTGCACGCCGCGCCCGGACGGCCCCACGCCGGCCGCCGAGCAGTTCTTCGCCGACCTGAGCAAGGGCGACACCGCGGGGGCCGCGCAGCTCTCCGATCGCCCGTCCGACGCCCGAGTCGCGCTCAACCAGGCGTGGTCGGGCCTACAGGCCACCCACCTGGACACCCAGATCCTGGGGTCACGCTTCACCGGGGACACCGGCAGCGTGAACTACCGCTTCACTTGGCAGCTGCCCAAGAAGCGCACCTGGACCTACGACGGTGTGCTCAACATGATCCGCGACGAGGGTCGGTGGCACGTCCGGTGGACCGCGGGCAGCCTGCACCCCAAGCTCGGCGAGCATCAGACCTTCGCCCTGCGGGCCGACCCGCCGCGCCGGGCATCGGTGAACGAGATGGGCGGCTCCGACGTTCTGGTGCCCGGCAACCTGTACCACTACCAACTCGACGCCGCGCAGGCCGGCGGGGAGTTGATGAAGACCTCGCGGGTGGTCGCCGACGCGTTGCGGCAGTTCGACGACACCCTGGACCCGCAGCGGCTGGCCGAGGAGGCCAGCTCGTCGAGCACCCCGCTGGAGCTGATCACGCTGCGGCCATCCGACCACGACAAGGTCGGACCGGTGCTCGACGGGCTGCCCGGGGTGGTGGTCACCCCGCAGGCCGACCTGCTGCCGACCGACGACAGCTTCGCCCCGGCCATCATCGGCCAGGTCAAGAAGGCGGTGATCGACCAGCTCGACGGTGAGGCCGGCTGGCGGGTGGTCAGCGTCAACCAGAACGGCGCGGACGTCGACATCCTCAACGAGGTGGCGCCGCAGCCGGCGCCGTCGATGTCGATCACGCTGGACCGACCGGTGCAGAACGCCGCCCAGCACGCCGTGGACACCCAGGGCCGCAAGGCGATGCTGGTGGTGATCAAGCCGTCGACGGGCGACATCCTGGCGGTCGCGCAGAACGCCGCGGCCGACGCCGACGGGCCCGCCGCCACCACCGGCCTGTACCCCCCGGGGTCGACCTTCAAGATCGTCACCGCCGGCGCGGCCATCGACCGGTCCATGGCCACCCCGAACACGCTGCTGGGCTGCCCGGGCGAGATCGACATCGGCGACCGCACCATCCCGAACTACGACAAATTCGACCTGGGCACGGTCCCGATGGCCAAGGCGTTCGCCAACTCGTGCAACACCACCTTCGCCGAGCTGGCCAGCCGGATGCCACCGACCGCCCTGACCGTGGCGGCCTCCCAGTACGGCATCGGGCCGGACTACACCGTCGACGGCATCACCACCGTCACCGGTTCGGTGCCTCCGACGGTGAACCTCGCCGAACGCACCGAGGACGGCTTCGGCCAGGGCAAGGTGCTGGTCACGCCGTTCGGAATGGCGCTGGCCGCGGCCACGGTCGCGGCGGGCAAAACCCCGACGCCGCGCCTGATCTCCGGCACCCAGACCACCGAGACCGGCGAGCACCCGCCGATCAGCCCGCCGATGCTCGACGGCCTGCGCGAGATGATGCGGCTCGTCGTCACCAACGGCACCGCCCGCGACATCGCCGGATCCGGCGAGGTCTACGGCAAGACCGGTGAGGCCGAGTTCCAGGGCGGCTCGCACGCCTGGTTCGCCG
Source organism: Mycobacterium sp. (assembly GCA_020438865.1). Lineage (GTDB taxonomy): Bacteria > Actinomycetota > Actinomycetes > Mycobacteriales > Mycobacteriaceae > Mycobacterium. The sequence continues at coordinate 12,629 of JAGQTU010000046.1, forward strand.
GCTATCGCGGGGATTTGGCCTTCGCGGCGTTGATCGTCGGCGGCGGCAGTTCGGAGTACGCCGTGCGGATGGTCCGGATGATGTTCGACGAACTGCCGGGCGACTACCTGACCTGAACGGCACCGCTCTGGTAGCGGGCCGTCACCCGGTTGACGAACTCCTCGAAGTAAGTGAGCGACGACGCAGACGCGATGCCGCGCAGGATGATGCGCCAGGAGCTGCGAAGACCGGTGTAGACGTCGCCGGCCCCGGCGTCGAACACGATTTGCGCGCCGACCATTGCCGACCGGATGCTGTCGGCCGCCTCGGCGCAGTCGACGTCGGCGACCACGTCTCCCGCGGCGACGGCGGATTCGATGGCCGAGATGAAGATCCGCCTGCGCGCGGTGAAACTGGATTTCCCGACGGCTCGCACGGCCGGAACCACCAGCCGCAGTTGGTGGCCGACCCGGACCAACTGATCGCGGCGCATGGCTTCGGCCACCGCGAAAGTGGCCCGGATCAGGTTTTCGAGGGCCGGGCCGGACGGAGCCTGGATGGTCGCGACGAGGATCCGGTGAATCTCTGCGTATGCCGCCTCGACGATGGCGGCGGCGACGGATTCCTTGGTGTGGAAGTGGTAGTAGAAGGCGCCCTTGGTGACGCCCGCCCGGTTGATGATGTCGGTCAGCCCGGCGCCGGAGAAACCGATCTCCTCGGACAGGTCCAGAGCGGCCTGAACGATGGCGCCCCGGGTCGCCTGTGCTCGCGCCTGCACCATTCCGCACCTCCCGCCGTCGACTTTGACGGTAACGTCAGAACACTCCGGGTTTCTGGTAATCGACGAGGAAGCACGATCCGCCATGGACAGTCCCGCCGCGGTCGATCGGCCGGCGATCCTCGACGCGGCGCTGAAAGAGGTCGTCGCTCGTGGCATCGACGATTTCTCCGTCGCGGCGGTCGCGCGGCGGGTCGGCGTCGACGTCAGTGCGATCACCCAAATCTGGGGCGACGGGCGCGTCCTGCTGCTGGAGGCGCAACTCGCCAGCGCATCGCGGCAGGTGCCGCTTCCCGATACCGGCAGCCTGGTGGGTGACCTCCAGGCATTGTCCGCGTCCCAGGCCGAGTTGGCCTCGACGACCCTGGGCCGGCGATGGGTGCACCGCTTTCTCTCGGCGGACGGCGACGCCGACCTGTCCGAGATCCGGGCGGACTTCTGGCGGGTCCGATTGGAAGAGATGGTGCAGATTCTGCAGCGTGCCGCGGAGCGGGGCGAGTTGCGCGATGGCATCGATCTCGACGACGCGATGCGGATGTTCCTCGGCGCCACGCTTTACGACATCGTCGTCGGTGACATCGCACCGCGGCCCGATTACCTCGCCCAACTGCTCGACATCTTCATCCGCGGTATCAGCAGGCCCTGAGCCTCAGCCGGCGACGATCGAGTTACCGGACACCTTGATCGGTGCCTTCACCAGCGGCTGGGTTGCGGGCCCGCGGGCCACCGCCCCGTCCAGGTCGAACTTGCTGCCGTGGCACGGGCACACGATGGTATCGCCGTCGACCGAGGTGAGCACGCAGCCGGCGTGGGTGCACCGGGCGATGAAACCGTCGAATAGGCCCGCCTTGGGTTGGGTGAGCACGACGTCGCCGACGATCTTGCCGGAACCGACCGGGATGTCGGCGGTGGCGGCCAGGACCTGCCCCGCGGCCGGAAGCTTCGCCGCCCGGGTCTTCTGTTCGGTTCGACAGGCTGCGACGGGAGCCGCGACAGGGACCACGGCGGCCCCGATCAGCACCGCACGACGGGAGATACCGGACATGGGGGACCAGGCTAGTGCAGCCCGGAAAGGTAAATTGGAGTGGCCATGACCGGAATCGAGCACACCCCCGCGCTGCGGGTTTCCGATGCCGACCGCAACGGAACACTGCGGCGGCTGCACAACGCGGTGGCGCTCGGGCTGATCGACATCGGCGAGTTCGAGGAACGCTCGGCGCAGGTGTCGGCGGCGCGGATGCGACCGGAACTCGATGTGCTGGTCGACGACCTCCCCGGGCCGGGTGCGATCGTGAGTTCGGCCACCGACCGGGTGGAGCTCCGGGGCTGGCTCGGCTCGCTGCGGCGCCACGGCGAGTGGATGGTGCCGACCCGGCTGGCGCTGGTGCGCCGGGTGGGTTCGGTGGATCTCGACCTCACCAACGCCCGGTTCGCCGGCCCGGTGGTGGTGATCGAACTCGACCTGGTACGTGGATCCCTGGACCTCCGGCTGCCCGAGGGCGCCAGTGCCTCGATCGACGACGTCACCGTCTACGGCGGCAGCGCACGGGACCGCCGCAAGGACGCGCCGGCCGAGGGCACCCCGCATGTCGTGCTCACCGGACGGGTGGTGATGGGGTCGGTGAACGTGCGCGGCCCCAAGCGGCCACTCCTGCGTCGCCGTTAGGCTGGTGACCATGCCAGTTCGCAGTGCCCTTCGCGCCGGGGTGGTGGCACCGACCCTGCCGGTGCCCAAGGCGATCGAGCGTCCCGAATACGCATGGAAGGCGACGGTCCAAGAAGGGTCCGAGCCGTGGGTGCAGACTCCCGAGGTCATCGAGAAGATGCGCGTCGCCGGACGCATCGCGGCCGGGGCGCTGGCCGAGGCCGGCAAGGCGGTGGCCCCCGGGGTGACGACCGACGAGCTCGACCGCATCGCCCACGAGTACATGGTCGACCACGGCGCCTACCCCTCGACGCTCGGCTACAAGGGTTTCCCGAAGTCCTGCTGCACCTCGCTGAACGAGATCATCTGCCACGGCATCCCGGACTCGACGGTCGTCGAGGACGGCGACATCGTCAACATCGACGTCACCGCCTACATCAACGGGGTGCACGGTGACACCAACGCCACCTTCCTGGCCGGCGACGTCAGCGAGGAACACCGGCTACTGGTCGAGCGCACCCATGAGGCGACGATGCGGGCCATCAAGGCCGTCAAACCGGGCCGGGCGCTGTCGGTGGTCGGCCGGGTGATCGAGGCGTACGCAAACCGGTTCGGCTACAACGTCGTTCGCGATTTCACCGGCCACGGCATCGGCACCACGTTCCACAACGGGCTGGTGGTGCTGCACTATGACCAGCCCAGCGTCGAGACGGTGCTGGAGCCCGGCATGACGTTCACCATCGAGCCGATGATCAACCTCGGTGCGCTGGACTACGAGATCTGGGACGACGGCTGGACCGTTGCCACCAAGGACCGCAAGTGGACGGCCCAGTTCGAGCACACCCTGGTCGTCACCGAGGACGGTGCCGACATCCTGACCCTGGCTCCGTGATGCCGCCGAGTGTGCGCCGGCGTACGCCGCCCTCGGCGTGTCGCGTACGAAACCGCACACTCGCCGTGGACAGGTGAGCGGCGCACTGCTGGTCGCAGGCACCACCTCGGACGCCGGCAAGTCGATGGTGGTGGCCGGGCTGTGCCGGTTGATGGCACGCAAGGGAATTCGGGTGGCGCCGTTCAAGGCGCAGAACATGAGCAACAACTCGGTGGTCGCCCTGGACGCCGGGGGGGTCGCCGGCGAGATCGGCCGCGCCCAGGCCATGCAGGCCCGCGCGGCGGGCCTGGCCCCCAGCGTCCGGTTCAACCCGGTGCTCCTCAAACCCGGCAGTGACCGCACCTCACAACTGGTGGTACGGGGCCATCCCGTGGGCACGGTCAACGCCGGCGACTATATCGAGCACCGCGACCGGCTCGCGGGCGTGGTCGCCGCGGAACTGGCCGCGCTGCGAGCCGAATTCGACGTGGTGCTCTGCGAAGGCGCCGGCTCCCCGGCCGAGATCAATCTGCGTGCAACGGATTTGGCGAACATGGGACTCGCGCGAGCGGCGGATATCCCGGTCGTGGTGGTCGGCGACATCGACCGCGGCGGGGTGCTGGCCCACCTGTTCGGCACCGTGGCCGTGCTGGCGCCGGAGGACCAGGCGCTGATCGCCGGCTTCATCGTGAACAAGTTCCGCGGCGATCCCGCCCTGCTCGCACCCGGGCTCGACCAGCTCGCCGCGCTGACCGGGCGCCCGACCTACGGGGTGGTTCCCTACAGCGACGAGCTGTGGCTCGACGCCGAGGATTCGGTGTCGGTGTCGGCCCGCGCGGTCGTCGGCGTGCCGGCCCCGCCGCGCGGGCGCCAGTGGCTGCGTATCGGCGCGATCCGGCTGCCCCGCATCTCCAACTCCACCGACATCGAGGCCCTGGCCTGCGAGCCCGGGGTGCTGGTCCGCTGGGTCACCGACCCGGCCGACATCGCCGACGTCGACGTCGTCGTCATACCGGGCACCAAGGCCACCGTCGCCGACCTGGCCTGGCTGCGGGATCGGGGTCTGGCCGACGCGATCGCCGCCCACGTCGGCTCCGGGCGGGTGGTGCTGGGAATCTGCGGCGGCTTCCAGATGCTGTGCGGGCACATCGACGACACCGTCGAGTCCCGCACCGGCGCGGTCGCCGGCCTGGGCCTGCTCGACGCCGACATCGCGTTCGCCCCCGACAAGGAGTTGCGCCGCTGGGAGGCCCCGCTGACCGGCTACGAGATCCACCACGGGCAGGTGGTCCGCTGCGCCGAGGACGGCTGGTTCGACGCCGGCGGCCGCCCGGGCGGCTACCGCCGGGCCGGGGTGTTCGGGACGCATTGGCACGGGTTGTTCGACAACGACGAGTTCCGCAGGAACTGGCTGACCGCGGTGGCCGCGGTGGCGGGCCGGCACGGGTTCAGCGTCGCGGGTGACGCCAGCGTCGCCGGGCGCCGCGACGCCCAGTTGGACCTGATGGCCGACCTGCTGGTCGCGCACCTCGACATCGATGCGGTACTGGCGTTGGTGGACGGCGGCGCGCCGGTGCGTTCGACGATCACCAGCGCACTGCGTCGGTAGCCTGTTGCGCATGGTGGGGCGGGGTGTGCTGGTGGTTGCGACGGCGCTGCTGCTCGCCGCCTGCGGCCAGACGGTGGCGGGCACCCCGACCTGGCCCGGCGCCACGCTGGAGAAGGTCACCCTCACCGGTGCCGACCTCGAACCCGGTGTGCAGTTCGACCGCATCCACGACAAGCCCGGGCAGCGCGACGGCGTCGGCGGTCCCGGGTCGATGTTGTCCCGGCCCGCGGGCTGCGCCAACGCGCTGACCGACGTGATCGCAAAGTCCGCCCAGCGCGGCCCCGGCAGTGCCACCAAGTACGCGGTGTCCTACGACGGTGTGCGCATCGTGATGACGGTGCTGTCCTGGTCGCTGGACCTCCAGCAACTGAAGGCCACCGCTAACCGCTGCGCGAAGTTCGAAGCGTTCTTCGACCCGAACTCCGAGGGCATTCCCATCACCACCACTCGGCTGCCGAGCACCGAGGACGGGCTGCTGGCATACCAGCAGACGATGCAACTCAAGGGTGTGTCCAGCAGCGTCTACATGGCGTTCCAAAACGTCGGTGCGCTGTCGACGTTCGGAATCGCGTTCCCCACAGCGGATCCGGCCATCGAAGCCAAAGCGTCACTGCCGCAGACGTTCTTGGACGTCGTCGCCAAGCAGGCAGCCAAGATTCGGGCTTCCTGATAACCGCCTAAGAGACCGCCCGGAAACGCCGCGGCGAAAGGCGGCTCTCCAGTAGCGTGACTTGATGCCTTCGACAATGGTGACTGTCGACGGGTTCGGAGTTCCGGTCAGCGTTACCGGTCCGGAGAAGGGGCCCTTCGTCGTCGTGCTGGGCGCGGCCCAGCATGCACCCGCCGCGTACGACGCGGTGTGTCAGCGGCTGCACACTGCCTCCACCCGCACGGTCGTCGTCGGCGCCGATCCCCGGCTGCACCCCAAGGCCGTCGTCGGCATCCTGGACACCCTCGACGTGCGTTGGGGCGTGCTGGTCGGCGACCGCGCCGGTGCCGATCTGGCCTGGGAGCTGGCGGCAACCCGGCTCGACCGGTTCACCGGGCTGGTGGTCATCGACCGCGGCCACCCGCGGGTGCCCGACCAGAACGGCGTGGTCCGCGACGAGAACTGCCCACCGGTCGAGATCAACACCACCGCGCTGGTCAGCACGCCCGCGGCCCGGGCGGCTGCCAAGGCCAGCCAGCGCTACGTCTACAGCGACTTCCGGCTCGTGGAGTTCACCGGACGGCGCAACGCCGCCGAGTCCACCGCACAGCTGGCCGCCGAGATCGTGTTGCGCACCAGCACCTGGTGAGCTCACTCCGGCCTGGGCGGTTCCTCCGGGGTCCACGCCTGCGGTAACCCCGGCTGCCCCGGAAAGAGGAAGTCGACGAAGGCCTGCGCGGTCGGTTGCGGTTCGTGGTTGGCCAGCCCGGGACGTTCGTTGGCCTCGACGAACACGTATTCCTCGGCGGTCACGTCCGGTACCAGCAGATCGATACCGGTCACCGGGATGCCGACGGCCTCGGCGGCGGCGACTGCGACCCGCCGCAGCTCGGGATTGACCGCGGCCGTCACGTCATGGATGGTGCCGCCCTGGTGCAGGTTGGCGGTCCGGCGCACCCGCAGCCGCCTCCCGTCCGGCAGCACGTCGTCGAGCGACCAGCCGGCCTCGCGCACCGTCGACTCGGTGACGTCGTCCATCGGGATCCGCGACTCGCCGCCGGTGGCGGCGGCGCGGCGGCGGCTCTGCGTCTCGATCAGCTCCCGGATGGTGTGGTTGCCGGTGCCGACCACCTCGGGGGGCCGGCGCAGCGCGGCCGCCACCACCTTGCCGTTGATCACCACCAGCCGTAGGTCGTCGCCGGGGGCGCGCTGCTCGATGAGGACCTCGGGGTGCTGTTCGCGGGCGCGGGCCAGGGCGGCGTCGAGTTCCTCGGGGCTGTCGACCCCGACGGTGATGCCCTTGCCCTGCTCCCCGCGGGTCGGTTTCACCACCACGTCACCGACCTCGGCAAGGAAGGCCTGGTCGTCGGCATCGAAGGTGGCCAGCCTGCTGCGCGGGACCGCGATACCGGCCTCCGAGACGATGCGACGGGTGAGCCGCTTGTCGTCGCAGCGGCTCATCGCCACCGCGGAGGTGTACTCGCTCAACGACTCCCGGGTGATCACGGTGCGACCGCCGTGCGACAACCGCATCTCACCGGTTTCGGCGTCGATCACCTCGACGTGGATGCCGCGGCGCACGGCCTCGTCGGCGATGATCCGGGCGTACGGATTGAGGTCGTCGATGGTTTCCGGCGGGTGGGTGAACAGCGGCTCGTTGATCGCGTTCTTGCGTTTGACCGCCAGTACCGGGACGCGGTGGAAGCCCAGCTTCTCGTACAGCCCGATGGCGGCCTCGTTGTCATGGGCCACCGACAGATCGAGGTAGGCGCGGCCGCGGTCGCGGAAGAACCGGGCCAGCGCGCGGGTCAGTGCGGCACCGACACCCGGCAGGCCGGCCGAGGGGTCGACGGCCAGCGTCCACAGGCTCGAACCGTCCTCGGGGTCGTTGAACAGCAGCTTGTGGTCCACCCCGGTGACCGTGCCGATCAACGTGCCGTCGTCGCGCACTGCGACGAGGTAGCAGACGGTGTCGGCGTGCAGGTGGTTGTTCCAGATCACCTCGGTGGGGGCCGGCACCATGCCGCAGCGGACATAGACCCGGTTGATCTCGTCCGCCTCGGACTCGTCACGCAGCGGCCGCACGGTGAACCCGACCGCCTCGCGGTCCTCGAACTCGCCGGTGAACCGCAATCGATAGGTGTGACTGGGGTCGATGAACAACTGGGCGGGTGAGCGGGCCACCAGCACATGGGATTCGCGGGCGTAGATGCAGATGTCGCGACGGCCGTGCTCCTCGTGCGCGAGCACGGCGGCCAGCGTGTCCTGGTCGGCGAAGGTCTGGCCGAAGATCAATCGGCCCCAACCCAATTCGAGCACCACATCGTCGGACATCGCGTCGACCATGTCCGGGGGAGAGGCGTCATGCAGCCCCAGGGTGATCGCCTCGGAGTGCCCGCCGCCGGGCATCAGCTCGGTCATGCGGCCGGCCCGGTGATGCCGTGGCGCTGCAACCACAGTTCGAGTACCGCGATCTGCCACAATTCGTTGCCGCGCAGTGGGGTCAGTCGGCCGTTGGGGTCGGCGAGCAGCCGTTCGACGGCCTCGGGCCGGAACAGGCCGCGCTCCTTCGCCTGGGGGGCGTAGAGCGCGTCACGAACGAGGTCCAGGTAGGGGCCCTCCAGGTGGGTTAGCGCCGGGACGGGGAAGTAGCCCTTGGGTCGGTCGATCACCTCGGCCGGAATGACCTGGCGCGCAGCCTCTTTCAGCACGCCTTTGCCGCCGTGCGCGGTCTTCAACTGTGGCGGGCAGCTGGCCGCGAGCTCGACCAGTTCGTGGTCGAGGAACGGCACCCGGCCCTCCAGCCCCCACGACATCGTCATGTTGTCGACCCGCTTGACCGGGTCGTCGACCAGCATCACGGTGGTGTCCAGCCGCAGCGCACGGTCCACCCCGGTCTCGGCGCCGGCGCGGGCGAAATGCGCGGTGACGAACGCCAGACTGGCGTCGGTGCCGCAGTGGCGGTCGTCGGACAGGAGCGCGTCGACCCCTGCGTGGTCGCGGTCGAAGAAAGCGCCGCGGTAGCGGGCGACGGAACCGTCCACGCTTGCCGCGTCGGCCCCGCTCATCGGGGGATACCAGTGGTAGCCGGCGAACACCTCGTCGGCTCCCTGTCCGGACTGCACCACCTTGACGTGACGGGAGACCTCCTGGCTCAGAAGGTAGAACGCCACGCAGTCGTGGCTGACCATCGGTTCGCTCATGGCGTCGATGGCGCCGTCGAGGGCGGGGAGCATTCGCGCGGTGTCGATGCGGATCTGGTGGTGGTCGGTGCCGAAGCGCTGCGCCACGATGTCGGAGTAGAAGAACTCGTCGCCCTTGACCCCGCCGACGGGCTCGAAGCCGATCGAGAAGGTCGACAGCCCGTGCTGGCCGGCCTCGGCGAGTAGGCCGACGATCAGACTCGAGTCCACGCCGCCGGACAGCAGGCATCCGACGGGCACGTCGGCCACGAGTCGGCGTTTGACCGCGGTGCGCAGCGCATCGAGAACCGCGTCCTGCCAATCCTTTTCGGTCCAGTCGGAGCGATCGGCGCGCCGGGTGAACTCCGGGCTCCAGTACGTCCACGCCGCGGTGCTGCCGTCAGGCTCGATGGCCAGCAACGATCCTGGTTCCAGCTTGCGCACTCCGCGGACGATCGTGTGCGGGGCGGGAACCACGGAGTGGAACGTCAGGTAGTAGTGCAGCGCCACCGGGTCGATGCGGGTATCGACCCCGCCACCGGCCAGCAGCGCCGGCAGCGACGAGGCGAATCGGACGCGGTGGGAGTCCTCGCTGAGGTAGAGCGGTTTGATGCCGAGCCGGTCGCGGCCCAGCAGGACCCGACCGCTGTCGCGCTCGGCGATGGCGAACGCGAACATGCCGTGCAGCCGCTCGACGAACCGATCACCCCAGTGGTGGTACGCCTTGAGCAGCACCTCGGTATCGCTGTGGGAGAAGAAGCGGTAGCCGTGCCCGGCGAGTTCGTCGCGCAATGCCTCGTAGTTGTAGATGCAGCCGTTCCAGCCGATCGTCAATCCCAGGTCGGCGTCGACCATGGGCTGAGCGCCCGCCTCGGACAGGTCGATGATCTTCAGTCGGCGGTGGCCCAACGCAATGCGCCCCTGCGACCACACCCCGGCACCGTCCGGCCCGCGCGGAGCCATTGTCGCCGCCATGGCGGCCACTGCCGCCACGTCGGGTGCCTGGTCGTCGAGCCGGACTTCACCGGTCGCTCCACACATCGCTTCGAACCTACCCGTGTCCTGTGAGCATCGGTACCCGCGCGCGGTTTGCTACTGCGGCTGGGCCGGTGTTTACCCAGGGGAAAGGGGTTCTAATCTCACCGACTTCTAATGTTGCGATGCCGCTGTGATTTTCGCCGACACAAACCGCGCCCCCGGGGCGCGGTGCCCGGCCCGGCGGCGCGTCGATCATCGAGGGCGGTGATGTCCGCGACGGTCGTCACCCCGCGGCCTTCATCTTGCTCGCGATGCGCTCGGCGATCATGACGCAGCCGAGATAGGTGTTCCCCGAGGGGATGGTCGGCATGACCGAGCCGTCGGCGACACGCAGTCCCACGATGCCGTGAACGCGACAGTCGGCGTCGAGCACGGGCCCCATCGGGCAGGTGCCGACCATGTGGGCGTAGGAGAACAAGTGTCGTTCGAGCGATTGCCGGACGGCGTCGGGGGCGGCGAGATCGATTTTGTCCTGCTGTTCGGCGCCCAGTTCAAGGAACGCGTCGGTCTGCTGCCAGGCGACCAACTTGTCGAAGGCATGGCGGAACCGTCGATCGGCGTCAGCGGGCAACGACGGCAGCGTCACGACGGGGTCGTCGTCGGGTCTCGCCCCAAACCTGACCGTGCCGTCGCCGCCGGAGCGGAGGAGGAATACGGCGAGCAGGAACCGGGATCGGCCGTCGGCGGGCGCGGCAGTGATGGGGAATGCGTGGTAGTCGATGTCGACGCCGTTCGACGCGCCGACGAGCAGGGCCTGGGCTGGCCCGCCGGTACCGGCTCGGGTCCGTCGTAGGCGTACGGGATCGCTGGGCCGAGGTGGTCACTCATCGTCGACGCCGATGGCGTGAGTTGCGGGCCATGTCACACAAACCGCGCCCCCCGGCCGGCGGCACGGGGGGCGCGGGACCCTGCCTGCAGGCGGGCCTGGAATGTGGTCTCCGTGGGGGTTGGTTGGATGTGCGCCGAGGCCCGGCGTCAGTCGGTGTGGCCCTTGAGGATCTCGTCCTCGATGGTGCCGCCCAGGCCCTCGGAGGCCGGGTCGTAGCCGTGCAGGCCACCGGTCACGGCGTACTCCTCCTCGGGCGAGAGCACCAACCGGTGTCGCCCGTAGAGCCCGAACACCAGGAGGCCGATCACGTAGAGCACGACGATCGTGAACACGGCGGGCCGATAGGTCGGGTTGATCAGCACGGCGACGAAGGTGACCGCGGCGATCACGAACGCCACGATCGCGCCCCCGTTGCCGGTCGGGCTGATCCATGGGCGACGTGCGTTCGGGAACTTGCGACGAAGCAGGATGAAGGACGCCATCTGGAGCATGTAGGCCAGGACCGCGCCCCACACCGCGATGTTGAGAACGACGTCCCCGGCACCCTCGTTGAAATTGACCACGACGAGCGCGACGAACCCGACGACCGCGCCGACGAACAGCGCGACGTAGGGCGTCTGGCGGCTACCGGTGAGCGACAACGCCTTGGGGTAGTAGCCTGCCCGGCTCAGCGAGTAGAGGTTGCGGCCGTAGGCGTACATGATTCCCTGCAGGCTGGCGAGCAGACCGATCAGGGCGAACGCCGACAGGATCGCGGCCCAGCCACTCGGCAGGAAGGCGCGGAAGCCGTCGAGCAGTGGCTCGTCGGAGCTGCCCAGCGCTTGCGAACCGGTCACCGCGGGGTTGAGGAAGAACACGATAGCCGCGCAGGCCACCAGCGAGATCATCCCCCAGATGCCGGCCTTGGGGATGTCGCGGCTCGGGTTGTGGGCCTCTTCGGCAGCCAGTGGGAGTTCCTCGATTCCCAGGAAGAACCACATCGCGAACGGCAGTGCGTAGAGGACTCCGACGATTCCGAAGGGCAGGAACGTGCTCGCACCCGCCTTGCTGGTGTCCGGTTCGATGTCGAGCAGCTTGCCGAAATCGACCGCACCGTGGGCGATGGCGAGGATACCGAACAGGACGAGGATGCCGACCGAAATGATGGCCACGACAAGGGCGAACCGGAACGAGACCTCGGCGCCCCACGAGTTGAGCCCGACGAATATCGCGTACAGGATGATCCACCACACCCAACTGGGCAGCGACAGTCCGAAGAGGTCGTCGGTCACCGAGTTGGCGTAGCTGGCCGAGAAGAAGACCACGACGGCGGTGGTGAAGACGTACTCGATCGTCTCGGCGAAGCCGGTGATGAAGCCGCCCCATGGCCCCATGGCCGCGCGCGCGAACGAGTAGGCACCGCCGGTGTGCGGCATCGCGGCTGACATCTCGCCGATCGAGAACAGCATCCCGAAGTACATGACGATGATGACGATCGCCGCGATGCCCAATCCGCCCCAGCCGGCCGCGCCGATGCCGAAGTTCCACCCGGAGAAGTCACCGGAGATGACGGCCGCGATGCCGATGCCCCAGAGGCCCCAGAAGCCCGCGGTGCGCAGCAGGGTGCGTTTCTCGAAATAGCCCGCACCGGCCTGGGTATAGGTGACGCCCGAGGTTTTCATCGTCTCTTCGGCCATGGCGGTCGCTCCTCAACGGTTGGACGGCGCGTGGGCGCCCGGGACTGACGGCACTGGTGTCAAGGGGAGAATAGAATGTCAATGGTCTGTTGTCCTACCTTTGGGGTGACGTTCGTGTTAATCGTGTAGCCGGAAGCCGAAGGGGAGCGGGATTCAATGGTTGGCTATTCGGCGAGTCCCGAGACCTATGTGAGGGGGAGCAGGCGATGACCGAGACGACCCGGCCCGGGCTGTTGACGCAGGCTGAACTGGAGCACCTGATCGCCGCCGGAGAGATCGACACGGTGATCGTGGCGTTCGCCGACATGCAGGGCCGGCTGACCGGAAAGCGGGTGGCCGCGCGGCTGTTCGCCGAGGAGGTTGCCGCCCACGGCGCGGAGTGCTGCAACTATCTGCTGGCCGTCGACGTCGACATGAACACCGTCGACGGCTACGCCATGTCGAGCTGGGAATCTGGCTACGGCGACATGGTGATGGCCCCGGCTTTCTCGACCCTGCGCCGGATTCCGTGGCTGCCCGGGACCGCGCTGGTGATGGCCGACCTGGCGTGGACCGACGGCCGGCCGGTGCTGGCGGCGCCGCGCACCATCCTGCGCAGACAGCTGGACCGGCTGGCCGAGCGCGGGCTGGCCGCCTACGTCGGCACCGAACTGGAGTTCATGGTGTTCGACGACACCTACCGCGCGGCCTGGGCGGCCGGCTATCGCGGTCTGACGAAGTCGACGGACTACAACGTCGACTACGCGATCCACGCCTCGACGCGGATGGAGCCGCTGCTGCGCGACATCCGGCTGGGCATGGATGGCGCCGGGATGTACTGCGAGGGGGTCAAGGGGGAGTGCAACTTCGGCCAGCAGGAGATCGCGTTCCGCTACGACGAGGCGCTGGTCACCTGCGACAACCACACGATCTACAAGAACGGCGCCAAAGAGATCGCCGACCAGCACGGCCAGAGCCTGACGTTCATGGCGAAATTCGATGAGCGCGAAGGCAACAGCTGTCACATCCACATCTCGCTGCGGGGCGTGCCGGACGGCGAGCCGAGTGTGGCGGTGTTCGCCGACGAGACCGACCCGCTGGGCATGTCACCGATGTTCCGCAGCTTCATCGCCGGCCAGCTCGCCATCATGCGGGAGCTGACGCTGTTCTACGCGCCGAACATCAACTCCTACAAGCGTTTTGTCGAGGGCAGCTTTGCGCCGACGGCGGTCGCGTGGGGGTTGGACAATCGCACCTGCGCGGTGCGGGTGGTGGGCCGGGGGCATTCCATGCGGATGGAGCTGCGCGCGCCGGGCGGTGACGTCAACCAGTACCTGGCGGTGGCCGCCCTGGTGGCCGGTGGTCTGCACGGTATCGACCAAGGGCTCGAACTGGAGGACCCCTGCGCGGGCAATGCGTACACCGCGGGTGCGCAACACCTTCCGACGACGCTGGCCGAGGCCGCCGCGCTACTGGACGGATCGTCCGTCGCGCGGTCGGCGTTCGGCGACGAGGTGGTGGAGCACTATCTCAACAACGCCCGGGTGGAGCTGGCGGCTTTCAACTCCGTCGTCACCGACTGGGAGCGGGTGCGTGGCTTTGAACGCCTCTAGCCGCATCACCGGGCCGCTTCGTCCGGGTGACCTGCGGCCGGTCGTCGGCCTGACCACCTATCTGCAGCAGGCCCAGACGGGCGTGTGGGATGTGCACGCCAGCTTCCTGCCCGGCATCTACATCGACGGCGTAACACTGGCCGGCGGCATCGCTGCCCTGCTGCCGCCGCAGCCGGTCGAAGCCGACATCGCCGCCCGGGTGATCGACGGTCTCGACGGGCTGATCATCACCGGTGGCAGGGACGTGGATCCGGCCGCCTACGGCCACGATCCACACCCGAGCACCGACGAGCCCGCGCGCGACCGCGACGCCTGGGAGTTCGCGCTGCTGGCCGCAGCGCTGCGGCGCGGCATGCCGGTGCTGGGGATCTGCCGTGGCGTGCAGGTACTCAACGTGGCCTTGGGCGGCACGCTGCATCAGCACCTACCGGAGCTGATCGGCCACACCGGCCATCAGCAGGGCAATGCGGTGTTCTCCACCTCGCAGGTCCGCACGGTCGCGGGCAGCAGGCTGGCCGGGCTGATCGGGGACAGTTCGCAGGCGCAGTGCTATCACCACCAGGCGATCGACCGGCTCGGCGACGGCCTGGTGATCAGTGCCCGCGACAGCGACGGTGTCATCGAGGCGGTCGAGATGCCGGGCGAGCGCTTCGTCGTCGGGGTGCAGTGGCACCCGGAGGAGACCTTGGACGATCTGCGGCTGTTCGCCGGCGTGGTGGCGGCCGCACGCGAGTACGCGACGGAGAGGACGAATCCGTGACCGGGAGTGTTGACCTGATCAACCCGGCCACCGAGCAGGTGCTGCGCACCGTCGAGTTGCTCGACGCGGCGGCCGTCGACGACGCGGTGTCCCGGGCGAAGGTGGCGCAGAAGGTGTGGGCCACTCAGGCGCCGGCGGAACGCGCCGCGGCGCTGCGCGCATTCGCCGTGGTGGTGGACGCCCATGTCGACGAGCTGGCCGCGCTGGAGGTGGCGAACTCCGGTCACGTGCTCGGCAACGCCGAATGGGAGGCCGGGCACGTCCGCGACGTGCTGCAGTTCTATGCGGCCAGCCCGGAACGGTTGTCCGGCAAGCAGATTCCAGTGGCGGGTGGTTTGGACGTGACATTCCACGAGCCGCTCGGCGTGGTGGCCGTGATTGCGCCGTGGAACTTCCCGATGACGATCGCGTCATGGGGTTTCGCCCCCGCACTCGCCGCGGGCAACGCCGTGCTGGTCAAGCCGGCCGAGATCACCCCGCTGACCACGATGCGACTCGGTGAACTGGCACTGCAGGCCGGGTTGCCCGACGGCTTGTTCCAGGTGCTGCCCGGCAAGGGTTCGGTGGTGGGGGAGCGGTTCATCAGTCACCCGGACGTCCGCAAGATCGTCTTCACCGGTTCCACCGAGATCGGTGTGCACGTGATGGCCGGCGCCGCCAAAGCCATCAAACGCGTCACTCTGGAACTCGGCGGCAAGAGCGCCAACATCGTCTTCGACGATTGCGATCTGGAGAAGGCGGCAGCAACCGCACCCTATGGCGTCTTCGACAACGCCGGGCAGGACTGCTGCGCGCGCAGCCGGATCCTGGTGCAGCGCAGCGTCTTCGACAGGTTCATGGAGCTGCTGGAGCCGGCGGTCAAGGGTGTGGTGGTCGGCGATCCCAACCGGCGCGACAGCGAGATGGGACCGCTGGTGTCGCGCAAGCACTTCGAGGCAGTGGCCGCCTACGTGCCTGACGACGCGCCGGTCGCGTTCCGCGGTTTGGCGCCCGACGGGCCTGGGTTCTGGTTCCCGCCGACGGTGCTCACCCCGGCGCGCACCGACCGCACCGTCACCGAGGAGATCTTCGGCCCGGTGGTGACCGTCCTGCCCTTCGAGGACGAGGCCGACGCCATCGCGCTGGCCAACGCCAGCGAATACGGGCTGTCCGGGTCGATCTGGACGGACAACCTGTCCCGCGCGCTGCGGGTCTCCCGCGCCGTCGAATCCGGCAACCTCAGCGTGAACTCACACTCCTCGGTGCGTTACAACACGCCGTTCGGCGGGTTCAAGCAATCCGGGCTGGGCCGCGAACTCGGACCGGACGCGCCCGAACATTTCACCGAAACCAAGAACGTATTCTTCGCGATCGGAGCTGCCGAATGACTCCTACCACCGTCGATCTCACTCAGCGGCTGGCCGGAAAGGTCGCCGTCATCACCGGCGGGGCCAGCGGTATCGGGCTCGCCACGGCCAAGCGGATGCGCGCCGAGGGTGCCACGATCGTCATCGGTGACATCGATCCCAAGACCGGCGAGCCCATCGCCGAGGAACTCGGCGGCACGTTCGTGGCGGTCGATGTCGCCGAGGAGGCAGCAGTCGACAACCTCTTCGACACCGCCGCTGCGACCCATGGGTCGGTCGACGTCGCGTTCAACAACGCCGGCATATCCCCGCCCGACGACGACCTGATCGAGAACACCGAACTACCCGCGTGGCAGAAGGTTCAGGACGTCAACCTCAAGAGCGTGTACCTGTGCTGCCGGGCGGCGTTGCGCCACATGGTGCCCGCAGGGAAGGGCTCGATCATCAACACCGCGTCGTTCGTGGCGGTGGTCGGTTCGGCGACCTCGCAGATCTCCTACACCGCGTCCAAGGGCGGTGTGCTGGCCATGTCGCGTGAACTGGGAGTTCAGTTCGCCCGCAACGGGATTCGGGTGAACGCCCTATGCCCGGGTCCGGTGAACACCCCGCTGTTGCGGGAGCTGTTCGCCAAGGATCCCGAGCGCGCCGCCCGGCGGCTGGTGCATGTGCCGCTGGGCCGGTTCGCCGAGCCGGAGGAGTTGGCAGCTGCGGTGGCCTTTCTGGCCAGTGACGACGCGTCGTTCATCACCGCCTCCACCTTCCTGGTCGACGGCGGCATCTGCTCGGCCTACGTCACGCCGCTGTAGGGCCTGTGATGGCCTCGGCGGGCAGGAGCGAAGCGACCCGGGAATCGGTTCCGGCGGGCAGGAGCGAAGCGACCCGGGAATCGGTTCCGGCGGGCAGGAGCGAAGCGACCCGGGAATCGGACACCGACCCGGCAACGGTCAACGCGGCCCTGCTGCGCCCGGTGCGACCCGGCAATGCCTTCGAGGACACCGTCGCCCGGCTGCTGCAGACGATCCGGCTCGGGGTGCTGGCCCCGGGGGACTGCCTGCCTCCCGAACGTGAGCTCGCCGCCCGGCTCGGGGTCAGCCGCGACACCGTGCGGGAGGCGATCAAGTCGCTTGCCGACGCCGGCTACCTGGTGTCGCGGCGCGGCCGCTACGGCGGCACCTTCCTGGCCGAGGAGTTGCCCGCACCCAGCGACGGCGCGGTGCGGGTCAGCCGCGCCGAACTCGACGACGCGTTGCGGCTGCGGGAGATCCTCGAGGTAGGCGCGGCCAGGATGGCGGCCGAGCGCACATTGACCGCCACCGAGCGGGACGGGCTGAGGTCGCGGCTGGCCGACGTCCGCGCCGCCCCCCCGGAGGACTACCGGAGGCTGGACTCGCGGCTGCACCTGGCGATCGCGGAGGCGGCGGCGACACCGTCGCTGGTGCCGCTGCTGGCCGAGAACCGGATGCGGCTCAACGCCCTGCTCGACCAGATTCCGTTGCTGCGCCGCAACATCACTCATTCCGACGATCAGCACGAGACGATCGTCCTGGCGATCCTGGCCGGCGATCCCGACGCGGCCGCCGCGGCGATGCGCGCTCACGTGGCCGGATCGGCCGCGCTGTTGCACGGATTTCTCGACTGAGAGCGTGTGCGCGGCGCCTGCCGGGGTGCGATCATGCCGGGTGTGGCCCCCGACAAACTGCCGACCATCGCCTATCCCGCGGCCGGAGCCCGGCCGCACCGCCGAGTGCTCGAGACCCTCGATCCACACGTCGTCGTCCTCTTCGGCGCAACCGGTGATCTGGCCAAACGCAAGCTGATTCCGGGCCTGGCCTACCTGGAGGAATCCTCGCTGGCGCCCGACATCCGGGTGGTGGCCACCTCGCTGGAGGATCTGACCGACGATCAGTTCCTGGCGTTGGCCAAGGAGGCGGTGGACACCTTCGGCAGCCGCAAGCTCACCGATGAGCAGTGGGCGCACTTCGCCGAACGGGTCACCTACGTCCCGCAGAGTGCCGGGCCGGAGGCGCTGGCGGCCGCGGTGCACGCCGCCGAGGATAAACTGGGACCCGACGTGCGCCGGCTGCACTACCTGTCGGTGCCGCCGAAGGCGGCCCAGGCGGTCATCACCATGCTCAAGGAAGCCGGCCTGGTGGACCGGTCCCGGGTGGTGATGGAGAAGCCGTTCGGCACCGACCTCGCCAGCGCGATCGAACTCAACGACTTCGTCCACGACACGTTCAACGAGGCGCAGATCTTCCGCATCGACCACTTCCTGGGAAAGGAGGCGGCGCAGAACATCCTGGCCTT
Organism: Mycobacterium sp.; assembly: GCA_020438865.1. Classification (GTDB taxonomy): domain Bacteria; phylum Actinomycetota; class Actinomycetes; order Mycobacteriales; family Mycobacteriaceae; genus Mycobacterium. Next base: position 30,890 of record JAGQTU010000046.1, read on the forward strand.
CCGGTTCGCCAACGGCCTGTTCGAGCCGATCTGGAACCGTAACTTCATCGACCACATCCAGATCGACATCCCCGAGACCCTCGGCCTGGACACCCGGGCCAACTTCTACGAGAGCACCGGTGCGTTCAAGGACATGGTCGTCACCCACCTGTTCCAGGTGATGGCGTTCGTGGTGATGGAGCCGCCGACCGCGCTGGAGCCGCGCGCGATCAGCGAGGAGAAGAACAAGGTCTTCCGCTCGATGCTGCCGATCGACCCGGCCAACGTGGTGCGCGGCCAGTACGTCGGCTACCGGGACGAGGACGGGGTGGCACGCGATTCCGACACCGAGACGTTCATCGCGCTCAAGGTGGGGATCGACAACTGGCGCTGGGCCGGCGTGCCGATCTACCTGCGGACCGGCAAGAAGATGGCGCAGGGTCAGCGGATCATCTCCATCGCGTTCAAGGAGGCGCCGCGGACGATGTTCCCGCCCGGTTCCGGGGTGGGCTCGGAGGGGCCGGACCACCTCACCTTCGACCTTGCCGACGAGTCCAAGGTGTCGCTGTCGTTCTACGGCAAGCGTCCCGGGCCCGGGATGAAGCTGGACAAGCTGTCCATGCAGTTCTCCACCCGGGAGACCGACTCGGTGGCTGACGTGCTCGAGGCCTACGAGCGGTTGATCCTGGACGCGATGCGCGGTGATCACACGCTGTTCACCACCGCCGAGGGTATCGAGTCGCTGTGGGAACGCTCGGCCCAGCTGATCGACGACCCGCCGCAGGTGAAGAGCTACCCGATCGGCACGTGGGGTCCCAACGCGATCCATCAGCTGATCGCGCCGAACGCCTGGCGGCTGCCATTCGAACGGGTGTGGCGGGAACACAAACCCGACGAGTGATCGGGCGGTCCTGGGTTAGATTTCTTCGCATGGACGGGCCGGGCGACCAGATGAAGGTCGAACGTGCCTCGTCGGCGCTGGCCGATGTCGACATCACTGGCTGGACGCAGCGCTTCGATCTGCTGTCAGACCCGAACCGCCTTGAGATCCTGCTCTGTCTGCATCGGGCGCCCGGAATCTGTGTGGGCGACCTCGCCACGGCGCTCGGTAGGTCGGAAAACGCGGTATCGCAAGCACTCCGGGTGCTGCGCCAGCAGGGCTGGGTGACCTCGACCCGGGTTGGCCGGCTGGTCAGTTATCGACTCGAGGATCACATCGTCCACGACCTGCTGCATTGGATCGGCGCGGCGCACGCGGAGCCCGACGCGGTCAATTGATTATCTGAACATGTAGACAGATGAGAGCTGCCGACACTAGGCTCGCCCGAGGGGGTTGAAGCGACACCGCGCCGCAAGGAGGGCATGCTTGAGCGTCCAGGTCACGGCCATGCACATGAGCGATGGACTGGTCAACGCCCCCACCGCCGCGGTGTTCGGCGCCTTGGCGATCGCCGCAGTGGCGCTGTGCGCTTGGAAGGCGCGGGCCGAGCTCGACGAACGGACCGTTCCGTTGGCGGGTCTGGTCGCTGCCTTCATCTTC
>JAGQTU010000047.1 GCA_020438865.1 Mycobacterium sp.
CCAGGGACGGTATCCGGTTCAACTCCGTGCAGCCGGGTTCGATCTCCTCGGGTATGACCGACGGCACCGGCGAGTCGAAACAGAGTGTCGGTCCGGGACTGCCGGAGGACGCCAACTACAAACTGTTCGGCCGGGTCGCTCCGCTGGTGCCGCTGGCCAAGGGCGAGAACTTCGCCAAGCCCGACGCGGTCGCCGCGGTGGTCGCCATGCTCGGCAGTGCGGACGCGTTCTGGGTCTCGGGCACTGAGGTCCGGGTCGATGGCGGCGCGCACATGTGACCGCCGCCGGGATGGCATGCTTCCGGCCATGCCGGTTGATCGACTCCTCCCCGACCAGGACGCCGCGGATCTGATCGCGCTGACCCGCGATATCGCGGACAAGGTGCTGACGCCGATCGTCGACGAGCACGAACGGTCCGAGACCTATCCCGAGGGGGTGTTCGCCCAGCTCGGCGCAGCAGGGCTGTTGAGCTTGGCGCAGCCCGAGGAGTGGGGCGGCGCCGGCCAGCCGTACGAGGTCTATCTGCAGGTGCTCGAGGAACTCGCGGCCCGCTGGGCCGCCGTCGCGGTGGCGGTCAGCGTGCACAGCCTGTCCTGCAACCCGCTGCTGTTCTTCGGTACCGAGGAGCAGAAGCAGCGCTGGCTGCCCGGCATGCTCTCCGGCGACCAGATCGGCGCATACAGCCTGTCCGAACCACAGGCGGGCTCCGATGCGGCCGCCCTGCGCTGCGCCGCCGTTGCGTCCGGGGACGGCTACGTCATCAACGGCTCGAAGTCCTGGATCACCCACGGCGGCCGGGCCGACTTCTACAACCTGTTCGCCCGGACCGGTGAGGGTACCGGCGGGCAGGAGCGCAGCGACTCGGGGAAGGGACGGGGCGGAGTCTCCTGTTTTTTGATTCCCGCCGACCAGCCGGGCCTGAGCTTTGGCAAGCCCGAGGAGAAGATGGGCCTCGCCGCGGTGCCGACCACCTCCGCGTTCTACGACAACGCCGTTGTCGACGCCGAGCGCCGGATCGGCGCCGAGGGCCAGGGGCTGCAGATCGCCTTCAGCGCGCTGGACGCCGGCCGGCTGGGCATCGCGGCCGTGGCGGTCGGCATCGCGCAGGCTGCACTGGACGAGGCCTGCGTCTACGCCAACGAGCGAACGACCTTCGGCCGCAAGATCATCGACCACCAGGGGCTGGGCTTCCTGCTGGCCGACATGGCCGCCGCGGTGGCCGGGGCCCGCGCCACCTATCTCGACGCTGCCCGGCGCCGCGACGCCGGGCGGCCGTATTCACAGCACGCCAGTGTCGCCAAGCTGGTGGCCACCGACGCGGCCATGAAGGTCACCACCGACGCGGTCCAGGTGCTCGGCGGGGTCGGCTACACCCGCGATTACCGCGTGGAGCGCTACATGCGCGAGGCCAAGATCACCCAGATTTTCGAGGGCACCAATCAGATTCAGCGCCTCGTCATCGCTCGAGCGCTCGCGACGGGCTGAAGCGGGCTAAGATCCATCCATCGACACCGTCAATATTGGTGCCGGTCTGCGGAATGCCGCGCTCATAGCGGGGTTCTGGCGAGGGAATCGATCGTGAGTTTCCACTTTCGTTGCGGAATCGGTTGCGGATGGCGGGTAAATCCGCGAAGGTTTAGCGACGGGGCCAACGGGGTGTGAACGCTGGCCTACGGCATAAGGAGGACGGGCCCTGACCGAGACCGGCGCAACCGCCACCCACCAGACCACCGGAGACACCGAATCCACTCGGCAGGCCGGCGCACCGGTCATCGAGATCGATCATGTCTCCAAGCGCTTCGAGGATTATGTCGCCGTCGCAGACGCCGATTTCTCCATCGCCGCCGGTGAGTTCTTCTCCATGCTCGGACCGTCCGGCTGCGGAAAGACCACCACTTTGCGCATGATCGCGGGGTTCGAAAGCCCCAGCGAGGGGGCGATCCGGCTCGAGGGCGTCGACGTCTCCCGCGTTCCGCCCAACAAGCGCAACGTCAACACGTTCGCGACCAGCGGAGGCACTCGGGTCGGGTACGCGACGCTCAGCGCCACCAACAACACCGCAGCCGCCCCGAGCACCAAGAGTCCGCGCGCACCCAGCGCGCTTCGAGCGGAGAACTGTGGCTCGAGTAGTTCACCCATGCCCTGGACCCCCCGCCGACAGCACGCGGCGCACAACCTGCTGCGCCCGCGCTGCCACCAGCGGATCGACCATGGTGCCGGGATCCGCCTGTTGACGCATCAACCACAGCGCCGGACCGATGACGTTGGCGCGAATCGACAACGGCACGGGTACCGGGGGCGCCGCCTTTGACGTCCACGTCTGATTGACCACCACGAAGATCTGCTGGTAGGTGGCACCGGTTCGCCACAGCCAGGTGACGACATACCAGTCCGGCACGTGCGGATCGGTGGCGAGTGAGGAATCCGTGGCGGCCGCCCGGCCTTCGACCACCGCCCGGTCACCCAGCTCGAACGGCTGATAGTTCGGTGGCACGGTAGCCGGGTACCAGAGCGCGTCGCGATAGGTTCTCAGTGCGGCGAGGTTGTCGGTGGCGATGACGTCCACCGCCGCCTCGGGAAGTCCCGGTATCGAGGGAACAGCGTGCCGGGCAAAGGTTGCGCGAGGACCCAGATATCGCTGGATGAAGGAAAACTGTTCGCCCGCAGGCAGACCCAGCCGGGCGGCCCAGTTGGCCCGGGCACCCGCCGGTTGACCGTCGAAGGCGGTGTAGGGCTGATTCAGCAACAGAACGATACCCGCGCCGAGACCCAGTACGGCCAGCGAACCCCACGACCGTCGGGGCAGCACGGCATTGCCGGCGGACTGAGTTGCACGGGAGCCAATCCCGTGCAGGACGAGGAATCCGCACACCGGGAAAGCGCCACCGCACAAAACGGCAAGCCACAACGGCGACCGGGTGCCGTCGAGGCCGCCGCCAACGGCGATCACCGCTGCACCGACACTGACGAGCGAGGTTGTCGCGGCAACACCCAGGCGCCACACCGGCGGATGCTCGGGGGCCGCAAGGAACACGGCGACTCCGCCGATGACCCCGGTCACCGCCGCCGCAGCGACGGCGCCTCCCCCAGCGGCGGCGGTGACCAAGAGGTAGGGCAACGGAGTGACCGTCGCGACCGCGAACACCCACAACGCCCAGGTCTGCATGACCCGGCGTACCCCGAACAGCACCGCCGCGGCACAAGCCGCCCACAGCACCGCGCCGACCAGTGGCAGCTGCCACAATCCCGATAACGTCGGGAAGCGATTGGACATCAGGTGGCGCAGAAACAGGCCCAGGCCGCCGAAAAACCCGGCCAGAATCCAGTCGGCTTCGGCATCGCCCACGCCATTCGGTGGCCTGCGGTGACCGACGCCGATCATCGCGATGAGCAATGGAACGACGGTCAGGTACGCAAACGGGGCGCCGGCCGCAATGGCGAGAACAACGCCGCGGAAAATCCCCCAGAACGGAATCAAGATCAGCGCCAAAAGCACCGCTAGTCGCACCACAGAATCGTGCCGGTTGTTGTGGCGTTCGGAGTGCGGCCCCGAGGGCGTCGGCAAATCCGATCCGCGGCGGCTACTGGCGTCAACCGGTTCGTTCGCGAAATTCGCCGTGCCGCGCTCGCACAACCCGACGAATGTTCGGAACCTGGTCGCGAGCAAGGCCCCAACCCCCTCTGGCCTGCGAATTAGCTGGCGATACGTGGTTTATACCCGACTATCGCGTTAGTTGTCGGTTCTCTTGCAAAAGTTGCCAAATCTCGACTCGCCGGTCAAAGTAACCGGCCGAGGTGGCCGCAAGAAGCGGACTTTCAGTATGTATTTGAGATCGCAATTACCGCGTGGTGTTGACCTCAAACAACAGCCGTAATTCAAATTACGGTGAGGCATATTCAAGATCGTAATCGCGCCATTGCGGCAATTGCGTGACAGATTATTTTCGTTCCCGCAATTTACGGTTGGCCGGTTTGTGACACCTCACCGCGGACGATAGGCGGCCTGGCCGCCGAGCGGTTTGCGAGCGGCTGATCACGGGAAGACCGGCTGACATGGTCGACAATAAGGTCCACGATGCGGTGGACCGCGCCACCGACAGCAACGGCTTCGAGTACGCCGCCCGGATCGGCTACGGCACCAGTGGCGTGCTGCACCTGATCATCGCCTACATCGTGCTGCGGCTGGCGTTCGGTTCCGGCGGCAACGCCGATCAGTCCGGGGCGCTGGCCACCCTGGCGGCGCAACCCGGCGGTTCGGTGGCGCTGTGGATCACTGCAGTCGGCCTGTTCGCCCTGGCGTTGTGGCGCCTCGCCGAAGCCGTCATCGGATCGCGCCCCAACGAGCCCGGCCGCGGCGACGACGGCGCCAAGAACGCATTCAAGCGGCTCAAGTCGGTCGGCCTTGCCGTGGTGTACTTCGGTATCGCCATGACGGCCGTGCGGTTCGCCTCCGGCGGCGGCAAGTCTAACAGCGCGCAGAATGCCGGGCTCACCGCGCGCATGCTGCAATCCGGTTGGGGCGAGGCGGTTTTGCTGACCGTCGGCGTCGGGATCATCGCGGTGGGTGGCTATCACATCTACAAGGGCCTCTCGAAGAATTTCGAGAAGGACCTCAAGGTTTCCGGCGGGCAGGCCGTGAGGGCGCTGGGGGCCGCCGGCTACACCGCCAAGGGATCGGTCCTCGGCGGCGCCGGCGTGCTGCTGATCGTCGCGACGCTGACCGCCGATCCGAGCAAGGGCGCCGGGCTGGATGCCGCGGTGAAGACGCTGGGCCACGCGCCGTTCGGCAAGGTTCTGTTGATCATCGCCGCGGCCGGACTCGCCGCCTACGGCGCCTACTGCTTCGTGCTGGCACGCTTCGCTCGGATGTGAGCCCGGATGCAGGGGTGGCGGCCGACCAAAATTTGAGGCAACCGCCCCATGACCGGCGGGCGCCGCCGACGCCAACATCGAAGCATGAACACAATCGTCACACCCCAGGCGGCGGTGGCCGCCGCCACCGGCGACCCGACCCTGCCGCCCGGCGCCGGCGAACGTGTCGCCGGCTTCGGCGTCATGGGCCTGCCGTTCAGCAGCGGGCACTATCTGGCGTTCCGATACTTCCCGGCGTCGTCGTTCTCCCCGGCCTACCGCTCGGTGTGGCACCGCGCTCCGTCCGGTGAGTGGACCTTCTACGCGACCACACCTGCCCAGCAGAGCTGTTCGCGCTACTTCAGTTCCGCCACAACGGTTCCCGCGGTCCAGTGTGAGATCATGATGGCGTGGACGACTCCCTGGTCGGTCGCCATCACCATCCCCGGACTCCTCGACTGGACCGTCGAGATGAGCGAAACGGCGGCGACCCGCGCCATGAGCCGAGTCGGACGAGCGGTGCCGGAGGCGGTCTGGGCCCGTGAATCGGCACTGGCGGTGTTGAGCAGGCTCGCGGGCCCGCTGCTCGGGGTGGGTCGGATACGGCTCACCGGCAATGTGCCGAACGGTCAGCACTACCGAGTGGCACCGCGACAGATGTGGGTGGTGAGCGGCTCGACCGCCACCATCGCCGGGGTCGACCTCGGCCGGCCGGCACCCCTGAGCGAACCGGACCGGCTCGCCGACTTCCGGCTGCCACAACGCGGGATCTGTGTCATCGGTTCGGCGCGCTTCGACGCCTTCGATCCCGCCCGCCACCTGCGGGGGACCCGGACAGCGCCAACGCACCCCCGGACATCGTGCTAGGGAGGACAATCAAGCGCATGTCCGCACCGACCGCCCGGGACGGTCCCCGGCCCAGCGCACCGAGCCGGGCCGAACTGCTGGCCGCGCTGTCGGTGGCGATCGATCTCGGCCTGGGGCAGCCCGCCGAACACATGCTGCGTGCGGCGCTGATCGGCACCCGCATCGCGGACCGGCTCGGGCTGAGCGGCGAGCAACGTGACTGCGTGTACTACGCGACGCTGGTCATGTGGATCGGATGCCACGCCGATTCCCACGAGTTCGCCCAGTGGTTCGGTGACGACATCGCGGTGCGCCGGGATTCCTATCAGGTCGACTGGTCGGGTTTGCCCTACTACCGATTTCTGGCGAGCAACATCGGCCGCGGTGAGCCGCTGCTGCAGCGGCTGCAATCAATCGCCACCCTGTTCGTGGATGCCCGTGGCAACATGTCCCGGCTCATCCACTCGCACTGCACCTCGGCCGCACTGCTGGCCGAACGGATGGGGCTGGGTGCCGGCGTGCAGCACGCCGTCGGCTTCAGCTTCGAGCGCTACGACGGCAGCGGCCTGCCCGCCGGTGCCCGCGGCGACGAGATCCCCATCGAGATGAGGGTCGCGCAACTGGCCGACATGGCCGAGGTTCATCACCGCGCCGGCGGTGTGGCGGCCGCGGTGGCCATGGTGACCGACCGCAGCGGCAAGCATTTCGACCCCACGGTGGTCGGGGCGTTCGTCGCCGACGCTTCCGCCATCCTCGACGGACCCCGGCCCGGCGACGCCTGGGACGTGGCATTGCGCGGAGCCCCCGACCATGACCTACCGCTGGCGGCAACAGAACTCGACGAGTTGCTGGTCGCCCTCGGCGACTTCGTCGACCTGAAATGCCCGTTCACCCTCGGCCATTCCCGCGCGGTGGCCCGGCTCGCCGGGGATGCCGCCCACGCGGTCGGGCTGAGTTCCGATGCCGTGACGCTGACCCGACGGGCCGGTCATGTGCACGATCTCGGCCGGATCGGCATCTCCAACCAGATCTGGTCCAAGCCGGAATCCCTGTCTGCCGCCGAGTTCGAGCGGATGCGCCTACACCCGTACCTGACGGTGCGAATCCTCAACCGGGTCAACGGATTCGATGACGTGGCGCAGGTCGCCGGCAACCACCACGAGTGCATGGACGGCAGTGGCTATCCCCGCAACCTGCCGGGAGCCGCGCTGGGTATGCCGGACCGGTTGCTGGCCGCCGCGGTGAGCTATCAGTCCGCCCTGGAACCACGGCCCTACCGCGCCGCATACGACGCGAACCAGGCCGCACAACGCATCCGCGAACGGGCCCGCGGCGGCGAACTCGACCCCGTCGCCGTCGACGCCGTCCTGCATGCCGCCGGCCATCAGGGCAGGCGCTCCGCGGCTCGGCCCGACGGGCTGACCCCGCGGGAGATCGAGGTGTTGCGAATGGTCGCGCGCGGCGCCTCCAACAAGCAGATCGCGGCGGCGCTGGTAATCAGCGAGAAGACGGCCCGGAACCACGTCGAGCGCAGCTACGCCAAGATCGGGGTCACCAACCGCATCGGGGCGAGCATGTACGCCCTGCGAAACGGGCTGACCGAACCCCTGGTGTGAAGTTGAGGCACCTGCCTCATGATCGGGCCGTCCGGCGAGCCGCCCATTGACCCATGACCAAACGAGTTCCCGTCCTCGCCTGCGGCGTCGGCGCCTATCTGTGGTGCTGGCCAGCATCGCCCTGCTGCTGTGGTATCGGCAGTGGCGCGGAACCGTCAGGCCGGAAGCGGGTTTTCGCGCCACGATGCTCTATCGCCTGGTGCGCCACCCGCTGATGCTCGGGTTCCTGGTCGCCTTTTGGGCCGCCCCCACCATGACCGCCGGGCACCTGCTGTTCGCGTTCGCCACCACCGGATACGTCCTGATCGCCATCCGACTCGAGGAGCGCGACCTGGTGGCATCCCTGGGCGACGGGTATCGGGTCTACCGGCGATCGGTGCCCATGCTGGTGCCCGGTCTGCGGCCCCGTTCGTCCTGCCCGGTTGCCCACCAAGGCATGCCGGCGGGTCGGACAACCATGGGCGTTGTCACTCCGCGAAGTAGCTGAGCCGGCTGATCGCCGTTCCGCGGCCGGCGAGTTCGGCGATCAGCACCCGCGGTGCCGGCCCCGGCAGCGATGCGGTGACGAAGGATCCGGCCGCGATCAGCTTCGTCGGGGTCACGCCACTGAGTTCGGCACCGAACATGCTGAACTTCAGCGGCGTTCGGTCGCCGCGGGTGATCTCCGCGCCGGGCGCAAGCGAACGCCACGCCCCCAGTTCGTCGCCGGCCGCGATGGCCTCGAGGAAGCCACGCACGGTGCGCTTGCCGCGGAATCGGGCGCCGCGAAAGCCCGCCGCGAACCCGGCCGAACCACGCAGCCCCTGGTTTCGGAGCAACGCGCGGGTCAGCTGTAGTGCCTGCGGCGCGGCAGGGGCCCCGTTGCCCAGAAACTGCAGCATCATCACCGGCAGCTCCCAATAGGCCCGCAGCCGTTCGATCTTCCAGTCGTCGGCTGCGCTGCGCAGGTCGTAGCGCAGCACCGCCGGGATCCGCATGCTCACCGTCGGACCCATCCCGACCTCCAGCACCAGGTCCCGGACAACCGTTGAGCCGCAGACGATGTCGGCATCGCGGTGGAAGACGATGCTGCGCGGCGCGATGAAGGTGTCGTAGAAGCGCCCGATCTGCGCGAGCCCGACGTGCGGCCGGGAGCCGACCGGATCCTCGACCCGCCCGTCGGCGGCGAACAAACCGACCCAGCCGGCCCGGTCGTGGGCGGCCGTCGCCCGCGGCGATCGGTCCACCACCTCGATCAGAGCCGGGCGCGCGGCGCTCATCGGGCGGCGCGCACGAGTTCCACGCCGCGGCCACGCATGTCCTCGACGGCGTCTGTGGTGGACCCGGGGGCGACGCCCGCCGTCAGATCCACCAGCACCCGGGTGGTGAAGCCCTCCCGCACGGCGTCGGCGGCCGTATCCTTCACGCAGTAGTCGGTGGCGATACCGGCGATGTCCACCTCGTCGACCCCGCGGGCGCGCAGCCACTCGGCCAGCCGGACACCATCGCTCTCACCCTCGAACCCGCTGTAGGCGGCCTCGTGCGCACCCTTGTAGAACACCGCCTCGATCGGGTCGGTGTCGAGTGCCGGATGGAAGTCGGCGCCGCCGGTGCCCGCGACGCAGTGCCGGGGCCAGGAGTCGACATAGTCGGGGTGCGCGGCGAAATGGGAGCCCGGGTCGACGTGGTAGTCCTTGGTCGCCACCACGTGGTCGTAACCGTGGCGGCCGCACAGCAGCGCGTTGATCGCCCGCACCACCGCACCCGCGCCGTCCACTGCGAGTGAACCGCCTTCGCAGAAGTCGTTCTGCACGTCGACGATGATCAGCGCCCGCATGCTGCCACCGTATCGGCCGATCGACGCCGGGCACAGCAGTACAGTGAGACCGCCGAAACGCCAGATGAGGATGCCCGAGTTAATGACGCTGTTCGACTTCTTCCAGGCCGAGGAACTTCCGGTCCCGGCGATCACTCCGACCCAGGCCCGTGACATCGTCCGGAACCACTTCGGTGTCGAGGCGGAGGCCACCGCGCTGGGCAGCCAGCAGGACGCCAACTTCCTGCTCACCGGAACCGACGGGGAACCCATCGGTGTCCTCAAGATCGCCAACCCGGTGTTCTCCCGCATCGAACTGGAGGCCCAGGACGCCGCGGCCGCCTACATCACGCAGGCCGAGGCGGGGGTTCGGACGGCGACCAACGTGCAGCCGGCCGGTTTCCCGGCGATCGCCGAACTGCGTTCCGAGGACGGCGCCGTGCTGTACGCGCGCATCATCACCCATCTGGCCGGCGGCACGATGAGCGGCGAGCGGTACGTCACGCCGGCGCGGGCGGCCGCGCTGGGTAGGCTCGCCGGCCGCACCTGCCGGGCGTTGGCCGACTTCGACCACCCCGGTGTGGATCGGGTCCTGCAGTGGGACCTGCGGCACGCCCTGCGCACCGTCGAGGTGCTGGCGCCGCACGTCGCCGACCCGCACCGCCGGGACGCGGTGGAGGCCGCCGCGGCGGCGGCGTGGCAGGTGGTCGCCGAACTGGCCGACGACCTGCCCGTGCAGGTGATCCACGGCGACATCACCGACGACAACGTGGTGTGCGGCCCGCCGGACACCGGCCGCATGCCCGACGGCATCATCGACCTCGGCGATCTCACCCGGTCCTGGCCGGTGGCCGAACTGGCGGTCGCGGCGTCGTCGGTGCTGCGCCACGAGGGTGGTGAGCCGGTGGCCACGCTGCCGCTCATCGAGGAGTTCAACGCGGTGCGCCCGCTGTCCCCGGCCGAGGTCGAGGCCCTGTGGCCACTGGTCGTGCTGCGCGGCGCGGTGCTCGTCGTCAGCGGCAACCACCAGGCCAGCATCGACGCCGACAACGAATACGCCACCGGGTCGCTCGACTTCGAGTGGCGGATCTTCGAACGGGCCACCGCGGTGCCGACGGACGTGATGACGGCCCAGATCCGGGACGCGCTGGGCGTCGCCCACCCGGCGGACCCGGTGGCCGCCGAGTCACCGCTGCTGAGCCTGGATCCGCGGACCGTCGCGCGCCTCGACCTGTCACTCGAGTCCGATGCAATGGACGCCGGGACCTGGCTCGAGCCGGCCTGCGAGACGAATCTGGCGGCCGACGCGATCAGCGCCGGGGCGGCCGCGGTCGTCACCACTTTCGGCCAGCCCCGGGTGAGCCGCTCAGCGACGTTGAGTCCGGTTTCGCCGGCCACCGTGGGCACCGGCGTGGACCTGTGGCCGGCCACGCCGGTGGCCCTGACCGCCCCGTGGGAAGGCGTGGTCGAGTCCGCCACCGCGGACACCGTCATCCTCACCGGCTCCCCGGGCACGGTCGAGGTGCGCGGCGCGCTGAGCGTCGACGACGCCGTGCGGGCCGGCCAGACCCAGGCAGCGGGCGCCGCGCTGGGGACCGCCGACGGCCGCGTGTGGATCCAGTGGCTGCGGCGGCCCGACGTGGCGGTCCCCGACTTCGTGCGCCCGGAATACTCGGCGGGCTGGCTGAGCCTGGTCGCCGATCCCGGACCGCTGGTCGGCCTCGAACCCGTGGCCGCGTCGAGCGGCGACGGCGAGGCGCTCTGGCGCCGGCGCGCCCAGTCCTTCGCCACCGTGCAGGAGCACTACTACGACAACCCGCCGCGCATCGAGCGCGGCTGGCGCGAACACATGCTGTCCACCGAAGGGCGCAGCTACCTGGACATGGTCAACAACGTGGCGATCCTCGGCCACGGCCATCCGGCGCTCGCCGACGCGGTCGCCCGACAGTGGCGCCGGCTGAACACCAACTCGCGGTTCAACTACGCCAGCGTGGTGGCACTCTCCGAGCGACTGGCCGCCACCCTGCCCGACCCGCTGGACACCGTCTTCCTGGTCAACTCCGGATCCGAGGCCGGCGATCTGGCGCTGCGGCTGGCGATGGCCACCACCGGGCGCCACGACATCGTCGCGGTGGCCGAGGCCTACCACGGCTGGACCTACGCCACCGACGCGGTGTCCACCTCGGTGGCCGACAACCCGAACGCGCTGGAGACTCGGCCGTCCTGGATCCACACGGTGCCATCCCCCAACGCCTACCGCGGCCGGCACCGCGGGCCGAACGCCGCGAACTACGCGCCGGAAGCCGTCGCGATCATCGAAGACCTTGCCGCCCAGGGACATCCACCGGCCGCGTTCATCTGCGAACCGTTCTACGGCAACGCCGGCGGGATGGCACTGCCCGACGGCTACCTGCGGGCGGTCTACACCGCGGTCCGCGCCGCGGGCGGGTTGGCGATCGCCGACGAGGTGCAGGTGGGCTACGGGCGAACCGGCCGCTGGTTCTGGAGTTTTCAGCAGCAGGGCGTGGTGCCCGACATCGTCACCGTCGCCAAGGCGATGGGCAACGGCCAGCCCCTCGGCGCCGTCATCACCACCCGCGCGATCGCCGAGAAGTACCGCACCCAGGGCTACTTCTTCTCCTCTGCGGGCGGCAGCCCGGTGTCGTGCGTGGTCGGCCTGACGGTTCTCGACCTACTGGAACGCGAAGGCCTGCAAGCCAATGCGCTGACCATCGGCGATCACCTCAAGGCCCGCATCGGCGAGTTGGCGACCCGGCACCACATCATCGGCACCGTGCACGGCAGCGGCCTGTACATGGGCGTGGAACTGGTCCGCGACCGGACGACGCTGGAGCCCGCCGCCGCGGAGACCGCCGCGATCTGCGAGCGGATGCGCGAACTCGGCGTGATCGTGCAGCCCACCGGTGACCGGCAGAACGTGCTCAAGGTCAAGCCACCGATGTGCATCACGCGGGAATCCGCCGACTTCTTCGTCGATATGCTCGACCACGTGTTGACCACCGGTTGGTGACCCTCAGCCCTGCGTCGCCAGCCAGTCCCGCTGGCGGCTGACGAACGCGGCATCGACGGTCGCGCCGTGGCCCGGCACGTAGCGCGCGTCGGGGCCGCCGAGCGCCAGCAGCCGATCCAGGCTGCGCGGCCACTCCCGCAGGTCCGAGCCGGCGTCGATGGCCGGGTCGGCCGACTCCTCGACCAGGTCCCCGCAGAACACCACCGTGGGCGCGCCCGGCGCCTGCGGGACGATGACCACCACCAGGTCGTGGTCGGTGTGACCGCGGCCGGGATGTTCGACGTGCACAGCACGGGTGCCCAGATCCAGGTCGACGGTCAGCACCCGGTGATCCGGGGCGCGCACCCCCGCGATGGTGCGGTCCAACTCGGCCGGGTCGGCGCCGTAGCTGATCGCGTCCGCCCGAGCCGCGGCGATGCCGGTGGTCAACGCCTCGGCGACGGCCGGTGCAGCGTACAACTCGGCGTCGTTGAAGCCGGCCGAGCCCAGGATGTGGTCGAAGTGGTGATGGGTGAGCACGGCGTGGGTTACGGCACCTCCGGTGATGGAGCGGACATCGGCCGCGATGTTGGCGGCCTCGAGATGGGTTGTACCGCAATCGATCAAGAGGATCCCACGGCTGCCGCGCACCAGCCCGACACCGACGTCGCAGAACGGCAGCCGGCAACGCCAGACACCGTCGGACAGGGTCTCCCACTGGTAGTGCATCGCCATCAAACTAGCCGGTGCGGCCGGTGGGCGTCGCGCGCGCGTTGCGATACGTAGCTAGTCGAATTATAGTCTAGACACATGTCCAGAAAGCTCGCCGCGAACATCAGGTCAGTTGCACGATGACATCCGCGGTCCCGGCGGGGGCGTGAGCATGAGAATTGCTTTGCTGTCCTACCGGAGCAAGACCCATTGTGGCGGGCAGGGCGTCTACGTGCGTCATCTGAGCCGCGGTCTGGTCGAGCTCGGTCACGATGTCGAGGTCTTCTCCGGCCAGCCGTATCCCGAGATCCTCGATCGCCGGGTCCGGCTCACCGAGGTGCCCAGCCTCGACCTCTACCGCGAGCCCGACCCGTTCCGGGTGCCGCGGCCCAGCGAGATCCGCGACCGCATCGACCTGCTGGAACTGGCGACGATGTGGACCTCGGGATTCCCCGAACCGCGCACGTTCAGCCTGCGCGCCGCACGACTGCTCGCGCAGCGCCGCGACGAGTTCGACGTGGTCCACGACAACCAGTGCCTGGGCACCGGCCTGCTGCGCATCGCCGCGAACGGCCTGCCCGTCGTCGCCACCGTGCACCACCCCATCACCCGGGACCGAGTGCTGGACCTGGCCGCCGCGAAGTGGTGGCGAAAGCCATTGGTGCACAGATGGTATGGGTTCGCGCAGATGCAGAAGAAGGTCGCGCGCAGCATCCCCGACCTGCTCACGGTGTCATCGTCATCGGCCACCGACATCGCCGATGACTTCGGCGTCAGCCCCGACCAGTTGCGGGTGGTGCCCCTCGGCGTCGACACCGAGTTGTTCAAACCGCATGACCAGCCCCGGGTTCCGGGGCGGATCATCGCGATCTCGAGCGCCGACCGGCCGCTCAAGGGCATCGGGCACCTGCTGCAGGCCGTCGCCAACCTGCGCGGTGAGCACGACGTGGAATTGCAGTTGGTCGCCAAGCTCGAGCCGAACGGTCCGACCGAAAAGCTGATCGCCGAACTCGGTATCTCCGATATCGTGCACACCTCCAGCGGTCTGTCCGACGCCGAACTCGCCCTGCTGTTCGCGTCGGCGGAGATCGCCTGCATCCCATCGCTGTACGAGGGGTTCTCGCTGCCCGCCGTCGAGGCCATGGCCAGTGGCACACCGATCGTCGCCAGCCGGGCCGGTGCGCTGCCCGAGGTGCTGGGCCCCGACGGCGAATGCGCCGACCTGGTGGCGCCCGGCGACGTCGGCGAGCTGACCCATGCGCTGGACCGGCTGCTGTCCTCCCCCGAACGCCGGCACTGGCTGGGCACCGCCGGCCGGCGTCGCGCGCTCGACGTGTTCAGCTGGGAGTCGGTGGCCGCGCAGACCGTGCGGGTCTACGAGCAGGCCATCGCCCGCACCGGCCGGGTGCGCAACACGATCGAAGCGGTCGACGAGCCGTGCTGACCGTCGACTACGACCGGCTGCGGGTCGGACCCGGCAGCACGGTGATCGACGTCGGCTGTGGCGCGGGCCGGCACAGTTTCGAGGCCTACCGCCGGGGCGCCAACGTGATCGCCTTCGACCAGGACGCCGAGGAGCTGGCCAACGTCGACACCATGCTGCAGGCGATGGGCGAGGCCGGTGAGGCGCCGGAGTCGGCCAAGGCCCAGGTGGTCGTGGGTGACGCGCTGGCCCTGCCCTATCCCGACGGCAGCTTCGACACCGTGATCGCCTCGGAGATCCTCGAGCACATCCCCGACGACGACGGCGTCATCACCGAACTGATCCGGGTGCTGCGACCGGGCGGCACGCTTGCCGTCACGGTGCCGCGCTGGCTTCCGGAGAAGATCTGCTGGCTGCTCTCCGACGACTACCACGCCAACGAAGGTGGCCACATCCGCATCTACAAGGCCGGCGAACTGCGCGCCAAGCTGATCGCCGGCGGACTGCGGTTCACCCACTCCGAATACGCACACGGGTTGCATTCACCGTTCTGGTGGCTCAAATGCGCTGTGGGCGTGGAGAAACCGGAGCATCCCGCGGTGCAGGCCTACCACAAGCTGCTGGTCTGGGACATGATGTCGCGACCCGCAATCACCCGGGTCGCCGAAGCCGCACTCAACCCGCTCGTCGGCAAGAGCGTCGCCCTGTACTTCGAGAAGCCGGACTCCGATGGCCCGGCGATCTGACCTCGACGGAGTCCCCGGCGTCGCCGGTGTCCTGACCCCCGCGCAGTGCCGCCAGACGGCGGAATCGATTGCCGCCCTGCAGCTGCCGTCCGGCGAGATCCCGTGGTCACAGACCGGGCACACCGATGTCTGGGACCACGTGGAATGCGCGATGGCGCTCTCCGTCGCCGGTCTGACCGAATCCGCCCGGGCCGCCTACGACTGGTGCCGCACCGAACAGCGCGCCGACGGCTCGTGGCCGATCCAGTACCGCCGCGGTGTGATCGAGGACCACAACAGCGACAGCAACTTCTGCGCCTACATCGCCACCGGGGTGTGGCACCACGTGCTGGTCACCGGTGACCGCCGGTTCGGCGAACGGATGTGGCCGACCGTCCGCGCCGCCATCGAGTTCGTCTTGGACCTACAGGCGACTACCGGTGAGATCTATTGGGCGCAAAGCCCTTCCGGGGTCCTGCCCGAGGCGCTGCTGACGGGATGCGCCAGCGTCTATCACAGCATCCGCTGCGCGCTGGCCCTTGCCGACGACGTCGACGACCCCCAGCCCGAATGGGAGGTCGCGTTGGGCCGGCTCGGTCACGCGATCGCCGAGCACTCCGAGGCGTTCACCGAGAAGCCGCACCATTCGATGGATTGGTACTACCCCATTCTCGCTGGCGCACTGCGCGGTTCGGCGGCCGGCGCGCGGATCACCGAGCGGTGGGACGAGTTCGTGGTCGACGGTCTGGGCATCCGCTGTGTCAACGACCGGCCCTGGGTGACCGGGGCGGAGACCTGCGAGTTCGTCATGGCACTGGACGCGATCGGCGAACGCGACCACGCCCTGAACCAGTTCAGCGCGATGCAGCACCTACGCGAAGCGGACGGCTCGTACTGGACCGGGCTGGTGTTCGCCGACGGCAAGCGCTGGCCGGTGGAACGCACGACCTGGACGGGTGCCGCCGTCATCCTCGCCGCCGACGCCCTGTCGGCGACCACCGGCGGCAGTGGCATCTTCCGCGGCGCCGAACTCCCCCGCGGCCTCGAGGCCGACTACGACTGTGAATGCGTCAGGAACTGACCGGCGCGGCCGCAACGTCCTCACCCGGAACACCCCGGGTTCGCCGCAGAACCCGCAGCGAGCCCGTGCAACCCACCTCGGTGAATTGACCGGATTCCAGTGCGCGACAGTAGATGTGGTAGGGCGGACGGCCACCGTCCCGCGGGTCGGGAAAGACGTCGTGGATCAGCAGCGCCCCACCCACCGCGACCCAGCGGGACCAGCCGTCGAAGTCCTGCTGTGCGGCGGTCTCGCTGTGGCCGCCGTCGATGAACAGCAGCTGCAGCGGCGTTCGCCAGCCGCGGGCCACGACCGTCGACTTGCCGACCACGGCGACGATGGTGTCGTCCAGGCCGGCGGCGTCCAGGGTGCGGCGGAAGGTCGGCAGCGTGTCGAACCGTCCGCTCACCGGATCGACCATGGTGGTGTCGTGGAATTCCCAGCCGGGCTGGTGCTCCTCGGATCCGTGGTGGTGATCGATCGTGTAGAGCACGCTGCCGGTAGCGGCGGCGGCGGCGCCGAGCAGGACCGTCGATTTTCCGCAGTACGTGCCGATCTCGACCGCGATCCCGCCCTCGAGGGCGGCCACCGCCGCATCGAACAACGCGCGGCCCTCGTCGGCGGGCATGAAACCGATGACGTGGTCGGCCAGTTCGAAGAGTCTCGAAGTTTGCGCGGCAGGGTCGGTCTCGGTGCGGCTCATGCCCCGAACATAGCCTGCCCGCGCCGCCGATGGCCAGCGCGCGCCTTGCCCGCCCCGGGGCGTTGTAGTAGCGTCCGGACATGTGTCTGATCCGGTAGCTCGGGAATCGACGCGACGCCGGTTGACGGCAAAGCAGGCCGCCACGGTGGACCGGCTGGGCCGGGCAGCGGTCGACGTTCTGAGCCGAGAAGGCTTCGCCGGACTGACAATCCGGATGGTCGCCGCCGAGGCCGGGGTGGGCGCGGCCACCGCCTACACCTATTTCTCCTCCAAGGAGCATCTGGTGGCCGAGGTCTTCTGGCGACGGCTGGCGTCGACGCCGGTACCGCCGGACGACTCGCCCGATCCGGTGGAGCGGGTGATCACGGTGCTGCGGCACATCGCCCTGTTGGTCGCCGACGAACCCGAACTCGCCGGCGCGGTCACCACCGCCCTGCTGGGCAGGGACCCCGACGTCGAGCACCTGAGGTTCCGGATCGGGCATGAGATCCGCGACCGGTTGTGCTCGGCCCTTGGGCCGCAATCGGATTGGGATGTGGTCGAGTCCCTCGAGCAGCTCTACGCCGGCGCTCTGGTGCGCGCCGGTATGGGCTACGCCTCCTACGCCGAGATCGCGGCCAAGCTGGAGCGATCGGCCCGGCTGCTGCTGGCGTGAGGGTTTGACCGCACGGCCGCGGGGCATCCTCACCGGATGGATGTGGACCATCCGGAGTTCGATCAGGATTGGGATGCGGCCGCCCGCTCGGAGACCCACGCCGAGCGCCTGGACCGCAACTGGTCGAGTCTGCTGCAGGAACTGCGCGTGACGCAGACCGGTGTGCAACTGCTGACCGGGTTCCTGCTGACCCTGCCGTTCCAGGCCCGGTTCGCCCAACTCGGCAACGGCCTGCACGCGGTGTACCTGATGACGGTGGCGTGCTCGCTGGCGGCCACGGTGCTGCTGGTGGCCCCGGTGGCGATGCACCGACTGCTGTTCCGGCGCCATCGGCTCAACGCGGTGGTCTCGGTGAGCCACCGCTGCGCGTATTCGGGTCTGTTGCTGCTCGGAACCGCCCTGACCGGGGTCTCGATCGTGGTGTTCGGCGCCGTGCTCGGGACCATCGCCGCATCGGTCGCCGGCGTGCTGACCGCGGTCGCGATGCTGTTCGCCTGGGTGGCGTTCCCGCTGTGGAAGCGACACGGATCGGATTAGCGCCCGCACCGGTTTGGCGGCCCACCCCGCCGGGAACACCGGCGCCATGCTGATTCGCAGAGTCGCCCGTCCCATGTTGGCTGCCGTGTTCATCGGTCAGGGCATCGACGCGCTCCGGAGTCCCAAGCCGGCCGCGGACGCCGCCCGTCCCGCTCTCGAGGGCCTGCAGAAGCTGCCGGACCCGGTGTCGACCAGGGTGCCGGCCGACGCCGAGACCTTCGCCAAGGCCAACGCCGCCGTGCAGATCGGCGGCGGGTTGCTGCTGGCGACCGGCAAGCTGCCGCGGTTCGCCTCGGCGGCCCTGGCCTGCACGGTGATTCCGGGAAACCTTGGCGCGCACATGTTCTGGTCCGAGATCGACCCGGAGCGAAAGGCGCAGAAGCGCCGCGAATTCCTCGCCGACATCAGCCTGCTCGGCGGACTGATCATCGCGTCGGCCGACACTGCGGGCAAGCCGTCCCTGGGCTGGCGCGGCCGCCGCGCGGCGCGCAAGGTGTCCGAGACGGTGTCCTCGACGCTGCCCGGCTCGAGTTCGACGCTGCTGGACGGTGAACTGGCCGACAAACGCGGCCATGGCCTGCAGGCGGGCGCCGAGCGCGGCCGCGAACTCGCCCTGGCGGCCGGTGAGCGCGGTGCGCCATTGCTCGAGGCGGCCCGCAAGCGGGGCGTGGTGCTGGCCTCGGAACTGGCCTCGGAGCTGGCCGACGTCGCGCGCGACCGCGGTGCCGAATTGGCCGAGACCGCCCGCACCCGCGGCGCGGAGTTGGCCGACACCGTCCGCGACAAGGCGGCCCAGCAGGGCGGCGAGCTCGCCGACACCGCGCGGTCGCGCGCCAAGCGCCTCAAGAAGCGCTGAGCGGCGACTTCGAGTCTCGCCGCGGCGAACTCCGTGCAGGATGTGCACAGCGGGGTAGATTGATCGCACCTACTTCGGCAGGAGCGATCTGATGACAACGGGTGACTACGATCCCAACGCGCAACCGTCCGGTTATCCCCCGCCGCCGCCGGCGCAGCCGTACGGGCCTCCCGGTGGATATCCCCCGCCACCGCCACCCAGCCCCTACGGCCAGCAGCCCGGCTACCCGCCGCCGCCCGGCCCGTTCACCGGTGGTCAGCCCGGCGGTCTGGGCCTGCGCTTCGCGGCGCGGCTCATCGACGGTA
Source organism: Mycobacterium sp. (assembly GCA_020438865.1). Lineage (GTDB taxonomy): Bacteria > Actinomycetota > Actinomycetes > Mycobacteriales > Mycobacteriaceae > Mycobacterium. Next base: position 19,094 of record JAGQTU010000047.1, read on the forward strand.
TCTTCGTCGGCATCGTGGCGTTCCTGCTGGCCTTCCTGTTCCATGCGACCAGCAATGTCCTTGTCACCGGCCTGTTCTCGGGCCTGTTGACCTTCGCCTACTTCGTCGTGTTCGAGGTGACCCAGGGCTGGACGCCGGCCAAGAAGCTGCTCGGCCTGAGCGTGCACGGACCGGGTGGCGCACCCAAGCCCACCGCACAGCAGTCGGCGATCCGAAACTCCTTCACCCTGCTGTCGGTCATCCCGTGGCTCGGCGGTCTGCTCGCGTTGGTCGCGTACATCGTCATCGCGGTCACCATCAACAACAGCCCGACCAAGCAGGGCAAGCACGACGAGCTGGCCGGGGGCACCCAGGTCATCAAGAACTGAGGCCGCTCAGACCACCAGGCTGAGCAGCAGCACCACCACCAGACCGGTCACCGACAACACCGTCTCCATGACTGACCAGGTCTTGATGGTCTGTCCCACGCTGAGCCGGAAATACTGGTTGACCAACCAGAACCCGGCATCGTTGACGTGCGAGAAGAACAGTGACCCGGCGCCGACTGCCAGCACCACCAGCGACACCTGGCCGCTGCTGAGCCCGTCCGTCAAGCCGAGCATCAGCGCGGACGCGGTGATGGTGGCCACCGTCGCCGACCCGGTCGCCAGCCGGATGAGCACCGCCAGCAGCCACGACAGCACGACCACCGAGATCCTGACGTCCTTGGCCCAGTCCGCGAGCAGGGTGCCGATACCGCTGTCGACGAGCACCTGCTTGAACCCGCCACCGGCCGCGACGATGAGGATGATGCCGGCCACCGGGGGCAGCCCGGACTCGATGCACTCGGTCAGCTGATCGCGCGACATGCCGGCCCCGCGGCCCAGCGTGAAGATGCCCACGATGACCGCGATCAGCAGGGCCACCAGCGGGGTGCCGAGCACGTCGAAAGTGCCCGGCGCACCTGCGCCACGTCGGTCGCCGTGAACGTGTCGGGCGCAGCGACGACGACCCAGCGTCCGGCCAGCCTGCCGAACAGCGGCCCGGCGACGATGATGGTGGGGATCGCGACCACCACTCCGAGTGCGAGCGTCAGACCCAGGTCGGCGTTGAGCAGGTTGATCGCGGTCAACGGCCCGGGGTGCGGCGGGACGAAACCGTGCATGGCCGAAAGTCCGGCCAACGCAGGGATTCCCACCGTGACGAGCGAGAGTTGCGAGCGTCGCGACACCAGGTAGATCACCGGCATCAACAGCACGAGACCGATCTCGAAGAACATCGGCAGGCCGATGATCGCGCCCACCAGTGCCATCGCCCACGGCAGCGCCCGCGGCGAGGCATGGCCCACGATGGTGTCGACGATTTCGTCGGCGCCGCCGGAGTCGGCCAGCAGTTTGGCGAACATCGCTCCCAACGCGATCAGGATGCCGACTCCGGCTGCGGTGGAACCGAACCCGTCGGTGAACGACTTCAGCACCTTCTCCAGGTTCTCCCCGGCGACGACACCCACCGTCAGCGCCCCGAAGATCAAGGCCAGGAACGGGTGCAGCTTGGCCCAGGTGATCAGCACGACGATCACCGCAATGCCCGCCAGGAAGGCCAGCACCAGTTGCCAGCCGGATGCCACCGGTTGAACCAGCTCCGGCGCTTCGGCCAGGACGACGGTTGAATTCATCCATGCGCTCCTCGGGTGCGCGAAACATACTCTTCGACAATGGAATCGACGCTCTGCTCGACGCCGATGGTGGTGCCGTGCTCATCGGGCTCGAGCGGCTCCAGCGTCTTGAACTGGGAGGCCACCAGCGACGCGGGCATGAAGTGCCCGGGGCGGCTGGCCTGCCGCCGGGCCACCACGTCGGCCGATCCGCTCAGGTGCAGGAACTCGACATCCGGTCGATGGCGGCGCAGTTGATCGCGGTACGTGCGCTTCAAGGCCGAGCAGCTCATCACGCCGCCGCCGGAGTGCTCGGCGAGCCAGTCACCGATGCTCTCGAGCCACGGGTGGCGGTCGTCGTCATCGAGGGGAACTCCGGCGGCCATCTTCGCGATGTTGGCCGGCGGATGGAAGTCGTCGGCGTCGGCGAACGGCACCCGCAGCCGCTGCGCCAGGGCGGCGCCCACGGTCGACTTCCCCGACCCAGACACGCCCATCACAACGATCGGTGCGGTCATGCCTGCGTCTACCCCGTTGATTGACATATCACACAGGATGGGTGATTGATCTGCTCTTTACCGGCCGATCTGCCGATGCATCGGTTCTTAGCCGGAGCGCCGGGCGATATGACAATATCTTTGGGTGGGCCCGGAGTCGCCGGTCGGCGAATTGCACGGCAGCGTGCTGGCCGCGCTGGGTACGGGAATCGTATCCGGCCACTATCAAACCGGCCGCGCGCTGACCCTCGACGGTGTCAGCGCCGCGCACGGAGTGTCACGCTCGGTGGTCCGGGAAGCCGTCCGGGTGCTGGAATCGATGGGGATGGTGACGCCGCGGCGGCGGATCGGCATCACCATCGAGCCGTCGGGCAAGTGGAACGTGCTGGACCCCAGGTTGATTCGCTGGCGACTGGACAGCGGCGACCGCGCCGCGCAACTGCGGTCGCTGGCCGAGCTGCGTCGCGGCGTCGAACCGGCTGCCGCCGCACTGGCCGCCCAGCGGGCCGACCCACAGCAGTGCCGGTCGATGGCCGCCGCGGTATCGGACATGGTGGTGCACGGTCGCTCGGGCGATCTCGATGCCTTCCTGCTGGCGGACAAGCTCTTTCACCGCACCCTGCTGGAAGCCAGTGGCAACGAGATGTTCTGCGCACTCTACGAGGTGGTGGCCGAGGTGCTGGGCGACCGCGCCCAGCCCGGGGCCCAGTCGGCCGGGCCCGACCCCGCAGTGACCGCCCTGCACGACGAAGTCGCCCGGGCGGTCCGGATGCGCGATGCCGCGGCCGCCGAACGGGCCATGCGGGCGATCATCGATCACTCGGCCGCGGCCACGATCGACGCGCAGTCCTGATCCTCAGCCGGCAGGCAGCAGCGCGATCAGCGCCTCGGCATCGGCCACGCTGCGCAGCAGATCGTTGAGATGGGTGCACGTGCTGGTCCCGTGAAGTTCGCGGCGCACCCGGGAATGTAACTCCGGCAACGTCATTCCGGTGATCCGCGCGGCGCTCTCCGCCGCCGCGGGACACTCCTGCCAGGGCAGCACCCGTGGCGTCGCGTTCGAGTCGAGCACCCGACCGGTCCGCCGGTCCAGGGTGGCCGACAGGGTGTACTCGTGGATGATCGTCTCCACTCCGTCGCCGCGGACGTAGGTGTCCCGGAACATCGCGTCGATGGCCACCTCGGTGCCGTCCCGCCCCTCGGTGACGTCGACCCGGCGGGCACGACGCATACCGTGCAGGGGCAGCCCACCGAACTCGTGCCAGGCCAGCGGGTCGTCCGGATCGCGGAGATCCGGTGCGGGCGGACCGGTCACGACCACCGCCTCATCCGAGGCGAACATCGTCGTCATCACGCCGCCGGTGACGAACCCGGCGCACTGATCGGCCAGTGGCCGGAAACCGGTGCGCGCCGACTCCAGTTGGCCGGACGCACCGAGCGCATGCCCGGAGATCAGCGTGGCCCCGGGCACGTCGTCGACCAGCGTGTGCAGCAGGGCCCGGGCTTGGCGGAGCTCCGGTGTTACCGCGTCGACCGCGCCCCGGAAGCCGCCCATCGGCGGGGTGCCCACCACGGCGGCCAATGCGGGAACCGGTGGCTCGGTCTCGATGTTGCGGACGACCTGCCCCAGTAGTTCGACGGTCGCCGTCAGGCCGGCGGTTCGGGCCACCTGCGCCGCGCCGTCCGGCCCGGTGATCAGGTCCCGCGCGCGCCCGAGCAGGGATACCGGGTCCGGCGCATCCGGTGCCCTGGTGATGTCCATCGACGAGGTGCGCCGCACCGAGCCGGGCCGGCGTGGCGGCGTGGACGTCGTCGGATCATGCGGACCGTGCAGCGGATTCAGCGCGAAGCCCGGCGCACCGAGATCCGTCACCGGCATCGACTCACCTCACTATCGGTTAGCCGATCTTAGCGACCGCGCACGCAGGGCTAACTCTTCGGATCGTACCGGTAGTTGATCTTGTCGCCGTCGACGCTGGTGACCGTCAGGACGAAGTCCTGCGTCTCCGACCCCGCCACCACGTTGCACTCGATGGTGTTGCCGGGCTTGCCCTCCATGTCGTTCGAGCACTCGGCACTGTCCGGGCGCTGGCCCAACTGCGTGCCGATTTCGTCCAGCAGCGACTCCTGCACCTGGTCCTTCATCAGCACCGGGATGAGCGTGAAGTTCATCAGCAGCCCGTCCACCTTGGTGACGTCGACGGTGCGCTTGAGCGTGACACCGCCCGCCGTCACATCGCAGTGCACCTCGGCGCCCTTCTTGCCTTCCAGGCCCGACTCGCAGACGACCGACTCGACCTTTTCACCCGAGGCATTGGCAACCAGGTTCGACACCGACTTCTCCAGCTGTTCCTTGGACACCGCCGGTGTCATCTCGTAGCTGACCGTCTTGCCCTCGACCTTCGTCACCGTCACGATCGGCTCGAAGGAGTTGGTGTCGCTGAGCACCACCTCGCACCGGGTGGTCTTTCCGACCTCGCCCGGCAGATCGTCCTTGCAGGTCACCGACTGCGGCTTCTGACCCGCCTTGTCGAGGCGCTCCGAGATGTCCTTCTGCAGGTCGCTCTTGGCGACCACCGGTTTGCCGCCGCCGATACTGAACGAACAGCCGGTGAGGGCGGCGCCGGTGCAGGCGGCGGCGGCCAGCGCGGCGCTGAGCCGCATTGCAGTCGAAGTGCGTGCCACGATGCCTCCAGGAATTCGCTGTGCGACGCGCGTCGTGCGCTTTCGCGAGGAAGATACCAATCCCCAGTGGTTGCGGCTGTACATCGGCTGAAAGTGGATGGCCCACCGGAGAACACGAACCGGTGCCGTGGGGTTCAGCTCGTCACGTTGAAGTTCATCAAGAGACCCTTGACCTCTGTGACCGTGGCGGTGACCTTGGTGGTGGTGCCCTCCACGTCGGTGACGTCGCACTTGGCTTCGGCGCCCTGCTTGCCTTCCAGCCCCGACTCGCATGTGACGCTTTCGGCGACGCCGCTCGCGGTGCCGGCCACCAGTCGTGCGACCGACTTCTCCAGCTGCTCTTTGGACAGCGCCGGTGCGGTGTCGTAGCTCACCGTGGAGCCGTCGACCTTGGTGACGGTGACGATCGCATCGATCTGGTTGGTATCGCTGATCGTCACCTCGCAGGTGACGTTGTTACCGACCTCGCCCTTGAGATCGTCTTTGCAGGTGACCGATTGCGGCTTCTCACCACCCTTGTCCATCCGGTCGGAGATGTCCTTCTGCAGTTCGGCTTTGGCCACCACGGGCGGCCCGCTCGAGACGTTGATCGAACAGCCTGTCAACGTGGCCCCGGCGACTGCCGCCGCTGCCAGCGCTGTCCAGATCTGTCGCATGGTGACCCTCCAACCCTGTCCGAACAGCGCGGTGCTCGCACCACCGGACGCAAGATAGCAAGCAGGTGGCGTTCGGCGGGCGCGTCCGGGCGTGATTGACTGCGGGAGTGAGCAGGACAGCGCGACTGGCCAGACGCTTCTTCGACCGCTTCGAACCGGTGCACGCGGTCACCTACTTCGCCCCCGAGGTGCGGACCGCGCTCCAAGCCATGGGCTTCACCGGCTTCTGGCGCGGATATTTCGCCGCGCGAAGCGCTCCGCTGGGCCGGGTGCCGGCGGAGGTGGTGACCGCGGTGTTCTTCAACTTCTCCGCCGAGCGCGTCGGCAGGACGGTACCCGCCGTCTGGGAGGTGGCCGATCCGGAGGCGGTGTTGGCGGTCCGGCTGTCCAGCGCCGTGATCGCCTTGCAGCGCTACGGGGTGTCCGACGATCTGCCCGGTGTTGCCGAGGCAGCCGAGTTGGCCGGGGCCGCAGCGCGTAGCGCGCCATTGGACGGTCGGCCGTTGTTCGCCGCGAATTCGGCGCTGCCCTGGCCCGACGCCCCGGTTGCGGCGCTATGGCACGCGACGACCTTGCTGCGCGAGCACCGCGGCGACGGTCACGTGGCGGCGCTGCTGTCCGAAGGGCTGTGCGGCCGGGAGTCGAACGTGCTGCACGCCGCTGCCGGCTCGGTGCCGACGGAGTTCATCAAACGCAGCCGCGACTACACCGATGAGGAGTGGGCCTCCTGTGTCGAGGCACTCGCCGCCCGCGGATTGCTCACCGCCGCAGGAACTCTCGCCGAGTCCGGGCGGGCCATGAAGCACCGCATCGAAGACCGCACCGATGCGCTCGCGCTGACCGCGCTGCAGGATCTGGCCGATGACGAGGTCGAGCGGCTGTTCGTGGCGCTGACCCCGCTCACCCGCCTGGTGGTGGCCGGCGGCGATCTGCCGGCGGCCACACCGATGGGCCTGCGCCGAGACGAGTTGGACGACGACTCGGCGCACCTCTAGTCAGGGGTCGTGGCTGGTCAGAGGTTGCGGTTCCACTCCGCCCAGCCGACACCGCGGCGGCCGTCGGTGGTCTCCACCTCGACCCAGGCCCGCGGGAACAGGCTCACCCGGCCGTCCGGTGCAACCAGCCGCACCGGTGCGTTGCCGACCACCCGGATCGTGGTGTCCACCGGGCCGGGCTGGTAGACGATCCGGGTCAGCACGGGTAAGCCGTTGTCCGCGAACGTCGCATCCGCGGACACCTCCGTCGTCTCGACGACCTCCCCCGCCCGCTGGATGTAGCCGACACTGAGCGGCGGCAGGTCGGGGATGCGCAGGTCGACACCGTGCAGATGAGTGCCGTCGTCGAGGTGCAGGGCGCTCCACACCCAGTCCATGCTCCACCAGTCGCGCACGCCGTGCGAATGGTCGCGCTGCCCGGCAGCGGCCTCGATCTCGTAGCTGCGGCCGTCGACGGTGATGGTTCCGGTGATCGTGCACGGGATCTCATAGCGGGTGGTGATCCGATAGGCGTACGGGGTGCCGGTCGTCGTCCAGGTCAGGTCCATCGCCAGTTGGACGGGGCGGCCGGCCTCGCCGCGCAGCAGCGCCGACGGGTCGTCGTGACTCTGCGCGGTGCCGCTGACCTCCACCCGGTAGGACTGCAGCGGAACCGTTGCGCCGTGCCGCAATTCGACACCGTCGCCCTTCACCACCGCGGGATCCGCGGGCAGCGGCGCCTGGAAGTCGAGCAGTGCCACGGTGGGCAGGTCGGGCCCGCACACCAGCGCGTTGATCCATGCGACGTTCTGATTCGGGATCAGCCCCAACCGGATCCAGCCGCCGATCCCCTGGCCGGGGTCGGCGAAGTCCCAGTACCAGCTCTCGTTCCACAGCGGCTCATCCCCCGGCTCGTGCGCCCCCTCGTCGACCGGGTCCGGGAGCAGCGCCTGCTGGGCGTCGTCCGGCACGATTTCCAGCGCGCCGGAGTCCAGCACGTGGCTGCTGTGCCGCTCCATCATGGTCAGGAACATCTCGTCGCCGCGATCGGTGCGCTCGACCAGCATCGAGGACACCACCGCCATCATCACCCCGAAGAAACTCTGCCTGCGCACACCGTCGCGCACGTCGTCCAGCGTCAGCGGCGGGTTGGGGCCCAGCCCTTCGTGATACGCGCGCAGCAGCTCGTCGTAGTTGGCGCGACGGTCCTCGGTTCGCAGCGCGCAGCCGATGAAGTAGGCGACGTCGGTCAGCGCCGGTCCCCACGTGACGGTCTGCCAGTCGACGACGGTCAGGTCGCGCAGCGAACCGGGCCGGCCGAACAGCATGTTGTCCAGCCGGTAGTCGCCGTGCACCAGGCCCTTGGGCCGGCCGGCCGCGGTCTCCTCGGCCAGGTAGGCGGCGAAGTTGTCGACCAGCCGCTGGCAAACCATCCGCTGGTCCGGGGTGATGGCCTCGCCGTAGCGGTCGATGAACGCCGCATACAGCTGGGTGATCAGCGCCTGGTTCATCGGCGACTCGCGGTTGAGCCAGTCCGCCTCGGCAAACGTGTCGCTACCGATCACCGGGGCGTGCAGCCGGCCCAGCTCGTTCAGCGCCAGCCGCGCGTCTTCCATTGTGGCGCCGCGGATCTCGTCACCGACCACAGCGGGCGCGGCGTCGTCGATCACGAGCGCGAAGATGCCGGTCTCCGGATCGTAGGAGGCGTGGAAGCACTGCGCGATCGGTCCGCCGAGGCGCGGAGCCACCTCGGAGTAGAACCTGACCTCGCGCTCGTAGAGGCCCAGCGCCAGCCCGGTCTGCCTGCTCATCGGGTCGGTGGCGGCGACCTTGAGGATCACCGTCGCCGGGCCGTCCTGGCCCTCGCCGTAGGTCAGCCCGATCCGGTAGCACTCGCTCATCTGGCCGGTGCCGATGCGCTCGGAGGTGAACGCGGTGACGGTGCCCGCTCCGACGGCGGCGGTCAGCCACTCGGGGGTCAGGTCGCTGGGACGCTCGATGACGGTGTCATTGGGATCTGCGGTCTGCACTCGACCAACCTAGGGCACCCCCGCGTCCGGGCGATAGGTTTCCGGCCGCTTTTTGACGGCTGTCAACTCAGCGCGCCGTCAGCGAGAATCCCTCCCACGCCTTGCGACGGTGCGGGTGCGGGTCGAGTTCGACCCGGGTGTGCCGGTCGAACACCATGACCGGCCGCTCTTCGTGCGAGTAGGTGGGCCAGTCGTCGCCGGGCACCCCGGTGCGGCTGAAGCTGCGCCAGCGCCGTTGCACCTGATTGCTCACCTTCAGCGCCGACGGGCGGTCGATCCCGACGGTCAGCGCACCGCCGAGGCGGGTTCGGTAGATGTCGAACACCGCGAGCAGTTCCATCGCATGGGTGGCCCCGAGCCCGGACCAGTGCAGCGTGCGCGGCGCGTAGTCGTAGCGGTAGACGTAGGTCGGCGCGTGCGTTCCGTGTGCCTCGGCGATCTGCCAGGCGGCGGTCCCGAACGCGAAATCACCGCCGAGCTGGACGCAGGCCTCCGGGTGCGGGTAGCCCGGGTAGGCGGCGGTGATCCGGTCCCGGGTCTCGGGCTCGGCGAAGGCCAGCAGCCGTTCGATGGCATGCTCGGTGGTCGGCAGCAGTTTCATGAACCGGGTGAACAACTTGCCCTCGTCGGCGTTGGTTCCGACGATAAGCGGAACCCGGTGTGCCTGACCGGTCTTCATCGCCTCGATCGGATCGACCGGCAGGACGTCGTCCCCGTGGGTGGGTCCGACTGCGAACGCACCGTCCATCTCGTGCAGGCTGCGCTCGAGCAGGAGGTCGAGCGTCTTGACGAGGTCGGCGGGGCGGGCCCGCATCAGAGCGCCTGCCGCATCGTCCCTGTCGGCGCCCAACGCGTCGGTGAACTTGCGCGCGATCTGCGCGGCGGTCTCGCTGGTGCTCACCAGGCCCGATGCCGGACTCTCCGAAATGGCCTGCCGGAACAGGCCATCGGCCTCCGGTACGGCGAGCAGCGTCGCCACGGCGTGCGCCCCGGCGCTCTCACCGAAGATGGTGACATTGCCGGGGTCACCGCCGAAGGCACCGATGTTGTCGCGCACCCAGCCCAGTGCGATGAGCAGGTCACGCAGGAACAGGTTGCTGTCGATCTGGAATTCCGGCGTCGACAGCGACGAAAGATCCAGACAGCCGAGCGCGCCGAGCCGGTAGTTGACCGAGACGTAGACACAGCCGCGGCGGGCCAGTGCCGCGCCGTCGTACAGCGGGGTGGCCGAGCTGCCCATGATGTAGCCGCCGCCGTGGATGAAGAACATCACCGGCAGCGGTTCCTGGCCTGGCTGGGATCCCGGCCACCGCGGGGTGACGACGTTGAGCGTCAGGCAGTCCTCGCCCATCGGCTGGTACTTGCCGAGCCCGAGCATGGTGTAGCGCCGCTGCTGGGGGGCGCAGTTGGCGAAGCTGTGGCAGTACCGGACACCGCGCCACGGCTGCACCGGCTGCGGCGCCCGGAACCGCAACGATCCCACCGGCGGGCGGGCGTAGGGAATCGAGCGCCAGCGGTTCACCCCGTCACGGGCGAATCCCTCGACGACGCCGTTCGTGGTGGTGGCGCGGACGGTGTGCTCGTGCATCCCTCGACGGTAGCGAACTACCGGCGGCTCGACGCGCCTGACCGGCGGGCCGGTGCCCGGCCGTTAGCCTGGCGGGATGCGAATGGTGGTGGTGTTCGCCGCATCGGCCCTGTTGGCGGCGGGATGCTCGGGCGACAGCGGACAGGCCCGCCATACCCAGCTGACGCCGATCACCCCATCGCGAACCGCCACCACCACCTCCGCGACGTCGACGACCTCGTCCGCCGCGCCGGCCGCCGGGGTGCCGATAGCCGAGGTGATCAAGTGGGTGGCAGCGGCCGCGCCGGTGGATGCCGCCCAGTACCACGTCGCCCTGCGACCCGGCAGCACCGTCCAACTCGGTGACGATGTCGCGTTCACCACACCGTCGGGCACCACCTGCATGACCGATGCCAAGCACGGCACACCGGGACTGGCCTGCCTGGTAGACCTGACCGACCCGCCACCCCAGCCGCCCGACGTCTACGGGGTGTGGAAGGGCGGCTGGGTCGACTTCGACGGCGCCAGTGTCCAGGTGGGCTCGGCGCACGGCGATCCCGGGCGCTTCAGCAACGGGCAGGGACCCGAGCTGCCCTACGACCGTTCGCTGTCCTTCGGCGACTACCGCTGCCGCACCGATGAGACCGCCTTGTTCTGCGTGAACTACGCCCATCAGTCGGCGGTGCGGTTCAGCGCCAGCGGTATCGACACCTACGCATGCGCTCGGCAGATCACCCCGCCGGCCGGTATCGGCGTGCAGTACGTCTGCTAGTGCGCGCCGGCGTGGGCCGGATACGCATGCACCACAGCGTTATCCAGCTTCGGGATCGCATGCGCCAGCGCATGTTCGGCATCGTGGGCCAAGGCATGCGCCTGGCGCAGGGTCAACTCCGGATCGACGTCGAGTTCGACGTCGGCATCCAATCTCAGCCCCACCCAACGCATCCGGACCCGATTCACCCCGACCACGCCGGGATGATCGGCAAGTGTCGTGTAGGCGGTGTCGACCAACTCCGGGTCGACCCCGTCGAGCAGTCGCGCGAACACATCGCGGGCCGCCTTGACCATCACCACCACTATCAGGCCGGCGATCAGCAGCCCGATGATCGGGTCGGCGACCGGAAAGCCGAATGCAACACCAATCGCGCCGAGTACGACCGCCAGCGAGGTGAGGCCGTCGGCGCGGGCGTGTAATCCGTCGGCGCGCAAGGCCGCCGAGCCGATCCGGGTGCCCACCCGGATGCGGTAATGGGCCACCAATTCGTTGCCCAGGAACCCCACCACGCCCGCCGCCGCCACCCAGCCGACGTGCGACACCGCCACCGGGTGAACCAGCCGGCGAGCCGCCTCGACGCCGGCCACCACCGCCGACGCGGCGATGACGGCGACCACGAACAGCCCGGCCAGATCTTCGGCCCGGCCCAGCCCGTAGGTATAGCGGCGGGTGGCAGTGCGCCGGCTCAGCGAGAACGCGATCCACAGTGGGATCGCGGTGAGCGCATCGGAGAAGTTGTGAATCGTATCGGCAAGCAAGGCAACCGATCCCGACGCAGTGACGATGGCGATCTGGATGGTCGCGGTGAGGGCGAGGATCACCAGGCTGATGATGACGGCCCGGATGCCCGCCTTGCTTGCGGTCAGTGCGTCGTCGATCCGACCGGCGTGGTCATGGGTGTGGCCATGGTGGTGGTCGTGGTCGTGGTCGTGGTCATGTCCCATCAGGCACTCCCCTGTCGAAGTTCACGATGGTGGGCGGGGATGCCGCCGGCGGCGTGCTCTGCGTTGAACACCGCATCGGTGACGAGTTGACGCACATGGTCGTTCTCCAGGCGGTAGAACACCTGGGTGCCTTCCCGCCGGGTGCGCACCAGCCGAGCCATCCGCAGCTTGGCCAGGTGCTGCGACACCGACGGCGCCGGCTTGCCGACCCGCTCGGCGAGATCGTTGACCCGGAGTTCGCCCCCGATCAGGCACCACAGCAGCTGCACTCGGGTGGCGTCGGCGAGCATCCGGAACACGTCCACCACCAGGTCGGCGTGGTCGTCAGACAGCAGGGTCGCAGTCTGGCTATCTGCATTCATACGCAGATAATAGCGCACGGCGTGCGGGACAACATCCGAGTGGGCCGGATCGACGTGTCAGCGAGTTGTCAAGTCGTCGAATTGTGTTCTGTGGATGGATTTTTGGGGCTGTGGATAACGTCGGCGGGTGTCGGTGGGTAGGCATATCCTTCACACATGCGTTCGATCTCCGCGGTGCTCGACGATCTCGAGGGTGTCCTCGAGGAACTGTCGCGCCTCGACGTCGACGGACTCGCCGCAACCGCCCGCTACACGGTGCTGGAGCGCCTGGAGACCACCGCGCGCCGCCAGACCGCGGTATCGCACACCCTGGTGGCCGGCCTCGAGCAACTGCCCGGCTGGCCCGCCCCGCACATCGCGCTGTCCGACGTGCTGCGCATCTCCCGCGCCGAAGCCCGGCGCCGGGTGCGCGACGCCGCACAGCTGACCCCGCGGCGCTCCCTGACCGGCCAGCCGCTGCCGCCGCTGCTGGAGGGCACCGCCACCGCCTGGCACGCCGGAGTGCTCGACGGTGAACACCTCGCGGTCATCCAACGCTTCCTGCGCGAACTGCCCGCCGCCATCGGCCCGGTGGAGACCGCCACCGCTGAGCGCACCCTGGCCCGCCAGGCCGCCACCCTGCGCCCCGATCAGCTCCAGACCGTGGCCGCACGGATGGCCCTTACCTTGAACCCGGATGGGAAGTTCTCCGATCAGGACCGGGCGCTGCAGCGCGGGTTCACCTGGTCCGGCGCCCAGCGCCCCGACGGCATGAGCACCGGAAAATTGATCGCCACCCCGCAGCTGCGGGCCGAACTCGACGCCTGGTTCGCCAAGTTCGCGGCGCCGGGTATGGGCAACCCCGACGACCACACCCCGGTGGTCAACGGCGAACCCAGCGAGGAAGCCGCGCGCCAGGATCTGCGCTCCCACGGCCAACGCCAGCACGACGCCCTGGGTGCGCTGGTGCGCTCCCAGTTGGGCGACCCCGACCTGGGCACCCACCGCGGCCTACCGGTCACCGTGATTGCCACCACCACCGTGGCCGACCTGCAGAATCAGACCGGGCATGCCGTGACCGCCGGCGGC
>JAGQTU010000048.1 GCA_020438865.1 Mycobacterium sp.
CACCGCGTACGGACCCGCGTCGGTGCGGTGACTCGTACCACCTGGACCGAACGCTTCGCCGCCGCTCTCGACGACGACCTGGCGGTCCCCGCGGCGCTGGCCGAGGTGCACGCCGCCCGCGCCGACGGCAACCGGGCACTGGAGGCCGGCGACCATGAGACGGCGCTGGCCAAGGCCGGCCAAATCCGGGCGATGATGCACATTTTGGGCTGCGACCCACTCGACGAACGCTGGGAGAGCCGCGACGAGACCTCGGCAGCCCTGGCGGCCGTCGATGTGCTGGTCCGGGCCGAACTGCAGCGCCGCGACGATGCGCGCCAGCAGCGCGACTGGGCCGAGGCGGACAACATCCGGGATCGCCTCAAGGAGGCCGGCATCGAGGTCACCGACACCGCCGACGGTCCGCAGTGGGCCCTGTCGGATGGGGACACCAGGTAATGGCCGGAAACTCGCGGCGTCGTGGCGCTGTCCGCAAGGCCGGCACCAAGAAGGGCCCCACCGTCGGGTCCGGCGGCGTGCGCCGTCGGGGTTTGGAAGGCCGGGGCGCCACGCCGCCCGCGCACATGCGGCCGGGCCATCCGGCCGCCAAGCGGGCCGCCAAGGCGACCCGCAAGCCCGCGAAGCCGACCGACGAGACCGAGATCGTCCTCGGGCGCAACCCGGTGCTGGAATGCCTGCGTGCCGAGGCGCCCGCATCCGCGCTCTACGTGGCCCTCGGCGCCGAGGCCGACGAGCGGATGACGGAATCGGTGACCCTGGCCGCCGACCGCGGCATCCCGATCCTCGAGGTCCCGCGCACCGACCTGGACCGGATGAGTTCCAACGGCCTGCACCAGGGCCTGGCCCTGCAGGTTCCGCCCTACGCCTACGCCCACCCGGACGACCTGTTGGCCGCGGCGACCAATGACCACCAGCCCGCGCTGCTGGTGGCGCTGGACAACATCTCCGATCCGCGCAACCTCGGTGCGATCGTGCGCTCCGTCGCCGCCTTCGCCGGACACGGTGTGCTCATCCCGCAACGTCGTTCGGCGTCGGTGACCGCGGTGGCCTGGCGGACCAGCGCCGGTGCGGCCGCCCGGGTGCCGATCGCGCGCGCCACCAACCTCACCCGCACGCTCAAGGAGTGGGCCGATGCCGGTGTGCAGGTCGTCGGTCTCGATGCCGGCGGGGACACCGCCGTCGACGACTTCGACGCCTCCGGACCACTGGTGCTCGTCGTCGGCTCCGAGGGCAAGGGCCTGTCCCGTCTGGTGCGCCAGAACTGCGACACCGTGGTGTCCATCCCGATGGCCGGGCCGACCGAATCGCTGAACGCATCCGTCGCCGCGGGTGTGGTGCTCGCCGAGATCGCGCGCCAGCGTCGCCGCTAGAGCGGCGGTCCGCCGCGCGGCGCTAGACGCCGATCAGCCGCACCCCGGCCCACAGCGCCACGACGGCCACCACCAGGCATGCCGGAACGGTCAGCAGCCCCAGCCGGCTGAACTCGCCCGCACTGGTGGCCTCCCCGTGGTGGTGTAATACCCGGCGCCACAACAGGTTCGCCAACGAACCGACGTAGGTCAGGTTTGGTCCGATGTTCACCCCGATCAGCACCGCCAGCACCGCGGGTGGCCCGCTCACCAGGGGCAGCAGCACCAGAACCGCGGGCAGGTTGTTGACGGCGTTCGACAGCACCGCGGCCAGCGCGGCGATGCCGAGCAGGGCGGCCAGCCCGCTGCCGGAGGGCAGGAGGTCCCGGGCGGCGCTGTCGAGGCCGTTGACCATGACCGCCTTGACCACCACCGCGAGCGCGAGGACGAACAGGCAGAACGGAAGGTTCAGCGAGCGGGTGATGCCGCCGATCGTGCTGCGCCGCTGGGCAAGTGAGCGCACACCCAGCACCACCGCGCCGGCCAGCGCCGCCCAAGCCGGGGACCAGCCCGCGAACGACGTCACCGCGAAACCCGCCAAGGTCAGCCCCAACACCACGAGCACGAACACCGGCCGCTCACCGCCGGGTGGGCTCGTGCGGCTCGGCGTCTCGGCCAGGTCGCGACGAAACACCAGCCGGAGCACCGCGTACTCGGCGGCCACCGCCAACAGCCACGGCGCGGCCATCAGCGCGCTGAATCGGGTGAACGACAGGCCCGCTGCCCCGAACGCCAGCAGATTGGTCAGGTTCGACACCGGCAACAACAGCGAGGCGGTGTTTGACAGGTGTGCGGTCGCGTAGAGGTGCGGGCGGGTGGGCACCCGCAGCCCGCGTACGGTCGCCAGCACCACCGGCGTCAGCAGTACGACAGTCGCATCAAGGCTGAGGATCGCCGTCGTCGCGGCCGCGATCACGAACACCTGACCGAGCAGCCGGTGCGGCCGGCCCGAACTGGTGCGCGCCATCCACGCTCCGGCCGCGTCGAACAGACCCTCGTCGTCACACAGGCCGGCCAGCACCAGGATCGCGGCCAGGAAGGCGACGACGGGCAGCATGCGGCCTATCTCCGCCACTGCGTCGTCGGTAGACACCGCGCCGATCGCGACCACCGCCGCCGCGGCCGGCACGGCCAGCACCGCCTCCGACCACCCGGCCGGGCGCGCGATCGCGAAGATCAGCACCCCCGCCAGCAGCACCAGCGAGATCAGCAGGTCGGTCACCGTTCAGGCCCAGGGGTCGGCGTGCTGCCACAGCGTCGGCAGACTCAGCGCCACGCCGTCTCGTTCGGCGAGCCGGGACAGGATCCGCATCGATATGTCGAGGTCGTCAGCCGCGTAGGGCAGCGCCCGAACCCGCTCGGAGAGTGGCCGGAAGAAGTCGTCCCAGTGGATCAGGACCACTCGGCGCGCCTGCACCATTCGCACCGTCTGCTCCCAATACTCGGTGACATAGCCCTCGGGCTGCAGGCCCAGCTGCCCGATGCCGAGGTAGGCGACTTCGGCCCGCTGGCCGTCCAGCGCACCCGGCAGGAAACCGGCGCTGCCCTGGATCAACAGTCTGCGATCACTGGGTGCGTGGTGGATCAGCGTCGACCAGGCTTCCCCGCACCGATACGCCGAGGCCTTCGCCGGTGGCACGACGGGTTCGGTGATCTCGCCGGGGAAGCGGTCCGGCGGGCAGTGGTGCGAGTCGATCAGCGTCACGCCGAACGGGCCGAGGTTCAGCGTCTCGCCCGGAGTCGCGACGACGATGTCATCGGACGAAAGGCCATGTCCGCGTGCGACGTTCGCCGCCGACTCGCCGCCGACCAGCCGGGCCCCGGTGCGGCGGGCGACCACGGCGGAGTCCAGTACATGGTCGTAGTGGGTGTGTACCGGCAATATCGCGGCAAGCCGGTTGACCCCGGCCCGATTGAGGCAGTAGTCGATCCTGGATTCCGACGACGCCAGCCGCCCCAGTCCCACCTCGGCAAGGCCCGGGCGAGAGAAGAAGCCGTCGGTCATCACCGCCGAGGTGCCGTCGTCTACCAGCAGGGTCGAGACCCCCAGCCACGTGATCGACAGCGCTGCGTCCGGTTCGGCCGCGTGGAGGTCGAACCGCTCGCGGTAGCTCTCGATGTCCGGGCGGCCGAACTTCAGTCTCATCAGATGAACGCCGTCAACTCGATGCCCTCGGCCAGCAGGCGTTTGCGCACCGCGGTGGCGATCTCCACCGCACCCGGTGAATCACCGTGCACACAAACGGATTCCACCTGCACGTCGATCACCGAGCCGTCGATCGCGGTGACCCGGCCGGATATCACCATGGTCGCGACCCGCTCGGCGATCTGGGTCGGGTCGTGCAGCACGGCGCCCTGCTCACGGCGCGACACCAGCTGCCCGTCGGGGCGGTAGGCGCGATCGGCGAACGCCTCGGCGACGGTGCGCAGTCCGAGCCGGCGGGCCTCGTCGAAGAACGCCGAACCGGACAGGCCCAGGACCGGCATGGTGGGGTCGACGGTGTGCACGGCTGAGGCCACCGCCCGGGCCTGCTCGCGGTTCTTGACGATCGTGTTGTACAGCGCACCATGGGGTTTGACGTAACCGACAGTGGAGCCCGCCGCCTGGGCCAGCGCCTGCAGGGCGCCGATCTGGTAGATCACGTCGGCGGTCAACTCGTCCGGTTCCACGTCGATGTAGCGTCGCCCGAAGCCCCCCAGGTCGTGGTAGGCGACCTGGGCCCCGATGCGCACTCCGGAGGCGGCGGCGGATCTGCAGGTGCCCGCCAGTCGGACCGGGTCGCCGGCGTGGAAACCGCAGGCGATGTTGGCGCTGGTGACGATGTCGAGCATGGCGTCGTCGTCGCCGAGTTCCCATATCCCGAAGCTCTCGCCCAGGTCCGCATTCAGGTCGACAGATACCACCCGGCCAGCCTAGGCGCAGGCCTCGGTGTCAGGCCCCGAGATCGCCATCAGGGTCGTCGATCCGCGCGATTCACAGCCCTGACGTCGGTTTCGCGATCGTCCGTCAGGCCGCCGCCGGGTCGTGGTGTCGCCTGCTGACCGCCCAGCACACCAGGTAGATGACGAATGAGATCGTGGTGACGAACACCGACACCGGAACCCCGGGCGCCAGCGACAACACGATGCCCGCCACCGCCGACAACTCGGCGAACACCACCGAGGCGACCAGCACGGCGACCGGTGAGCTGAACACCCGCGCCGCCGCGGCGGCCGGGGTGATCAGCAGCGACATCACCAGCAGCGCGCCGACGATCTGGACGCCCTGCGCCGCGACCACACCGACCAGCGCGGCGAACACGATGCCCAGTGCGCGCACCGGAACCCCGCGCGCCGCAGCCACTTCGGGATCGGCGGTGGCGAACAACAGCGGTCGGTAGCTGACCGCGAGGACCGCGACCACCAACACGGTCACGACCACCAGCAGCGCCAGGCCGGAGTATCCGACGCCGACGATCTGCCCGGTCAGCAGCGCGAAACTGGTGCCGCTGCGCCCCGGGTAGAGGTGGATGAACAGAACGGCCAGACCCAGGCCGAAGGCCAGCACCACGCCGATGGCGGAGTCACGCTCACGGGCGCGCTGACCGAGGACGCCGAAGAGGATCGCGGCCAGGCCGCAGCCGACGAGCGCCCCGATGCCGACGTTGAAGCCGGCCAGTAGGGCGAACGATGCACCGGTCAGCGACAGCTCGCTGGAGCCGTGCACCGCGAAGGACATCTGCCGCATTACGATGAACGGACCGATCAGGCCGGCGACCAGGGCCAGCAATGCGGCGGCCAGCAGGGCCTGCTGGACGAAGTCACGGCTGAGCAGGTCGGCGGTGATGTGGAAGGACAACAGGTTGTCCAGCAGGTGGCTGAGCTTGTCAGTCATGGGTGTGCCCGCTCGCGTGCCCGGAGTGGTCGAGATGCTCGCCCACCACTACGTAGCGGTCACCGACCTGCACCACCTGGATGTCGGCCTGGTAGAGCTCGGAGAGCGTTGCGGACTTCATCACCTCGGCGACGGTGCCGACGAGGAAGCGACCGTCGACCAGGTAGAGCACCCGGTCGACGTACGGCAGCACCGGATTGACCTCGTGCGTCACGAACATCACCGCGGTGCCGGCACTGCGGCGCTGGTTGATGAGCGACGCGACCAGCCGCGCGTTGGCCGGATCGAGGTTCAGCAGCGGCTCATCGCACAGCAACAGGACGGGGTCGCTGGCCAGCGCCTGCGCGATCCGCACCCGCTGCAGTTCACCCCCGGACATCACCCCGACCCCGACCCGGGCCAGTCGTTCGGCCCGCACCTGCGCCAGGGCGTGGTTCACGGCATCGCGGCGGCGGGTGCGCTCGGCCCTGCGCCACGGCGCCACGCCCCAGCGATGCCCGTCCACACCCAACCGCACCAGGTCGGCTCCGCGCAGACTCAGTCCACGGTCCACGGCCCGGTGTTGCGGCACGTATCCGATCCGGTCGCTGCCCTTCTCGACCGGTGCGCCGTCGATCAGCGCGGTGCCCGCGCTCAGCGGCAGCTGGCCGAGAAGCACCTTCAACAGTGAGGTCTTGCCGGTGCCGTTCGGCCCGAGGATCGCGATGAACTCGCCGGCCGACACCGTCAGATCGAGGTGATCCCACAGCACCCGGTCGCCGAAGGCCAGCCGGGCCCCGGCCAGTTCGACGACTTCGGCGCTCACAGACAGCGATTATCGGTTCTGCTGTAGCGCGGCGGCCAGGCGGTCGGCGGTATCGCGCTGCCAGGTGAGGTAATCGGCGCCGGCCGGCAGGGTCTCGGAGACACCCACGACCGGGATTCCCGCGGCCTGCGCGGCGGCCTGCACCTGCTTGGTCACCGGGGTCACGGTCTGCTCGTTGAAGACCACGGCGGCGACCTCACGGTTCTTGATCACGTCGAGCATGGCGGCGACGTCGACGGGCGCCGGGTCGGTGTCCTGCTCGATGGCGCTGGCGAATCCGGGAGGGGTCTTGTCGGTGAGGCCGGCGGTCACCAACAGGTAGTGCGCAACCGGTTCGGTCGCCACAACCGCCGCACCCGGGTGGGTGCTGCGCATCGCCCGCTCGATCTGCTGGACGGCGTCCGCGCCGCGGTTGAACGTCTGCGCGTTCGCCCGGTAATCGGCCGCGTGGGCCGGGTCGGCGCCGGCCAGCCGGTCACCGACCTCCGTGGCGACCGCCTTGGCGGTGTCTAGGTCGTAGAAGACGTGTTCGTTGGCCGGTTGCGGTTCACCGGGGCCCGGGTTGAGCAGCGAGTAGGCGTCCACCGACGCCACGCCCGGGTGGGCGGCCAGCACGTCGTCCACCCAGTGGTCGTAGCCGCCGCCGTTGTAGACCACCAGCGAGGCGTCGGCGATCTTCGCGGCGTCGGCCGGGCTCGCCTCGAAAGAGTGCGGGTCGGCTGCGGCGCTGTTGACGATGGAGGTCACCTTGGCGTGGTCACCGGCGACCGCCTGCACCACGCTTCCCCACACGTCGGTGGACGCGACCACGGTCGGCATGCCGGCGTTGGCCGCGCCTCCGTTCTTGTCGGCATTGCCGCACGCGCTGAGCGTCGCGGCCGCAACCAGCACGACCGCGGCGATGAACCGGCAGTTACGCACGAATGCTCCTTCCGGAAGGCGACAGCTAACGTTAATGGAAATCGTTTCCATTAGACTGTAGTCCATCGCGCGCCGGTCGCCCAATCCGATGCGCTAGCGTCCAAGCATGTCCAGGAGTCCCGCGCCGCGGCGCCGGGCCACGCTGGCATCGCTGGCCGCCGAACTCAAGGTCTCCCGCACCACCATCTCCAACGCCTACAACCGTCCGGACCAGTTGTCGGCCGAGTTGCGGGAGCGGGTTCTGGCCGCCGCCAAACGGCTCGGTTACCCCGGTCCGGACCCGGTCGCGCGCTCGTTGCGAACCCGCCGGGCCGGAGCGGTCGGCCTGGTGATCACCGAACCGTTGACCTACGCGTTCAGTGATCCCGCCGCCCTGAACTTCGTCGCGGGACTGGCCGAGTCGTGCGAGGAGTTCGGCCAGGGCCTGTTGCTGGTGGCATGCGGACCGGAGCGCAGTGTCGCCGACGGCACCAACGCGGTGCTGTCCGCCGGCGTGGACGGGTTCGTCGTGTACGCGGCCGCCGACGACCACCCGTACCTGCAGACCGCCCTGCAGCGCCACCTTCCGGTGGTGATCGTCGACCAGCCCAAGAACATCCCGGACGCCTCACAGGTGTGCATCGACGACCGCGCCGCGATGCGCGGGCTGGCCGAGCACGTCATCGGCCTGGGTCACCACGAGATCGCCCTGCTGACCATGCGGCTCGGCGCAGAGCGCCGGGCCGGCGACCAAACCGCCGGCGTCGTGACACCGGATCGCCTGCAGCAGTCACACTTTCACGTCCAGACCGAACGGATCGCCGGGGTGCGGGAGGCGATGGCTGCCGCCGGTCTGGACCCGGACACCCTGACCGTCGTCGAGAGTTACGAACACCTGCCCGCCTCGGGTGGGGCGGCCGCCGAGTTGGCGCTGCAAACCAACCCACGCCTGACCGCGCTGATGTGCACCGCCGATGTGCTGGCGCTCTCGGCGATGGATTACCTGCGCGCCCACGGGATCTACGTACCCGGTCAGATGACGGTGACGGGTTTCGACGGGATTCCCGAGGCACTCGGCCGGGGCTTGACGACGGTGGCGCAGCCGAGCCTGGAGAAGGGCAAGCGGGCCGGACGGCTGCTCGGACACCTGCCCCGCGACGGCAGGCCGGTGATCGACGTGCTCGACACCGAACTGGTTCGCGGGCGCACAGCCGGCCCGCCCGCCTAGGAACCCGCCCGGCCGCCTCGGACGTCGTGCAGGAACCACAGGGCCGCCGCGATGTCCTCGGGGGTGTCGACGCGGTAAGCGGCCCGGGTGTCGCCGCTTCCCACCTTGACGCCGACATCTCTGCCGCCCAGTCGGGTGAAGGCCTTCTCGTCGGTGACATCGTCGCCGAAGTAGACCGTCGCGGTGGCCCCGGTCTGGCCGCGCAATACATCCAGGGCCTGACCCTTGTCGGTGTCGATGACGGCGAACTCGCGCACCGCCTTGCCCTCGGTGATGTGCACATCCCAGTCGGCCACCGCGGCCAGTGCGGCGTCGAGGGCCCGTTGGGCATCCTGCGGGGCGACGTTGCGCACGTGGAAGGCGACGCTGACCGGTTTGGTCTCCAGGCCGGCCCCGGGGAACTGCGCGGCCACGCCGGCCATCGCCCGCTCGATGTCGGCGAGCAGTGACTTCGCCGATTCGTCGACGGCGTCCAGGAAGTCTGCGTTGAACTCCGATCCGTGGCTGCCGACCAGAACCACGTCGGCGGCCGCGCCGGACAACTCGGCGAGGTCCTTCAGCGCGCGCCCGGAGATCAGCGCCGCGGTGGTATCCCGCAGTGCCGCGAGCGCAGCGAGGGCCTCGGCCGCAGCGGGAATCGGGCGGGCGTCGGGTGGATGGGCGACGATCGGTGCGATGGTGCCGTCGAAGTCGGAGGCCACCAGCAGCCGCTGGGCGCCGGCTGCATCGGTCAGCGCCCGCTGTAGGTCATCGGGTAGATCGTTCGCGCCCGTCACACCTGGAGAGCCTAGGAGGCGCCGTCCTCGCCGATCAGCAGCCGCACCGCGAGGTCGAGACGCTTGCTGACATCGGTGGCCGACGCCCGCCGCGTCAACCACGCCAACAGGTTCGACAGCCACACGTCGGAGATGACCCGCGCGATGTGGTACTGGTCCTCGTTGGGCTCCCCGTCGCTCATCGCGCGGGCGAACATGCTGTCGATGATCTTCTCGACGTGGTCGACCTCCCCGGCGGCCGAGGCGTCGGCGAACACGTATGCCCGCGCCATGGCCTCGGTGAGCAGTGGGTTGCGTTGCATCGCCCGATTCAGCTTGCCGACCATGAAGTTCAACCGCTGATACGGCGA
The DNA here is from genome assembly GCA_020438865.1 of Mycobacterium sp. Taxonomy (GTDB): domain Bacteria; phylum Actinomycetota; class Actinomycetes; order Mycobacteriales; family Mycobacteriaceae; genus Mycobacterium. The sequence goes on from JAGQTU010000048.1 coordinate 9,343, forward strand.
ACCACCGGCGACGACCGACCGATCGGTCTTGGCGTCGATGCGTTCGAACTCCCGGCCCAGGGCCGAGACCAGCAGATGGACCTTGGACGGGAAGTAGCGGTAGAGCGTGCCGACCGCGACGTCGGCACGATCGGCGACCGCCCGCATCTGCACCGCCTCGTAGCCGCCCTTGGAGGCGATGGCCATGGTGGCGTCGAGGATGCGTTTGCGGCGCTCGCGCTGCGCCTCGGAACCCAGCTCGGATTCGGCGAGGACCGACACCGGCATCACCTCGCGCGGCTGCGAACCGGAACCACTGGCCGATGACTTCTGCCCTGCCGATGTCATGGGGTGGTCGACTCCTCTCGGGTGCGATTCGTGGCAAATCGATACGCCTGGCTACCGCGCATGGCGCACCTCCCCGACCCGCGAGACACCCACCTGTCCTGCTGTGATGGCGTTCGACTTGACGCTCGATCGCTGGCACTATTAGAACACGTTCTAGTGGAGCTCATCAGTCTAAGGGCTCCTTCTCCGCGTGAAACCTAGGAGCCGACGGTGTCTGCGACCATCTCCGACGAACAGTTAGCGGCCCGCGAGCTCGTCCGCGGCTGGGCGGCCGGCTCGGGCGCGATCGCTGCCGTCCGGGATTCCGAGGGCGGATCGGCGCAGGCCTGGCAGCCGGTCTACCGGGGCCTGGTGGACCTGGGACTGTTCGGCGTCGCGGTCGCCGAGGAGGCGGGGGGCGCCGGCGGTTCGGTGTCGGACCTGTGCGTGATGGTCGAAGAGGCGGCCCGGGCGCTGGTTCCGGGGCCGGTCGCGACCACCGCGCTGGCCACGCTGGTGGTGAGCGATCCGGCGATCCTGGACGAGCTGGCCACCGGCCGCACCGCGGGAGCGGCGCTCGAGGCGGATCTTCGCGCCGACTCCGGCCGGATCTCCGGCACCGCCGAGTACGTGCTCGGCGCCGACACCGCAGGCCTGCTGCTGCTGCCGGTCGACGATCACGTCGTGCTGGTCGACGCGGCCGCCGGCGGGGTGACGGTGCAGCCGCTCGCGGCGACCGACTTCTCCCGTCCACTGGCCCGGGTGACGTTCGACGCCGCGCCCGCGGTCACGCTGTCGGTGTCCCGGCGGCGGTTCGAAGACCTCGCGGCCACCGTCCTGGTCGCCGAGGCCGCCGGGGTTGCGCGCTGGACCCTGGACACCGCCTCCGAGTACGCGAAGGTGCGCGAGCAGTTCGGCAAGCCGATCGGCAGCTTCCAGGCCATCAAGCACATGTGCGCAGAAATGCTGCTGCGGGCGCAGCAGGTCTCGACCGCTGCCGCCGACGCCGCGGCGGCGGCTGGCGCGCATGTCGCCGGCCCAGCGGCTCCGGCCGCCGGCGACGATGATCAGCTTGCGATCGCGGCCGCGATCGCCGCCGCGATCGGGATCGGCGGGGCGAAGGCCAACGCCAAGGACTGCATCCAGGTGCTCGGCGGTATCGGCATCACCTGGGAGCACGACGCGCACCTCTACCTTCGCCGCGCCTACGGGATCGGGCAGTTTCTCGGTGGCCGGCCCAAGTGGCTACGCCGGGTGGCCGGACTGACGCTCGACGGCGTGCGGCGCGAGTTGCAGGTGGACCTGGAGTCGGTGGCCCACCTGCAGCCCGAGATCGCCGCGGCCGTCGCCGAGGTAGCCGCACTGCCGGTCGAGGAGCGCCAGCCGGCGATGGCCGGGAACGGTCTGCTCGCGCCGCATTGGCCGAAGCCGCACGGCCGCAACGCATCTCCGGCCGAACAGTTGCTCATCGACCAGGAATTGGCCGCCGCGGGTGTGCAGCGGCCCGACCTCGTCATCGGCTGGTGGGCGGTTCCGACGATTCTCGAGGCGGGCACGCCGGAACAGATCGACCAGTTCGTCCCGGCCACGCTGCGCGGCGAGCTGATCTGGTGCCAGTTGTTCAGTGAGCCGGGTGCAGGCTCGGATCTGGCCGCCCTGAAGATGAAAGCCGTTCGGGCAGAGGGCGGTTGGCGGCTCACCGGACAGAAGGTGTGGAATTCCGGGGCGCAGAAGGCGCACTACGGGGTGTGCCTGGCCCGCACCGATCCCGACGCTCCGAAACACAAGGGCATCACCTACTTCATCGTCGACATGAAGACCCCGGGGATCGTCGTGCGCCCGCTGCGCGAGATCACCGGCGCCGAGCTGTTCAACGAGGTGTTCTTCGACGATGTGTTCGTCCCCGACCACATGGTGGTGGGCGCGGTCAACGACGGCTGGCGCCTGGCGCGCACCACACTGGCCAACGAGCGGGTCGCGATGGCACAGGGCACCGCACTGGGCAACCCGGTGGAGGAGATGTTGCGCACCGTGGCCCAACAGGAGATCGACACCGCGCTGCAGGACCGGGTCGGTGAACTCATCCTGTCCGCTCAGGTCGGTTCGCTGCTCGACCAGCGCATCGCGCAACTGGCCGTGGGTGGCCAGGACACCAGCGCGGAGGCCAGCGCGCGGAAGCTGATCGGCGTGCGACATCGGCAGTCGCTGGCCGAGTTGCGGATGGATCTGGCCGAGTCCGCGGGCGCCGTGGCCGACAGGGCGGTGCACGACTTCCTCAACACCCGCTGCCTGACGATCGCGGGCGGCACCGAGCAGATCCTCTTGACGATGGCCGGCGAACGGCTGCTGGGTCTCCCACGCTGAACCGCCCGGGCTGCCTCAGGAGAACCGGGCCTACTCGTCGTAGGTGACTTCGACCGAATCCGACAGCGGGCGGGCCTGGCAGGCGAGGATCAGTCCGGCGGCGAGGTCGTCCGGCTCGAGGACGTCGTTGACGTCCATCTCGACCTCACCGCTGCGCTTGACTACAGCGCATGCGCCGCAATGTCCTTCGCGACACGAGAACGGCGCCTCCAGGCCCTTGTCGAGCAGCACGTCGAGCAGCACGGCGCTGCGCGGCCACGGCACGGTGTGGGTCTTTCCGTCGAGTTCGACGACGGCGGTGGCCGGCGGCTCGTCGCCGTCGTCGGTGATGGTTACCGCTGCGAACGGATCGGTGTCCAGCGACCGGAACACCTCGATGTGAACCTGCTTGGCGGGCACCTCGAGCGACTCCAACGCGTCCTGCGCCGCGCGCATGAACGGTCCCGGCCCGCAGATGAAGGCCTGCCTGCCGGTGTAGGGCGCCATCAGCTGGGCGAGCGCCGGGCTACTCGGCAGGCCCTGCAGCGACTCCAGCCAGTGCACCACCGTCAACCGGTCCGGGTACTTCGCGGCCAGGTCGCGCAGCGCGCCGCCGAAGATCACCGACCGCTCGTCGCGGTTGGCGTAGAGCAACACCACCCGACCGCTGCCCTGCGACAGCGCCGACTTGCAAATGGACATCATCGGGGTGATGCCGCTGCCCGCCGCGATCAACAGGAAGTCGGCGTCGAGGGTCTTGGGCACGAACGTGCCCGACGGTGCCAGCACATGGATCCGCATGCCCTTGTGGGCGTGATCGCACAACCAGTTCGACGCGTAGCCGTCCGCGGTGCGCTTCACGGTCACGGTCAGGGCGTCGTCGGTGAACGGTGAACTGCACAGCGAGTAGCAGCGCGCCACCGAGCCGGTGCGGTCACTGGGGATGCGCAACGTCAGGAACTGACCCGGGGCGTAGCGCAGCCGCTCGGCAGCGACCTCGGCACCCGCCGGCACCCTCAAGACCACCGAGCGCGCATCCTCGGTCTCCTCGACGACCTCGGCCACCTCGAGTTCGAGTACGTGGCTGCCCAGCGGCTCATCGGGCGGGACCTGCGTCACCTTGCTTAGCCTTCCCTTCATCGCAACTAGAACAGGTTACAGAAAACGCTATACCTACCGCCACCAGCCCCAGCGCTACGCTGCTCGACACGAATCGTAACGTGTTCTAGTCTTGGACCCAGTAACGCACTCTCTGGGAGGCATGCAGTGACGTCTATTCAACAGCGCGATGCGCAGTCGGTGCTGGCCGGTATCGACGAGTTGCTCCCCAATCTGCGCGCCCGGGCGCAGGAGACCGAGGACCTGCGCCGGATCCCCGATGCGTCGGTCGCCGAGCTCGAAGAGGTCGGCTTCTTCAAGCTGGTGCAGCCCGAGCAGTGGGGCGGCCTGCAGAGCGATCCGACCCTGTTCTTCGAGGCGGTGCGGCGGCTGGCCAGCGCCTGCGGCTCCACCGGTTGGGCGATGGGCATCCTCGGTGTGCACAACTGGCACCTGGCCCAGTTCACCCAGCAGGCCCAGGAGGATGTCTGGAGTGAGGACCCGGCCGTGCGGGTCTCGTCCTCGTACGCCCCGATGGGCGCGGGGGTGGTGACCGACGACGGCGACGGCTACATCGTCAACGGCGCGTGGCGTTGGTCCTCCGGCTGTGACCACGCCACCTGGACGTTCGTCGGCGGCCCGGTGATCAAGGACGGCCGGCCGGTCGACTTCGGCAGCTTCCTGATCCCGATCAGCGACTACAACATCGTCGACGACTGGTTCGTGGTCGGCCTGAAGGGCACCGGCAGCAAGACGCTGGAGGTCAAGGACGTCTTCGTGCCGCGGCACCGCTTCCAGTCGTTCAAGCAGATGAGCGACGGAACCGCGCCCGGTCTGGCGACCAACACCGCGCCGGTCTACAAGATGCCCTGGGGCACAATGCATCCCACCACCATCTCCACCCCGATCGTGGGAATGGCCTACGGTGCCTACGACGCTCACATCGAACACCAGGGCAAGCGGCTGCGGGCCGCCTACGCGGGCGAGAAGGCCAAGGACGATCCGTTCGCCAAGGTGCGGATCGCCGAGGCGGCCAGCGATATCGATGCCGCGTGGCGCCAACTGTCCGGCAATCTCGCCGAGGAGTATGCGCTGCTGACGGCGGGTCAAGAGGTTCCGCTGTCGTTGCGGGCCCGGGCCCGCCGGGATCAGGTCCGCGCCAGCCAGCGTGCCATCTCTGCCATCGATCGGCTCTTCGAAGCGGCCGGCGCCACCGCGCTCCAGACCGAGACTGCCCTGCAGCGTTTCTGGCGGGACGCCCACGCCGGCCGGGTGCATGCCGCCAACGACGCCGAGCGCGCCTACGTCATGTACGGCAATCAGGAGTTCGGGCTGCCGCTCGGCGACACCATGGTCTGATCCGGCGACGATGACATCGTTCATTCGTGAAGCGGAGTCGCAGCGTGTACAGCTGCATGTTTGCGGGCAATCAAGCTGACCATCGACTTCCCCGGAGGTGGCGCATGAGCGGACAGCGAGTAGCGGAGGCGGATCGCGCATGAGCATCAGATCGTTGGGCTACCTGCGGATCGAGGCCACCGACGTTGCGGCGTGGCGCGAATACGGGCTCAAGGTGCTGGGCATGGTCGAGGGCACCGGATCCACCGAGGGCGCGCTGTACCTGCGGATGGACGAACATCCCGCCCGCTTGGTGATCGTCCCCGGCGATCGGGACCGGTTGCTTCAGTCCGGCTGGGAGGTTGCCAACGCGGCGGCATTGCAGGACATTCGGGCGCGACTGGACGCCGCGGGCACGCCGTACAAGGAGGCCGCCAACGCCGAGCTGGCCGAGCGCCGGGTCGACGAGATGATCACGTTCGAGGATCCGTCGGGCAACACGCTCGAGGTCTTTCACGGTGTGGCCCTCGAGCACCGCCGACTGGTGAGTCCCTACGGCCACAGGTTCGTCACCGAGGAGCAGGGCCTGGGCCACGTCGTCCTCACCACCACCGACGATGCCGAGTCGTTGCACTTCTACCGCGACGTGCTCGGTTTCAAGCTGCGCGACTCGATGCGGCTGCCCCCGCAGTTGGTCGGTCGGCCCGCCGACGGGGAGCCGGCCTGGTTGCGGTTCTTCGGCGTCAATCCGCGCCACCACAGCCTGGCATTCCTTCCGCTGCCGAACCCGTCCGGCATCGTGCACCTGATGATCGAGGTCGAGAACAGCGACGACGTCGGGCTGTGCCTGGACCGCGCGCTGCGCCGCAAGGTGCCCATGTCGGCGACGCTGGGCCGACACGTCAACGACAAGATGTTGTCGTTCTACATGCGCACCCCTGGCGGATTCGATGTCGAATTCGGTTGTGAGGGTTTGCAAGTCGACGATCACGACTGGATCGCCAGGGAGAGCACCGCGGTCAGCCTGTGGGGCCATGACTTCACCGTCGGCGCGCACCGAACCAGCTGACATGACGGGCGAACCCCTCCACCCGCGCACGTTTCGCCATGTGCTCGGGCAGTTCTGTACCGGCATCACCATCATCACCACCCTGCACGACGACGTGCCGGTCGGTTTCGCCTGCCAGTCGTTCGCCGCGTTGTCGCTGGAGCCGCCGTTGGTGCTGTTCTGCCCGACCAGGATGTCGCGGTCCTGGCAGGCGATCGAGGCCAGTGGGAAGTTCTGCGTCAACGTCCTGACCGAGAAGCAGCGCGAGGTGTGCGCCCGGTTCGGGTCGAAGGAACCGGACAAGTTCGCCGGGGTCGACTGGCACCGGTCCAAGCTCGGCTCGCCGGTGCTGGACAACTCGCTGGCGCACATCGACTGCACCGTGCATTCGGTGCACGACGGCGGCGACCACTTCGTGGTGTTCGGTCTGGTGCACTCGCTGTCCGAGGTGCCGAAGGTAAAGCCTCGGCCATTGCTGTTCTATCGGGGCGAGTACACCGGCATCGAGCCGGACAAGAACACGCCGGCGCAGTGGCGCGATGACCTCGAGTCGTTCCTCACCGCGACGACCGATGACACCTGGCTCTGAGCAGGTCAGGCCGTCTGCTCGCCGATGAAGTCGACGATCGACGCCGTCACCTCGCGGTGCACCGACTCGTTGAGGATGTCGTGGCGGGCGTTGTCGAAGGCGTGTACTCGCAGCGCCGGGATTTCGTCGGCGTAGGCCCGCACCGCACCGATCGCGGCGATCGGGTCGTCCTCGCCGTGGACGGCCAGCGTGGGCACGGTCAGTCCGGGTAACTCCGCGCCGAACCGGTCCCAGGCGCGATCCAGCTCACGGGTCAGCACCGTGCCGTTTCCCTCGACGAACGCCAGCGGATCGCTCGCGAGCGCGTCGAGATAGAAGGGATCGCTGGACAACCAGACCGGGTCGAGGTCGAACGACGAGTCGCTGTCCAGCAGCGCCGCCACCGGAACCACCGGCGCCCCCGAGATCACCCCGGCCCGGTACCGCTGCGGCTGCTGGAGGAGCCGGAACAGTGTGACGATCGATCCGAACGAATGCCCCTGTGCGACAAGCGGAACGCCGGGGTGCGCGCGCTCCGCCAGCTCGCTGAGGCTGTCGGCCAGGGCGGAGCTGTCCTCGATGGAGCCGAAGTTTCCCCGCTCACCCGGTGAGAGCCCGTGACCGAACTGGTCGACCGCCCACAGGTCGATACCCGCCGCATTCAGCGCGAACCCGTACCGGTGATACAGGCCGCCGTGTTCACCGAAGCCGTGCAGGAAGATCACCGCGGCCCGCGGTTGCTCGGCCGCCCAGTGCCGGTAGTAGGCACGCCCGCGGTCGTGGTCGATGAATGGCATCCGATGACTGCAGCAGGTCGGGCCGCGAACCGCAAGCCCGTTGATCAGTGCGAGTTGTTCAACGCCGCCAGACCCAATCCCACGAACAGGGCGGCGCCGGCGGTGGCACCCAACAGGGTGGTCTTCGGTGCACCGGCCCGCACGGCGATCAGGGAGGCGACCACGTCAGCCGAGTCGCAGACGAGGCCCGCCTGCAGCACGGCCTTTCGGACACCTGCCTCCGGATGATGCACCGCGGCACCAAGCACGAGGTCGCGAATGCCGAACAGCCGGGCAACCAGGCCGGGACTGCCGCCGGGGGCGATACGGCCGAGCCCGAACAGGCGCGACGACAACGCGGGGCTGGCCCAGGTGAAGCCGCCCGCGAACATTCGGATGACGGACATCGCGAGCGCGGCCGGATGCTTGCCGGTTGTCGTCGGTGAACTCACGAGATACCTCCCGCTCTAGTTTGTAGTGGTCACTACGAACACTAGATGTAGTTGCCACTACAATCAAGACCCGATGGGGCACAAGTACACGCGTGAACAGATCCTCGAGGGGGCGGTCGAGCTTGTCCTGACGGACGGCCTCGGCGCGTTGACCTTCGGCCGGCTCGCCAAACGAATGGGGACCAGCGACCGCGTGGTCGTGTACTACTTCCCGAACAAGTCAACGCTGACCGGTGAGGTTCTGCTGGAGATCGGCAATCGGCTTCAGGCCGCCCTGGCAAGGGCCTTCACCGAACCGGCGACCGATCATCGGCAGCTTGCGCGGGCCGCCTACCGGGTACTGGCCCGCGACGACGCCGATGCCATCTTCGCCGTCTACTTCGAAGCCTGTGGCCTGGCGGCGGCTGGCGCGCAGCCATACCGAGATCTCGCCGCCGCGCTTCTCGATGGCTGGGTCGACTGGCTCGCCGGCTTCTTCCGCGGGACCCTCAAGCACCGGCGGGCCGAGGCCGAGGCCACCCTGGTGCTGATCGACGGCGTCCTGCTGATGCGTCAGCTCGGCGGCCCGCAGGCTGCCGACCGGGCAGCGAAGGCTCTCGGCGTCATGTGAGCGTTTCAGTCCTCGGCCCCGCCCGGTTCGACACAATGTGACCGATGAACGTCACCAGCACCGTCTCGGGTCTTCGCAGGGTCGTCGCCGCGTCGATGGCCGGAACCGTCGTGGAGTGGTACGAGTTCTTCCTGTACGGCACCGCCGCCACGCTGGTCTTCAACAAGGTGTTCTTCGCGAAGGGCACAAGCGATCTCGATGCCATCCTCGCGGCGTTCGTGACCTACGCCGTCGGGTTCGCCGCCCGCCCGCTCGGCGGCGTGGTCTTCGGGCACTTCGGTGACAAGTACGGGCGTAAGAAGCTGTTGCAGTTCTCCATCCTGCTTGTCGGGGCCGCGACCTTCCTGATGGGCTGTCTGCCCACCTTCGCGCAGATCGGCTACTGGGCGCCGGCCCTGCTGGTCGTGCTGCGCTTCATCCAGGGCTTCGCGGTGGGCGGGGAATGGGGCGGCGCGGTTCTCCTGGTGGCCGAGCACAGCCCCGATCGGGAGCGTGGCTTCTGGGCCAGCTGGCCCCAGGCCGGGGTGCCCGTCGGCAACATGCTGGCCACCGTCGTCCTCCTGACGCTGACCAGCACCCTGACCGAATCCGCGTTCCTGTCCTGGGGCTGGCGGGTGGCGTTCTGGCTGTCGGCGGTGGTGGTGCTCGTCGGCTACTACATCCGTACCAAGGTCAGCGACGCCCCGATCTTCGTCGAGGCGCAGCGCGAGGCCGAACAGCTGCGGGCCAGCTCCTACGGCGTGGTCGAGGTGCTCAAGCGTTATCCGCGAGGGGTTTTCACCGCGATGGGTCTGCGGGTGGTGGAGAACATCATGTACTACCTGGTGGTCACCTTCTCGATCACCTACCTCAAGGTGCATGTGCATGCCAACACCAGTGACATCCTGTGGTGGCTACTCGTCGCCCACGCCGTGCACTTCGTCGTCATCCCACTGGCCGGCCGTGCCGCCGATCGGTTCGGGAGGCGCCCGGTCTATCTGCTCGGGGCGATCGGCGCGGGCGCGTGGGGCTTCTTCGCCTTCCCGATGATGAACAGCGGCCGCTACCAGCTGATCATGGGCGCGATCGTCCTCGGCCTGGTCATCCACGCCCTGATGTACGCCCCGCAGCCGGCCCTGATGTCGGAGATGTTCCCCACCAGGATGCGGTATTCCGGTGTCTCGCTTGGCTATCAGGTCACCGCGATCTTCGCCGGATCGCTGGCGCCGATCATCGCGGTGCGACTGCTCGAGGTCTACAAGTCGGCGGTACCCATCGCGATCTACCTGGCCGGCGCGGCGGTCATCACATTGGTCGCGTTGGCCTTCACACGAGAGACCAAGGGAATCGACCTGGCGAACGTCGACGCTGCCGACGCCGAGAAGCACGGGCTCGTGGCGCGCTGATCGAAGCCCCGATGGCCACCCCGACGAATCTGATCGCCCGCGCGTTCTGTGTGGCGTGCGCGGTTGTCGCTGCCGGGCTGACCCTCGCCGCAGCCTTCGATCTCGCCCTGACCGGCTTCCCCGACAGTCACTTCACCGACTACGCCAGGGCGGTCGACCTCCCCAAACACGTTCTGCTATGGCTGCAGGCGGGATTCGCGATCCTGTTCGTGGTCTTGGCCATCGTGCCGATCGGTGTCCGGGCGCGGACGCTCGCGGGTCTCGCAGCGGCGGTCGCGCTGGGGTTGACTGCCGCACTCCACTGGATCGGTGTTCCGTGGTACTACGGAACCCATCTGGGCCTGGACAACGGAATCGGGGGCTAGCCTCCCGGCCAGAGCCCCTAACGCCGCAGCGACTCGTCGATGTCGGATGCCGGCCACGCGTCCATCACGTAGAACGGTGGGGCATCTGCCCGCGTGGCGACGCAGACGGCTCACCGGAGCCGGGTTAGAACACCTCGGATTCGAGCCTGCGCAGTTGGTCGCGCGGCGGGCCGAACAGCTGCGCGCTGCCGTGCGCACGCTTGAAGTACAGCTGAATGTCGTGCTCCCAGGTGATCGCGATACCGCCGTGCAACTGGATGGCCTCGCCCGCGACCTTGGTGAATGCCTCGCTGGCGGCCAGCCGGGCCAGCGCAGCCGAGGTGGGTCCGGGCTCGGCGATGGCGTCGCCGACGACGGCCCGCGCCGACTGCACCGCCACGTAGAGGTCGGCCATCCGGTGTTTGAGTGCCTGGAAGCTGCCGATCGGCCGCCCGAACTGCACCCGGTCCTTGGTGTACGCGACGGTGAGCTCCAGGCATCGGGCCGCGGCGCCGACCTGTTCGGCGGCAAGCAGGATCGCGGCGGTGTCGGCGAGGCCGGGATCGGTGCCGATCGCCTCGGCCGCAGCCGCTTTCACCCGCGCCAGCCGCCGCGTCGGGTCGACGGTGCTCACCGCCTCGGCGCTCACGTCGCTCCAGCGCACCAGCCGGGCATCCTCGACCGCCACCACCACGTCGGCTACGTCACCGTTGACGACGTAGTCACGATCGAACACCACGGCGCCGATGGCCACCCCGGCGGCCAGCTGCTCGACGGTATCGCTATCCGGTTCGTCGGCGGCGAGCAGCGCCAGCTCGGCCAGCGTCGTCCCGAGCAGGGGAGTGGGCACCAGCGCGCGGCCCAGTTCCTCGAGAACCGCTGCGGCGTCGGCCAACTCGCCCCCCGCGCCGCCGAACTCCTCGGGGACGACGAGCGCGGCGACGCCGACCTGCTCACACAGCAATGACCACAGCGCCTCGTCGTAGCCGCGAGGCGAGTCCATGGCCGCGCGCACCGCGGCCGACGACGCGTGCTTGTCGATCAGCGATGCGACGGTCTCGCGCAACATCTGACGCTCTTCGAGCGAGGTCATGCCAATGCCTCCAGCACTCGACGCCGGTGGGTGGTCGGGTCGCCCCAGGCCGAATGCAGCGCCTGCACCCGCAGCAGCCACAGCGACAGGTCATGCTCGGAGGTGAATCCGATGGCACCGTGCGTCTGCAGCGACGAGCGCGCCGCCAGCAGCGCGGCATCCGACGCCGCCGACTTGGCGGCGCTGACATCCCGTGCGGAATCCGCAGACCCGTCCGCCAGCGAGAGCGCCGCTCCGTACACCAGGGGCCGGGCCAACTCCAGCGCGATGTGTACGTCGGCAAGCTTGTGCTTGATCGCCTGGTAGCTGCCGATGATGCGGCCGAACTGGCTGCGCTGCTTGGCGTACTCCACCGACATGTCCAACATCGCCTGCCCCGCGCCGACCAGTTGGGCGGCCGTCGCCAGGACCCCGAATTCGAAGGCCCTGGCCACGTCGGCGGGTTGGGCGGGGCCGGTGGCGTTGACGTCGAACAGCCTTCGCGCCGGGTCGACCGACTCGTGCGCGTCCGCGGCGGTAGCCTCGGCCGCCCGGCCGTCCCGGGCGAGAAGTACCAGCCCGGCGAAGTCGGCGTCGACAGCCCGGGGCACGGCCGGCGGCAGCGCCGCCGTGGCGACGAGTTCACCGGCCGCCAGCGCCGCCGACCGTTCGGCCCATTCGTCTCGGCTGGCGAGCAGGACCGGCGCCACCGCTATCGATTCGGTGACCGGGCCGGGAACACACCAGCGGCCCAATCGCTCGAGGGCGACCACCAGATCCACCGGGTGGGCTTCGATGCCGTCGAACTTCTCCGACACCGCGAGCGCGGTGATGCCGAGGTCGGCCAATGTCGTCCAGAGCTTGCGGCCCGGGGCGGTGTCACCCCGACCCCAGGCGCGCACCGCAGCGGGGACGTCGGCCACCGACAGCGCGGCGTCGATGCTGGCGGCGAAGTCGCGCTGCTGGTCGTCGAGTGCGAACTTCATTTCGCCTTCCCCGAGCCCGTCGAGCCCTCCTTGGGCAATCCGAGCATTCGCTCGGCGATGATGTTGCGCTGAATCTCGTTGGTGCCCGCGTAGATCGGCCCGCCCAACGCGAACAGCAGGCCGTCGGTCCAGGCGTCGGCCAGCTCGGCGTCGGGCCCGCGCAGCTCGAGCGCGGTCTGATGCAGTGCGACGTCCAGGTCGCTCCAGAACACCTTGGTCACCGAGGACTCCGCGCCCAGTTCACCCCCCTCGGCGAGCCGGGTCACGGTGCCGAAGGTGTGCAGCCGGTACGCCTGCGCCTTGATCCAGGCGTCGGCGACCCGATCGGCATGGGCCGCGTCGGAACCGCGGGCCTTCCATTCGGCCACCAGCCGCTCCGCCGGGGCTACGAACCGCGCCGGGCTGCGCAGCGACATGCCGCGTTCGTTGCTCGTCGTGCTCATCGCCGCGCGCCAGCCCTCGTGCACCGAGCCGATGACGTCGTGGTCGGGAACGAAGACGTTGTCCAGGAAAACCTCCCCGAAACCGGTATCGCCGCCGAGTTGGGCGATCGGCCGCACCGTCACGCCGTCGGCCTTGAGGTCGAACATGAAGTAGGTCAGCCCGCGGTGGCGGTCGGCGGCCGGGTCGGATCGGAACAACCCGAATGCCCGGTCCCCGAACGGTGCCCGGCTGCTCCAGATCTTCTGCCCGTTGAGCAGCCAGCCGCCGTCGGTCTGGGTGGCGGTGGACCGCAGGGAGGCCAGGTCGCTCCCGGACTCCGGCTCGGACCAGGCCTGCGCCCAGATCTCTTCACCGCTGGCCATTTTGGGCAGCACCCGGTCGAGTTGTTCGGAGGTGCCGTGCGCGAAGAGCGTCGGCGCCAGCATCGAGGTGCCGTTGGCGCTGGCGCGACCGGGCGCCCCGGCCCGGAAGTACTCCTCCTCGAAGACCACCCAATGCAGCAGGGTGGCGTCTCGGCCCCCGTACTTCTCCGGCCAGGTGATGACCGAGAGGCCGGCGTCGAACAACACCCGGTCCCAGCGCCGGTGCTGTTCGAAGCCCTCGGCGGTGTCGTAGGACTTGGTGGGGAACGACGCCTTGTTGGCGGTGAGGAAAGCGCGCACCTCGTCGCGGAATTCCAGGGCGTCGTCGTCGTAGGTGAGATCCATCAAACCATCTCTCGCAGTGTGGGTTTGACCACTTTGCCGCCGGGGTTCCGGGGCAACTCGTCCACAAAGACCACCGATCGTGGTGTCTTGAAGTTCGCCAGGTGCTTTCGGGTGTACTCGATCACGGCCTGCTCGTCGAGGTCGCTGTCCGGCCGGCGCACGATGAACGCCCGGCCCACCTCACCGAGTCGCTCATCGGGCACGCCGATCACCGCGGCGTCGGCCACCCCCTCCAGCCGAGCCAGCACCTGCTCGACCTCGGCGGGGTACACGTTGAAGCCACCGCAGATGTACATGTCCTTGAGACGGTCGGTGATGCGCAGATTGCCTGCGGCGTCGACGGTTCCGATGTCACCGGTGTGCAGCCAGCCCTCGGTGTCGATGGCGGCTGCGGTGGCGTCGGGGTCGTCGAGGTAGCCGAGCATCACGTTGGGCCCGCGCAGCAACACCTCACCCGCGTCGCCAGCGGGCGCGTCGATCCGCAGTTCGAAGTCGGCGATCGGGCGCCCACAGGTGGTCGCCACCGTGACGGCGTCGTCGTCGGCGCGGCACATGGTGCCGAAGCCGCTGGCCTCGGTCAGTCCGTAGGCGGTGAGCACGATGTCGAAGTCGAGTTCGGCCTGCATGCGTTCGATGAGGACGACCGGGATCGTGGCCGCCCCGGTGACGGCGAACCGCAGCGAGCTCAGGTCGTGGCGGCGCAGCGCGGGGTGGTCGAGCAGCATCTGGAAGATCGTGGGCGGTCCGGGAAGCACCGTGACGCGGTGCTGCTCGACCATGCGCATCGCCTGTTCGGGGTCGAAGGTCAGCTGCGGAATCAGGGTGGCGCCGGTTTGCAGGCAGGCCAGGATGGCCGCCTTGAAGCCGAAGTTGTGGAAGAACGGGTTGATGCACAGGTAGCGGTCGTCGCTGGTGAGCTGACCACACGCCGCCCACGCGGCAGGCGCCGCCAGCGACTGCCGGTGCGCGCACAGGACGCCTTTGCTGCGGCCGGTGGTTCCCGAGGTGAACAGGATGTCGGACACGTCGTCGCCCGACAGCGCCGCCGCACGGGCGTCGACCTCCGCCATCGGCGCGGCCGGCCCGTCGATGAACTCGTCCCAGGTTCCGTCGTCGGCTTCGATCGGCACCCGCACGATGTGCCGCAGATCGGGGAGTGCGGCGCGGTCGAGGTCGGCCACCCGGTCGGCGCCCAGGAACCGGCCCATCGCGATGAGTAACGGCGCATGGGTGCGGGCGAGGATGTCGGCCGCCTCCTCGGCGGTGTAGCGCGTGTTCAGTGGAACGACCACCGCGCCGGCGTAGTGGGTGGCCAGGCTCGCGACTACCCAGTGCCAGGTGTTGGGCGACCAGATCGCCACCCGGTCGCCCGCCTGCACCCCGAGGCCGATCATCGCGGCCGCGGTCCGGCGGACCTCATCGCGCAGTTGCGCGAAGCTGAAGGTGCGATCCGAGGTGATCAGGGCCTCGTGCTCGCCGAGTTCGCGGGCCATCCGGTCGAGCACCGCGGGCGTTGTGCGCGGGTCGCTGGGCTGCATCGATGCTCCTCTGGTTCTTGCTTCAGCCGGATCCGCACGCCTCGTCACCGGCTGGCCTAACAAAGCAAGTGCTTGGTAGGTTAGCCTACAGGGGTGATAACGGTCGATGAGTTCCGGGCTGAGGTCCGTGAGTGGCTGGCCGACAACCTGGTCGGCGAGTACGCCGCGCTCAAGGGCCTCGGCGGCCCGGGTAAGGAGTACCAGGCCTTCGAGGAACGCCTGGCCTGGAACCGTCACCTGGCCGCCGCCGGCCTGACCTGTCTGGGCTGGCCGGTCGAACACGGTGGGCGCGGACTGACCGTCGCGCACCGGGTCGCCTTCTACGAGGAGTACGCCAAAGCCGACGCGCCCGACAAGGTGAATCACCTCGGCGAGGAACTGGTCGGCCCCACGCTGATCGCGTACGGCACGCCCGAACAGCAGCAGCGCTTCCTGCCCACGATCCTCGACGTCACCGAACTGTGGTGCCAGGGCTACTCCGAGCCCGGCGCGGGCAGCGACCTGGCCAACGTCGCGACGACAGCCGTGCTCGACGGCGATCACTGGATCATCAACGGCCAGAAGGTGTGGACCTCGCTGGCGCACTGGGCGCAATGGATCTTCGTGGTGGCCCGCTCCGAGAAGGGTTCCAAACGCCACGCCGGGTTGTCCTACCTCCTGGTGCCGCTGGATCAGCCGGGCGTCGAGATCCGGCCGATCAATCAGCTCACCGGCGACTCGGAGTTCAACGAGGTCTTTTTCACCGACGCCCGCACCGACGCCGACCTGGTGGTCGGCGAACCCGGTGACGGCTGGCGCGTGGCGATGGGAACGCTGACCTTCGAGCGCGGCGTCTCCACCCTGGGTCAGCAGATCCGTTACGCCCGTGAGCTTTCCGGCATCGTCGAGCTCGCCAAGGCCAATGGCGCGATCGACGATCCACTGATCCGCGAGCGGCTGACCCGGGCCTGGGCCGGCTTGCAGACCATGCGGTCGTACGCGATGGCGACGATGGACGTGGAACAACCGGGGATGGATAACGTCTCGAAGCTGTTGTGGGCCAACTGGCACCGCGATCTGGGCGAGCTGGCCATGGACATCAAGGGCAAGGAAGGGCTGCTGACCGACGGCGGCGAGTTCGACGAGTGGCAGCGGCTGTTCCTGTTCTCCCGGTCCGACACGATCTACGGCGGGTCCAACGAGATCCAGCGCAACATCATCGCCGAGCGGGTGCTCGGTCTTCCGCGAGAGGTGAAGGGCTAGTGGCGTCATTGGCGGATGTTCCGCAGGAGGTTGCCGGCCACGGTCTGCTGACCGGCAAGGTCGTCGTCGTGACGGCGGCCGCCGGCACCGGCATCGGGTCGGCGACCGCCCGCCGTGCGCTGGCCGAGGGTGCCGACGTGATGATCTCCGACCATCACGAACGCCGGCTGGGCGAAACCCGCGACGAGCTGGCCGCATTGGGGTTGGGTCGGGTGGAGAGCGTGGTGTGTGACGTCACGTCCACCGCGCAGGTCGACGCGCTGATCGCCTCGACCACCGCCCGGCTGGGCCGCCTCGACGTGCTGGTCAACAATGCGGGCCTGGGTGGTGAGACGCCTGTCGTCGACATGACCGACGAGGAGTGGGACCGCGTTGTCAACGTCACCCTCACCTCGGTGATGCGGGCGACCCGCGCTGCGCTGCGCTACTTCCGCGAGGCGGGCCACGGCGGTGTGATCGTCAACAACGCCAGCGTGCTGGCGTGGCGCGCGCAGCACTCCCAGTCGCACTATGCCGCGGCCAAGGCCGGTGTGATGGCGTTGACCCGTTGCAGCGCAATCGAAGCCGTCGAGTACGGGGTGCGGATCAACGCCGTCAGCCCCAGCATCGCGCGGCACAAGTTCCTCGAGAAGGTCAGTTCGGCGGAATTCCTCGACCGGCTGTCGGAGGGTGAGGCCTTCGGCCGGGCCGCCGAGCCGTGGGAGATCGCAGCCACCATCGCGTTCCTCGCCAGCGACTACTCGAGTTACCTGACCGGCGAAGTGATTTCGGTATCGAGCCAGCATCCATGACAGAACAGCCGGTCAGCCGTCGCGACGAGCTCCTCGATCTCGCCGCGACCATGTTCGCCGAGCGCGGCCTGCGTGCGACCACCGTGCGCGATATCGCCGACTCGGCGGGCATTCTGTCCGGCAGCCTCTATCACCACTTCAAGAGCAAGGAGCAGATGGTCGAGGAGGTCCTGCGCGACTTCCTGGACTGGCTGTTCGCCCGCTATCAGGAGATTGTCGAAACCGAGCCCAATCCACTCGAACGGCTCAAGGGCCTGTTCATGGCCTCGTTCGAGGCGATCGAGCACCGGCACGCCCAGGTGGTGATCTATCAGGACGAGGCCAAGCGACTGTCGTCGTTGCCGCAGTTCGACTTCGTCGACATCCGCAACAAAGAGCAGCGCAAGATGTGGCTCGATCTGCTCAACGAGGGCGTCGAGCAGGGTTGCTTCCGTCCCGACATCGACGTGGACGTGGTGTACCGGTTCATTCGCGACACCACCTGGGTCTCGGTACGTTGGTATCAACCGGGTGGTCCGCTGACGGCGGAAGAGGTTGGCCGCCAATACCTATCCATCGTGCTCGGCGGAATCTCCGCCCAGAACAATCCATAAGGAGATCGACATGGCTGAGGCATACGTCATCGAGGCCGTCCGGACGGCCGTCGGCAAGCGCAACGGATCGCTGGCGAAGGTCCATCCCATCGACCTGGGCGTCGCGGCCTTCCGCGGTCTGTTCGACCGCGTCGACGTCGACCCCGCTGCGGTCGACGACGTGGTGGTGGGCTGCCTGGACACCATCGGCCCGCAGGCGGGCAACATCGGGCGCAACACCTGGCTGGCCGCGGGCTATCCGGAAGAGGTGCCCGGGGTTACCGTGGACCGGCAGTGCGGCTCGAGTCAGCAGGCGATCTCCTTTGGTGCGCAGGCGATCATGGCCGGCACCGCGGACTTCATCCTGGCCGGCGGCATGCAGAACATGAGTGCCATCCCCATCTCTTCGGCGATGACCGTCGCCGAGCAGTTCGGGTTCACCTCGCCGACCAACGAGTCGGAGAACTGGCTGCACCGCTACGGCGATCAGGAGATCTCCCAGTTCCGCGGCGCGGAGATGATCGCCGAGAAGTGGAACATCTCGCGCGAGGAGATGGAGGAGTTCGCCTTCGGCAGCCACGAGAAGGCGTTCGCGGCCATCCGCGCCGGGCATTTCGAGAACGAGATCGTCCCGGTCGGATCCTTCCGCACCGACGAGGGCCCGCGCGAGTCGAGCCTGGAGAAGATGGCCGCACTCAAGCCACTGCGGGAGGGCGGTCGGCTCACCGCGGCGATGGCCAGCCAGATCTCCGACGGCGCCAGCGCGGTGCTGCTCGCCTCCGAGCAGGCGGTGAAGGACCACAAGCTGACACCGCGCGCCCGCATCCACCACATCAGCGCCCGCGGCGCCGATCCGGTGTTCATGCTCACCGGGCCCATCCCGGCCACCCGCTACGCGCTCGACAAGGCCGGCCTGACGATCGACGATATCGACGTCGTCGAGATCAACGAGGCGTTCGCGCCGGTCGTGATGGCCTGGCTCAAGGAGACCAACGCCGACCCAGAGAAGGTCAATCCCAACGGGGGCGCGATCGCGCTCGGTCATCCGCTCGGGGCTACCGGCGCCAAGCTGTTCACCACCATGCTCAACGAACTCGAGCGCACGGGAGGCCGCTACGGCCTGCAGACGATGTGCGAGGGTGGCGGCACCGCCAACGTCACCATCATCGAACGCCTCTGAGTTGCTCGACTGTGGGCACTGTGCACGGGACTGGGCGAAAAACCGTGCGCAAGGCCCACACTCGTCAGTGGTCGTGCAGGATGACGCCGCGGATGTTGCGGCCGGCCAGCATGTCGTCGAAGCCCTCGTTGATGTCGGCGAGTTTGTACTCGCGGGTCACGGTCTCGTCGAGTAGTAGCTGCCCGTCTCGATAGAGGTTGAGCAACCGCGGAATGTCGGCACGCGGATTGGCCTCGCCGTAGAGACTGCCCAGTAACCGCTTCTGGAACAGCGTGATCCACGCCATCGGTAGCTGGGCGTTGAGATCCTCGGTCGGTGCCAAGCCGGTGAGCACCACCGCGCCGCCCTTGCGGATGATGTTGAACGCGTCATTGATCATCGGCCCCTCGACCACCCCGACGGTCAACAGTGCCGAGTCGGCCATCACCCCGCGGGTCAGGTCGGCGACCAGCGCGGTGGCCTCGGCGATGGAGGTCACGAAGTGGGTGGCGCCGAACTCGAATGCCTTGTCGCGCTTGACCTCCACGGGTTCGACCACAATGATCCGCTCAGCACCGGCCAGCCGGGCGCCCTGCACGGCGCCGCTGCCGATACCGCCGAAGCCGATGACGACGACGGTGTCGCCGGGCCGGATGTCGGCGGTGTTTACCGCCGAACCCCAGCCGGTCATCACCCCACAGCCGAGCAGGCACGCCCGGTTCAACGGCAGATCGTCGTCGATCTTGACCACCGACGCATCCGAAAGCGTGCCGTATTGCGAGAAGCTGCCGACCCCGGCAAGCGTGCCGACGTCGTGGCCCTTGACCTTGCGGCGGTAGGTGCCGTCGGTCTGGATTCCGGCGAGGATTAACGCGCCGAGGTCGCAGAGGTTCTGATGTCCACTGGCGCACCACCGACAACGCCCGCAAGCCGGCAGGAACGATGTCACGACGTGGTCGCCGGGCTTGAGATCACGCACGCCCGGGCCGATCTCCTGGACGATTCCCGCGCCCTCGTGCCCGCCGATGATCGGCAGTGGCACCCCGGCGAGATCGCCGGTGCGCACATGCTGGTCGGAGTGGCACAGCCCGGTGGCCTCGAACTCGATCAGGACCTCGCCCTCCTTGGGCCCGTCGAGGTCGACCTCCTCGATCTGCCAGTCCCCGTCGATTTCCCACAGCACCGCGGCGTTGGTCTTCATGACCGGAAGTCTAGGGACCGCAGCTGTGCGCGACGGCGTAATCCCGCGAGGCGGGACCCGGCGTTACTGGGCCAGTGCGAGGCCGCCGAGTGCGACGATCCAGCTGGCGAAGCTGCCGACCAAGAAGTACTCGGTCACGTCGTCGATGCCGATGCCGCCGTTCTCGCGGGCCTTCTGGGCGTTGATCTCCGGGAAGCGGATGATGCTCTTGGCCGCCACCACGGCGGTCGCGGCGGCCAGTTGCCCCGCCAGGCTCAGCCCCAGGATCAGCAGGCGCTCCATCGGACCGAGCAGCCGGCCGCCCTTGAGCCGGTCGGAGGCCTGCGGTTGGCCGGCGGGTTTCACCGCGCCGACCGACCCCAGCAGCAGGCGCACCAACTGGTTGCCGGTCACCAACTGCAGCAGGACCACGCCCACCACCATGACGAGCCGCCCGGGCTGGAGTGAATCGATGCCGGGCAGCGTCGTCCACTGCGACCAGGCCTGTACCGCGCCGGCGACGGGTGAGCCGAATCCGGAGAGCAGTACCAGCGCTGCGATCACCGCCATGAACAACACCAGCGGTGCCAGCTGCCTGCGGCCCCCCACCCGCTCGGCGTGCGTGCAGGCCAGCTCCCACGCCGGCACCGACGCCGCCACGAGGCCGATCAGCAGGAGGTCACCGGGATGCCACAGCCCGCACATCGCCGCCGTTGCGAGCGTCGCCAGCGCCCCGATCAGCGCGCCGGCCCAGGTGCGCGTCGTCAGCCGCCGTGCGATGTCGGCGCAGCCGACGGCGATCAAGAACACCGCGACGGCGCTCATCGGCGCGTCCTCATTGTCCGGTTCGCTTCGCTCATCGGACGGTCCGCAATTGATCGGAGGCCAACACCAGAAGGTCCAGTCCATCGCGCGCGGTGCGCTGGGACACCGCCGAGGCGCTGATACCTTCCATTTCCGCCAGTTCCTTCTTCGTCCTGTGTTCGAGCAGACCGCGCAGCAGTCGCAGCGATCGCGCATCCACCGATCCAAGCAGGTGGTCCCGACACAACAGGGCGGCGTTGACGGCGTTGGCGTCCGGTCCGTCGTCGGCGGCGCTGCGGTAGGCGGTGCGGACATGGGCCAGCGCGGGCTGCTGCTGGGCGGCGGCAGTCCACTCGATGGCCTCCCGCGCCGACCACCAGCCCGGGCCGTCCTGGATACCGGTGCTCGGGTCGAGGACCGTGACCTCGCCCCAGCCGATGCCGAAGCGCACGTCGATGTCCGGCGCCACGGCGAGCCGTACCTGCAGTGCCGCGTCGATGGCGGCGCCGACGGTGGGGTAGCTGCCCTGGAACTCGTCACCGACGGTGAAAGCCGGCGGATCGGTCGCCGCCGACGCCTGGTCGTGCAGCGCCGCTGCGAGCCGGCGGTGCAGAGCGGCGCGGTCCGCGGTGTGGCGAGATCCCACGACGTCACCGATCAGCGCTGCTCTAAATGAAGCTCCAGCCTTCATTCGAGTCACATAAAGATAATAGCTTCATTATCATGAAATTTAGCTCTCAGCTTCATTGCACCGAAGTCTCGATGCTGGCCCGCAGGTAGTGGTCGATACCGGTCCGCTCGAAGGTTCGCCGACGGTCGCGGGGTAGCAGCGGCAGCGCCTCGGTGGCGTCGATGATCTCCGGAGCTGTCAGCTCGAACGTTTCGCCCCTTGTGGTGAGACTGGCGTGCCCGGCGGTCAGGACATTGCGCAGCCAGTCCACCTGGGTGCCATAGGGCAGCGGAACGATGAATCGCTCGCCGACCCGGTCGGCCACCACGGGAGTGGCGAACTGCTTGCCGGACCGTCGACCGGTGTGCCGGATGACTGAGGCGTACCAATACCGGGTGCCGGCCAACCGCAGCATGAGCGGGTTGAGCAGGTACTTGTTGGAGAGCCGAATCAGGTCGCGGAACTGGCGCGGCCAGGTGTCCGGTGCGAATGCCATGACATCCCCCGAGCGTCGTGTGGCGTTATGCGGCTCACGATACTCGTCATTCGACCAGCGCGGCCGCCGCCTGAAGGTGCTTGACGGCGTCGCCGACGATGGTCTGGATCAGCTCGGCACACGACGGCAGATCGTCGATGATCCCGGCCACCTGGCCCGAGGCCAGCACACCGGCCTCGGTGTTGCCCTCCACCAGGCCGGCCTTCAGCAGCATCGGGGTGTTGGCGGCCATCAGCACCTGCGACCAGGTGAGGTCTTTGCCGTGTCGCATCGCCAGCCCATCGCGGATCATCGACGTCCAGCTCATCTGCGACATCTTCTTGAACTTCGCGGCGTTGGCGATCGCCGCGGTGAAACCCCTTACCCGGGAGCCGCTCTCGAGTTTCTCGACCAGTCCGGTGCGCAGTACGCGGTGCGGCATGCCGTCCACCCGGGTGGAGACGACGGTACCGTCCAGGGCGGCGTGCAGGTAGCGCTGCTTGATCGCATCGGGAACCGTGGAGTCCGACGTGAGCAGAAAGCGGGTGCCCATCGCCACACCGGCAGCGCCGTAGGACAACGCGGCGGCCAGGCCGCGACCGTCGAAGAAACCGCCCGCGGCGACAACGGGAATGTCGACGGCGTCGAGCACCGAGGGCAGCAGCAGCGTGGTGGCCACCGGGCCGGTGTGCCCGCCCCCCTCACCACCCTGGACGATGACCGCGTCGGCGCCCCAGCTCGCCACCTTGCGGGCGTGCTTGGCCGCACCCACCGACGGAACCACCACGGAGCCCGCCGCTTTGAGGCGCGCGATCAGTTCCTGCTTGGGCGCCAGCGCGAACGAGGCGACCTTCACGCCTTCGCGGATCATCAGGTCGACCCGATCACCGGCGTCGGCCGCATCGGCGCGGATGTTGACACCGAACGGTTTATCGGTCGCGGC
>JAGQTU010000004.1:0-40026 GCA_020438865.1 Mycobacterium sp.
GGCTACACCGGCGGCCAGAACGACCACCCGACCTATCGCAACCATCCGGGTCACGCGGAGGCGATCGAGATCGGCTACGACCCGGCCGTCACCGACTACCGCGCGCTGCTGGAGTTCTTCTTCCAGATTCACGACCCGAGCACCAAGAACCGCCAGGGCAACGACATCGGCACCAGCTACCGCTCGGCGATCTTCTACCTCGACGACGAGCAGAAGCGGGTCGCGCTGGACACCATCGCCGACGTCGACGCGTCGGGGCTGTGGCCGGGCAAGGTGGTCACCGAGGTGACACCTGCCGCCGAGTTCTGGGAGGCCGAGCCCGAGCACCAGGACTACCTGGAGCGCTACCCCAGCGGCTACACCTGCCACTTCCCGCGGGCGGGCTGGAAGCTGCCCAAGCGCGCCCAGGTTTAGCCTCAGGCCGCGCCGACCCTCGAGTGTGCGGTTTCGTACGCGACACGCCGCCGCCAGCGAATGAGGATGCACACTCGACGCGTCGGCGTCGGCGTACCCCCGCGCACGCTCAGCGCCGGCGGTACACCACCACCCGGCCGCCCCTGGCCGGGGTGAACGCGACACCGCGGGAGTGCCGCTTCTCACCCGGGGCGTCGGTGGACTGGATGGTGAACTGCCGCAACACCGTTCGTAGGACGATGTCCATCTCCATGTTGGCGAACGCCGCACCGACGCAACGCCGGGTGCCACCGCCGAACGGCACCCAGGCGAACGTGTTGGGCTTGGCGTCGACGAATCGCTGCGGGTCGAACCGTTCCGGCTGCGGGAACACCTCCGGGTTCTCGTGCAGCTGGCACAGGCTGACCATGATCGAATAGCCCTGCGGGATAACCCATTCCCCGAGTTCGTAGCTGGGCGCCTCGACGTGACGGCCGGCGAAGTCGATCACCGTGCGGTTGCGCTGCACCTCGAAGATCGTGGCCTGCCGGTAGCTGTTGTCCTCGGTGTCGGCCTCGGCCACCAGGCGGCCCAGCACCTCCGGGTGGCGCGAGATGCGTTCGAAGGCCCAGCCCAGCGTGGAGGCCGTGGTCTCGTGGCCGGCGGCCAGCAGGGTCAGCAGTTCGTCGCCGATCTCGCGGCGCGTCATCGGTGAGCCGTCCTCGTAGGTGCTGCGCAGGAACAGCGACAGCACGTCGGTGCGGTCCTCGAAACCGGGGTCCCGGCGCGCCCGTTGGATCAGGGTGTCGACCAGCCCCTCGTACTCGGCCCGGTACCCGTTCAGCTTCGCCCATGGGCTCCAACGGTGTTCGCGCTTCGGCGACGGGAACATCGCCAGCCGCGACCCCAGGGTCACCCACTTCGGGATCAGTTCGCGCAGCCGCTGCAGCTCCGCACCGTCGGCGCCGAACACCGCGCGCAGGATGATGTTCAGGGTGATGCGCATCATCGGCTCGAGCGTCGGAAACTCACGGCCCTCCGGCCACGTCGCGATCTCGCGGAGCGTCTCCTCCTCGACGATCTGCTCGTAGGCCTTGATGCTCTTGCCGTGGAACGGCGGGGTGAGCAGCTTGCGCCGGCCGCGGTGCGCCGCGCCGTCCAGGGCGAACACCGACCCCGGGCCGAGCAGCCGGCTCAGGTTCGGCTGGATGTTGTAGAGCACCTCGGGGCTGGTGGTGAAGACCTGTTTGGTCAGCGCCGGGTCGGAGATGATGACCGCGTTGCCGAACACCGGGACCCGCAGCGTGTAGCACCGGCCGTACCGCCGGGTGAGCCAGTCGGTGACCGACCGCCGGGACACCAGGTAGGCCGCCCGCACCAGGGCGCTGGGCACCGGCGGGGTGGGCGGAAGCTTCGGCTCGGCATTCACCGGCAAGTCGACGGTCGGTGCTTCGCTCATCGGTGACAGGTCCTCCCAACGATTGCGTGGTACTGCGATGTACCAGCGGCTCGAGACGGTACGGTACTCTTCGGTACCAGCGCTGACAAGCGTTGATCATGGGAGGGGGTGCGGTGAGCACATCGGTTGCCGAACCCGTCTCCCCCGACCTCCCCTCCTCGGACGGCTTTCGGCGCCGGCTGCTCGACGGGCTGGCCGCCTCGATCGAGGAGCGCGGCTACCGCGAGTCGACGGTGGCTGACATCGTCCGGCACGCCCGCACCAGCAAGCGGACCTTCTACGACCAGTTCTCCGGCAAGGAGCAGTGCTTCGCCGAGCTGCTGGCGGCCAACACCGAGGACCTGGTGGTCAGCGTTCGCGCCGCGGTGGATCCGGAGGCGCCGTGGGCCGACCAGGTCCGTCAGGCCGTCACGGCCTACGTGCAGACCATTCAGGAGCGCCCGGCCATCACGCTGAGCTGGATTCGAGAACTGCCCGCCCTCGGCGAGGGGGCTCGTCCGATGTTGCGGCGCGGGTTCGGCCTACTGACCGCGATGATCGTCGACCTCACCGGCAACCTCGGGTTCCGCCGCGCGGGCATCTCGCCGACTTCGCAAGCGGCGGCGGTAATCCTGGTGGGCGGTCTTCGTGAGCTCACCGCCCAGACCGTGGAGGACGGTGCCGCGGTCGACGACATCATCGAACCCGCACTCGCCGTCTCACTGGCGATACTCGGCCCGAAAGCTACGGCCTGAGAACAACTTTCACCATGCCTTCGGCCTTCTTCTGAAATGACTCGTAGGCCTGCGGGGCGTCCTCCAGCGGTAGCCGGTGGGTGGCGAAGGTGTCCACGCCGAGCGGATCGGCGTCGGTGAGCAACGGCATGATGTCCGGAATCCACCGCTTGACGTTGGCCTGTCCCATCCGCAGCCGGATCTGCTTGTCGAACAACACCATCATGTTGATCGGGTCGGCGGCCCCACCGTAGACACCGCTCAGCGAGATGGTTCCGCCGCGGCGCACCAGCGCGATCGCCGTGTGCAGCGCGGCCAGCCGGTCCACCCCGGCGTTGCGCATCACCGCTCGCCCGACGGTCGACGGCAGGAATCCCGCTGCGGTCTGGGCGAATTCGGCAACCGGCGAGCCGTGCGCCTCCATTCCGACGGCGTCGAGCACCGAGTCGGCGCCGCGGCCGCCGGTCTGGTCGAGCACCTCTTCGAGGAGGTTGCCGTTGCGCATGTCGATCACGTCGTGGCAGTAGCGGCGGGCGCGCTCGATGCGTTCGGGCACCCGATCGACGCCGATGATTTTGTACCGGTTGCGGTGCGCCGCGATCCGGCACGCCATCGACCCGATCGGACCCAGCCCCAACACCACCAGGGTGCCGTCGTCGGGAACCTCGGCGTAGTCCAGGCCCTGCCACGCCGTCGGCAGCACGTCGGACAGATAGACGTAGCGGTCGTCGGGCCCGTCGTCGGGCACCTTGATGTGGGTGTAACCGGCCTGCGGCACCCGCAGGTACTCGGCCTGGCCGCCGGCCACCTCACCGTAGAGCTTGGAGTACCCGAACAGCGCGGCACCGGTGCCCTGATCACGATTCTGCGTTGTCTCACACTGGCTTTGCAGGCCACGGTCGCACATGAAGCACTTTCCGCACGAGATGTTGAACGGGATGACCGCCCGATCACCGACCCGAAGGTCACCGGTCTGGGTGCCGACCTCCTCGACCACACCCATGGCCTCGTGGCCCAGGATGTCGCCCGGCGACATGAACGCGCCGAGGACCTCGTAGAGGTGGAGGTCGGAGCCGCAGATGTTGGTGCTGGTGACCCGGATGACGGCATCGGTGGGTTCCTTGATCTGCGGGTCCGGCACGGTGTCGACCGATACATTGCGGCGGCCCTGCCACGTCACTGCGCGCATGACGAGTCCTCACGGTGTCGAGTCATCGAGGTCGCATGCCCGCTCGGGCGACGCTGAAACCTCGTGGCTCACCCTGCGAGGTGGGGCACCACGAAGGCCAGCGCGCGGGGGTAGCCGAGGCCGGTGATCCTGGCCTGGCGGATGGCGGCCAGGGGCACCGGCACCACCGCGCCCGCGGAGGGTTCGTAGCAGTGCACTGCCGCGGCGTCGAGTTCGGTCAGCAGCACCCAGTGCCGCGGAATCACCGCGCCGATCAACATCGCCACCGGCCAGCCGACCGCCACCGCCGCGCACACGTCGGTCAGCGAGTCCCCGGGCAGTGCGGGCCGCCACCGGTAGCGCACGCCGCGTGCGGCGCTGTGTTCGGTCAACGCGCGGGCCATCGCGGCCGGGGTGGTGCCCAGCGCCCGCGGCCAGAACCGGTTGACGGCGCTGTGCACCCGACCCTGTTCGGCGTCGAACCACTGCTGGGGACGCGCTCCCCGCAGGGGAGCCCCGTACTCGGCGTCCAGCAGTGCGCCGGCCATCACCGCGACGCTGGGGCCGCAGGTCACTCCGTCGCGCTGGCGCGGCCACACGGTCAGGCCCCTGGGGGGAAGCCGCCGGTCGCAACCGGGCCCCAACGCTGTGGGGTGACCCTGATCAGGCTCTTGCCCTGGGACACCATCGCCTGCCGGTACTCCGTCCAGTCGGGGTGCTCGCCGGCGACCGCGCGGAAGTAGTCGACCAGGGGTTCGACGGCCTCCGGCAGGTCGATCACCTCGGCCGGACCGTCGACCTGCACGTAGGGGCCGTCGAACTCGTCGGAGAGCACCACGGCCGCGGCCCGCCCGGTGCGCCGGATGTTGACCGACTTGGCCCGGCGCGGATAGCTGGCGATCACCACCCGGCCGTGCTCGTCGACACCGCCGGTGACCGGTGAGGCCTGCGGCGAGCCGTCGGCCCGGAAGGTGATCAGCACCATGCGATGACGCGGCCGGACGAACTCCAGGAGCTCGTCGAGTCCCACCTTGGTCGCCGTCGCGAGCCTGCGTGCCATGATCGCCACTGTAACCACCAGCGCCGGCGGACGGCGTAGCTTTGTCCCCGACAGCACAGGAGGGCGGCCATGGCCGAGACGATGCGCGCCGAGCGTTTTTATGCTGACACGAAAACCGTTGTGCTCGAGGATGTCCCGGTTCCAGAACCCGGTCCCGGCGAGGTTCTGGTCAAGGTGGCGTTCTGCGGCATCTGCCACTCCGACCTCAGCCTGATAAACGGGACCTTCCCCCCGCAGCGGCCGGTGGTGATCCAGGGCCACGAGGCGTCTGGCACCATCGCCCGCCTCGGGCCGGACGTGACCGGCTGGTCGGAAGGCGACCGGGTGGTGGTCGCGGCCGGGCGGCCATGCCTCGGGTGCGCCAACTGCCGGCGCGGCGAGGTGGCCAACTGCCTGAAGACTCAGCTGATGGCCTTCGCCTATGACGGCGCCTGGGCGGAGTACACCGTGGCGCTGGCGGCGGGGCTGACCCGGGTTCCGGCCAACGTGCCGCTGGAGCAGGCGGCCATCCTCGCCGACGCGGTGTCGACACCGTTCGGCGCGGTGGTACGCACCGGGAAGGTGGCGATCGGCGAGTCGGTCGGGGTGTGGGGTGTCGGCGGGGTCGGCACCCACATCGTGCAGCTGGCCCGGCTGGTCGGGGCCGCCCCGGTGATCGCAGTGGACATCAACCCGGTGGTGCGCGACCGCGCCCTGGAACTCGGCGCCGATTTCGCCTTCGACTCGCGTGACCCGGACTTGAAGGAGAAGCTCGCCGACGCCACCGGCGGCCGCAAGCTCGACGTCGCCTTCGACGCGGTCGGGCTGAAGGTCACCTTCGAGCAGGCGCTGGACTGCCTGACCGTGGGCGGCAGGCTGGTGGGCGTCGGCATGAGCGCCGAGTCGCCGACCGTCGGACCGACCGCGATGTTCGGCCTGAGCCGCAAGCGGGTGCTGGGGCATCTCGGTTACCAGAACGTCGATATCGAGACGCTGGCCCGGCTGGTGTCGCTGGGCCGGCTCGACCTGTCCCGGTCGATCAGCAGGGTGATCCCGCTGGCGGACATCCACGATGGGATCGCCGCCCTGGAGCACGCCGACGGCAACCCGATCCGGATCCTGGTGCAGCCCTAGCGGTACCGATTCCTCCCACGAACGTCGACGTGTTGCGCTCGACGGGGGTGGATTGCGACCACACGTCGACGTTCGGCGGCGGGTTCTAGGCCGCTCGGGCGACCTCGGCGGGGCGCTCGGCCGTGCGCCGGGGCGGCAGCGCCAGCCGGATGACCTTGCGCACCACGGTGGCGAACTGCTTGGGCAGCGGGCCGGCGTTGTAGGCGATCCCGTACCGGGCGCAGATCTCCCGGACCTGCGGGGCCATCTCGGCATAGCGGCGTGCGGGCAGATCGGGGAACAGGTGGTGTTCGATCTGAAAGGACAGGTTCCCGGACAGAACGTGGAACAGCCTGCCCCCGGTCAGGTTGGCCGAACCGAGGATCTGCCGGAAGTACCATTGTCCACGGGACTCGTTGCGGGTCTCCTCGACGGTGAATTCCGAAGTGCCGTCCGGGAAATGGCCGCAGAAGATGATGGCAAACGACCAGATGTTGCGAATCAGGTTGGCCGAGAGGTTGCCGGTCAAGACGAACGGCGCCATCGGCCCGGCCAGCAGCGGGAAGGCGACGTAGTCCTTGGCGAGTTGGCGGCGCGTCTTGGCCCAGATCTCCTGGAGCACCGCCCGCTTGTCGGCCAGCGAGATCTCGCCCGCGCGAATGCGTTCGCTCTCCAGCTCGTGCACGGCGACGCCGTACTGGAACAGCACCATGAGCAGTAAGGCGTACGCCGGGTTGCCCAGGTAGTAGGGGCGCCACGGCTGATCGGGGCTCATCCGCAGGATTCCGTAGCCGATGTCGCGGTCCATCCCGAGGATGTTGGTGTAGGTGTGATGGGAGAAGTTGTGGGAGTGGCGCCACTGGTCGGCCGGGCACGCGGTGTCCCATTCGAAGGCCCGGCCCGAGAGCGCCGGGTCGCCGGTCCACTCGTACTGCCCGTGCATGACGTTGTGCCCGATCTCCATGTTGTCGAGGATCTTCGACAACGCCAGCAGCGCGGTACCCGCCAGCCAGGCCGGCGGCAGGATGCCGGCGACCAGCAGGCCGCGGCCGGCCACCTCCATGAGCCGCTGGGCCTTGATGACCCGGCGGATGTAGTCCACGTCGACCTGGCCGAGGTCGGCCAGCACGCGGTCACGAACGGCGTCGAGTTCACGGCCGAAGGCGTCGGCCTGTTCGGGGCTGAGGGTGACGGGTGGATTCATCAGTGCGTCCCTTCTGGTGAGTTGTGTTGTCACAGTGCGAGTTCGACGTCCCCGACGGGTGCGGACACGCAGATCTGCACGTCCTCCTCGTCGGAGGTGGAGACCGCACCGGTAGTGAGGTTGCGGACCGCGCCGCGGTGTTTGCGTCGGGTGCAGGTGTGGCAGATGCCCATCCGGCATCCGCTCGGTGGCCTCAGGCCGGCGCCCTCCGCCTGGTCGAGCAGTGGGCGTCCGTCGTCTTCGATGTCGATACCGCTGTCCGCGAACGTGATTCGCCCTCCCGAAGCCGCCTCGGGCACCACGAACGGGGTGGGCAGGAAACTCTCCGAGGCGACGTCTCCGCAGTGCGCGCGGACGGCCTCGACCAGCGCGGGCGGCCCGCAGACGAAGACCGCCTCGGGATCGGGCATGGCGGCCGCCAGGTGTGCGGCGTCGAAGTGTCCGGTCAGCTCTCCGGCGGACGAGCGGGTGAAGCCGTGCAGAACCCGCACCCCGACCATCGCGGCCAGTTCGCCGCGATACGGCGCGTCCTCGGGGGTCCGGGCGTAGTGCAGGAAACAGAGCTCACCGTCATGGCCCTCGGCGCGCAGGGTGCGCAGCATCGACAGCACCGGCGTGATCCCGCTGCCGCCCGAGACGAACAGGATGCGGCGGGGCCGCGGCGCCGGCAGGACGAAGTCTCCGGCCGGGGCCGACAGGGACACCACCATCCCGGGTCGGGCGAAGCGGTACAGGTGGTTCGACACCAGTCCACCGTCGTGGCGGCCGATGGTGAGTTCGATGATGGGCGCCCCATCGGCGCCCGCCGGCGAGTAGCACCGGGTGTGCCGACGGCCGTCGATCTCGACGGTCAGGTTCAGGTGCTGGCCGGCCCGGTAGCCGGCGACGGCCGCATTCGGTGCCAGCAGCAGGGTGACGCTGCGGGCGGTGGGCCGGTGCACCTCGATCACCTTGGCCCGGGCCTCGGTCGTCCAGGTGGGCTCCACCAGTTCGGTGTAGCGGTCTACCCCGTGCGGTCCGGTGAGCAGGTCGACCAGCGGCGAGCGGAGCACCCGACTGGTCAAAGGTTGAGTGAACATATGTACACCGTGCGCGGTGAAACAGCACGTCGTCAAGGGATCGGACCAGTCTGTGGTAGGGTTCACAACAGTGAACAGTCGTACGCCGATGTCACGCCATGAGCGCTCCGGGAGGTCTCGGTCCCGCAGCGCTCCCTCGCGTGGGGAACGCAAGGAGGCCACCCGGCGGGCCATCATCGCGGCGGCCCTCAAACTGCTCGACGAGCGCAGCTTCAGCGGTCTGAGCCTGCGCGAGGTGACCCGGGAGGCCGGCATCGTGCCCGCGGCCTTCTATCGGCATTTCGAATCCATGGAAGCCCTCGGCCTGGTGCTGATCGACGAATCGTTCCGGTCTTTGCGGGAGATGCTGCGCGGGGCCCGCGCCGGCAAGCTGGACACCAACCGGGTCATCGAGTCGACGGTGGAGATCCTGGTGGCCGGTGTCACCGAGCAACGCGAGCACTGGCGGTTCATCGGTCGCGAACGATCCAGCGGCGTGACCGTCCTGCGCTACGCGATCCGCACCGAGATCCGGCTGATCACCTCCGAGCTGGCCACCGACCTGGCCCGGTTCCCGGAGCTGACCACCTGGAGCACAGAGGATCTCAACATCCTGGCCAGTCTGTTCGTCAATTCGATGATCATCATCGCCGAGGCGATCGAGGACGCACCGGACGCCGCCGCCCTCGAGGAGATCAAGCGCACCGCGGTCAAGCAACTCCGGATGATCACCATCGGTGTCCGCGGCTGGCGCAGCTCCCCACCCGGGGACGGTGCGGGTGAGCCGGCGGAGGACCGCGAGATCACCCTGCTGCGGGAGATGTTCGAGTAACGGCCCCGCCCGGCTTCAGCCGCCCAGGAACGGGAACAGGGATGTATGGCTGATTCACGTCCCGCCGTGCTGTTCGACATCGACGGCACGCTGGTCGACCCCAACTATCTGCACGTCCACGCCTGGCAGCGGGCGTTCGCCGAGGTCGGCCTGCCGGTGCAGGCCTGGCACATTCACCGGTCGATCGGGATGGACGGTTCCACCCTGGTCGATGAACTGTCGCGGGGTGCACCCGAGGACGTGCAGAAGCGGCTCAAGGACTTACACACCCGCTACTACGAGGCCGGCGCCGCGCTGCTGACCACGCTGCCCGGCGCCCGGCGGCTACTACGGGCGGTGGCCGAGCGCGACCTGCAGGTGGTTCTGGCCACCTCGGCGCCGGAGAACGAACTCGCGTTGCTGCGTTCGATGCTGGACTGCGATGACGTCGTGTCCGCCGTCACCTCATCGGCGGATGTGGATCAGGCCAAACCGAACCCCGGCATCGTCGAGGTGGCGCTGGCCAAGGCCGGTGTGAGTGCTCGGCGTGCGATCTTCGTCGGCGACGCGGTGTGGGATGTCGAGGCCAGCGGTCGGGCCGGGGTACCGTGCATCGCCGTACTGTCCGGCGGGGCAACCCGGTGCGAGCTCGAAGACGCAGGTGCCGCAGCGGTTTTCGACGATCCCGACGATCTCTGCGAACACCTCGGGGATACCGCCGTCAGCACGCTGCGCTGACCGGTCACCGGCCGGGTTTTGCCGCGGCGGGCAACGGGTAGTGATCCTCCATGACTCTGCCGGTGCGCCAACGGCACCCGGAAGTCGCACCGGCCGAGCTGAAAGAGCGCTACCGCGACCCACCCGACGGTGTGCGGGTCAACATGATCCTTTCGCTCGACGGGGCCGCCGCGGTGAACGGGTTGGCCGGCCCACTGTCCGACGAGACCGACCAGAGCCTGCTGCTGAGCCTGCGCGGGTTCGCCGACGTGGTGCTCGTCGGGGCGGGCACCGTGCGCGCCGAGGGCTACGGACCGGTGCGGCTGACCGCCGACCAGATCGCCGAGCGGCGGCGTCGATGGGGCACCGACGCGGTGCCGCCGATCGCGGTGGTCACACTCACCGGCGACCTGCCCACCTGTTTGTTCACCGACCCGGACCGGCCGCCCATCCTGGTCACCACCGCCCAACTGATCCGGTCCCGCCCCGGGTTGGCCGGCTCGGCCGACCTGGTCATCGCCGGGGAGTCCGTCGTCGACATCGAAGCCGCGGTCGCCGCGCTGAGGCGGCGCGGCCTGCGGCGCATCCTCTGTGAGGGTGGGCCCACCCTGCTCGAGGAACTGATCGCCCGTAACCTCGTCGACGAGATGTGCCTGACCGTTTCACCCACGCTCGCCGCGGCGCCGGCCACCGCGCGCGTGGGCGCGTCCCACATCCCGACTCGCATGGCGCTGCGCCATGCGGTCTGCGTCGACGACTACGTCTACCTGCGCTACGTCCGGCCGGCCGGCGGTTCGGATGAGGAAGTGGACGAGAACGGGAGTGACGCGACATGACCGGATCCGGGGAGTTGCGGGGCCGACGACCCGACGGCGTCGGCGACGGCACGGTCGATGCGGTGGGCGCGGTCACCGAGGCGCTGGAGTGGGTGAAGCGGGCCCGCGGCCACCTCTACGAGTTCCACCAGCAGATGGGCCGCGCCGATCTGCTGCTGGGCGAGGCCTGCGACAAGTTGCGCTCGGCGGGCCACGGCCCGATCGCCGACCGGCTGGCCAAGGACGTGGTGGGCCGCAACGTGCTGTACGGCCGCTGGACCTTTCAGATCGTGGAGGAGTTCGACGACAACTACTGGTCGGTGCTGCGCGACCACGAACGCTCGGTGCGCGGCGAACTGACCGGGGGCGTGCGCCACGTCTACGAGGCCGAGATGAAGGATGACCGCCGGACCAGCGGCCGACCCGGCCACGAAGCAGCGCCGTGACAGCGCCGCTGTCGGGGCCGTCACCCGCTGATTGAAAGCAGCACCAATCCGGGTACCCCGCAGGCTCCGGTCCTGCCCGCGGATCCACTCAGCACACAACCGAGGGAGCACAACCACCGTGACCAAGGCAGCCCCGATCGCCGGTGCAGAGGTATGGCCGGGCAAGGCCTACCCGCTGGGAGCCTCCTACGATGGCTTCGGCACCAACTTCGCGGTGTTCTCCGAGGTGGCCGACCGGGTCGAACTCTGCCTATTCGGCCCCGACGGCGCCGAGACCAGGGTCGCGATGCCCGAGGTCGACGGCTTCGTCTGGCACTGCTACCTGCCGAACATCGAACCCGGCCAGTGCTACGGCTACCGGGTGCACGGTCCGCACGACCCGGCCCTGGGGCAGCGGTGCAACCCGAACAAGCTGCTCCTCGACCCCTACGCCAAGGCCATCGACGGCCACTTCGACTGGGACCAGTCGCTGTTCGGCTACAACTTCGGCGAGCCCGCCAGTCGGAACGACGACGACTCGGCGGCCCAGATGCCGAAGTCGGTCGTGATCAACCCGTACTTCGACTGGGGGGTGGACCGCCCGCCGCAGCGCGAGTATGCCGACAGCATCATCTACGAGGCGCACGTCAAGGGGCTCACCGAGTTGCATCCAGACATCCCGGAGGGCCAGCGTGGAACCTACTCGGCGATCGCGCATCCGGTGATCATCGACCACCTGAAAGCGCTGGGCGCCACGGCGATCGAGCTGATGCCCGTGCATCACTTCGCCAACGACTCCACCCTGATCGACAAGGGGCTGTCGAACTACTGGGGCTACAACACGATCGGCTTCTTCGCCCCGGACAGCAAGTACTCGGCCAGCACCACGCCGGGCGGTCAGGTGCAGGAGTTCAAGGCCATGGTGCGCGCCCTGCACGAGGC
Organism: Mycobacterium sp.; assembly: GCA_020438865.1. Classification (GTDB taxonomy): domain Bacteria; phylum Actinomycetota; class Actinomycetes; order Mycobacteriales; family Mycobacteriaceae; genus Mycobacterium. Next base: position 11,858 of record JAGQTU010000004.1, read on the forward strand.
GGGTATCGAGGTCATCCTCGACGTGGTGTACAACCACACCGCCGAGGGCAACCACCTGGGGCCCACGCTGAGCTTCCGCGGTATCGACAACGCCGCCTACTACCGCCTGGTCGACGACGACAAGCAGTACTACATGGACTACACCGGGACGGGCAACAGCCTCAACGTCGGCCACCCGCACTCGCTGCAGCTGATCATGGACTCCCTCCGATACTGGGTGACCGAGATGCACGTCGACGGGTTCCGGTTCGACCTGGCCGCCACCCTGGCCCGTGAGTTCTACGACGTCGACCGGCTGAGTGCGTTCTTCGAACTCGTACAACAGGATCCGACGGTCAGCCAGGTCAAGCTCATCGCCGAGCCCTGGGACGTCGGGCCCGGCGGCTACCAGGTCGGCAACTTCCCGCCGCAGTGGACGGAGTGGAACGGCAAGTACCGCGACACCGTCCGCGACTTCTGGCGCGGCGAGGACGCCAGCCTGGGCGAGTTCGCTTCGCGCATAACCGGTTCGGCCGACCTCTACGAGCACACCGCGCGGCGACCGGTGGCCTCGGTGAACTTCGTCACCGCGCACGACGGCTTCACGTTGCGGGATCTGGTGTCCTACAACGAGAAGCACAACGAGGCCAACGGTGAGGACAACAACGACGGGGAGAGCCACAACCGGTCGTGGAACTGCGGCGCGGAGGGGCCCAGCGACGACCCGGAGATCAACGCGCTGCGGGCTCGCCAGCAACGCAACTTCATCACCACGCTGCTGCTGTCGCAGGGGGTTCCGATGATCTGTCACGGAGACGAACTCGGCCGTACCCAGGGCGGTAACAACAATGGCTACTGCCAGGACAATGAGATCACCTGGATCGACTGGGAGCACGCCGACTCGGCCCTGCAGGGGTTCGCCGAGAGCGTGACCGGTCTGCGCGCCGCGCACCCGGTGTTCCGCAGGCGCCGGTTCTTCAACGGTCGGCCGGTGCGGCAGCGGGGAAGCGAGGCACTGCCCGACATCTCGTGGTTCCGGCCCGACGGATCGGAGATGAACGACGAGGACTGGGACTCCGGGTTCGGCAAGTCGGTGGCGGTCTATCTCAACGGGCAGGGCATCCCGGACCTCGACGCCCGCGGTCAACGGGTGGTCGACGACTCGTTCGTGCTGTGTTTCAACGCCCACCACGAGCCCATCGAATTCACCCTGCCGCCCACCGAGTTCGGGCCCGCCTGGCAGCCCGTGGTGGACACCGCGGCCGGTCCGGGCGAGACCGGCGAGGCGGCGGTGATCAAGGCCGGCGGCCCGGTACGCGTCGATTCCCGGGCGATGGTGGTGCTGCAGATCTCGGAGTAGCCGGGCCACGCGCGCCGTCGCTTCGGGGGAAACGCTGAACCATGGCCGGTCCCCTCCCCTCCGGGGGATCGGCCATGGCCGCGTGACCCCCGTCAACTGCCGATTATCGCAATCCTGGTCGGGGCGGATGCAGTTTTGGCCAGATTGAATTCATTACCCAGCAACCTCCAAGGTTCGGACCAGTAGACACTTCCGGAGATCTGCACACACCGACATGAATCCGCAATACCCTCAGCGCAGGAGGTGCGATGCGCAACCCACACGCCGGCCAGCCGTTCACCAGTTCCGATGCCGAGATCGCCGCGGCCCTGGAGGATCTGTCCATCCCGGCGCTGATGCTGTCCTGCATCCACATGATTCCCGACGAGGCGGGCCGTCGGGCCATCCTCGGGGGAGCGATCCGGCCCGCGGGCATCTTCCTCAACGAGGTGCAGGGCTACATGTCCGAGGCGGACAAGGCCGCCGCCCGCAAGCTGGCCTATGACGTCATCCGCGACTACCGCGACCGCGGATGCCCCGAGCCCGAACCCGTGGACGCCCTGATGCTCAAGGCGATGATGGACTGGCTGGTCGCCTCGGAGGTACCCGACGAGTACGTGCCGATGATGCTGGAGGAGATGGAACTCGACGGCCGTGACTCCCGCGACGCGGTGCTGCGGTCGGACCCCGCCGCCCGCGCCGAGTTCCCGGTGATCGTGATCGGCTGCGGCCAGTCCGGTCTGCTGGCCGCGATCCGCCTGCAGCAGGCCGGCCTGCCCTACACGGTGATCGAGAAGAACCCCGGGGTCGGCGGAACCTGGTGGGAGAACAGCTATCCCGGCGCCCGGGTCGACGTCGGCAACCACTTCTACTGCTACAGCTTCGAACCGTCGGACCATTGGTCGGAGTTCTTCGCCCAGCAGCCCGAGCTGCAGGCCTATTTCCAGGACGTCATGGAGCGGCACGGGGTCACCGAGCACGTCCGGTTCAACACCGAGGTGACCTCGGCGGTGTGGGACGACACCGACGGCACCTGGGCGGTGACCGTTCGCACCCCCGACGGTGACAGCGAGACGCTGCGGGCCCGCGCCGTGATCAGCGCGGTGGGGCAACTCAACGCGCCCTACGTTCCGGACTTCCCCGGCGCCGAGCAGTTCGCCGGCCCGGCCTTCCACACCGCCCGCTGGGACCACGATGTGGACCTCACCGGCAAGAACGTCGTGATGATCGGCGCGGGCGCCACCGGGTTCCAGGTGGCCCCGGCGATCGCCGACACGGTGGGCACCCTGACGATCTTCCAGCGCACCGCGCAGTGGATGTTCCCGAACCCGAACTACCACGCCAAGGTCGGGCCGGGTGTCCGCTGGGCGTTGCGGCACCTGCCGTTCTACGGCCGCTGGTATCGGTTCCTGATCTTCTGGCCGGGCTGCGATAGCGGCCTGGCGGCCGCGAAGGTCGACCCGGAGTGGCCGGATCAGCAACGCGCCGTCAGCGCGGCCAACGACCTGGCCCGAATGATGTTCACCGAATGGATCACCAGCCAACTCGACGGTGACGAGGAGCTGGCCGCCAAAGTGGTGCCGGACTACCCGGCCACCGGCAAGCGCACCCTGCAGGACAACGGCAGCTGGCTGAAGACGCTGACCCGGGACGACGTGGAGCTGGTGCGCTGCGGGATCGCCCGGATCGAACCGGACGCCGTGGTGGACACCGAGGGCCGCCGCCACCCGGCCGACGTGCTGATCTACGCCACCGGCTTCCGGGTCAACGAGTTCCTGTCCTCGCTACGGGTCACCGGCCGCGACGGGGTGGACCTGCATCGCAGTTGGGGCGACAAACCCGCCGCCTACCTCGGCATCACGATCCCGGGATTCCCGAACTTCTTCTGCATGTACGGACCCGGCACCAACCTGGCCAGCGGCGGCAGTCTGATCTTCCACTCCGAATGCGAAATGCGTTACATCACAGGCTGTCTCGATGAGCTCATCGCTTCGGGCCGCAAGGCGATGGAACCCCGCCCGGACCGCTACGACGACTGGTACGACCGTTGCCAGGCCGAACTCAAGACCATGGTGTGGTCGCAGCCCAGCATCAAGCACAGCTTCTACAAGAACTCCGACGGTGTGGTGCACTCGCTGAGCCCGTGGCGACTGGTCGACTACTGGTCCTGGACCCGCACACCCGACCCGGACGACTTCGTGCTGCAGTGAACCGCGCGGCCGACGGGTTCGTCGGCAAGGTCGCCGACGTCACCGGTCCGGGCATCACCGATCGGTTCGGGGTCACCTGCGCCGATCTGGGCGCCTCGGTCCAGACCGCCAACGGGGCACTGGTCTCGGTGTTCGGCGACACCTTCACCGGTGACCGGGTGGGCGCCGGCGACTGGCGTTCCCCGGTCGTGCTGATCGGCTCCGGTGATGCCACCCACCGCATCGTCTACCGGTGGGCCGGCGGCGCCGACCCGGGCTACGCCTGCCAGCTGTGGCGCTACCGGCACCGCAACCCCGGCCGCGGTCTGCTGCGGCGCGGTATCAGCACCGTGATCCCGTCGGATCTGCTGCGGGTCGGCACCGACCTGTATCTGCACGCGATCGTCAACCGCGGCTTCGGCAACGTGGTGTGGACCGAGATCTGGCGCTCCACCGACGACGCAACCTCGTGGCGGCGGCTGGAGCCCGCTGTGCGGTTGCCCGCCGGACTGCACTGCGGTCACGCCCAATGTTGGTCCTGGGACTTCGATCCCGACGACGGCTGGGTGTACGTCGTGTCGACCGGATTTCAGCGCGACAAGGGTGTCATCCTGCGCCGGGTCCGCCCCGAGCACCTGGCCGACCCTGCCCGATACGTGGGCTGGGGCGATCAGCACGGCCGGTGGGGCTGGGGCCGGGAACCCACCCCGATAACCCCGCCCGGCGAGACCTGGGGCGAGCTGACGCTGCGCCGAACGGCCCCGGGTAGTTGGGTCCTGGGTGGCTTCGAGTCCTCGGCCTACGCCCTGGGCTATCGCGCCGTCGAGACGCTGACGGCGGATCTGCACCGGGTTCCGGTGCAGCGCCCGATCCAGGGCTGCGCCTGGGACGCCGAGGACCACCCCGGCTGCCGGGTGGCGCAACTCTACGGCGGCTACCTGCTGCCGGGCAGCCGGCTGGGGGTGCCGGGCGGTGTCGGCCTGATGGTGTCGCAGTGGAACACCGCTCGCGGCTGGCCGTACCGGGTCATGCAGTTCCGGGTGACGCTGCAGGGCCCGTGATCAGGCCGCTGCCGCTGAAAACACCTAGCGCGGGTCGCGCCACTGAAAACACCTAGCGCGGGTCGCGCCACATCGGCCACAGGGACGGCCCGCCGTCGGGCAGGGTGATCTCGCCGGTGACCCGGAAGCCGAAACGCTCGTAGTACCCGATGTTCTCGGGGTTGCTCGATTCCAGGTAGGCCGGCGCGTAGTCGGCGTCGCAGCGCAGCAGGCCCGACTCCATCAGGGCCTGCCCGAAGCCGCCGCCCCGCACCGACGGATCGCTGCCGATCACCGCCAGATACCAGTGCGGTTCCTCGGGATGCTGGGCCTTCATCATCTCGGTGACGGTGCGCCCGACCGCGAGCCGGCCGCGGAACGCCCGCAGCACCGCGGGCAGCATCGCGATCTGCTCGCGCGAGGTCTGCCCCCACCGCCCCGGCGGATCCCACAGCGCCGCGGCGCCCACGCCGGCATCGGAGGTGGCGATCTCGGCGCCCCGGGCGGCGAGGTAATGGTGGCGGGTCAGCGCGCCGAACAGCCCCGGCAGGGCGGCCCGCAGTCGTTCGGAATCGGGCTGCACCCAGTTCATGACCGGATCGTCCTGGAAAGCCCGCCCCAACACCCGCGCGAGCGCGGGGACGTCGGAACGGCGGGGGGAACGGACGTCGACGGCCACCTTTGCCAGCCTAGCCAGTTCCGTGCAGGTCGGCTTGCCGCTGCGACCAGTCCCAGAGCCGGGCGGCCTGCTCCGGGTCGACGGCATACGGGGCGTAACCGCCCTTCGCGGCGTCGTCGGCCGGACCGGCCACGTGACAGTCCTCGAGGTAGAGCCCGCCGCGGCCGTCGAGTTCGGGGCTGGTGGCCGCCCAGACGGTGGTGGCCGCACCCTGGCTGACGTCGACCACCTGATGACCGGCCAGCCGGGCGGTGACATCGTCGCGGGTGAGGTGGCGGGCCAGCTCGGTGATGACCGCGCCGGGGTGGACGGCAAAGGAGTGCACCCCGCCGCGTCCCCAGCGCCGCTCGGCCTCCACGGTGAACAGCACGTTGGCGGTCTTGCTCTGGCCGTAGGCCTGCCACCGGTCATACGCCGACTCGTCGTCGTAGTTGAGGTCGTTCCAGCGCATCCCGCTGATCAGGTGTCCGCGGCTGCTCAGGTTGACGATCCGGGTGCCGGCCGTGAACCGGTCGAGCAGGGCATTGGTCAGCACGAAGTGGCCGAGATGGTTTGTGCCGAACTGCATCTCGTAGCCCTGCGCGGTGCGCATCAGGGGCGAGGCCATCACCCCGGCGTTGTTGATCAGCAGGTCGATCCGGTCAAGGCGGTCGGCAATCGCCGCCGCGGCCGCCCGTACCGATCGCAGATCGGACAGATCGGTCTCGACAACCTCGCAGTCGATCGCGGCCCGGGTCTTCGCGACGTCGCGGACGGCGGCCAGCACCTCGGCGCCCACCGACTGCAGCGCCTGCGCGGTCTGCAGACCCAGGCCCGAGGAGGCGCCCGTGATGACGACGGTGCGGCCGGTGAGGTCGACGCCGTCGAGCACGTCCGCGGTGGTCCTGGGGCCGTCGTCGGTCACGCCGGGTCTCCTGCCTCGCTGGCCTTGGAGCGCCATCGAGGCGGCCGATGCTCGCGCCACGCGGCAGGCCCCTCGGCGGCGTCCGGACCGCCCATCAACTTGAGGTGAACCGTAGTCTCCTCGGCGGACACCGCGTCGGCGTTCAGGTCCGCCCACAGCAGCCGCTTGCTGTAGGCGACCGATGCCGGGTTGGCGTTGACCGCCACGTCGCGGGCAAGTTCCAGGGCGGCGGGCAGCACCTCCTCGGCAGGCAACGCGCGGCTGGCGATCCCGCGCTCGGCGGCCTCCACACCGGTGAAGGTGCGCCCGGTGAGCAGGACGTCGGCGGCCACGCCCAGCCCGACGGCGTGGGGCAGGGTGTAGTGCACCGCGCAGTCGCCGACCATGCCGCGGCGCACCTGCGGGACGGCGAGTTTGGCGTCGCGGGCCACCAACCGGATGTCGCACTGCAGGGCCAGGGTCAGGCCGATGCCGATCGCCGGGCCGTTGATCGCAGCGATGACGAGCTTGCGGACCCGCCAGGCCGGCGGCTGCACCGGTGACGCGCTGAACCCGTCGGCCGCGGCGCCGAAGGAATCGGCCGCGGCCGACATGTCGGCGCCGGCGCAGAACGCGCGGCCGGCGCCGGTGAGGACGACGGCGCGAACCGCATCGTCGGCGTCGCAGCGCCGGTAGGCGGCGCCGAGTTGGCGGGCGGTCTCACCGGAGAAGGCGTTGAGCCGTTCGGCGCCGTCCAGGGTCAGGACCGCAACCCCGGCATCGTCGACGTCGAACCGGACGGTGGTGGTCTGGTTCACCCCCCGATCCTCTCCCACGTCAACCGAGGATGGTGGTGACACCGAGGGTGAGCACGCACAGCACCACCACCGCGGTGGTCATCGCGTAGACGACGGTCCAGCTGCGGCTGATCGCGAAGCGTCCCATCAGGTCGCGGTCGCGGGCGATGCCCACCATCGCGAACAACAGCGGGATCAGCAGCACCGCGTTGAGCACCTGGGTGCCCACCAGGATCGCCACCAGCGGCGCATCCGGGGTAAGCACGACGAACGCACCGATCATCGTCACTATGCCGTAAGTCAGGTAGAACGTCTTGGCCTCGCGGTAGGGGTCGTCGACGGCGGCCTCGACCCCCGCGTACTCGCACACCGAGTAGGCCGTCGAGAGCGGCAGGATCGAGGCCGCGAGGAAGGCCGCACCGATCAGGCCGATGGCGAACAGGGTGGACGCGACGTCCCCCGCCAGGGGCTCGAGTGCGACGGCGGCGTCGGCGGCGTCGGTGATGCTGCGGCCGTCGCGGTGCAGGGTAGCTGCGCACGCCACCACCACGAAGAAGCCGATCACCCCGGTGAGCACCGCGCCGGTGACGACGTCGACCCGCTCCAACGGCAGGTCCTCGGTGCGCAGCTTCTTGTCGACGGCGTAGGACTGCATGAACGACAGCCCCCACGGCGCCAGCGTGGTGCCCAGGGTGGCGGTGATCATCGCGATCGCATCCCCCGTCATCGGCATGGTCGGCACGAACGTGCCGTACAGCGCCGCGCCCCAGTCCGGTTTGGCCAGCAGGCCGGAGGCCACGTAGGCCAGGAACACCGCCGACAGCAACAACAGAAAGTGCTCGACGCGGCTGAAACTGCCCCGCAACACCAGCAGCGACACGGTCAACGCCGCGGCGGGCACGCTGATGAAGCGGCTGATACCGAACAGTTCGAATCCGGCTGCAATACCGGCGAATTCGGCGCAGGTGGTGCCCACGTTGGCCACCACGAGAGCGGCCAGCACCGCGCCGCCGACCCCGACGCCATAGCGCTGACGCACCAGTCCGATCAGCCCCTGCCCGGTGACGACTCCCATTCGGGCGGCCAGGGTGTGGAAGATCACCAGCGCGACGGTGGACAGCAGCAGCACCCACAGCAGTTGGTAGCCGTGGTCGGCGCCGAGTACGGAGTACGTCGTGATGCCGGCCGGGTCGTCGTCGGACAGGCCGGCCAGCAGCCCGGGACCGACGACGGCCAGTAGCGCGCCCAGCCGGGCGCGGCGGACGGTGAGCGTCACGAGGTCGATCCGCTTGACGCCGAGGCGCTGCGGTGGCGGCGGCGCGGCCATACGTGCGAGCGCAGCAGCCGTCGGCCGCGCAGGGCGGGCATGTGCTGCAGGGTGGCCCGCCAGCGGCCCGCGTGCTCGGCGGGCATGGCCGTCACGATGCGGGTGGCCAGCGCTGCCGGCATGGCGCGCAGGACGCGTTCACCGACCGTCGGATGCGCGGCGCGGACGACCTCGGCGGCCACCTCCGGGTTCCGGGTCGCGAGGATCTCGGTCGCCGACTCGGTGTCCACCCGGCTGACGAGTTCGGCCAGCCCCCGGGCGTCGAGGTGGTGCACCGCCGAGCGAGGGGTGCCGAGTTGGACGGCATGGCCCCGCTCGGAGGTCAGGTGCAGATCCGACCACGCCACCAGGTCCTCGCCGGACGGCAGCACCGCGGGCAGGTGCAGCCGACGCAGCACGCCGCCGAAGCCCACCTCGACACCGATCAGCTCGAGGTGCCCGTCGGCGGTCGGGGTCAGCACCACGTCGGCGACGCGGGCCAGCCGCTGGCCGACGACATCGACGATCTGGGTGTCCAGCACGTCCCGGGCCAGCAGGATCTCTTGGTCGGCCAGCGCCTCCGCGACGTCGTCGACCGCATAGCGGTCAGCACCGGCGGCGCCGACGCCCAGCACCAGTTGGTCCCGCCCGACGTTTGCCACCGCCGCCCACGGCACCAGCAGCAGCGCGCCGCGCCCCCGCTTCACCACCACCCGGTCCACCAGGTGCGGGCCCGAGTCCTCCACCAGGTCGGCGGTGAGATCGGCGAGCCGGCCGATGACGCGGCCGTCCGGACCCAACACGTCCTGCCCGGTCACCCCGCTGAGGAACAGCACGCACGAAGCATGCCGCATTCCCCCGCCCGCGCCGGGATAACCCGGTGTAATCGACGGATGCGGGCATTGCGGATGGTGAAGTTCAACACCGAACCAGAGTTGATGGAGATCGCCGATCCGGTGCCGGGACCGGGTGAGGTGGTGGTCAAGGTGGGCGCGGCCGGCGCCTGTCACTCCGACCTGCACCTGCTCTACGAGATGGACGTCTCGGCGGTGTGGCCGCTGCCGATGACGCTGGGCCACGAGACGGCGGGCTGGGTGCACGCCCTCGGTGAGGGTGTCGATGGCGTTTCGGGGGGCCTGTCGGTCGGGGAGCCGGTCGCGGTGTACGGGGCGTGGGGGTGCGGAAGCTGCGCGCGCTGCTCGGTCGGCGCGGAGAACTACTGCGAGCGCCCGCAGGTGGCCGGCGGCGGCGGCCTCGGTATCGACGGCGGCATGGCCGACTATCTCCTGGTCCCCCACCACCGCCACCTGGTACCACTGCCCGCCGGGCTGGACCCGGTGACCGCGGCGGCGCTCACCGATGCCGGGCTGACCCCGTATCACGCGATCCGGCGGTCCTGGCCCAAACTCACCCCCGACGCGACGATCGTGCTGATCGGCGTCGGTGGGCTTGGGCACCTTGCCGTCCAGATCGCGCGGGCCACCACCGCCGCACAGGTCATCGCGGTCGACGTCAAGACGGAGGCGCTGGAGCTGGCCCGCAAGGTAGGGGCTCATCACGCACTGGCATCGGATGAGAATGCGGCCCAGGCGATTCGGGAACTGACCGGCGGGCGCGGCGCCGACGTGCTGATCGACTTCGTCGGTGCGGCGCCCACCATCGAGTTGGCCCGCACCGCGGCCCGCAACCAGGCCGACGTGACGATCGTCGGAATCGCCGGCGGTGAGGTCGGCGTGTCGTTCTTCTCCCAGCCCTACGAGGTGAGCATCGCGACGACCTACTGGGGCACCCGCCCGGAACTGGTCGAGTTGCTCGCGCTGGCGGCCCGCGGCGACGTCAGCGTCGAGCGCAGCACCTACTCGCTGGAAGACGGCGTACAGGCGTACCGCGATCTGCATGCGGGACGCGTTCACGGCCGCGCCGTCGTCGTGCCTTAACTTGGTCTCATGTGGGATTTCGAAACCGACCCCGAATACCAGGCGAAACTCGACTGGGTCGAGGAATTCATGCGGACCGAGTTGGAGCCGCTGGACTTCGCGCCGCTGGACCCGTACGAGAAGAAGAACCCGCGGGTGCTCGAGGTGCTGCGGCCACTGCAGCGCCAGGTCAAGGAGCAGGGGCTGTGGGCCGCGCACCTGAGCCCGGATCTCGGCGGTCAGGGATACGGTCAGGTCAAGCTGGCCCTGCTGAACGAGATCGTCGGCCGGTCCCGTTGGGCTCCTTCGGTTTTCGGGTCACAGGCACCGGACTCGGGCAACGCCGAGATCCTCGCGCTGTTCGGCACCGAAGACCAGAAGGAGCGCTATCTGCAGCCGTTGCTCGACGGTGAGATCTCGTCGTGCTACTCGATGACCGAGCCGCAGGGCGGGTCCGATCCGGGGCTGTTCACCACCCGCGCCGAGCGCGACGGCGACCACTGGGTGATCAACGGCGAGAAGTGGTTCTCGTCCAACGCGCGCAACGCCGAGTTCTTCATCGTGATGGCGGTGACCAATCCGGAGGCGCGCACCCACCAGAAGATGTCGCTGTTCATCGTGCCCGCGGAGACGCCGGGCATCGAGGTGATCCGCCACGTCGGTGTCGGCGGCGAGTCCGACGAGCGCGCCGGGCACGGCTACATCCGCTACAACGACGTGCGGGTGCCCGCCGACCACGTACTGGGCGGGGAGGGTCAGGCGTTCGCGATCGCACAGACCCGCCTCGGCGGCGGCCGCGTGCATCACGCGATGCGCACGATCGCGCTGGCGCGGCGGGCCTTCGACATGATGTGCGAGCGGGCCGTGTCGCGGCAGACCCGACGCGGGCCGTTGGGCGACTTCCAGATGACCCAGGAGAAGATCGCCGACAGCTGGATCCAGATCGAGCAGTTCCGGCTGCTGGTGTTGCGCACGGCGTGGAAGATCGACAAGTACCACGACTATCAGAAGGTGCGCCGCGACATCGCGGCGGTCAAGGTGACCATGCCGCAGGTGCTGCACGACGTGGTGCAGCGGGCGATGCATCTGCATGGCGCACTTGGGGTTTCCGACGAGATGCCATTCGTCAGGATGATGGTGGCGGCGCAGTCGCTGGCCATCGCCGACGGGCCGACCGAGGTACACAAGCTGACCGTCGCGCGGCGCACGCTGCGGGAGTACGAGCCGGTCGAGACGCTGTTCCCGTCGCAGCACATCCCGACCCGGCGGGCCGCGGCCCAGGCCCGGCTGGCGGCACTGCTGGAGCACGAGGTGGCCGAGCTCTAGGGCCGGCGCCCGCTAGGGCACCGCTTCGATGCGGACCGCGACGCCGTTGAGCACCGACATCCCGGCCAGCCGCTCGAGGTCCTCGGGCCTGCTCGAGGTGAGCTCGTTGACATTGGCGCCCGGCACGCTGTTGGCCAGTCGCCAGCCGCCGCGATGGCCCCAACCGTGCGGGACGGCGATGGTCCCGGCGTCCACCTCGTCGGTGATCAGCACGTCGGTCTCGATGCGGCCCTGCCGGGAGCTGATCCGGACCCGGCCGCCGTCGACCACTCCGGCCGCCCCGGCGTCGCGCGGGTTGATCCGGGTGCGCTGGCGGCGGTCGCCCTTCATCAGTGTGGGGCTGTTGTGCATCCACGAATTCTGTGACCGCACTTCGCGGATGCCGATCGCCAGCAGCGGGAACTCTGGGTCGGCCGCGTCGCGGGTGCCCAGCCGGCCCACCTCGGCGACGATCTCCGGCGGGTCCAGGCGCACCTTGCCACCCGGGTGGCGGACGACCTTGTCGAGAACGCCGGTCGGGGCGTGCTCGGCCAGCACCAGTCCGTGCGGATGCGCCCGCAGCTTGTCGAGGTTGAGCCCGCCGCGTCGCAGCCCGAACCGGTCGCCGTAGGGGCCGGTGCGCAGCAGCATCGCCATCAGCCGCCGAGGGGTCATCGTCAGGCCCCTGCGGTCGAGGAACGCCAGCACCGGGTTCAGCCGCCGCAGGGGGCCGGTGGCGAACAGCGACAGCTTCATCCGCCGGGCGATGTCGGCGTAGATCTCCCATTCCTGCCGGGCCTGCCCGTAGGGCTTCAGCACCGCCTCGGTGGTCTGCACGAACACCACCGGTGAGCAGGCCGCGAAGACGGTCGGCAGGTCGTCGCGTTCCAGCATCGTGGTGGCGGGCAGGATGTAATCCGCGTACCTGTTGGTCTCGTTGACGTAGAAGTCCAGTGAGACAAGCAGATCCAGCTGCTGGATCGCGGACTCCAGTTCGTCGCTGTTGGGCACGGTGAGCACCGGATTGCCGGCCATGACGAACAGGGCGCGCAGCTGTCCCGTACCGGGTGTGGTGATCTCCTCGGCCATCACCGCGGCCGGGAACGTCCCGTTGACGTCGGGCAGATCGCCGATGCGCGAATGAGTTTCGGCATAGGTCAGATTGCCGGCGCGCTCACCCATGTCCTCCAGCGGGATCACCGCATGGGACATCAGCGTGCCACCGGGCCGGTCGAGGTTGCCGGTGACCAGCGTCAGGGCGTCCAGCAGGAAACTCACCAGGGTTCCGTGGTTACCCAGGCAGGCGCCGGTGCGGCCGTACGCCGTGGCACTGGGCGCGCCGGCGAAGTCACGGGCCAGCTCCCGGACCACCTCGGCGGGCACACCGGTACGCGCCGCGGTGTCCGCCGGAGCGAAGGGGGCGCAGAGGTTACGCAGCACCGCCGCACCGGTGGACTGGCGCGCGATCGCGGCGGCGTCCTGCAGTCCCTCGGCGAAGATGACGTGCAACATCGACAGCAGCAGCCACGCGTCGGAGTCCGGTTTCACCGCGAGGTGCTCATGGGCGCGGGCGGTCTCGGTGCGACGCGGGTCGATCACCACCACCCGGCCGCCGCGGCGCTCGATAGCCGTCAGGTCGTCCTTGATCCGGGGCGCGCGCACCGCGCTGCCGCGGGACACCAGTGGATTGGCGCCCAGCATCAGCAGGAAGTCGGTGCGCGGCAGGTCGGGGAACGGTAACTGACTGTTGGCGCCGTAGAGCAGCTTGCTGGCCACGAACCGGCTGTTGATGTCCTGGGACCCGGCGGAGTAGTGATGCCGAGAACCGATGCGCGCCAGGAACAGTCCCGACCATACGCCCGCGGCATAGCCGAAGGCGGTCGGGTTGCCGGTGTACTGACCCACTGCGGCTCCGCCGTGCCTGGCGATGACGGCAGACAGCCGCGCGGCGATGTCGTCGAGGGCGGCATCCCAGCTGACTGGCTCGAACTCGCCGTCCGGGCGGCGGCGCAAGGGGGTCAACACCCGGTCGGGATCGTTCTGGATGTCGGTGAACGCGATGCCCTTCGGGCATGCCCGTCCCTGGGACAGCGGGTGGTCGGGGTCCGGCCGCAGCGACACCAGGCGGTCGTTCTCGACGGCCGCGATCAGTCCGCACATCGGTTCGCAGATGCGGCAATAGGTGACCCGTTGGTCCATCGCGCCAGTATCACACTTCCACGGGAATGCTGTTCCAGCCCCATTGGAAGCTGGACGCCGGGCGTTGCGCGCCCGCTTCGTCGATACGGTAGTCGGGCACCCGGTGCAGCCACTCGGAGATCATCACCGCGATCTCCAGCCGGGCCAGGTGGTAGCCGAGGCAGAAGTGTTGGCCGCGACCGAAGGCCAGCGAACGCGTGATGGGCCGGTCCCAGACGAACGCATCCGCATCGGGATACTCGCGTTCGTCAAGGTTGGCCGAGGCGAGCAGGCTGATGATCCGCTGTCCCGGCGAGATCGTGGTGCCGTGAATGGTGAAGGGCCGCCGCAGGGTTCGGGCGAACCACTGCGCCGGCGCGCAGTACCGGATGATCTCCTCGCGGGCCACCGGGACGTTGGCGGCCGGGTCGGCCCGCACGGCCGCCAGTTGGTCGGGGTGCCTACTCAGCTCCCACAGCCCGTGCGCGACGATCTTCGGTACCGTCTCGGTGCCGCCGATGAAGACGCCGAGCATCTGGGTCGCCACCTCGGTGTCGGTCAGTGCCGAGCCGTCGGGCAGCCGATAGGCCAGCAGGTTCTCCACGATGGGCAGCGATCCGTTCTGTTCACCGGCGCGCACCCGCTGCACCACCGGCGTCAGGTACTCCAGATAGCCGGGCCGGGCGTTGGCCACCTCAACGCCGCTGCCGGGCTGAGCCAGGCTGCCGGCGTTGACCGTTGAAAGCACGTCGGCCGCGAGATCGGCCGGCAGGCCGACCAGTTCACACACGATCGATGCGGCGACGATGCCGCCGTACTCCTGCGTGAGGTCGAAACGCCCCAGCGGCAGCAGTTCGTCTAGGCGCTGGTTGGCCAGTTCCCGGATGCGCCCCTCGAACGCATTGGCCGACTTGGGCCGGAACTGCCCGGCCGTGCACCGGCGGACGTCGTCGTAGAGTGGGGCGTCGAAGTTGGCGTGAAACGGCAGTGGGTGCAACGGTGGGTCCGCCACCGGGCCGTCGTTGTGACGGGCCAGGACCGCGGCGGCGGGCAGCGTCCCCTCCGAGGCGACGAAGGTGCCGTCGTTGATCTCCAGCACCGCCCACACGTCGTCGAACCGCGATAGTGCGTAGGTGTCCAGGTCCTCGATGTAGTACACCGGGTGCCGGTCGCGCAGGGTGCGGTAGTACGGGCGCGGGTCGGCCATCACCGCCGGGTCGAACGGGTGGTACGAGAAGTCCTGCATCACAACGCTCATCGCAGCGGGGACGGCGGCAGCGCCTGCAGGATGGAGTCCTCCCAGCCGTCGCGGAGTGCGGGTGCCACGCTCATCCAGGTCACGATCTCGGCGGGCGGGCTGTCCTTCCAGGATGGGTAGTGGTTCTCGAAGCAGTCCCAGTCGCCGTCCAGCGCCCAGTAGTGGATGACCTCGTTGAACCGGAAGGTAGTGATGAACGAGCCGAGCCAGCGCTTTCCGGTCCGCTCCGACCAGGGCACGTACAGCCGCTCCAGTTCGCGGATGTAGTCGTCCTGCTTGCCCGGTTTGGTCTGCATGATCTCCTGGATCACCAGGCCTGCACCGAATTTCGCCTGCCGGAGCTGGGCCAGCGTGCGGTTACTGCGGCCGGCGTACATGATGCGGCCCTCGCCGGAGGCACCCGCAGCGGCCAGGTACTCCGACCAGGCGGCGGCCGCGTCACGGTGGCTGCCGCCGGGTGCCTGGGCCCGGCCGATGCGGGCGTAGTCGGCGAAGGCATCGAGTTCCCAGATAATGGTGACCTGCGGCCAGTGCCCGTTGTAGGCCGTGGTCTCCCAGATGGAGAACAGCCGTGCCCCAAGCGCTTCCATCATCGGCTGGTAGACGGCGGTGAAGTTGTCCGTGAACCCCTCGGCGCGCTCCGATCCCAGCGCGATCGTCTCGTGCAGGTAGAGCAGGGTGTGGCTGAAGTACTTCTTCATCCGCCGTCCTCGGTCAGAAGCAGTGCGGCGGCCGGGCACTGGGTCACTGCCTGCTGCATCCGAGCCCGGTCGGAGTCCGGCCGGTGGTGGCCGTGGATGTGCACCCGCCCGTCGTCGGAGACCTCGAAGACGTCGGCGGCGATGGTCTCGCAGATGCCGTGGCCGGTGCACCTGGCCAGGTCGACGTCGATGCGCATACCGACGCTCACCGGATGTACGCCGGGAGGCGCTTGATGCCGTGCACGAAGTTGCTCATCAGGTATTCCGGTTTCCCGAAATCGACGCACTGAAGCCGGGTGAGCAACTCGCGGAACAGGTTTCGTAACTCGGTGCGGGCGAGCTGGTTGCCCAGGCAGAAGTGTGGGCCGCCGCCGCCGAAGCCGAGGTGCGGGTTGGGCGTTCGTTGCACGTCGAAGAGCTGTGGCTGGTCGAACGCGGACTCGTCGCGGTTGGCCGAACAGTAGAACAGCCCCACCTTGTCGCCGGCGCGCAGCGGCTGGCCGGCCAGTTCGGTGTCCGTGGTGACGGTGCGGGCGAACTGCAGCAC
The DNA here is from genome assembly GCA_020438865.1 of Mycobacterium sp. Lineage (GTDB taxonomy): Bacteria > Actinomycetota > Actinomycetes > Mycobacteriales > Mycobacteriaceae > Mycobacterium. The sequence goes on from JAGQTU010000004.1 coordinate 27,975, forward strand.
CGGGGTGGCCCACCGGATGAACTCCTCGACCGCCGGCCCGATCCGATTCTCGAAGTCGGCCTTCAGCCACTCCCGCTGCCCGGGGTGCCCGGCTAGGGCCAGCATGGCGTGCGAGGTGGTCTGCTTGGTGGTGTCGTTGCCCGCCGAGGCGAGCAGGATCAGGAACGCCCCGATCTCCTCGTCGGTGAGGCGGTGGCCGTCGATCTCGGCGTTGACGATCGCGGTCATCAGATCGTCACCGGGGTGGCGGCGGCGGAACTTGGCCAGTTCTATCCCGGTGTTGGCCAACAGGAACATCTCGTTGATGGTCGCCTCGGCGCGCTCCTCCAGCGAGGAGTACTCGTCGTCACTCATGCCGAACAGCTTCTCGGCCGCCTTGGCCACCGCCTCGCGCTGATCGGTCGGCACGCCGAGCATTTCGGAGATGGTCATCATGGGCAACCGGGCCGAACAGGCGGCGACGAAGTCCACCTCGCCGGCGCCCACGAGTTCGTCGACGACGGCGGCGGCGTTCTTGCGGACCTGCTCGTCGATCTGGGCGACGTGGCGGGGGGTGAACGCGGAGCTGATCAGCCGGCGGTACAGGGTGTGCTGCGGCGGGTCCATCATCAGGAAGAAAGTCGCGATGCGCTGCAACTCCGCAGGCATCGGGTCCAGTGCGATCCCGTTGGCCGAACTGAACAGCTCCGGGTGCAGGCTGGCGTGCACGACGTCGGCGCGGCGGGTGAGCGCCCAGAACCCCGGCTCGGTGCTGTCGAACACCGAGGGAACCGGCGGGTGCCAGCTGAGCCCGGGGGTGGCCCGCAGTTCGGCGAAGGTCCGGTCCCGGGTGTCGAAGGTCTGTCCCCAGAACTGCCGCGAGGTGATGTCGTGCGGGCTGAACCGTTCGTCGGACACGAGCACAGCGTGACACTTTGCCAATATTTTGTAAAGACACCCGAGCGCCTTGCGGATGGGTGAGCCCGCGTGACACATCCGCCTCGACCTGTAATCCTGTACAGGTGAGCCAAGCGCCCGCCGGAAGCGACGCGGTACCCGAGGAGGACGAGACGTCCTCGCGCAACCGCATCCTGAAGGCCACCGCCGAAGTGCTCGCGCGCAACGGGCAGACCAAGCTCAGCCTGTCCGAGGTGGCCCTGCAGGCCGGTGTCTCCCGTCCGACGCTCTACCGGTGGTTCGCCTCCAAGGAGGAACTGCTGCGCGCGTTCAGCGTGTACGAACGGCACATGTTCGACAGCGGCATCGGCCGCGCCACCGCCGGGCTGCGCGGTGCCGACAAGCTCGACGCCGCCTTGCAGTTCATCGTGTCCTACCAGCAGTCCTACTCGGGTGTGCGGTTGATCGACATCGAACCCGAGGTGGTGATCACCCAGCTGTCGAGCATCCTGCCCGTCATGCGGGCCCGGCTGGAGCGGCTGCTGACCGGACCCAACGCCACGCTCAAAGCCGCCACCGCGATCCGGGTCGCGGTGTCGCACTACGTGGTTCGCAGCGACGATACCGACCAGTTCCTGGCTCAGCTGCGCCACGCCGTCGGCATCAAGCAGTGAGCGATCTCGACATCGGGGTGTACGTCCCCCAGATGGGATTCACCTTCGCCGAGATTCTGCACCGGGCGTTGCGTTGCGAGGAGCTCGGCATCGGTTCGCTGTGGCTCTACGACCACATGTACGGGCCCGGGGTTCCGGACATCGACTCCCTGGAGAGCTGGACGCTTGCCACCGCCCTGTTGAGCCGGACCGAGCGGCTGCGGGTCGGACACCTGGTGCTGTGCAACCAGTTTCGGCATCCCGCGGTGCTGGCCAAGATGGCGACCACCTTGGACCAGATCTCGGGTGGCCGGCTGGGACTGGGCGTCGGAAGCGGGTCCATCGAGGACGAGCACCATCGGATGGGTTTGGTGTGGGGCTCGTTCGCCGACCGCAGTGAGCGGCTGCGCGAGACCCTGGAGATCCTGACTCAGGCCTTCGCCCACCAGCGGATCGACTTCAGCGGAACGCATTACGCCGTGCGGGACATGCCGATCAAGCCGGGCCCGGTGCAACGCCCGCGTCCGCCGATCATCGTCGGCGGCTCCGGGGAGAGGTACACCCTGCCACTGGTCGCACGCTACGCCGATGTCTGGAACGTGCCGACCTACGCGCTGGGCGAGATGGTGCACAAGCTGGCGGTGCTGCGGTCGCTGTGCGAGCGGATCGGCCGCGATCCCGCCGAGATCGTGATGTCGGTGGAGGCGGTGCTGGCTCTCGCCTCGGACGATGCGGAGCTGGCGCCGGTGCGTCAGCTCGCCGAGAAGCGGTTCGGCAACCCGGCATTCGGCCTGCGGGAGGGCGGGCTGATCGGCACCCCGGCGGCCGTCGCCGACCGGCTCGGCGAACTCCAGGCGATGGGCTTCGACCAGGTCGTGCTGTTCACCCACGATCGCGCCTCGGACGCCACCCTGGAGTTGCTGGCCGCCGAGGTGCTGCCCCGCCTGTAGGGCGCTCAGTCGAAGGTGACGACGACCTTGTCGGCGGCCCCGGGCGTGAGCGCCGTGCCCAGCGCGTCCTGCACGTCGTCGAATCCGAAGGTATGGCTGACGATCACGGCGTACTTCTCCCAGTTGGCGACCAGATCCCTGGTCACTTCGAAGATCTCGGTGGGGTACCCCATCGAGCCGACGACGGTGATCTCGTTGGCCATCAGGTTGACGAGGTCGACCGCGACGGGCTCCTTGTGGACCGCGACGATGCCGATGCGGGCACCGTTCTGGGCGGTGCGCAACGAGCCGTCGATCACCGCGGGCGTCCCGGCACAGTCGAGGTAGACGTCGGTGCCGGCCTTGCCGGGCCACATCGAGGTACCGGCCCCGTGAAGTTCGATCAGCCGCTCGGCGACATCGTCCTCGGCGGCGTTGACCACCGCGTCGGCCCCCACCTCCAGGGCCTTCTCCAGGCGGGAGCCGATGAGGTCGACGACGACCACGTTGTCGACCCCGACCGACTTGTAGGCGATGGTGGCACCCAGCCCGATCGGGCCGGCTCCGAAGACGACGACCTTGTCCGACGGCGTGGGCCGGGTCTGGTTGACCCCGTGCCGGGCGACGGCCATCGGTTCGTTGAGGGCGGCGACCCGGAACGGGATATGGGCGGGAATGACCTCCAGGCTGGTGCCCCGCACCGCGTTCTCGATGAGCAGGTACTCGGCGAGCGCGCCACTCGGGCCGCCGTTACCGATGAGTCCGCCCGGGGCGGCAAGCGGGTTGATGACGACGTGGTCGCCCACCTCGATGCCGGTGACGTCACGGCCGACTTCGACGACCTCGCCGGCCGGTTCGTGGCCGAGGGGCATCCGGCCGGTGTGCGGCGGCAGCCCGCCCATCGCGATGTACAGCGAGTCCGACCCGCAGATACCGCAGGCCTTCATCTTCACCAGCACGTCGGCCGGGCCCGGGCTCGGGTCGGGAACCTCGAGGACTTCGGTCTTGCCCGGGCCGGTCACCATGGACACCCGCATGGGCACACTCCTCGCATAGTTGCACTGGCGCAAAGCATTTCGCGCCGGGTCGGCCTCGGTTGTCGATTGACACCGGTCCCGGGCAGCCCTACCGTGACCGTCATGGTAAGCCACCACTGTGCCCGGCCGACGGCGATCGCAGTATCCCGATGACGGGGCCGCTGGAGGGCCGGCGGGCCGTCGTCACCGGGGCCGCGACCGGGCTCGGCGCCGCGGCGGTGCGTGCGCTGTCCGCTGCCGGGGCCCGGGTGGTGGCGACCTATCACCAGACCGAACCCGATGACGACGCCGGTGCGACCTGGCTGCAGTGCGATGCCCGCGACGCCGCCGCGGTCGACACCATGATGGATGCGGCGGTGACGCGGCTCGGCGGGCTGGACGTTCTGGTCAACGCCGCGGGCCTGTGGCAGCAGGGCGTTCCCGGCACCATCACCGCGGCCGACATCGACTTTCTGATCGGCACGAACCTGAAGACCACCATCTTCACCAACCAGGCCGCGCATGCGGTGATGCGCCGGACCGGCGGGCGCATCATCAACTTCGGTTCCGCCGAAGCGGTACTGGGCAGCCCCATCTCGGCGGTGTACGCCGCCGCCAAGGGCGCGGTGCAGGCCTGGACCCGCTCGGCGGCCAAGGCCTGGGCGTCGGACAACGTCACGGTCAACGCGCTGGCGCCGGCCATGCAGACCCGGGGTGCCGAGCGGCTGCGGGAGTTCGTCGGCCCCGCCGCCGCCCCGCTCATCGATCAGCAGATCAAGGCCAGCATTCCGCTCGGCGGTGCGCTCGGTGATCCCGACCGGGATCTGGGCCCGGTGCTGGTGTTCCTGGCCGGCGCGGGTTCGCATTTCATCACCGGCCAGCTGCTCGCCGTCGACGGCGGGCTGGTCATGCTGGGCGGCTAACGCCCTCCCGGCCGGTGCCGAGCGTGCATTCCGATACGCCACGAGCGGCGTGTTGCGTACGAAACCGCACACTCACGGCCTATCAGCGCCGCGCGAATGCGGGGGCGCGCTCCGGCCGCACACCGACCCCCACGAAGTACGCCGGGACGGCCGCCAGCCAGGGCAGCCACCGCATCACGGTGGCGAGGACGGCGGGCGGGTCGGCGCTCTCGCCACGCAGGACCGGCTCCACCAGCTGGCGGTGCATGAACCGCTGCGCCGCCTGCGTCAGCACTGCCGCGGGCAGCCGGCGGCGGCGCACGGCGGCCAGGTCCCGCTGCGTGACGTCGCGCCGCAGCAGCGGCTCGGCCAGCAGCGTCGCGGCACCCACCGCGTCCTGGACGGCGATATTGATGCCGATCCCGCCGACCGGCGACATGGCATGCGCGGCGTCACCGATGCACAGCAGGCCGTCGGTGTTCCAGCGCTCGAGCCGGTTCAGCCGCACGTCGAGGAATTTCACATCGTCCATCGAGTTCAGCGCCGACACGTCGGCCTCCGAGATCAACGCGGCGAGTTCGGATTTGAACGCGTCGAGGCCCTTGGCACGCAGCTGGGCGTCACTGCCCTTGGGAATCAGGTAGGCGATCTGGAAGTAGCCCTCGCGGGGGATCATGATGAGCAGCCGCCCCGGCGCTGTGCGGGGAATCAGTGAGTACTCCGCGTCATCCGCCCTGGGCAGCCGGAACCACCACACGTCGAACGGCACCGGGTACTCACGCGCCGTCAGGCCGGCGGCCTGCCGGACGACCGAGGTGCGCCCGTCGCAGGCGACGGTGAGATCGGCGCGCAGTTCACCCTCGCCCGCCGGGGTGCGGTAGCGAACCCCGACGGTTCGGCCGCCCTCGGTCAGCAGGCCGGTCACCTCGTGTTCCAACCGCAGGCTGAACGTCGGCTCCGCCTGGGCCGCGTCGGCCAGCAGGTCCAGCAGATCCCACTGGGGCACCATCGCGATGTAGGGATGCGGCTGGCGCAGTCGGCGGAAGTCCACCATGGTCAGCGAGGTGCCGTCGAGGTCCAATGCGGCCTGTTCGACCTTGCTCTGCGGCAGCGCCGTGAACTTCTGCCACAGCCCCAGATCGTCGAGGAGTCGCAGGGTGCTGGGATGCACTGTGTCGCCGCGGAAGTCGCGCAGGAAGTCGGCGTGCTTCTCCAGCACGGTCACCTCGACACCTGCGCGGGCGAGCAGCAGGCCGAGCACCATGCCGGCGGGACCGCCGCCGACGATCGCACAAGTGGTGGAGTCCGTCATACCCACACGCTAGCCGCCGGGCGATCCGGGCTCAGAACTCGATCCGCTCGCCGATGATGACGGTGCGTTCCAGCGGCAGCCCGAAGTAGCCGGCCGCGTCCGCGGTGATGTAGGAGGTGGCGATGAACAGTCGCTTGCGCCATGCCGCCATGGTCCGGTCCGGCCCGGCGCACAGTTCGAGCTTGGACAGGAAGTAGGACGCGCGGTTGACGTCGACCGGCCCTTCGGTCGTGGCCGGGTCGATCATCCGAAGTACGGCGGGCACGTTGGGGCGCTCCATGTAGCCGAACTTGGCGGCCACGAAAAAGATTCCGTCGTGCGGGTCGCCCAGGTCGTCGACGGACAGGCGCTCGGCGTCGGGGATGCGCGGCACCGTCTCGGTCTCCAGCGACAGGATGATGACGTGATGGTGCAGTACGTGGTTGTGCTCGACGTTGGCGCGCATCGCCAGGGGCGCGGTCCGGCTGCCCCGGTTGAGGAAGATGGCGGTCCCCGGGATGCGGGACAGCGATGGCCGGTTTCGGTCGATCTCGGCGATGAACCCGGGCAGCGGCCCCTCCGCCTCGTCGCGCGCGCGGGTGACGATCGCGCGTCCCTTCTGCCAGGTGGTCATCACGGTGAAGGCCAAGATGCCGATCAGCAGCGGGAGCCACGCTCCATGCATCAGCTTGGTCAGGTTGGCGGCGAAGAACATCAGATCCACCACCAATAGCGCTCCGCCCCCGACCAGCACGAGCCACAGCGGCCAGCGCCAGCGTTTGTGGGCGATGTAGAAGAACAACAGCGTGGTGATGGTGATGGTGCCGGTGACCGCCATACCGTAGGCGTAACCCAGGGCGGCCGAGCTGCGGAAGGCGAAGATCAGGATGAGCACCGCCACCATCAGGAAACCGTTGATCCACGGTACGTAGATCTGTCCGATCGAGGACTCCGAGGTGTGGGCCACCCGCAGCCGCGGCAAGTAGCCGAGCTGGGCGGCCTGGGATGCCACCGAGTAGGCACCGGTGATGACCGCCTGGGAGGCGATCACGGTCGCCGCGGTGGCCAGGACCGTCATCGGCAATTGCGCCCAGCCCGGCGCGAGGAGGAAGAACGGCGCGTTGACCACGCTCTCGTTCCCGAGCAGGTACGCCCCCTGCCCGAAGTAGTTGAGCACCAGCGCCGGCAACACCAGAGCCAGCCATCCCAGGGTGATCGACCGGCGACCGAAATGCCCCATGTCGGCGTAGAGCGCCTCGGCACCGGTCACCGAGAGCACCACCGCCGCCAGCGCGAAGAACGCGATGTGAAAGTGCCCGGTCATGAAGCCCAGCGCATACGTCGGCGAGAGCGCCCGCAGGATCTGTGGGTGCCCGGCGATCCCGCGCACACCCAGCGTCCCGATGGTGGTGAACCACAGGATCATCACCGGCCCGAAGAACCGGCCGACCATCGCGGTGCCGTGCCGCTGCACGGCGAAGAGTCCGATGATGATCACCGCCGTGATCGGCACCACCCATTCCCCGAGTTGCGGGTTGACGATCTTGAGACCTTCGACCGCAGAGAGCACGGAAATGGCCGGCGTGATCATGCTGTCGCCGAAAAACAGTGCGGCGCCCAGGATTCCGAGTGCGGCGAGGGCTGCGGCCAGCCGACCGCCCCGACGGCGGCCGGATCTGCTGACCAGGGTGATGAGCGCCATCACTCCGCCCTCACCATGGTTGTCGGCGCGCATGACCAACATGACGTAGGTGAGCGTCACGATGATCATCACCGACCAGAACACCAGCGAGACCACGCCGTAGATGTTGTTGACGTTGATCGGCACCGGATGCGGGTCGTCGGGGTTGAACAGCGTCTGCAGAGTGTAGATCGGGCTGGTGCCGATGTCGCCGAACACGACACCGAGCGCGCCGATCACCAGACCGGCGCGGAGTTGGTTGGCCGGGGAGTGCGTGCCCCTCGACACCGCCGCATCAGTCGTCATGGGCCCTTCTCGCTCCTGGCGCCCGGCAGCCATCTCCCGGCGACGTGCAGTGAATCGTAGCCACGGAGATTCCTCGCCGCCCGGAAACGCCGTACGGTTGAGCCGATGCGTATCGCCCTGTTCGCGACCTGCCTGGCCGACGCGATGTTCCCCCGGGCCGCGATCGCCACCGTGACGGTGCTCGAACGCCTCGGCCACGAGGTCGTGTTCCCCGCCGGCCAGACCTGCTGCGGCCAGATGCACATCAACACCGGCTATCTCGGGCAGGCCACCGACCTTGTCCGCCATCACGTCGAGGTGTTCGAGGCGGCCGCTTGCGACGCCATCGTGGCGCCGTCGGGGTCCTGCGTGGGCTCGGTGCGCCACCAGCACGCGATGGTGGCGCGTCGCGCCGGTGACCACGCTCTGGCCGAGCGCGCGGAGGCCGTCGGGGCACGTACCCACGAGTTGTCCGAACTACTGGTCGACGTGCTCGGCGTCCGTGACGTCGGCGCCCGCTACCCGCACCGGGTGACCTACCACCCGACGTGCCACTCGCTGCGGATGCTGCGCGTCGGCGACAAGCCGCTGGAGTTGTTGCGGCATGTGCGCGGCCTGACGTTGGTGGAGTTGCCGAGCGCCGAGACCTGCTGCGGGTTCGGCGGCACCTTCGCGATCAAGAACGCCGACACCTCAGCGGCGATGCTGGCCGACAAGACGGCCGCGGTCGTCTCCTCGCGCGCCGAGGTGTGCACCGCGGGCGACAGTTCGTGTCTGATGCACATCGGCGGTGGCTTGAGCCGCACCGGCTCGGCGGTCCGCACCGTGCACCTCGCCGAGATCCTGGCGGCGACGGAAGCCGTTCCGTGACAACTTTTCTGGGCACCCCGGGCTTCGGGAACCTCCGGGGCGACGAGGCGTTCCCGGCGGCCGCCGGCCGCGCCCTGCGTAACGCCCAGATGCGCCGCAACGTGGGCCGGGCCACCCAGGCCATCCGCACCAAAAGGCTTGCCGCGGTGGCCGAATGCCCGGACTGGGAGCAGCTGCGTGCCGCGGGCAGCGCACTCAAACAGGACGTGCTGGCCCGGCTGCCGGAGCTGCTGGAGGAACTCGAGGCCAACATCGTCGCCCGCGGTGGTCACGTGCACTGGGCCCGGGATGCCGCCGAGGCCAACCACATCATCACCGGCCTGGTGCGCGCCCGCGGTGCCGATGAGGTGGTGAAGGTGAAGTCGATGGCCACCCAGGAGATCGGCCTCAACGAACACCTGGCGGCGGAGGGTATCGCGGCGATCGAGACCGACCTCGCGGAGTTGATCGTGCAACTCGGCCACGACAGGCCGAGCCACATCCTGGTGCCCGCGATTCACCGCAACCGCGACGAGATCCGGGAGATCTTCGCCCGGGAGATGCCCGGCGCCACCGACCTCACCGACGAACCGCGCGTGCTGGCGATGGCGGCGCGGACCCATCTGCGCCGAAAGTTTCTGTCCGCCAGGGTCGCCGTCAGCGGTGCCAACTTCGGAGTGTCCGAGACCGGGACGCTGGCAGTCGTGGAGTCCGAGGGCAACGGCCGGATGTGCCTGACCCTGCCGGACACCCTCATCACGGTGATGGGCATCGAGAAGGTGGTGCCGCGGTTCACCGATCTCGAAGTATTCATGCAACTGCTGCCCCGGTCCTCGACCGCGGAGCGGATGAACCCCTACACCTCGATGTGGACCGGTGTGCACCCCGGGGACGGCCCGCAGGACTTCCACCTGGTGCTGCTCGACAACGGCCGCAGCCGGGTCCTCGGCGATCCGGTGGGCCGTGCCGCCCTGTATTGCATCCGGTGCAGCGCCTGCCTGAACGTGTGCCCGGTGTATGAGCGCACTGGCGGGCACGCCTACGGCTCGGTGTATCCCGGACCGATCGGGGCGATCCTGAGCCCACAACTGACCGGCACCCAGGGGACCGGTGATCCCAACGCGTCGCTGCCGTTCGCCTCCTCGCTGTGCGGGGCCTGCTTCGACGCCTGCCCGGTGCGTATCGACATCCCCGGCATCCTGGTGCACCTGCGCGCGGCGCAGATCGAGGCGGACGACAAGGTGTTCGGTGCTCAGCGCCTGGCGATGCACGCCGCGGCCTGGGCGATGGGCGCGCCGAGACGGTTCGCGCGCGCAGAGTGGGTCCTGCGCCTGGGCCGGTTGATCGCCGGTTCCGATCATCGGATCACAGCGCTGCCCTGGCCGGGTTCGCGGTGGACCGCCAGCCGCGACATCCCCGAGCCGCCGCCGGAGACCTTCCGGCAGTGGTGGGCGCGCACCCACGACCGGCGGCCCCCGGCATGACCGACGCCCGCCGCGTGGTGCTGGCCCGGATCCGGGCGGCCCTGGCCGGCGCGCCGACCGCCCCGGTCGAGGTGCCCCGCGACTACGACCGGGCGCCGGCGGCCGGGCCCGGCGACGCCGAGCGGTTCACGCGGGCGGTGTGCGAATACCGCGCACGGGTGCTCGACGTCGCGGCCACGGGCATCGCGGCCGCGGTCGCCGGCCTGTTGCCCCCCGGCGCGCGAGTGGTCATTCCACCGGATCTGCCCGCCGACTGGGTGGCGGGACTGGACGTCGCGGCCGACTCAGCCGAAAAGCCGCTCGGGGTAACCGAACTCGACCTTGTCCACGCCGTGGTCACCGGATGCGCGGTGGGCATCGCGGCCACCGGGACCATCGTGCTCGACGCCGGGACCGCGCAGGGGCGTCGGGCATTGACCCTGGTTCCCGACCACCACATCTGTGTGGTGTTCACCGACCAGATCGTCGACACCGTGCCGCAGGCGTTCGCCGCCGTCGACCCGGGGCGGCCGCTCACCTTCATCTCCGGCCCCAGCGCCACCAGCGACATCGAACTCGACCGGGTGGAGGGCGTGCACGGCCCGCGCACGCTCGACGTGCTGCTGGTGCGGCGATGAGCCCGGGATGAGCCCGGGATGACCCAGGGATGACATTGCAGATTCCACTCGATTCGAGCGACCGCACAGCATAGATTCGATGGGTTCGACAGGTACAGCCCGACGAAGGGAGTCCGCTCGTGCGGAGGTTCGCGGTCAGCGTTGTGCTGGTGGTGGCGGCGGCGTTGGGCCTGGCTCCGTCGGCCTCGGCGGCCCTGTTGCCCGGCAACTGGACCCTCAATATCCCGGACCGGCGCGACTTCCACACCTGGATCTGGGCCGTCACCTCGTGCAGTCCGCCGGCGTCCATCACCCCGGAATGCACGCGGATCTCGGCCAACCCGCAGCCGATCGCGAAGGCCTACCAGTGGTACGGCACCGCCCAGGTCGTCAACGGGCAATACACCATGACCGTCGACGTACCGGACGGCCTGCGTTGCGGTGACATCTATTACGGACCGGTCATCCCCACCCACGACGTCTACACCTGGGATGTCAACACCCTGGCCGGGACGTTGCAGTCCACCTTCGACGCCGGCTGCGACGGTGCGCCGGGCGGGACGTTCACCTACCCGTTCTGGCTGACCCGGCTGTAGCTCAGCCGGTGATCAGCACGCCGTAGTAGTCGATCAGGCCCCCCGTGCGCCAGACGATCAGCCCGACGAGGATCACCAGCGCCGCGACGCTCACTCCGACCTGTACCACGGTGCGGCGCTCCTTGGGCGGATAGACGTAGGCCGCCGCGATCAGCGCGCCGGTGACCAGACCCCCGACGTGGCCCTGCCAGCTGACGCCGGGCACCGTGAAGGTGATGACGAGGTTGGCGGCGATGAGGATGATCAACCACCGGATGTCCAGGTGGAGCCTTCTTGCCACCACGAAGGTCGCCCCGAACAGGCCGAACACCGCGCCGGATGCCCCCGCCGTCTGCGCGCCGATCGGCGCGGCCAGGTACACCAGCACCGAACCACCCAGCGCGCTGAGCAGGTAGAGGGTGCCGAACCGCAGCCGGCCCAGGTGCTGTTCCAGCGGCGGTCCAATCACGTACAGCGCCCACATGTTGAAAAGGATGTGAGCGATCCCGAAGTGCATGAACGCCGAGGTGATCAGGCGGTAGTAGTCACCACCGGCCACCGCCGGCGCCCACAACACCAACTCACGCTGCAGACCGGGCACGGTTTTCTGCAGCACGAACACCGCGGCGTTCAGCGCGATCAGCGTGTAGGTGAGCACCGGCGTGGTCGAGTGCTGCACCCCGCCGAAGGTGGTTCGGACCCGGCGGACGCTCTTGGCGCCCGCGGCGACGCAGTCGACGCATTGGTGTCCCACCGCCGCGCTGCGCATGCAGTCCGGGCACATGTAATGCCCGCACCGGGTGCACTGCACGTAGGTCTGTCGGTCCGGATGGCGGTAGCAGGTCGGCGCGGCGGCCGGGGTCTGCGGCGGGTAGGGAGCGTTCATGGTGTTGGTACCGAAGATACTGCGCGGCC
>JAGQTU010000004.1:40123-159235 GCA_020438865.1 Mycobacterium sp.
GCCTCCGCGGCCGCGGAAGATACTGCGCGGCCTCCGCGGCCGCGGAAGATACTGCGCGGCCTCCGCGGCCGCGGAAGATACTGCGCGGCCTCCGCGGCCGCGGAAGATCAGCGCACGCCGCGAAGCAACGTCCCCGGACGCGCACCGGTGTCCAGGCCGTGCCGCCGGGTGATGACGCCGCTGACCACCGTGGCGTCATAGCCGCTGGCGCCCTGGATCAGCCGGCGCCCCCCGGCGGGCAGGTCGTACGCCATCCGCGGCACCTCGAGGGTCAGGGCGTCCAGGTCGATGACGTTGACATCGGCCTTCTTGCCGGCGGCGAGCACACCCCGGTCGCTGAGGCCGAAAAGGTTTGCCGTGTCCAGGGTCTGCTTGCGCACCACGTACTCCAGCGGGAACCGCGGTCCGCGCTTGCGATCCCGCGCCCAGTGGGTGAGCAGGAAGGTCGGATAGGACGCATCGCAGATCAGTCCGCAGTGAGCGCCACCGTCGGACAGCCCGGAGACTGCGGCGGGGTGCGTCATCATCTCGTGGATCGCGTCGTGGTTACCCTCGACGTAGTTGAAGAACGGCAACATCAGCATGGCCGTGCCGGCCGACTCGAGCATGAGGTCGTACATGGTGGCCAGCGGGTCCTCGCCACGATTGCGTGCAATGGCGCCGACGGTCTGGTCCGGGGTCGGCTCGTAGTCCGGCGGGTCACCGATCGCGTAGATGCTGTCCGCGCTGTGCTGGATGAAGGCGAACAGCGAGTCGAACAGCGGGACGGGCTGCGGCGGCAGGTCCGCCTCGGCGAGGATCGCCGCGCGCACACCGGGATCGGCCAGGCGCCTGCCCAATTCGCGATCATCAAGTTCGGCCTTGAGCTTCCGGAACGTCGGCCGATGGGTGAAGGCGTGGTAGCCGGCGAAGCCGAACAACATGCCGAAGGGGCGGGCAGCGAACTGGGGGTGCACCCGGATCCCGTCGTCGAGTGCCTGCCCGGCGATGTCGAGTTGCTTGCGCCACAGGTCCGGGGCGGACTGGGTCTGCACCATCGCGAACGACAGCGGGCGGTCGATCTCGGCGGCCAGCCGGACCATCCAGTCCAGTTCCTTCATCGGACCGTCCAGGCTTTCACCCGCGGTGCCCGCCGGTGCGACCTCGAAGACCGCCTGACCGCCGGCCGCCATCGCCCGTCCGAGCGCGAACAGTTCGTCCTCGGCGGCATAGGTGCCCGGCACCGGTTCGCCGTCGATGGCCCGGTGCGCCTCGGTGCGGGAGGTCGAAAAGCCCAGCGCCCCAGCCTCGATCGCCTCCTGCACGATGCGTGCCATCGCTGCGATGTCATCGGTGGTGGCGGCCTCGTTGCGGGCGCCGCGATCGCCCATTGCATAGCCCCGCACCGCGCCGTGGGCGACCTGAGTGCCGAAGTCGACGGCCAGTTTCTGCTTCTCCACCGCGTCCAGGTACTCCGGGAAGCTCTCCCAGCCCCAGCTGATGCCCTCGGTGAGCGCCGTCCCGGGGATGTCCTCGACACCCTCCATCAGCTCGATGAGCCACTGCTCGCGTCCCGGTTGCACCGGGGCGAAGCCGACGCCGCAGTTGCCGCTGACGACGGTGGTCACGCCGTGCATGCTGGACGGCTCCAGCAGGCCGTCCCAACTGACCTGGCCGTCGTAGTGGGTGTGGATGTCGACGAAGCCCGGGGTGACGATGCGGCCGGTGGCATCGATGGTCTCCGCCGCCTCCCCCTGCAGTCCGGAGTCGTCGCCGTCGCGGCGACGAACTTCGACGATCCGGCCGTCCTTGATCCCGATGTCGGCCCGGAACGGCTTGTCCCCGGTGCCGTCGATGACGGTGCCGCCGGTGATCGTCAGGTCGTACATGCCGCCTCCTCTGGGGGTGAGCCAACAGCCAGGGTAGTGCGCACGATGGTCGCCGGATAGGCCTGAGGGCAAAGGTCCGGCGATCCCGCAGGACACCCACAACCGCTCCGCTACGGATTCAATTGTTCATGACGTCAATTTTGCCCGGATTCCAGCCATCGGGCAAAGTCATAACTTGCCGGTGGTGCTGGTGAACAGCAGCGATGGTGAATGACGGCAACTTCTGGCTCAACGACGAAATCCGTAGTACATTTCCCTCAGGTTGAGTTCACAGCCGCTCCAAATTGGTCATGGGGCGCCACGGCGTGGAGATCACGCGGCGTGAACCGGGGGTCTTCGGAAGCCGGCGGCGCCGACCAATTTCGGCCCGAGACTGATGGAGGCGCCATGCCTGTCGCGAACACCCGCCCACCGGTGGCCGTGGCACGCCCGGAACGCGACTGCGACGGCCTCCGGGCCCGCGAGCTCAGCGCCGTTACCGTCCTGGTCAGGGGCGTCGGCGAGATCGACGCGTCCAACTCCGCGCGGCTGCTGGCCTACGTCGGCGACCACGTGCGCGGGTACAAGCAGCTCGTGCTTGATCTGTCCCGGCTGACCTTCTTCGGCACCGCCGGCTTCTCGGTGCTGGAGACCATCAACAAGCAATGCGCCCGGCGCTCGATCGACTGGGTGCTGGTGGCCGGAACCGAGGTGGCCCGCCTGCTGCGCGTCTGCGACACCGAGGGCGCGCTGCCGGTCGCGGCCAACATCGTCTCCGGGGTCGCGACGCTGGCCCGCGGCCCTCATCGACAGCTGCAGCTCACGCCGCTGACCAGGTGACCGGCACCGCGTCGACCGTCCGCGGTGCCGCGGAACTTTTCGGAGGCTGACCGCCCCGACGACACGCCCTGGATTTGCTGTCGCTCCATCCCCGCGCGCATGGCGCCTACTCGCCACCCCGCGTTGCCGCTATTCTGCCGACGGCAGCGAATCATCGGCAAAGGACGGACTATGGCCATCGAGCTACTCGCCACCAACATCGAAATCGGACTGGTGACCACCAACCTCGATGCCATGGTCGGTTTCTATGAGGGCTTCCTGGGCCTGCCGCACCAGGGCGATCTGGACTTTCCGGGCGGGACGATGAGGCGCTACGCCGTCGGTAACAACGTGCTCAAGCTGGTCACCCTCGACCAGCCGCCGGCCGCCCCCGCCACCCCCGGCGGCGGTCCCGCCGCGGCCGGCATCCGCTACTACACCCTGGTCGTGTCGAACGTGACCACGGCCGCCGAGCAGGTCAAAGCGGCCGGATACGAGATCGCTCAGGAACTCGCCGAATTCGCACCGGTTCCCGGTATGGGCTGGATGTTCGTCGCCGACCCGGACGGCAACTGGGTCGAGTTGGTCGGACCGCTGTAACCGCCCCGTACCCTGACAAGGTGCCCGATCTACATCCCGGCATTGCCGTCCTCGCTCCTCTGCTGGGTACCTGGACCGGCCGGGGCGCCGGTGACTACCCGACCATCGAGCCGTTCGACTACCTCGAGGAAGTCACGTTCGCTCACACCGGCAAGCCGTTCCTGACCTACACCCAGCGCACCCGGAGTTCCGACGGGCAGCCGATGCACGCGGAGACCGGCTACCTCCGGGTGCCCTCACCGGGCCGCATCGAATTAGTCATCGCGCACCCCACCGGCGTCACCGAGATCGATGAAGGCACGCTGTCGGCCGACGGTGACAGCCTCGACATCGACGCCGCATCGACATCGGTGGGGTTGACCGGTTCGGCCAAAGAGGTTACGGCGCTGAGCCGTTCGATGCGCATCCGCGGCGCCGAGCTGAAGTACACGCTGCTGATGGGTGCGGTGGGTGTGCCGCTGGTGCGACACCTCGAGGCCACCCTGCACCGGCAGGGTGGATGACCGACCCCGGCCGTGCGGGCCGGATCGTCGTCCCGACCGACCTCGACGCCGTCACCGCCGTCGGCGAGGAGGACCACTCCGGGGTCTCGCCGGCCGCGGTCGAACGGATCTGGCACGCGGCCCGGTACTGGTATCAGGCCGGCATGCACCCGGCGATCCAGGTGTGCCTGCGGCACAACGGGAAAGTGGTGCTCAATCGCGCGATCGGCCACGCGCACGGGAACGGCCCGGACGATCCGCCGGACGCCGAACGGGTGCCGGTCGGCACCGACACGCCGTTCTGCGTGTACTCGGCGGCCAAGGCGATCACCACCACTGTGGTGCACATGCTCGTCGAACGCGGTCACTTCTCCCTCGACGACCGGGTATGCGACTACCTGCCGGAGTACACCAGCCACGGCAAGGACCGCACCACCATCCGCCATGTGCTGACCCACAGCGCGGGCGTTCCATTCGCCTCGGGCCCGCGTCCCAGCCTGAAGCGGATGAACGACAGCGAGTACACCCGCCGAAAACTGGCCGAGCTCAAGCCGATTCACCGGCCCGGCCGGATGCACATCTATCACGGGCTCACCTGGGGCCCACTGGTTCGTGAGATCGTATCGGCCGCAACCGGGCAGAACATCCGCGACATATTGGCCGCCGAAATTCTCGATCCGCTCGGATTCCGGTGGACGAATTACGGTGTGGCCGAGCAGGATGTGCCGCTGGTCGCGCCCAGTCACGTGACCGGCAAGCCGTTGCCTGCGCCGATCGCCGCGGCGTTCCGCACAGCGGTGGGCGGCACCATGCAGCAGATCATCCCGTTCTCGAACACTCCGCTGTTCCTCACCGGTGTGATCCCGTCGTCAAGCACCGTTTCCACCGCCGACGAGTTGTCCCGGTTCGCCGAGATCCTGCGCCGCGGCGGCGAGCTCGACGGTGTACGGATCATGCGTCCGGAGACGCTGCGTGCCGCGGCGGCCCCCTGCCGCCGACTGCGCCCGGACCTGGCGACGGGGCTGGCACCGATGCGGTGGGGCGCCGGTTACATGTTGGGCTCCAACCGCTTCGGGCCGTTCGGTCGCAACTCCCCCGCGGCATTCGGCCACACCGGCCTGACCAATGTGGCGATCTGGGCCGACCCGGAGCGGGAACTGTCCGTCGGCGTGGTCAGCAGCGGTAAGCCGGGCAGGCACCGCGAGGCCGGCCGGTACACCGAGCTGCTGGACCGCATCACGGCGGAGATTCCGCGGATTCCCCGCAGCGGACGGGGCTGAATTGTGCCGGGCCGGTCGCGCGGTTAGCGTCGAGTCATGGCTGATTCGCTGCTGCAGCAACAACTCGATGAGGTTCGGGCCCTGCTGCAGCGGGCGCGAGAGTTGTTCGGTGCCAATCCGGTAGCGCCGCCGCAAGCGGCCACCCCCGAATCCGGCCCCAACTAGCTGGCACCGCCGTCAGTGGGCCGGCCGGTCGGTCAGCCGGTGGTGCTGCAACGCCTGCTGCGCGGCATGGAGATCATCTTCGGTGGGCAGTTCGCCCGACGGCGTGTACCCGGCGTCCAGGATCTCCCCGCGAATCTGCATCACCGCCTTGAGGTGGGACACCGCAGCGGTCCGCAGGACGGCCTCGGCGAGCGTCGCCG
The DNA here is from genome assembly GCA_020438865.1 of Mycobacterium sp. GTDB lineage: Bacteria > Actinomycetota > Actinomycetes > Mycobacteriales > Mycobacteriaceae > Mycobacterium. The sequence goes on from JAGQTU010000004.1 coordinate 45,517, forward strand.
CGCCGGTGTCCATCGCGGATTCGGCGAGGGCGACGCTGTGCAGATAGCCGCCGCGGCAGGACCGGAACGCGAGGTTGCCGCTGGGGTGCACCGCGTCGAACTCGGGATCGGGGTCGGTCATGGTCCGCCGTCGACGACGCCGCGCAGTTCGCCCGCGGCGTCGGCGTCCTGCTGTTCCCAAAGGTCCGCGGCGACGTTCAGATTGTCGGCGAGGTCCGCGTGAGCGGCGGCCTGCTGCTGGTAGCAGGCGCGGCGCTGGTCGAGCAGTTCCCGGCCGGCATCGCGCAACTCGCTGAAGATCGGTCCCAGCGAGTCCAGACTTGCCATGATGTCGGCGTGGCCGTCGGGCACCGTGCTCAGCTCTTCGGCGGTCTCGCGGTGCTGGCGGGCCGCCCGGCGCAGTTCGTCGGGCACCACCTGGATGCGCTCTGCCATCTCGTTCTCCTATCCGGACGGGCCGGCCGTCACCGCCGGCCGGGTGGGGGTCGGGGCTGCCGACGTGGTGGACGATGGCGTCGGACCCGGCACGGGCGGATGCTCCCAGCCTAGAAAGCCGGGGCCGCTGACGCTCACGGCGGGTTGGATCCGATTGTCCAGAAGGACGGAGCCGTTGCCGAGCGCCAGCGCGTGGCGGTCGGTGAGGATTCCGACGTCCCCTGCGACCAGCCGGTGAAGGTCGACGGCGTCGGCGACCGGTGACCCCGGCGGCGGGATCGTGATGTGCTGTTGGGCAAAGGCTTCGGCGATGGGCGTTCCGGCCACTGCCGCCCTGATCACCGCGGCCAGCTCGGGAGTGGCCGCCGCCACCATCTCGCCGTCGGGCAACCGGACGACGTTGTCCTGGTCGTCGCCGGGCGCTGCGCCATCGTCGTCCCGGTCCTCGCTGTCTTCGGGCGGCACCTCGTCGTCCTCGGCCGGCGCCTCGTCCTCGGCCGCCGGGCCGTCGGGAACCGCGGGCGGGCCATCCTCGATCGGTGCCGACTCCAGACCCGCCGGAAGGGTCGGCAACGCTGCGCCGCCGGGCGCGGCCGGCGTCCATCCGCCGCCGAGCGGTGCACCCAAGCCTGGACTGCCGGCGCCCGGCACGGGAAGCGACGGGATCATCGTTGCCGGTGCCGGTGCCGGTGCCGGTGTCAGTGCCGGAGCCGCGGCTACCGGTGCCGGGCCGACGTCCGGGCCGAGCAGGTCGTCGAGCAGGGCTTCGTCCCCGCCCTCGGCCGCCACTGCCGGCGGGTCTGGCGGCTCGACCGCCGGACCGGCCGCGGTGACGGACCGCTCGGTGGCCTCGGTCAGGGGCGTGGCGTACAGCGACGTCAGGGCAGCGACCAGCGCGGCCTTACTGGTCGCATCCAGGCCCGCGGTCTCCACCACCGTCCTGATGTCGTGCAGCTTGTCGATCAGGTAGCGCCGGAATCCGCGGGCTCCAGCCGGGGTGTCGAGATCCGTGCGCCCGGCCACCGCCGCCTCGATATCGCGCTGCAGGCCCTCGAGCGCAGCCCGGGCACCGACGTCGCTCGCATGTGCATTGAGCACCGCCGTGATGACCTGCAGATCGACCTGCGCCGTCGCCGAATTCTGATGCGCCAAAGCGGTTTCGGCGGTTCTGATCGCCTCGGCCGCTGATCCCTGTCCGCTGCCCGGTTGCTGCTCACCGCCAGTGGGTTTTGTCGCGGGGGCGGTCGGTGGCGGGTCGAACAATTCGGGATGGCCGCCGCGGATCTTGGCGAGCACGGTGTCGATGGCGCCCGGCGTACGCACCGCCACCAGGTTCGCAGCGACCGCGAGGTCGGCACCGGACAGCCCGCGCATCCACGCGTCGGCGTCACCGGTGCCCGCGCGGACCCGGGCTATCGCGTCGAGCAGATCTTGGTAGACAGCCACCGGGGACCTCTCATGTCGGCGACTGTATGCCCCGGGCTGTCGGGCCACAATTCACCCTGTGCGCATCCCGCGCCTACGCCGGTGTCCGGAATCGCTCCGTCAAGTGCTGCAGCGCAGCGGTTTTCGCGTCTACCTCGGCTTGGGCCCCGGCGACGACATCGGCCATCTCCCGCTGCTTGGCCACCAGGAATCGGGCCAGTTCCTGCGCCGCTGCCGGGCTGTCGGGCACATGCCCGGCCGCCGCGGCCTCGATCTGCGCGCCGAGCCGGTCCAGCCGCCGGATGGCGTCGGTCGCGATGGCATGGGCGACGGCGACGGCGTCGGTCAGCTCGCGGTCGGTCGCGGAGAGTACGCGGTCCCGCGTGGCCAATGCGGCACGGGCCGAGTCCAGGGCGTCCCCGGACGTCCCGCTGTGCTGCGACATGGTCCGACGGTACTCAGGGTCGCTCACCCCGGACAACTCACCTACGGCTACACCGGGCGACGGATCGCCACGTTCGTACCCAGCCGACTGATCCGGACATCGGCGCCCGCGTGCGGCGCCTCCACGACCATGTTGTCGCCGATCGCCAACTGCACGTGGCCGGCGTGCGGAAAGACCAGATCACCGGGGCGGACCTGCGAACGTGCCACCGGCACACCGTCATTGATCTGGTCGTAGGTGGTGCGATCCAGCGACACCCCGGCCTGGGCGTAGGCCCATTTGACCAGCCCCGAACAGTCGAAGCGGTCCGGTCCGGTGGCACCCCAGACGTAGGGGCACCCCAGTCGGCTCAGCGCGGCACGGACCGCGACACCGGCCCGGGAGTTCGGTCGGACCGCCCTGCGCCGATACGCGCCGTAGCGCAGCGCCCGCAGCGCGGCCAGTCGCCGACGGGCCCGACGACGGGCGGTACGCACATGTGCGTGCTGCGTGCGCAGCCGAGCTACTCTGCGCCGCAACAGTTCTCGATGCGCGATCGGATTGTCGGGCAAGGCCCTTGCATCGGACCGAGCAGCGGCAAGCACCGCCGCGGTCTGCCGATGGGCCTCGGTATGGTCGCCGCGCGCCCGGTCCAGGATCGCCGACAGGTCGGTGTCGACGTCGCCCGCGGCCACCAGTCGTGCACGGTGCCCGGCGGCGGTGTCGAGGTAGGCCGCGGGCAGCTGCCCTCGATGCGGCGGGGGCGCGGGCGGGCGGGCGGCCGCGGCTAGCACCGCATCTTGCGGCGGGCCCGCGAACAGATCGTGCGCGCGGCGCAGCACCGCCAGGTCGTCGACGCTCACGTCTCCCCCTGCACGAAGGCGCGCACCCGGGCCAGCGCGCCGGGCGGGATGACGCCGCGGTTGCGGATGTCCCACATCTGCTCGGCGCTGACCCCGAGCAGGGTGGCGATCACCGACTCCGGCAGCCCCGAGCGGGCGCACGCCCGGTCGAACCGGGTGCCGATACTGTCCGGCAGCCGCCCCAGCAGGTCGGCGCGGATGCCTTCGAGCGCCCGGAGTTGGCTCATCAACCGTCCGGCGGACTCCGCCCCGGCGTTGACCGCGACCCGCCACGAGTTGGCGGCGAGCATCTCGGCCTTCACACATTGTTGGACCACGGACAGAATATACGTCTCGTATTCGTTTGACGTCTCCGCCGGCAACCGGGTTATCAACGACCTGAGGGAATCCAGGTGCGCTTCCGCGTGCGCCTCGAGCACGTCGGCGTCATTGTGCCGGCTGACAACCACGGCCGGAGGGTCGGACGGCGCTGTCGGACCGGGTGCCGTCGAGGCCAGTAGCTGGGCCAACTCAGCATCGGGATCCGCGGCGACCACCAGCCGCGCGTAGGTTCCCGGCGGCAGCCCGAGACCATTCTCGACCTTCTGAACAGTGCCTTTGTGCGGTTTGCGGGCGCCACGCTCGAGGTAACTCAGGCCCATGATGCTGACCCCGGTGGCGGCGCCAAGGTCGGCCAGCGACCAGTCTCTGGATTCCCGCAGCGCGCGAATGGCGGCGCCCGCCGCCTCGCGGCTCACCGTCGGGCTCCGACCATACGCGGATCGTACACAGCGGTCCTGTCGTATACGTTTCTGTGTACGTTTCAATTGCGAGCCGCGAGCAAAATATATACGCTTTCGTCATCGAAAATCCGGACAAGGAGGCTGCCATGGACCACCGCCCGTGCTCGCTCGAACCCGATCTGTGGTTCGGATACGCCGACGACGACGCCAGCGACGGCGCGGCCAAGGCCCGCATCTACGAACAGTCCGCCACCCGGGCGCGGACGATCTGCCTGCGCCGCTGCCCGCTGGCCCAGCAACGGCTGTGCGCGGCCCGCGCGGTGGAGGCCGGTGAGGAGTACGGCGTGTGGGCCGGTGTGAAGCTGCCCGGCGGCCAGTACCGGAAGCGCGCTCAGCTGGCGCACGCCCACGAGGTGCTGCGCCGGATCGCCGACGGGCGGATCAACCCGCGGGAGCTGCCGGAGAGCGTCGCCTTGCTCTCACGCACCGAGACCATGCCGGTGCAGGTTTCCACCGTCGTGCACCTGCCGCTGGGCCGGCTGCCGCGCACCGCGGCCTGAGGCTGGAGTCAGTGGTCGCTTTGAGCATCGAATCAGAACGCACCCACAGGACGTGCGAGTAGACCTGTGCGTGGGTTCTGAATGAACGCCTGAGCGCCGCTACGTCGCGGACGTTGCGGCAGCGCGCTTTTCCAGGTTCTCCTCGACCTCGCGCTGCCAGACGTCGTAGGCATGCGTGGTGTCCACCTCGAGTTCGAAGCGGTCGGTCATATCGGTCGTGACATCGGCTGCGTCGACGTAGAACTGCTCGTACCAGCGCCGGTACTGATAGACCGCGCCGTCCTCCTCGCACAGCAGCGGGTTCTCGATGCGGGTCTTGTGCTTCCATATCTCGACGTCCTGCAGGAAGCCCACCTCGTAGACCTTCGAGTAGGACTCGGCGAGCTTGTCGGCCTTCTCCTTGGACATGCCCGGCGGCACCTCCACGGAGACACCGAACTGCAGCATGAACGAGTTCTGCGAGATCGGGTAATGGCAGTTGATCAGCACCGAGTTCACCGTGAAGTCGGGCGCCAGGTCGTTGTGCAGCCAGTTGATCATGTAGGCCGGGCCGAAGTAGGTGGCCTCCGAGCGCAGCTTGGTGCCCTCCCACAGCCGCTCCGGGTGCTCGGTGAAGTCCTGCCGCCCTTTGGATTCCATGAACTGGCTGGCGGTGTGACCCTCGAACACGTTCTTGAAGTAGGTCGGGTAGGCGTAGTGGATGTAGAAGAAGTGCGCCATGTCGACGTTGTTGTCGACGATCTCGCGGCAGTGTGAACCCTCGATCAGGATGGAGTTCCACGTCCACTTCGACCACTTGTCGGTGCCGACGCCCTCGACCTGCGGTGGGGCCAGTTCCGGTCCGGGCGTCGAGCCTTCGGGGTCGTGCCACACCAGCAGTTGGCCGTTGACCTCCAGGGTCTGCCACTTGCGGGTGCGGGCCAGTTTGGGCACCCGGCGGGCGTAGGGGATCTCCGCGCAGCGCCCGGTCGCACCGTTCCACCGCCAGTCGTGGAAGGGGCATGCCACGTTGTCGCCCTTGATCGAACCCTTCGCCAGGTCGGCGCCGAGGTGCCGGCAGTATCCGTCCAGGACGTGAATATCGCCCTTGGTGTCGGCGTAGACCACCAGCTTGCCGCCGAAGGCCTGGATGCCGTGCGGTTTGCCGTCCCGGAAATTCTCGGCCAGACCCAGGCAGTGCCAGCCGCGGGCGAAGCGCGTCATCGGCGTACCGGTGTCGATCTCGCGGATCTGGTTCATGTGGCGCCCCTTCTCGCTCTGGTCTGAACAAACAGCACCCGGGACCAATTTAAGCACATGTGCTTAAAAATGGCGTCTGTTTCGTAGACTGCTCATGTGGACCGTGGAGCCCGATCCCGGGGGGAACTGCTCGACGCGGCAGAGCGCCTGATCGCGGAGCACGGCTTCGAGGTGCCGCTGCGCGAGATCGCCGTGGCCGCCGGCCAGCGCAACAACTCGGCGGTCAACTACTACTTCCGCACCCGGCAGGACCTCATCGACGCGGTCGTGGCGCGGCGGCTGGTCCCGATGGAGGCCGAACGCCAGGCCATGCTGAACGGGATGTCATCCGCCGAGATGGCCGACCCCACGGCGCTGATCCGCGTCCTGGTGCAGCCCTTCCTGCACAGTGAGGGCACCCACTACGCCCGTTTCCTCGAGGTCGTCCGGCTCCGGCTGAACCGCGAGCCGCAGAGCCCGGCCGAGTCGGCCTGGCCACGCATCACCGAGGCGATGGACCGGCTGGTGCCGGTGCCCGACCGCGGTGCCCGCATCCGCCGGGTCGCGGCGGTCGCCACCGCGATGTGGGCGCTGCTGGCCGACCAGGAGCGGCGCGCGGAGAACGGCGAGGCCGGTGCCGACAACCTCGAGGAGATCGTGGCGATGCTGGCGGCGATGCTCACGGCGCCGCCGCCGCACGGTGATTCGTCGCGGGAATCGCGATTCGACGGTTCACACTATGACGAAGTCGGTGTGGCCGGCAGGCCGTAGTCAAGGAGGCGCTCGATGCGGGTGGCGGCCCTGGTTGCGCTGGCCGGGCTGGTCGCCCTCGTGGTGGCGCTGCTGACCGGCAGCACCCTGCCCGCCGTGCTGGTGATCGCGCTGGCCGCACTCGGCATCGTGCTGCTGCTGCGCGACTGGCGCGCCGAGCAACGGCACCCCGCGTCGCCGGATCCGCCCACGACCAACCATGCCGTGGCCAGCGCGCCCGCCGCGGCGCCGCTGAGCCCGGACCGGTTCGCCCCGGACATCTCCGGTGTCCAGGGCGGTCCCTCGTCGGACGCCCGCGCGGACTGAGCCGCGTCACCGTGGGCTCAGTGGGCGCCCCAGGTGTTCCACGAGGTGATCGTCTCCACCGGCGGTCGCTTGGCCGGTTTGAAATCGGTTCCGACGGTGTAGGCCACCGGGAACAGCGCGATCTGGGTGACGGTGTCCGGGATTCCGAGCAACTCGGCGACCTCGCGCTCCTTGGCCAGGTGCAGCGTCGTCCACACCGACCCGAGTCCGCGTGATCGCAGCGCGAGCAGGAAGCTCCACGCGGCCGGGATGATCGAAGCGTAGGCCGTGGCCTCGACCACCAGGGGAGCCCGATCGAACCGGCGCTCGATGCACGGGATGACGTGCACCGGCACGTCGCCCAGGATCGTGGTCAGCGCCGCCGCGCTCTCGTAGACCCGGCGGGTCTGCGGGTCGTCGGCGGTCGTGGCCGCGTTGGCCAGGTACTCCGCCCCGGCGCTGCTGTAGAGCTCGGCGATCGCCGCCCGCTTGTCGGCGTCGGTGACCACCAGCCACCGCCAGTCCTGAGCGTTGCCGCCCGTCGGCGCCTGCACCGCCAGCCGCAGGCACTCGAGGATCACCTCCCGCTCGACGGGCCGCGACAGGTCGAGGCGCCGGCGCACCGCCCGGGTGGTCGACAGCACCTCGTCCACGGATTCGATGTCCATCCGGCCTTGTCTACCACCGATCCGGGTCAGCGGAAGCGGGTCAGGTAGGCCCGCTCATCCCAGGTCGACAGGAACGCCGCCGCGGCCTGGTAGCCCTTGGCGTACAGCGCGTCGACCTCCTGGCGGGAGATGTCGAAGTCGAGCACCCCGACCTTGGTGGAATCCACCCGGATGGTGCGCGCGCTGACCCAGGGCTGGTTCAGGTAGGCCTGGTCACGGCCCACCAGAACCGTGGTGATCACCTGCTCGAGCAGATGCGGGCCGCCGAGCAGCCCCAGCGGCGCCAGCGCGGGAATGACCCGGTCGTTGCCCGCCGGCAGGTTCGGCAGCAATGTCACTCCGAAGGTGGGCCAGCGTGGGCGCTTGCCGTCCTGGCGGTCCAGCGAGTCGATCGGATAGTTCGACAGCAGCCCGCCGTCGACCAGCCTCGAGGCCAGCCCCGCGGTGCTGGTCAGGGTGACCGGCCGGAAGAAGAACGGGATCGACATCGAGGCCCGCACCGCGTCGGCCACCGGCTGCCGATCGGGGTCCAGACCGTAGATGCGCCGGTAGTCCCACGGCAGCCGCACCAGCTGACCGGTCGTGACGTCGGCAGCGGTGACCACCAATCGGTAGCGGCGCTCCTCGGGCAGCTCGTCGTCGTCGATCCGGAGGTCGGCGAACGTGGTGACGCCGAGGCTGCGCAGCTGGTCGGCGATGAACCGGTGCGCGTAGTCACCGCGGTAGATGCCGCTGCCCTGCAGGATCGCCCAGGCCGGCCCGAGCAGCGGCACACTCTCCACCGACCCCGGATCGAGGAACTTGCGGTAGTCGATGCTCAGCGCCAGCTCACGCACCTGATCGGGGGTCAGCCGGTCATCACGGGCCGCCGCCGCCACGATCGCGCCGACGATGGAGCCCGCGGAGGAACCGGCCACCCGGCGGGCGCGGTAGCCGGCCTCCATCAGCTTGACGACGGCGCCGACCAGGCCGATGCCCTTCACACCGCCACCGGCGAGTACCAGGTCCAGGGGTTTGGTAACGGCCACGGGCGTAACTCCTTCGCACTCAACGCGTCCCCGGACCCGATACCCACCCTACGAGCGCTGCATCGGCCGGCCCGGCGCCACGATTGCTGCCAGCAGGGCATCAATTGCTGCCAACCGGATGGCGGACGGAATTGACCGCGTGAACCGCACCGTTGACTGCAACGTGCCGGTATGAGAACCACCCGCCGGTCACGTATCACAAGGGAGAAGCAGTGCCATGAAGAAGTTTGGAATCGCCGGCCTCACCGCCGCCGGTCTGACCGCGACGGTCCTGGGCCTCGCCGCGCCCGCGCAGGCCGATTTGGGCCACAACACCTGGGTGAACGACACCCACCCCACCGCGACCGCACCGCACGTGGACACCAGCGTGCACGGGGGCCATTGATCCGCCAACGGAATTCAGTTCAGAGGGGACGTCCGCACCGGGCGTCCCCTCTGACCGTTCGGGCCTCAGTCCAGGACGGCGTCGATCGCCCGGTAGATTCGCTGCTCGCTGATCGGGCGCGCGGTGCCGAGCTGCTGGGCCCACAGACTGACCCGCAGCTCTTCGATCATCCGACCGATGTCGCGCACCTCCGGCGCCGCCGCTCGGGCGGGCGAAAGTGCCTGCAGCACTTCGCGGTAGGCATCCCTCACCGCGTGGATGCGGGCCATCCGTTCGGCGTCGGCCGCGGGGGCGTGCGGCAGCCGGTCCAGCCGCCGGATGACCGCGGTGAGATAGCGCGCCAGATCGGCGAGGTGGGCGGCACCGGTGGCGGTGACGAATCCGGGTGGCAGCAGGCCGTCGAGTTGATCGGTGATGTCGGCCACCGCGTCGGCCTGGCTTCCCGGTGGTCGCGCAGGCAGCGCCAGCTGCACCTCATGAAGCACGGCGAGCACCTTCTCCACCCGGCCAAGGACCTGCCGCGCCGTGCTCGCCAGTGCGCCCTCCACCCTCCCGCGCAGCGCGGCGAAGTCGGCCTTGGTCCACACCGGTGCGCTCACCAGGGCGTCCACCGCGGCGTCGGCGCAGTCCTCGAGCAGTGCGGCCAGTGACCCGTCCGGGTTGCTGCCCAGCACCAGGCGGGTACGGGGATCCAGAACCTTCTCCATCGCCTTCACCGGCGACGGCACCGATCGTCGCAGCAGCCGGCGCAGGCCCGCCGTCATCGCCGCGTCCCGTTCGGCCGCGGTGGCGAACACCCGCACGTCCGCCCCGGCCCCGGCCTCGACGAAGCCCGGGTAGCCACGCACCGCATGCGATCCGACGGTGCGCTCCACCGTGCGCGGCAGCTCGTCGAGATCCTCGGGCCAGGTCTGCAGCCCCGTGCGCTCGACCTGCCCGGCCACCACATCGGCGACGGCGCGGCGGGTCCGTCCGGCCAGCTGCTCCTGCAGCGCCTCGAGATCCTTGCCGCGGGCGATCTCGGTGCCGTCCGGTGCCTCGACGGCGAATGTGACCCGCAGATGCACCGGCAGCTTGTCCAGATCGAACGCGGTGATCGGCACCAGAATGCCGGTGCGGCGGTGCAATTCGCGCTGCAGGGCCTCCAGCAACGGCTCGCCGCCCGGCGCCAGGGCGGTCAGCACCGCGCGGGCGGTGTCGGGCGCGGGCACGAAGTTGCGCCGCAGGTCCTTCGGCAGCGACCGGATCAGTGCGGTCACCAGCTCTTCGCGCAGCGCAGGGACCTGCCAGCCGAACTCCTCGCCACCCAGGCGCGCCAGCACCTCCACCGGAACGTGCACGGTCACACCGTCGTCGGCGGCGCCGGGCTCGAACCGATAGGTCAGCGGCAACGACAGGTCACCGGCGTTCCAGCTGTCCGGGCGCTCGGCCGACGACTCGTCCACGCGCAACAGGTCGTCGCGGGTCAGGGTCAGCAGGTCCGGTGTGCGATGGCGTTGTTTCTTCCACCAGGCGTCGAAATGCCGGGCCGAGACCACCTGCTCGGGGACGTGCGCGGCATAGAACTCGTAGATCTCGTCGTCGGAGACCAACAGGTCGCGCCGCCGCGCCCGCTCCTCGAGTTCGGCGAGTTCGGTTCGCAGGTTTGCATTGTCGCGGAAGAAGTGGTGGCGGGTCTGCCAGTCGCCGTCGACCAGGGCGTGGCGGATGAACAACTCGCGGGCCAGCGCCGGATCGACCTGCGCATAGCCCACGCGCCGGCGCGGCACCAGCGGCAGCCCGTAGAGCGTCACCCGCTCGTAGGCCATCACCGCGCCGCGCCTGGCGTCCCAGTGCGGCTCGCTGTAGGTGCGTTGAACCAGATGTGCCGCAACGCGCTCGAGCGCCTCCGGTTCGATGCGCGCCGCGATCCGTCCGTACAGCCGGCCGGTCTCCACCAGCTCGGCCACCACCACCCAGCGCGGCGGTCGTCTGGTGAGCACGGATCCGGGGGCCAGCACGAACTTCGAGTTGCGCGCCCCGGTGTAGTCGCGCGACTCCCCCTCCCGCAGGCCGACGTGCGACAGCAGTCCGGCGGCCAGGGCCGCGTGCACCCGCGCCGGGTCGGCGGACTCATCCGACTCGGAGCCTTCGCGCAGGCCCAAGCCCGCCGCGATGCTACGCAGTTGTCCGGTCAGGTCCTGCCATTCCCGGATTCGCAGGTAGTGCAGGAACTCCTCGCGACACATCCTGCGGAAGGCGCTGCCGGACAGCCCCTTCCGCTGATCGCGCAGGTAGTGCCACAGGTTGAGGTAGGAGGTGAAATCGGAGTGCTCGTCGGCGAAGCGGGCGTGCTTCTGCCGGGCGGCCTCCTCCCGCTCGGCGGGCCGCTCCCGCGGGTCGGGAATCGACAGCGCGGCCGCGAGCACCAGCACCTCACGCAGACAGCCTTCGGCATCGGCCTGCAACACCATCCTGCCGAGTCGGGGGTCGATCGGCAGTTGGGCCAGGCGGCGCCCGATATCGGTGATGGCGCCGGCGGAGTCGAACGCCCCGAGTTCCTGCAGCAGTTGCACACCGTCACGGACGCTGCGCCGATCCGGCGGGTCCAGGAACGGGAAGTCCTCCACATCGCCGAGTTGCAGCGCGGCCATCTGCAGCAGCACCGCCGCGAGATTGGTGCGCAGGATCTCCGGATCGGTGTAGCGCGGCCGGGATTCGAAGTCCTCCTCGGAGTACAACCGGATGCACACCCCAGGTGCGGTGCGCCCGGATCGACCGGCCCGCTGCGCGGCCGAGGCCTGTGAGATCGGCTCGATGGGTAGTCGTTGCACCTTGGTGCGTCTGCTGTAGCGGGAGATGCGCGCCGTGCCCGGGTCGACGACGTACCGGACGCCGGGCACCGTCAGTGACGTCTCGGCGACATTGGTGGCCAACACCACTCGGCGGCCGACGTGCGGCTGGAACACCCGCTGCTGCTCGGCGGTCGGCAACCGGGCGTAGAGCGGCAGCACTTCGGTGTGTGAATCGACAGCGCTCATCAACGCATCTCGGGTGTCGCGGATCTCGCGCTCACCGGAGAGGAACACCAGCACGTCGCCGGGCGACTCCGCCTCAAGCTCGGCGATGGCGTCGACGATCGCCTCGGTCTGGTCGCGCGTCTCGGTAAGCACGATGTCGTGGTCGGGGTCGTCGGGATCGTCGCTGTCAGCGGCGGGGGCCGCCACCTCCAGCGGGCGGTAGCGGATTTCGACCGGATAGGCCCGCCCGGAGACCTCCACGATCGGCGCCGCACCGCCGCTCTGCCCGAAGTGGGCGGCGAACCGCTCCGGCTCGATGGTGGCCGAGGTGACGATCACCTTCAAATCCGGCCTGCGGGGTAGCAATTCACGCAGATAGCCGAGCAGGAAGTCGATGTTGAGGCTGCGTTCGTGCGCCTCGTCGAGGATCAATGTGTCGTAACGCAGCAGTCGGCGGTCACGCTGTATCTCCGCGAGCAGGATGCCGTCGGTCATCAACTTGACCAGGGTGCGGTCGCTGGCCTGGTCGGTGAAGCGCACGGTGTAGCCGATGGCGTCGCCCAGCGGGGTGCCCAACTCGTCGGCGATGCGCTGGGCGACGGTGCGGGCGGCGAGCCGGCGCGGCTGGGTGTGGCCGATAGTGCCGCGAACGCCGCGGCCGAGCTCCAGGCAGATCTTGGGCAGCTGAGTCGTCTTGCCCGAGCCGGTGGCTCCCGCCACGACGACGACCTGGTTGTCAGCGATGGCCCGGGCCAATTCGTCGCGATGCTCGGCGACGGGCAGATCCGGGTAGCTGATGGCGGGGACGGCGGCGGTGCGGGCGGCGACCAGCGCCTCGGCCGCGCTGACCTGATCGGCGATGTCCCGCAGTTTGTCCGGGTTCACGTCCCGCATCGACTTCAGCCTGCGGCCCAGCCGGGCGGCGTCGCGGATGGTCAGTCCGTCCAGGCGGGCGCGCAACTCGCGGACCTGGCGCACCTCGTCGCTGGACGGTGGGGACACTCGGGCCAGGATATGCGTAGGCTCGGTCACGATGACCATAGCCATCGTGGTGGGCCTGCTGGTGGTGGGTATCGGCCTGGTGCTCAGCCAGCTGTTCCGGCTGAAGGACTGGCTGAACCGCCAGCCGCCGCCCCCGCCCGCCGAAGATCCCGACGAACCCGGGACTTGATCGAGCTTCCCGCCGCGGTGCGGGCGATGGCCGGCCGCAGCCCGGACTGGGCGGACTGGGTCCGCCGGCTGCCCGTGATCGCCGGTGACATGCTCGCCCGGTGGCGGTTGCGGCCCGACGGTCCGCCCACGCACGGCCACTGCTCGCTGGTGCTGCCCGTGCGCACGGCGAACGGCGTCGCGGCCGTGCTGAAGATCAGCTTCCCCGACGACGAGTCCGAGCACGAGCATCTGGTGCTGCGCCGCTGGGCCGGTGTCGCGGCGGTGCGGCTGCTCAGCGCCGACCCGCGCCGTCGGGCGCTGCTGCTCGAGCGCCTGCACGGCGCGGACCTGACGGCCCTCACCGACGTCGACGCGTGCCGGGTGGTGGCCGGGCTGTACCGGCGGATTCACGTGCCGGCCATACCCCAGTTGCGCACGCTCAGTTCCTACCTCCGACGCTGGAACGCCGACCTGGCCGCGTTGCCGCGCGGCGCCCCGATCCCGCGTCGCCTGGTCGAACAGGCGGGGGTGCTGGGCGCCGACCTGGCCGCCGATCCGGCCACGGACAGTCGGGTCATCCACTGCGACCTGCACTACGCCAACGTGCTGGCCGCCGACCGCGAACCCTGGCTGGTGATCGATCCCAAACCGGTCAACGGCGACCCGCACTACGAGATCGCACCGATGCTGTGGAACCGGTGGGGCGAGCTGAGCGGGGATGTCCGCGAGGGCGTGCGCCGAAGGTTCCACACCCTGGTCGAGGCCGCCGGCTTCGACGAGGACCGGGCGCGGGCCTGGGTGGTGGTGCGGATGGTGCACAACGCGATGTGGGCCCTGCAGGACGGGCCGCGGGCCGAGCCGGGCTGGCTGACCACCTGCATCAGCGTCGCCAAAGTGGTCCAGGACTGACTGCACCACAACGGTTTTCGGCGGGGCCACGTCAACGTGGCGGATCACCGCGCCAGGTGAAGCTGTTGACGTACTTGCCGAGATCCTGGGCCACCTGCAGGTTCGCCGGCGATGGCGGCCCCGGGCCGAAGTCCGGCCCGAACTGATGGAACGGGCCGACCGCCCCCGCAACCAATGCGAGGTCGTTCTTCACCGCGACGATGATGATGATCCGCAGATGTTCGGCGTCGGCGGAGGTTCCCTTCGGCCAGTCGTCGGCCACCTCGCCGTAGCCGGGCTCGTATCCGACCATCGCGTTGGGCAGTTCGTAGGACTTCTGGGCGTCGGGGTAGTCCTGGGCCAACAACGCGGCGGCGATCTGTTCCGCGGTGCGCCCGGCCGCGGGCTCGCTGAACAGCCGGACCGTCCCGCCATCACCAGCAGTCCACACCGCCGTCACACCGGTCTCATCCTTGGTGACGTCGTAGGTCGCGCCGGCTGACGGATAGGACACCGAGAAGGAACCGTCGGCGGCCACGAACCGCGGATTGGTGGCCACCGGGAGCCCCGTCGGGGGCCGGCCGCAGTCCGGTGGGCACACGTAGTTGTTCGGCGCGTGGCTGATCCGCAGCGACACGACGCTCAGCGCCATCATGCCCACGGCGATTCCGACGATCCAGAACCCAAGGGTGACAAAGTACTTCGGGCTGCGTTGCGGGTGAGCCGCGTAGGCGCCAGGCGGGACTGCGTAGCCGGAGAAGGATTCGGCCACATCCGGTGCAGGGGTGTCGTCGGTCACCGGCCCACGCTCCGCGCCACCAGCAGGTCCTTGACCAGGTTGGCGATGTTGGGGCTGCCCAGGCCGGTGATCATGTCGTAGCCGGGGTGCACCGGGGTCACGGCGTTGGCGCCGAGGTAGATGTCCCGGAACGCCGGCGCCACCGCACCCTGGGCGATCTCGTAGAGCTGGGGGTTGAGGTCACCCAGCGGCCCGAGGTTCCGCGAGGCGAGGTACTGGTTGATCACCGCGGCGAACCCGGCCCAGAGCGGGGCGGCCTGCGATGTTCCGCCGCCGACCAGAACCTGCTGCCGGAACACGAACTTGACCCCGGTGAACGGGTCGGCCACCGCGGCGACGTCGGGCGAGAGCCGTCGGTCGCGCGGGCCGGCCTTCTCGTGACCCACCTGCCAGGACGGGCGCCGGTACAGCGTCGAGACCCCACCGCCGCTGCCCTGGGTGAGCGGGACGTCGTACCAGCCCTGCTCGGCGAGCCAGTTCCCCTCGGCGTCGGTGGACAGCGTGGTGCCGCCGACTCCGGTCATCTCCGGGATCGAGGCCACCGCGTCGACGCCGACGTCGTCGGGACTCGGCGGGTCCGCCCAGGTCTTGCCGCCCCTGCACTCCAGGCCGGCGAGATCTCCGGTGGCGTCGAACGCCGATGTGCCGTGGCGCAGCGCGGCGACCAGCGCGGTGCGCACCGGGATGAGGTCTGCGGTAGTGAGCAACCGGTCGCAACCCCACCCGATCGACAGGCTCCACACCGCGCCTGGGAACTGCCGGTCCACCGATTCGAACAGCCGGCCGATCTTCTCGTAGCTGGCGTCCCCCTCGACCGTCGGGCGCGCGTTGGCCAGCACGATCTTGGCGTCGGGTGCGATGGCGTGCACCATCTGGATGTCCATCGTCGCCTCACCGTGCACCTGGCTGGGCATCCCGCCCACCACCTGCGGGGTGAATTTCGGCAGGTCGAACCAGTCCGAGAAGCTGTCGAGATCGCGCTGGTCGAAGCCGTCGAAGGCGAACACCACGACCGTGCTGCCCTTGCCGGTGAAACCGCCGTCGAGCAGTGGATTGAGGTTGTAGGCGGTGACCAGTTCGGAGGGCAGCAGCCCGCCGTCGGGCACATCGCGCGGCATCATCGGCGGGACGCCCATGCGGTAGGGGGTGTAGCCGAGGATTCGGCCGAGCTGGCCGACCTCGGCCGACACCTGCTCGGGCACCACCGGCTGTTGCGGGGAGGCGTAGAAGACCTGCCCGCGTTTGCCGCGATAGTCGTGCACGGCGACGTCGAGGGCGCCGGCGACGGCGTCGGGTGGTCCTTCGACCACGGCCCAGGGGTCACCGGCGCGCCAGCGCACCGACAACCCGTGGTCCCCGGCCCACCGGGTCAACCTGACCGGCGTGGCCCCCTCGGTGAGCGCGGCGGTGAGCTGCACCCGGGCAGCCCGCGCCGGACCGAGGTCGGTCGAGTCCGCCAGCAGCCGGGCATAGGGACCGCCGATCAGGTTGGTGGGCACCGGGGTGCCGGGCCGATCCGCCCCGATGAACGTGAGCAGCAGCATCACCGCCATCGCCGCGGTGAACGGGGCGAACCTACGCACCGATCGGCGCCGAGCCTGCCTTGCGCCAACCATTAGCGGCATTGTGCTATTGCGCGCGTGCGGTGTCCACATGAGGTCCGCACAGGTGTCGCCGACGGAAGGTGGTCACGATGCGCACCCGGACCCGGGTGGCGGTGGTGGCCGCGCCGGTGACCGCCGGGTGCGCCACCAGCGCATCGCATGAGTAGCCGTCACACCGCGACGGTCAGCTGGGACCGGATCAGCGGTGCGATCTTCTCGGCCAGATACGCGTGGCCCGCGTCGTTGGGGTGCACGCCGTCCGCGCCGATCAGGTCGGGCCTGCCGACGAACCACCCCTCGGCCAGCGGATCGACGAACACCGCCCCCAGCGCGACGGCCTGATCGCGCAGACTGTCCCGGATCTGCCAGACCGCCGCGGGCGGGTTCGCCGTCGGCCAGGGTGGGCCGATCACCAGAAATCGCGCCTTCGGAGCCGCCTGGCGCGCCACCCGGAACGTGTCGGCGGCGACTCCTGGAAACGCACGCGGATCCACCGGCTGATCGTTGCGGGACCCGAAGAACACCACCAGCACGTCGTCGGGCCTGACCGCACGCTCGGTCAGATCCTCGAACACGCTGCCCCGGTTGCCGGGCACGCCGTAGCCGGCGCCCCCCTCGGCCGCCACGTCCGCGGCAACCTGCAACCCTTCGCGCGCCAACAGCTGCCAGGCCTCGACGGTCCAGGAGTTCGCGCCCCGGCCGCCTTCGTCGGTGCCGGTGGTGTACGAGTCACCGATCACCGCAATGTGATTCAGCGTCGAGTCCCGCGTCGCCAGGCGGTACGGCTCGGTGGGGAGGACGAATCCGACGGCGACGGCCACAGCGGTGGCGGCGGTGATGACACGGCCGAACGCTTCGATATGGGTCAAGGGCACCTCACAGTTCCACGCCCGACATCCGGCAGCCTAGACCGCAGGGGTGGCGGTTCGGGGGCAACGCGCCGTCGGGCCCACCCGGCCGGTGCGGAAAGCCTTGCGACACAGCACGGCTGAGCCGCCCGTCGCCCGCGCTCAGACGGCGCGGGCCGAGCGTGCCTCCCGGGCATAATCGATCGACTGGAGCCTGCTCGGTGGTGCGTCGGCACGATCGCCGGTTCGGACGTCGCGGTAGTCGACCATCCTGCGCATCCAGCGCCGCGCCGGTTCCTCCACGAAGTGGTACAACGCCATCGCGCTGAGCAGCACCGCCACGATCAGGCCGACGAACACCACTTTCTGCACCGACTTCGGCAGGTCCAGGTGGTACTGCTGCACGCACCAGTTCCAGGCCGTGTGGATCATCTCGTGAACCATGTAGACGCTGAACGAGATCTGGCCGCCGTAAACCAGCAGCCGGGTGGAGAGCATGGCGGGCAGGCTGCCGACGCCGATGGCGAGCGTGACCACCAACGGCATGAACAGCACGTCCACCAGACCGCCCGGATCGACCATGCCCGCCACCGGGTGCGCGTCGAAGTAGTAGAGCAGCGCCACGCCCGCGCCGGCCAACGCCACCGCGCCCAGCCCGGCCAGCCGCTGCGCCCGGTCGGTCAATCGCAGCCGGCGGACGGCGGCGCAGGCCAGCGCGCCGGCGAGGAACTGGGCCACGATTCGCGGCAGCCACGACCACGGGGTGTAAAACACGCCGCTGCCGAGCAGCAGGATGGTCGGCGGCAGCGAGGCCACGAACGCCAGCATCAGCAGGCCACGCGCCCTGGTGACCCGGGCCATCCGGAAGATCACCAAGACCAGCGCGCCGAACAGCAGATAGGCCAGCCACTCCGCGCTGATCGACCACGCCGGGCCGTCCCAGCTGGTGCCGTCGAAGAACGGCTCGAACCACAACTGAACCAGGAACACCTGCCGCAGGTAGCTGATCGCGGTGAGCTTGGCTGCGTCCGGGGACGGTACGTCGCCGACGTGCAGGGTGAAGATGATCCACAGTGCGGCCAGGTGCAGGGTCACCAGATAGACCGGCCACACCCGGGACAGCCGCAACCACAGGAAGTGCAGCGTCGGTTTCACCTTGAACGACGAACCCATCCGGTCCAGGTAGTTCCAGGTCAGAACGAAGCCGCTGAGGATGAAGAACAGGTCGACGCCCTGGGCGCCGGCGTTGAGCAGGGGCGCCAGATCGTCTTTGAGTCGTGGCGACGCGTCCCACAGCAGCGGGCGGAAGTGGAAGAAGACCACCCAGAGCGCGGCGACGATGCGAAGACCGGTCAGGGCTTTGATCTCTCCGGTTCGCACGGCACTCATTCCGAATCTCTTGCTGACCTTGTCGAATACGCAACGTCGAATTTGCAACGTCGAACATGCCACGTCGTCGTCTTTATTGACGTGCCACGTCGTCGTCTTTATTGACGTGCCACGTCGTCGTCATTTATTGACGTGCCACGTCGCTGACCTGGCGCCTCGCCTCCCGCGATCTGGTCACCGGCAACCCCGGCAGACTATCAGCGCACCCGCCCGTGACCCGGGACCCGCCGCTGTGAGATTGCTGGCATGCCGGCACCCGGGCGCCCCCTACTGGGGTCGACCGACGGTTATGGCGCAGGGATCGGCAAGTGGCGACCACCGGTCAGGGCGACGGGCGTTACGCCGCGAACCGCTCCAGAAACTGACGTGTCCGACACCGTTCCCAAACCCGCGCGGCGATTACGGCGATAGCCGCCGTGGTGGTCGAATTCCTGCTCACCGGAATCGACTGAACCGACGAATCGGGGCTGCGGCGCCGCTTACCCTGACGCCATGCAGCAACGGCTTTCGGGCCTGGACGCGGCGTTCTGGTGGGCCGATACGCACAGCTGTCCGATGCACATCGGCGCGCTGGGGATCTGCGATCCGCACGGGGTGCCGGGGTTCTCCTTCGACGCGGTGCGCGACCTGATCGTGTCGCGGCTTCCGGAGCTGCCGGTGCTGCGGCACCGGGTCGCCGGCGCCCGCCACGGCTTGGACCGGCCCTGGCTGGTCGATGACGACACGCTCGACATCGACTACCACGTGCGGCGGATCGCGGTGCCCGCGCCGGGCGGGCGGCACGAACTCGAGGAGCTGGTCGGCCGGCTGATGTCCTACCCGCTGGAACGGGACCGGCCGCTGTGGGAGATGTGGTTCATCGAGGGGCTGGAACACGGCCGGGTCGCCTACCTGACCAAGATGCATCACGCGGTGATCGACGGGGTCTCCGGTGTCGGGCTGAGCGAGATCATGCTGGACGCCACCCCCGAGCCGCGGCCGCCGGCCGAACCGCCGGACACCGCGGAGGTCGAACTGCCCGGTATCGAACGCCGAGCCCTGGGCGCGTTGTTCAACCTCACCGTGATGACGCCGTACCGGGTGGCACGCGTGGTCGCACAGACAGTCACCCAACAGCTGGCCGTCCGGTCGGTGACCAACAAGCCGCCGAACTTCTTCGAGGCCCCGGCGACCCGGTTCAACACCACGCTGACACCGCAGCGCCGGCTGGCCACCGCCCAGTTGTCCCTCGACCGGGTGAAGGCGGTGAAGAACGCCTTCGAGGTGACGGTCAACGACGTTGTGCTGGCGGTCATCTCGGGTGCGTTGCGGGACTATCTGCAGGAGCGCGACGAGCTTCCGGACCGTCCGCTGGTGGCCCAGATGCCGGTGTCCACGCACGGCGGGAGCTCGGAGTCGGCCAACCAGATGAGTTCGACCACCATCAACCTGGCCACCGACATCGACGACCCGGCCAAGCGGCTCGGCGTGCTGTACACCAATTCCCGGGGCGCCAAGCAGATGGCCAAGACCCTCAATGAGCATCAGCACGTCGGGCTCACCGAGACTACGCCGCCCGGGCTGCTGGGCCTTGCGGTGCGGGCGTATTCGGCTGCGCACCTTGGTGATCGGATGAGTTCGATCAACCTGGTCATCTCCAACGTCCCCGGACCGAGCTTCCCGCTGTACCTGGCCGGGGCGCGGGTCGAGCGGCTGGTGCCATTCGGGCCGCTGATGCTCGACGTCGGGTTGAACATCACCTGTGTGAGCTACAACGGGTCGCTGGAGTTCGGGTTGTCGACCACCCCGGAGATCGCCACCGACATCGACGCCCTCGCCGACGCGCTGGAGCCGGCCCTCACCGAACTCGAGGAGGCCGCCGGGCTGCGGCGACTACGCCCCAAGCGGGCTAGAGGACGTCATTGATCTCGTTCTTCAGCGCCTCGGCCTGGGTGCCGAACACCGCCTGAACGCTGTTGCCCACCTCGATGACTCCGGCGGCGCCGAGCGCCTTGAGCCGGGCGTGATCCACCTTGGCGGTGTCGGCGACCTCCATGCGCAGCCGGGTGATGCAGGCGTCGACGTTGCGCAGGTTCTCCCGGCCGCCGAATGCGGCGATCAGTTGTTCGGCCTTGCTGTCCACCGCGGCCGGCGCGGTGGCGGTCGCCACGGCCGCGCCGCCGGCGGTGACCGCCGTCGCGGACTCCGCGCCCTCGCTCAGGTTGGCCCGCTCCTCGGCCTCGAACTCGCCCTCGGGTTCCCGCCCGGGAGTTCGCATGTTCCACTTCGTGATCGCGAACCGGAACAGCAGGTAGTAGACGGCGAAGAACACCACACCCATGACGATGAGCAGCGGGATGTTCTTGGCGGCGGGCGCGGTGCCGTACAGCAGCAGGTCGATCAGCCCGGCCGAGAACGAGAAGCCGAGATGGATGTCGAGCAGGTAGGCGATCGCCAGCGACAGCCCGGTCAGCACCGCGTGCACGATGTAGAGCGGGAAGGCCACGAACATGAACGCGAACTCGAGCGGCTCGGTGACCCCGGTGAGGAATGCGGTCAGCGCGGCCGCCGACAGGATGCCGAACGCGATCTTGCGCTGTTTCTTGTTGGCCACGTGGATCATCGCCAACGCGGCCGCGGGCAGGCCGAACATCAGGATCGGGTAGAAGCCCGACGTCAGCAGGCCGGCCGTCGGATCGCCGGCGGCGAACCGGGTCAGTTCACCGGTGACGACGTGACCGTCAGAGGTCGGGTAGCTGCCGTAGATGAACCACACGTAGGAATTCAGGATGTGGTGCAGACCCACTGGGATCAGCATGCGATTGGCGAAGCCGTAGACGAAGGCACCCAACGCACCCGAACCGCCGATGAACTTGCCCAGCCCGGTCAGCCCGGCATCGAAGACGGGATAGAAGTAGCTCATCGCGAACGCGATCACCAGGCTCGCCAGCGACACCACGATCGGAACGAAGCGGCGGCCGCCGAAGAATCCGAGATAGGCCGGAAGTTTGATGGTGTGGTAGCGGTCGAACAGGGCGGCGGTCACCAGACCGATCACGATGCCGCCGAACACGCTGTAGTTGATCTGCGCCTGATCGCCCGCCTTGTCGACCTGACCCGCCAGCACGAACGGCGACATGGTCTTGAACACGGCCTGCATCACGAGATAGCCGACGACCGCCGACAGCGCGGTGGAACCGTCGGCCTTGCGGGCGAAGCCGATGGCTACGCCGACCGCGAACAGCAGGGGCAGGTTGGTGAAGAGCGCGCCGCCCGCCGCGCTCATCGCCTGGAAGAACGGCCCGATCACCGGCGCCTTGATCCGGCCGAGCAGGTCGTCCTGGCCCAGTCGCAACAGGATGCCCGCCGCGGGCAGCACCGCTATCGGCAGCATCAGGCTCTTGCCCAGCCGCTGCAGTTGCGCGAAGCCGGGAATCTTCAAACCCGATTTCTGTTGTGCGCCTGCGCCTTTGGTTGCTTCGCTCATGTCCTGCCGGGCCTCCCGATATCGCAACTCAGCGCAGCTTAGTCCAGATCCGCAGCACGCGAGACGGTGTTTTGGCCACGGCGGCGGGCGGCGGCTCCTATTCTTTGCGCACACCCCCGCCGACGAAGGAGTCCCCCAGGTGAGTAGGACGCTGGTCCTGGCCCCGGTCACCGGACGCGCGGTCGCGCTGGCCGACGTGCCCGATCCCGTCTTCTCCCAGGGCATGGTCGGCTACGGCGCCGCCGTCGATCCGCCCAGCGAAATCATCGACGCCGTGGCGCCGGTGAGCGGCAAGATCCTCAAACTGCTGCCGCATGCCTTCGTGATCATGACCGCCGACAGCGTCGGTGTCCTGGTACATCTCGGCCTGGACACCGTGCAGCTGCACGGGGTCGGGTTCACTGCCCACGTCACCGAGGGCGACACCGTCACCGCCGGCCAGGCGGTGATCACCTACGACGTGCCCGCCATCGTCGCCGCCGGATACAGCCCGGTCGTGCCGGTCGTCGTCATGGACGAACGCGAGCCGGCCAACGTCGTGCCGGCCGAGGCGGTCACCGTGGGTGGGCAAATCCGCTTCGGCGCAGAGCTTTTCACGGCCTCCAAATAGGCCCGGGTCATGGAAGTCATCATCGTCGAGGACCCGCCGGCCATCGGCGTGATCGGCGCCGACGCCATCGAGGCCCTGTTGGCCCGCAAGCCCCCCGCCGTTCTCGGGCTGGCCACCGGCTCGTCGCCGCTGGCCATCTACGGCGAACTGATCGCCCGTTACGCGGCCGGACGGCTGTCGTTCGGCCGGGCCCGCGGGTTCACCCTGGACGAATACGTCGGCCTGCCCGCCGACCACCCGGAGCGCTACCGCACCGTGATCGACACCGTCTTCGTCTCCCGCGTCGACTTCGCCCCCGGCGCCGTGCAGGGCCCGGACGGGCTGGCCGCCGACATCCCGGCGGCCTGCGCGCGGTACGAGGCCGAGATCGCCGCGGCCGGCGGTGTCGATCTGCAGATCCTTGGCATCGGCACCGACGGTCACATCGGATTCAACGAGCCGGGCTCCTCGCTCGCCTCCCGGACCCGGATCAAAACCCTGACGCGCCAGACCCGTGTCGACAACGCCCGGTTCTTCGACGGCGACGTCGAACAGGTGCCCACCCACTGCCTGACCCAGGGGCTGGGCACGATCATGGCGGCGCGGCACGTGATCCTGGTGGCGACCGGACGCAGCAAGGCCGAGGCGGTGCACCACCTGGTCGAGGGGTCGGTCAGCGCCATGTGGCCGGCGAGCATCCTGCAGCACCATCCCCATGTGACGGTGCTGCTGGACGCTGCGGCCGCGCGCCGGCTTCAGCTCGCCGACTACTACCGGGAGACCTACCGCTCCAAACCGAATTGGCAGGGCATCTGAGGTGCTGCTGACCGCCGACACCGTCGTCACCGGCTCCGAGCTGTTGCGGCCCGGGTGGGTCGAGGTCTCGGGGGACACCGTGGTCGCGGTGGGGTCCGGTGCCGCCAACCGTCGAGCCGACCATGACCTCGGCCTGGCCTCCGTGGTGCCCGGCTTCGTCGACACCCATGTCCACGGCGGCGGCGGCGGCGCCTTCTCCTCGACGGCGAGCGCGGAGACCGCCGCCGCGGTCGACTTCCACCTACGGCATGGCACCACCACGCTGGTCGCCTCCCTGGTGACCGCCGGGCCCGCCGACCTGATCCGGCAGATCGAGAACCTGGTCGACGAGGTGCGGGTGGGCCGGATCACCGGCATCCACCTGGAGGGACCCTGGCTGGCCGCCGAGCGGTGCGGCGCGCACGAGCCCTCCCTGCTGCGCGACCCCGACCCGGGTGAGGTCGACGCCGTTCTCGCCGCGGGCTCCGGTCACATCCGCATGGTCACCGTCGCACCGGAGCGGGCCGGCGCCCTGGATGCGATCGAGCGGATCGTGGCGACGGGCGCGGTGGCGGCGGTGGGCCACACCGAGGCGAGCTACGAGCAGACCCACCTGGCGATCGCGGCCGGCGCCCGGGTGGGCACCCATCTGTTCAATGCGATGCGTCCGATCCATCACCGCGAGCCGGGTCCGGTGATCGCGCTGCTGGAGGACCCCCGGGTGACGGTCGAATTGATCGCCGACGGCGTGCACGTCGACGCCGCGCTGTACCGCTTCGCCAGCCGCAGCGCCGGTCCGGACCGGTTGTCGTTGGTGACCGATGCGATGGCCGCGGCGGGCCGGCCCGACGGGGCGTACCGGATCGGGCCGCTGGCCGTCGACGTGCTCGACGGGGTGGCGCGGCTGGCGGGCACGCAGACCATCGCCGGGAGCACGGCGACCATGGACCAGGTGTTCCGGTTCGCGGTCGCCCACAGCCACCTGCCGCAGGAGGAGGCGTTGCTGCTGGCGGTCCGGCAGTCGTCGGTCAACCCGGCCCGGGCACTCGGGCTGCCGTCGCCGGTGCTGGCCACCGGCGCGCGCGCCGACCTCGTGGTGCTGGACTCCGATCTGGTCGTCACCGGCGTGCTGCGCGCCGGGGAATGGGCCCTCGGGCCCCGGGGTGAGGTTTCGGGGACCTAACGATTGCGTTGTGGCTCGGCATCATTGGTCGACCTCCCACCGAACGCGTGGTCAGGTGGAAGGGGTGATATCCATCCGTTCCCTGCGCCTGTCCGCCGCGACGGGCGCCTTCGTGCTGCTCGCCATCGGGGTGCCGTCGGCTCTCGCCGCGCCCGCCAGTGACGACCAGGGCTACCTCGACTCCACCGCGCGGTGCACCAGCCCGGCCACGGCGGTGGTGTTCGGCAGCACCGACTCCTCGCGCGTCGCGATCTGCAAGACCTCCGGCGGCCAACTCGAATACCGCGGGGTGCGGGTCCGCGACGGCGCGAAGTTGATCCTGTCCGCCTCCCAGGCAGCCGACGGCGGTTACGTCGCCGGCAACGACGGCGTCACCTACACCGTCACGTCCAGCGCACTGGTGGTCAAGGCCGGGCAGACCGTGCTGCGCACCGAGCCGTGGGTGGACTTCCACGGGTCGACATCGTCGAAGGCGCCGACGACCACGCCGGGCCTGACGACGTCATCGGCGCCGACATCATCGGCACCGTCGACCTCGTCGGCGCCGGCGGCCACCCCCACCGTGACAACGCCAACGGTGACCACACCGCTGCCGCCGCCGTTGCCCGCCGAGGTGGGCGGTTCAGCGGGCCGGTAGCGGCCGAGCCCACGGAACCATCAGGACGCTCGGCTAGCCTGCACGGGTGTCTGACGGAAGCGTGAGCATCGTCCTGGTGGACAGCGCCACCGCCGCCACGCTGGCCCAGGTGCTTCCGTTGTTGCTGTTGACCCTCGCCGTCGAACTGCGCCGAACCAGGCGGCACCGCGGGCTTTCTCGGCTGCGCCTCGCGGTGTTCTTCTTCGTGTTCGGCGTCATCGAGACCACCCTGGTGTTGTCGATCGACGGCGCCTTCTACCCGTTCCAGTGGTTCGACCTGCTCTCGGCGCTGATCATCTTCAGCCTGCTCGGGCTCATCTTCCTGCTGTCGCTGACCGACCCGCGCGGCGAGTGATCGGATTCCGCGGGGTCAGCGGTCGTCGAAGTTGATGACCTCGCCGCGGTTGATCGACACCCAGTCGCGGGCCTCCAGGTAGGGCCGGAAGGTCTGGGCGATCACCGCCTCGTCGGCGGTTGTCTTCGGCCGCTGCAACTCGTAGAGGTACGGGAACTCGGTCCAGGCGACGACGGCGTCCCACAACCGGACGGCCGCCTCCCCGGTCGGCGGATCGACCAGAACCGGCCCGAACAGGCACTGCCCGTCCGGAAAGAACAGGGTCGGCACGCCGTAGCCGGCCGCGTCGACCACCCGGTTGTGGTCGGCCAGCACCTCGTCGCCGGTGGTCGGGTCGGCGATCGCCTGGTCGACGAGGGCGGGGTCGAAGCCGAGCTCCTCGAGCAGGTGCCGGGCCACCGACTTCTCGTGCGGCTTGTGGCCTTCCACGTGCAGCGCGCGGCCCGCGCGCTGGTACCAGGCCTCCACATCGCGCATCGAGCGGCGCCGCAGCAGCGCACCGATGCGCATCATCGACCAGCCGTACGACCACTCCCGCTCCCACGGGTGTTTCTTGCCCTCCTGGCGATTGATCTCCTCGAGGCTGAAGAAGCGCCAGTTCACCTGCACGCCGGTGCGGTCGCGGACCTCCCGGATCCACAGCGACGTCTGATATGCGTACGGGCACATGACGTCGAAATGAAAGTCGACGAACTCCGGGCGGCCGGTCACATCGTGAACCGGAGGTTGCGGGCGGCGCGCTCGCCGAGTTCGCCGTCGCCGTGCCAGCGCACCGCCCCGGAATCGATCTGGGCCTGCGGATCGATGCGGCCACAGGCCAGCTGGATGAACGTCGTCGAGTCGGTGACGAGCGTGGCGTCCGGGTTGTCGAGGTGGTCGACCTGCTTGGCCCGGCCGTCGACGGCGACGTTGATGTCGCGGGCGATCGGGCCGGTCAGCCGGAAGGTGAGGCTCTTCCCGTCGGGCAGGCCCACCTTCTTGCCGGCGATGTAGCCGATCGAACCCTCCACCTCGGCGAGCGCGAGTTCTGCGGCGATGCCGGTGTCTTCGGTCGGGCGGCCCAGCGCGGTGGTGATGTCGCGTTCATGGACCCAGAAGTCGAAGACCCGGATCGCCAGGAACCGCCCGTAGGTGCCGGGGCCGACGGGCATCCACGATGGGCGGTCCAGGTCGGCTTCGGTCAGTGTGCTCAGGTCGGCGCGGCGGCGGTCGTAGACCTCGTGCACCTTGTCGACGAGCACCGCGTTGTCGTCGGTACCGGCGAGGAACTCCGCGGCCCGCTCGAACGGCGGCGGGGTCTTGTCGTCGTCGGGCAGCCAGCCGGCCATGACCGCCTCGATGCTGCTGACATGCTTGACAACCTCGCGGACATTCCAGTCCGGGCACAGCGACCGGACTTCCCAGTCGTCGTCGCTGAGGCCGGCGCACAACGCTTCGAACTGCGCGTAGCAACTCTCCAAGGCGGTCCTGATCTCGTCCAGGCTCCTGGCTTTCGGCATCCGTCGAAACTACTCCCAGCGTCGACGTGCGCGCCGGTCAACCCGCGGCGTTGGCCAGCAGCGGCGGGCAGACCCCGGCGGCGTCGGTGGCGAGTTCGAAGTGCCACAGCTCGTTGGCGTAGATCTGGCAGAGCCCGAACCGGGCGCCGTGCGCGATCAGCCACTGGTCCGCCCCGGTCCCGCCGACGTCGACGGCCTGACCCAGCACGTGCTTGGAGCCACCTGGCGTCTGGACGTACTGACGGGCGGCGGCCAGGCTGCCGTAGGTGGCCACCGCGTCGTCGAGCAGGCGTTCCTGGAATTCCGGGGACCGCCAGCCCGACGTGATGGTCATGGTGATGCCGTCCGCGGCGGCTGCGGTGGTCGCCTGCTGGATCGCGCTCAGCAGGGCTGGGTCGAGCCGCCCGATCGCGGGGTTGTGTACGTCGAACGCGGTGACGGGCTGACCGTCGACGTTCGATCCGTCGCCTGGGGCGAGCGTCGCCGGGTCGACGGCAACACCGTTGTCGGCGAGCATGATTCGCGGCGGTTGCGGCGGCGCCGTCAATGCGCTGAGCGTGATCGCCGCGGTGGCGGCCACGCCGAGCATTCCGGTGGTGACGGCGGTGACGTTGAAGCGCATGGTTCGGTCATTGTCCCCGGAACGCCTTCGCCGAGGCAAACCGCGCAACTCGCCATCGGGTGTGTCAGCGCAGGGGTGTGCTGCCCGGCTACGCGCGACTCCTGCTCCGGTCGGGCCACAGAGTCGCGCATAGCCGGGCAAGAAGGGTTGGCCTCAGGGCCGTCAACGCCGGCGGGCGCGCACCGTCCACATCACCCGGTAGGAACCGGCGACCGGCACCCAACCGAACTCGCGCGAATCCATCACCCCGGGCCCACCGGGGTTGTCCGAGCGCGCCTCGAAGGTGGCGGTCCGCCCGCGGCCCGCCACCGCACCGACGCGCTTGACCAGCCAACGCGACGACGACCACGGATCGCGGAACACCCGCAACTGGCCCGGGTGGGGCCGGCCGCCGCGCACCGCCAGCAGGCCGTCACCGGGGTGCAGGGTCGGCCGCATCGAGTCCTCGACCACCAGAAACCGGCGCACCGGTCGGCCGAGCTTCGGTAGCCCAAGCCCATGGTTGCGCCCCATGGTCAAAGGGTAAGTTAAGCGCATGCTGCAACGACTTTTCGCCAACGCCACCGAAGCCCATGCCCACTGCGATCTGTACTGCGGCGTCTATGACCCCGCGCAGGCCAAGATCGAGGCGCTCTCCTGCCTGAAGACGCTCCAGAAGTACCACGACTCGGATGACGAGCACTTCAAGACCCGCGCCATCATCATCAAGGAGCAGCGCGCCGAAGAGGTCAAGCATCACCTGATGGTGCTGTGGGCCGACTTCTTCACCAAGGAGCATTTCGAGCAGTTCCCCAACCTGCACCAGCTGTTCTGGGACGGCGTGCACGGCGCGGGTGATGTGAAGAAGTCTCTCGACGTCGCCGTCGCCGAGAAGCTGCTCGCCACGATCGACAAGATCGCCGACATCTTCTGGCAGACCGAGAAGGCCAAGGGCATGGGGGTCTACCCGCCCGCCTGATCGGCGACCGCATCCGTCATCGAGGCCAGGCTCCGGCTCACCGGGGCCTGGCCTCATCGCGGTATTGACGGCCCCGTCGATCTGTATAGGAACCGATATATAGATTGCCCAAAGGCCCTGGCTGCTTGCTGGCTCGATCCCCACGCGCGGCCGCCGTCCCGTTGTCGGTACATAGCCGGCGTGATATAGATACTTTTCGTGAAGACCCCGCCGGACCGCCCCGCCGCCGAGGTGGTCGGGGAGTTGCTCGATCAGGCGATGGACCTCACCGCGCGGTTCCTCGCCGACCGGGCCGGGCTGAGCGCATCGGCGGCGTTCGTGCTGAACCGGGTGCGCCGCGAGGGCCCGATCCGGCTGACCTCACTGGCCGCCAAGGAAGGCGTCAGCCAGCCCTCGATGACCCAGTTGATCCAGCGCCTGGAACGCCAGGACCTGGTGGCCCGATTGGCCGACCCCGACGACGGGCGTGCGACGCTGATCGGCATCACCGCTCGGGGCGAGGCCCTGCTCGAGGAGCGGACCCGGATCCGCCGTGAGCGCCTCGCGGCGCTGCTGTCGACGTTGTCCGCCGAAGAGGCGTGCACGCTGCAGCTCTCGGCGCGGGTGGCCTCCCCGATCCTGGACCGGCTCGCCGCCGACGCCGACGCGGCTTCCGAACCTCTCGCGGCCCACCTGGCCGTGGCCGGAACCCCTTCTCGGAACGAGTGACATGACCGAGGGCCGGGGGTTCGCGAAACGTGCTCGGGTGCGGTCCTTTTCGGTGGGGCGGGTGCTGAAGAAGATCTGGATCCCATTGCTTCTGGTGATCGTGCTGGCGGTCTCGGGTCTGGTCGTGTCGCGGCTGCACCGGATGTTCGCGTCCAAGGATCTCAACGCCGGCGCCGGCGCCGGCATCGAGATCGTGCAGTTCAATCCGAAGGTCATGGTCTACGACGTATTCGGATCGCCCGGAACCACCGCCCAGATCAGCTATTTCGACACCGAGGCGAAGGTGCACACGATCGAGGCGCCGCTGCCGTGGTCGACCACCCTGTCCACGACGCTGCCGTCGGTGAGTGCCAGTCTCATGGCGCAGGGCACCGGTGACCGGATCGGCTGCCGGGTCACCGTCAACGGCACCGTCCGCGAAGAGGAGACCGCCAGCGGTGTGAACGCCCAGACCTACTGCCTGGTCAAGTCCGCATGACGGACACCGCAACGCAACCCGTCGCGCGGCCACGGCTGGCTCATGGTCTGCGCATCCTGGCGTTGCCGATTGTCCTGTTGTGGGTGGGCGTCGCCGTCCTGGTCAATGTGGTTGCGCCGCAACTGGAAGTGGTCGGGGAGATGCATTCGGCCCCGATGGCTCCCGAGGATGCGCCGTCGATGCAGGCGATGAAGCGGATGGGCGCCAACTTCGGCGAGTTCGACTCCAACAGCACGGTGATGGTCATTATCGAGGGCCAGCAGCCGCTGGGCCCGGATGCGCACCGCTTCTACGACGAGATCATCCGCAAGCTGCGCGAGGATCCGGAACACATCCAGCACATCCAGGACTTCTGGGGCGACACCTTGACGGCGGCAGGGGCGCAGAGCCCGGACGGCAAGGCCGCCTACGTGATGCTCAACCTCGCCGGCGAACAGGGCCAGACACTGGCCAACGAAGGCGTCCAGGCGGTCCGGAAGGTCATCGCGCAGGTCAAGGCGCCGCCGGGGGTGCAGGCGTACGTAGCGGGTCCGGCCGCCCTGACCAACGACCTGCACATCATCGGCAACGCCAGCCTGGCCCAGATCACGCTGCTCACCCTGATCGGCATCGCCGGCATGCTGTTGATCGTCTATCGCTCGATCATCACCACGCTCATCCAGCTGTTCATGACGTTCCTGCAACTGCTGACCGCGCGCGGCGTGGTAGCCCTGATCGCCACCCACGGCGGATTCGGGCTGACCACCTTCGCCGGAAACATCCTCACCATGCTGGCCATCGCGGCCGCCACCGATTACGGCATCTTCCTGTTCGGCCGCTACCGCGAGGCCCGCGGTATGGGTGAGGACCGGGATACCGCCTACTACACCACCTTCCGGTCCGTCGCCCCGGTGATCGTGGGATCGGGCCTGACGATCGCGGGTGCGACCTACTGCCTCAGTTTCGCCCGGCTGCCCTACTTCACCACCATGGGCGCACCCGTCGCGATCGGCATGGTCGTCGTCGTGGTGATCTCGGTGACCCTCGGCCCGGCGATCCTCTTCCTCGGCAGCCGGGTCGGGCTGTTCGAGTCGAAAAGACCTCCCCGCAGCCGGTTCTGGCGCCGGGTGGGCGTCGCCGTGGTTCGGTGGCCGGCCCCTATCCTGGTGGCCAGCCTGTTCATCGTGCTGATCGGCGTGGTCGCGATCCCCGGCTACAAGCCGGCCTACAACGACCGCTACTACCTGCCAACCAGCGCCCCGACCAACGTCGGCTTCGCCGCCGCCGACCGGCACTTCTCGCAGGCCCGGATGAACCCCGACATCCTGATGGTCGAGGCCGACCACGACATGCGCAATCCCGCCGACATGCTGGTGCTCAACGCGGTGGCCCGCAACGTGATGCACACCGACGGTATCGCCATGGTGCAGAACATCACCCGGCCGCTGGGAATCCCGATCCAGCACAGCTCGATTCCGTTCCAGACCAGTGTGCAGGGCCAGACCAGCAACATGAACCTGCCGTTCCAACGGGATCAGCTGGCCAACCAACTCAAGACCGTCGACGCGATGAACGTTTCGATCGACATCCTGGAGCGCCAGTACCGGCTCTCGCTCCAGCAGACCCAACTCACGGTCGACTCGGCGGCGAAATCGCAGGACCTGCTCGAAGCCACCAAGGAGGTGCGGGACAACATCGCCAATGTCGACGACCAGTTCCGGCCGATCCGCAACTACTTCTACTGGGAACCGCACTGCTTCGACATCCCGATGTGCGCCGCCATCCGCTCGGTGTTCGACTCACTGGACGGGATCGACAAGGTCGCCGACAAGACGGCGGCGGTGCAGGGCAACACCGACCAATTGGCCAGCCTCGCACCGCAGTTGACCGCGCTGCTGCCCCAGACCATCGCGTCTATGAAGGTGAGCCGGGACCTCTCCCTGGCGTCATACAACAACCAGAAGGCTTTGCTCGACCAGATGCAGGCCATGAACGACACCGCCCTGGCGATGGGCGCCAGCTTCGACCAGGCCAAGAACGACGACCTGTTCTATCTGCCGCCGGAGGCCTTCGCCAACCCCGACTTCAAGCGCGGCCTGGAGATGTTCCTGTCCCCGGACGGCAAGTCCGCCCGGATGTTCATCACCCACCAGAGCGATCCCGCGACGGTGGACGGCATCGCCCGGGTCGACGGCGAGCGCAAGGCCGCGCAGGAGGCCCTGAAGATGACCTCGCTGTCGAACGCCAAGGTCTACCTGGGCGGGGTGGCGGCGACCTACAAGGACATGTCCGACGGGGCGCGCTATGACCTGATGATCGCGGTGGTGTCGTCGCTGACGCTGATCTTCATGATCATGCTCATCCTCACCCGAAGCATGGTGGCGTCGCTGGTGATCGTCGCGACGGCGGGCAGTTCGATCGCCGCGTCGTTCGGCATCTCGGTGCTGTTGTGGCAGGACCTGTTCGGCAAGCAGGTGCAGTGGCTGGTCATGCTGATGTCGGTCATCATCCTGCTGGCGGTGGGATCGGACTACAACCTGCTGCTGGTGTCGCGGTTCAAGGACGAGATCCACGCCGGGCTCAAGACCGGCATCATCCGCTCGATGGCGGGTACCGGCGGTGTGGTGACCTCGGCCGGCCTGGTATTCGCGGCCACCATGGCGGGCATGATGGGCAGCAAGCTGATCGTGTTGGCCCAGATGGGTTCCACCATCGCGATCGGCCTGCTGGTCGACACCTTCATCGTGCGCTCGCTCCTGATGCCGTCGATCGCGGTGCTGCTGGGCCGGTGGTTCTGGTGGCCGACGGTGGTGTATCCGCGCGGCGACAACCACTTCCGGAAACCGGCCCCCCGCCCGGCCGGCAACCAACCCGGCACGACCGCGATACCGGCCCAATCTTCGTAGCGGGGTGCCTGTTTGCGCTCGGCGCGCCTACCGGCTTTCATGGTGGGGATGCCTGAGATGAACCGTCGCCATGCCATATCGCTGGCCGGGATCGCCGCCCTGGCGGCCACCATGCCCATTCCGCCCGCCACCGCCGCGCCGCGGTCGCCGCGGGACCGGCCGTCGTTGCCCACCGCGCCGGCCGGCGGCAACTACATCTTCGTCGACGACTTCGACGGCCCGGCCGGCTCCGCCCCCGACCCGGGCAAGTGGGAGATCGCGCTCGAGCGCGAGTCGATGCAGGACCCGACCTTCTGGGAACTGCCGGAGAACGTCGGCCAGTATCGCGACGACCGGCGCAACGTCTACGTCGACGGCAAGTCGAACCTCGTCTTCCACGCCGCCAAGGACGGCAACAGGTACTACAGCGGCAAGGTGTTCGGGAAGTGGCGCGGTGGTATCGGCCACAACTGGGAGGCGCGGATCAAGCTCGACTGCCTGACCGCCGGCTGCTGGCCGGCCTGGTACCTGGCCAACAACAGCCCGGTCAACGGCGGCGAGGTCGACATCATGGAGTGGTACGGCAACGGGCACTGGGCCGCCGGGACCGCGGTGCACGCCAAGCTGAACGGCGGCGAGCACGTCAGCCACGGCATCACCGCCGACAGCGGCTGGCACACCTGGCGGGTGCGGTGGGACGACGCCGGGATGCGGTTCTGGAAGGACTACGTCGACGGCGCGCAGCCGTACTTCGACGTGCCCGCGAAGTCGTTGCCGGATTGGCAGTTCAACGAGCCCGGCTATCAACTGTTCCCGGTCCTCGATCTGGCCGTCGCGGGTTCCGGCGGTGGCGATCCCGGACCGGGGACCTACCCGGCCAACATGCTCATCGACTGGGTGCGGGTCTGGTAACGCCAAACCGCAGGCACCCGAACATAATTGACGTGTTCGTCGGACGCTACCGCGTGGGTTACTCTCACTCCGTGAGCAGCAGGGGAATTCCCGGCGGCGTGGTGCACGAGATGCCCGCCGACCTCCGCGCGGCGCTGACGACCAACACCGCCGCGCTGGAGGCCTGGCGGGACATCACGCCGCTGGCGCGCAACGAGTTCATCTGCTGGGTCACCGACGCCAAGCAGCAGGCCACCCGGGAGAGCCGGATCCGCCGGACCCAGGAGGAACTGGAGGAGGGCAAGCGCCGGCCGTGCTGCTGGCCGGGCTGCAAACACCGCGAGCGCACCGGCCGATAGCGCCTTACGGCCGGGCTGGCCTGGGCCGCACGAGCTGCGGCCACCAGAACCACCGCCCCAGCAGGGCCGCGATCGCCGGGGTCATGAACGCGCGCACCACCAGGGTGTCGAACAACAGACCCAGCCCGATGGTGGTGCCGACCTGGGCGACGACGACCATGGCGCTCACCGACATCGCCATCATGGTGAACGCGAACACCAGACCGGCGGCGGTCACGACCGACCCACTGCCGCCCATCGCGCGGATGATGCCGGTGTTGATCCCGGCCGGGATCTCCTCCTTCATCCGGGCGACCAGCAGCAGGTTGTAGTCGGCGCCCACCGCCAGCAGGATGATCACCGCCATGGCCATCACCATGAACTGCAGTTCCATTCCCAGCAGGTACTGCCAGAGCAGCACGGACAGCCCGAAGGACGCGCCGAGTGAGATCACCACGGTGCTCACGATGACGGCGGCGGCAACGACGCTGCGGGTGATGAGCAGCATGATGATGAAGATCAGGCTCAGCGCGGCCACACCGGCGATCAGCAGGTCGTATTTGTTGCCCTGCTCCATGTCCTTGAACGCCGATGCGGTGCCGCCGAGGTAGACCTTGGAGCCCTCCAGTGGTGTGCCCTTGATGGCTTCGAACACGGCGTTCTTGATGGCGTCGATGCGGTTGATGCCGTCGGCGGACAGCGGGTCCTCTTCATGGGAGATGAAGAACCGGATCCCGTGCCCGTTCGGGGAGATGAAACTCTTCATCCCGCGCTTGAATTCGGCGTTGTCGAAGATCTCCGGCGGCAGGTAGAAGGTGTCGTCGTTGTGGGCATCGTTGAACGCCTTGCCCATCGCGGCCGAACTCTGGTCCATCGCCGCCATCTGATCCTGCATGCCGGCCTGGCTGGCCTGCATGGTCAGCATCATGATGCGCATCCGCTTCATCGTCGCGACGGTCGGCTCCATCAGCGTGATCATCTGCGGCATCAGCGCATCGAGTTGCCGCAGATCCGGTATCAGTTCCTGGATGTGGTCGGTGGTGGCGTCGATACCGTCGAGTCCGTCGAAGATCGAGCGCATGGCCGCGCACACCGGGATGTCGAAGCAGTGCGGTTCCCAGTAGAAATAGCTGCGGATCGGGCGCAGCATGTCGTCGAAATCGGCTATGTGGTTGCGTAATTCGGCGATCTCGGCGGCCATGTCCTCGGTCTTGCCGACCATGTCATGAGTGGTCGCGCTCATCTTCTCCATCAACGTGATCATCTGGGTCATGGTGTTGATGGTGGTCTGCATCTCGTTGCCCTGGACCAGCATGTCTTTCATCCGGTCTTCCATGTAGGAGCGGTTGAGCTTCTGCATGGTGCTGCCCATGCTGATCTGGGCGGGCAGGGTGCTGTATTTCAGCGGTTTGCCGTCGGGACGGGTGATGGACTGCACCCGGCCGATGCCGTTGAGTCGGGTGACGGCCTTGGTGATCTGGTCGATCACCAGGAAATCCGCCGAGTTGCGCACATCGTGGTCGGTCTCGACGAGCAGCAGTTCCGGGTTCATCCGGGCGACCGGGAAATGCCGCTCGGCGGCGGCGAATCCCTCGTTGGCCGGCAGGCTGGCGGGGAGGTACTTGCGGTCGTTGTAGTTGGGCTGGTAACCGGGCAGCGTGACCAGGCCGACCAACGCGATCATGATCGTGAGGGTCAGGATCCAGCCCGGCCAGCGGACCACGGCCGCCCCGAGCCGACGCCAGAAGCGGATTCGCATGGCGCGCTTGGGTTCCAGCAGACCGAAACGGCTCGCGACGGTGATGATCGCCGGGCCCAGGGTCAGGGCCACCGTGACCGCGACGACCATGCCGACCGCCAACGGGACACCCAGGGTCTGGAAGTAGGGCAGCCGGGTGAACGACAGACAGAAGGTGGCGCCGGCGATCGTCATGCCCGAGGCCAGCACGACGTGAGCGGTGCCTCCGAACATCGTGTAGAAGGCCGACTCGCGGTCCTGTCCGATGGTCCGGGCCTCCTGGTACCGCCCGATCAGAAAGATGGCGTAGTCGGTCGTCGCGGCGATCGCAAGCGTGACCAGAAGTTGGGTCGCGAACGTCGACAGCCCGATCAGCTCGTGGTAGCCGAGGAAGGCCACCACGCCGCGGGTCACCGAGAGTCCCAGGATCAGCATCGTCAGCACCAGCCCGACGGTGACGATCGAGCGGTAGAAGAACAGCAGCATGAACAGGATGACGCCGATGGTGGCGTACTCGATGAGCTTGATGCTCTTGTCGCCGGCGGCCTGCTGGTCGGCCTGCAGCGCCGGCCCGCCGGTGACGAAGACCTTCACCCCGGGCGGCGGGGTGAGGCTGCGGACGATCTTCTGCACCGCGGCGACGGAGTCGTTGCCGAGCGCCTCCCCCATGTTGCCGGCGAGGTAGACCTGGACGTAGGTGGCCTTGCCGTCGGCGCTCTGGGCGCCGGCCCGGGTCAGCGGATCGCCCCAGAAGTCCTGGATGTGCTGGACATGGGTGGTGTCGGCGCGCAGCTTGGCGATCATGTCGTCATAGAAGGCATGGGCGTCGTCGCCGAGGGGCTGGTCGCCCTCGAGGACGATCATCGCCGAGCTGTCGGAGTCGGACTCCTCGAA
Organism: Mycobacterium sp.; assembly: GCA_020438865.1. Taxonomy (GTDB): domain Bacteria; phylum Actinomycetota; class Actinomycetes; order Mycobacteriales; family Mycobacteriaceae; genus Mycobacterium. Next base: position 81,995 of record JAGQTU010000004.1, read on the forward strand.
GAGCTTGCCGGTGCGCATCATCGCGATGACCGACGGCGCCTCCTTGGGCGACATCGACACCGCCCGCATCTGGCCGACGACTTCGAGCTGGGGCACGGTCACGTTGAGGAGCGCGATCAGCGCGATCCAGCCGATGATGATGGGCACCGCCAGCCGGCGGATCCAGCGGGCGACCCCGGACCGGCGCTGCTGGGCATCGACCTGGACGGCCGCCTCGACCGCGGGGGCGCTCACCGGGTTCTCACCCGCTGAACAAGCCTGTGCGGCACGGTTGCGACCCCTCCATGCGGCGTTGTGGTTGAGTCCGCCATTCTAGAGCGCCCCACAGCCGCCCGGGTTGCCGACGCTAGCGGGGTAGGTCCCACTGGCCGAAGTCGGGCGCGAGAACATCGTCGACGTCGACGTGCACACCGTCGATCAGCATGCCCGGGTCGGACGCGGTGACCACCTCGGCCTGGAACAGCACCGCCGCCGGTTCGCGCTCGCCCCCCGACCACGCCTTGGTCTGCCACGCCCACCGGAAGCCCGGGGTGCTCGACGCGCCGACCACGCCGTCCGCGATCGCCCAACCAACCTGCGCCCGGCCGCCGTAGATGCCGGTGCGCGCGACGCCCAACACCGAGTTGATTCCGCGAAACCATTGCACCGCAGTGCTTTTCCAGGTCTGCGCGTCGACCGGCTCGTCGACGCTGAAGAAGATCGGCGCCGAGTCGGGGCCGCCGGCCGCGCCGTGCAGGCGCAGCGCCGTCCTGGCGTCCGCGACGCCGCCGTCGAACCCGCGGGTGAAGTCCGACGGCGAGTTCGGCCAACCGGGCTTGCCGTACTGGTAGCAGCTGACGACGTGCAGTCCCAGCGCGCGCATGCCGTCGGTGAACTCGCGGGTGACCGGCTTGAAGTCGAACGTGGCGCCGGGCCGCAGCTCGGAGACGTAGACCAGCGCCCCGTCGAAGCCGGCCGCCTTGATCTGCGCCGGTGCGACCAGCCGCTCGGCGAAGTCGATCAACTGCATGCCGGTGGCGGCGGACTTCGGTGCGGCGGTCAGTGCCGCCGCCGCTGCCACCGCGCCGAGGCCGGCCAGCGCGGTGCCGTACTTGAGCACTTCCCGGCGCGAAACAGAACCCGTCACGGCTGGCAGCGTAGCGCCGGGCGTGATCAGCCGGACTTGAGCAGTCCCGGTTCCCCCACTCCGATGGTGATCCGCGGCGAGGCCGCCGGGTCCAGCCAGGTCAGCAGCGAGCGCATCTCGTCGCGGCCGACCGCTACACATCCCCAGGTGGGGCTGCCGTCGGTGACGTGCAGGAAGATGCCGGACACCTTGCCGGGGATCCGCTGCGGGTTCACCGCGATGTTGACCGCGTAGTCGTAAACCGGCCCGGAGTTGTAGAGGTTCTCGGTGATGTTCGACGGGTCCTGCGCCGAGCGAACGTGGGTGTTGTAGGTCGGGGACTTGGCGTCCTCGTCCCACCAGTCCTGATCGGTGGCCTCGAAGTACGGCATCTTGGTGCCCGGATTGGGCTGGCGCCCGAAGGCCTGGTCGAAGGTGAAGGTGCCCTCGGGGGTGCGATAGACGCCGTCGGCGGGAGCACCGACCCCGAGCTCGCCGACCATGGCCGGTGTCGGGCCCAGCACCACCTTCCAGTCCTGACCGACCCGCTGGTAGGCGGTCAGCGTCCCCTTCGTCGCGCTGGACTTCGGGACGCCCACGACGATCCACTGCGTGGGCTGGGCGGCCGCCGGTTCCGCGGCCGCGGGCGGGGCGAGCGAAAGGCTCAGGGACAGCCCCAGTTGCGCCGCCAGCACGGCGAGCAGCTTGGACGGTTTCACGCCACACCTCGGGTTCCACTTGGCAATACACAGCAAAGCGCCCATCGTATCGGCCGGCGGCGGCCGGACCGGGTCCCGAAATAGTTCCGCTATCAAGCTGGTATGCCGCCGCGATCCGCGATTGGAGGTTTTGCGGCGGGCCCAAATACCATCGGGGACGCCATGACAGATCACGACACGGATCTCCGGCCCGCTCCGACCGGGGCGGCCGCACACCGGCTGTCGGCGGAGGCCGGTCGCCGGCGCACCTTCGCCGTCATCAGCCATCCCGACGCCGGCAAGTCGACGTTGACCGAAGCGCTGGTACTGCATGCCAGGGCGATCACCGAGGCCGGCGCCATCCACGGCAAGGCGGGACGGCGCTCCACGGTGTCGGACTGGATGGAGATGGAGAAGGCCAGGGGCATCTCCATCACGTCCACCGCGCTGCAGTTCCCGTATCACTCCGCCGACGGGCAGGACTGCGTGATCAACCTGCTCGACACCCCCGGCCACGCCGACTTCTCCGAAGACACCTATCGGGTGCTCAGTGCCGTCGACTGCGCGGTCATGCTGATCGACGCGGCCAAGGGCCTGGAACCGCAGACCCTCAAACTGTTCCAGGTGTGCCGGCACCGCCGGATCCCGATCCTCACCGTGATCAACAAGTGGGACCGGCCGGGCCGGCACGCCCTCGATCTCCTCGACGAGATCAACGACCGCATCGGCCTCAAGCCCATGCCGTTGACCTGGCCGGTGGGCATCGCCGGTGACTTCAAGGGGGTGCTGGACCGGCGCAGCGGCAACTTCATCCGGTTCACCCGCACGGCGGGTGGCGCCACCATCGCACCGGAGGAGCACATCGCCCCGGAGCGGGCCCACGACGCCGCCGGCGACGACTGGGACACCGCGGCCGAAGAATGCGAGTTGCTCTCCGCCGACGGCGGCGACTACGACCGGGAGGCGTTCCTGCGCGGCGACGCGACGCCGGTCCTGTTCACCTCGGCCGCATTGAACTTCGGGGTGAACCAGCTGCTGGACACGCTGGTTCGGATCGCGCCGGCCCCCGCCGGCCAGCTCGACGCCGACGGCAACCTACGGCCGGTCGATTCCCCGTTCAGCGCGTTCGTGTTCAAGGTCCAGGCCGGCATGGACTCGGCGCATCGCGACCGGATCGCCTACGCGCGGGTCTGCTCGGGCACCTTCGAGCGCGGCGATGTGCTCACCCACGCCGCGACCGGCAAACCGTTCGTCACCAAGTACGCCCAATCGGTGTTCGGCCAGCAGCGCTCGACGCTGGACAGCGCGTGGCCCGGCGACGTGATCGGGTTGGCGAATGCGGCCGCGCTGCGCCCCGGCGACACCCTGTTCCGCGACGTGGAAGTGCACTTCCCACCGATCCCCAGCTTCTCCCCCGAGCACTTCGCCGTCGCCCGCGGCACCGACCCGAGCAAGCACAAGCAGTTCCGCAAGGGCATCGAGCAACTCGAGCAGGAGGGCGTCGTCCAGGTGCTGCGTTCGGATCGCCGCGGCGATCAGGCGCCGGTGCTGGCCGCGGTGGGCCCGATGCAGTTCGAGGTCGCCAGCCACCGGATGGCCACGGAGTTCAACGCCCCGATCACACTGGAGTCCCTGCCCTACACGGTCGCGCGCGCCATCGACCCCGCCGACGCGGAGTTCGTGCAGAAGCAGGTGTCGATGGAGGTGCTCACCCGCACCGACGGCGTGCTGCTCGCGCTGTTCACCACCAAGTGGCGGCTGCAGGGGTTCGCCGAGGACAACCCGCAGGTGCGGCTGACGTCGTTGGTCGCAGCCGGGGACAACTGAGTCCGGTCAGCCGGTTTCGGCGGCGACCCGGGCCCGCTCCCGCATCGAGGCGACCACCCCGCCGTCGTTGAGAATGTCTGTGCCGGTGAGGTATCCGGCTTTCTCGCCGGCACAGAACGCCAGCAACTCGGCCATCTCCTCGGGCTTGCCCCAGCGCGGCACGGCGGCATCGGTGACCATCGCGCCCGCCCCGGCCTGTTCTTCCAGCCTGCCCATCTCGGTGTCGACCGAGCCGGGCGAGACCGAGACGATCCGCAACCCGCGGCCGTTGAACCGTTCCGCCTGCGAACTGCTGTACCACCGGACGAAGTTCTTGCTGATCGCGTACGCGATGCCCGACCGCACCTCGGGCGGAGCGATCTCGCACGCCGACAGCATGGCGGCCAGGAACCCGTCCTCGTCCCGCAGGGCCAGCGGGAAGTGCGCCAACGGAACCAACGGCTCCGGCAACAGATAGGAGGCCATCGACGCCACGTTGACGATCGCCGCACCCTCGGGGGCGGCGGCGTAGAACACCTCGTTGACGTTGAGCGTGCCGATCGCGTTGGTACGCATCACGTACTCGGCGTCGCCCATGCTCGGGCTCACCCCGGCGGTGTGGATGACGGAGGCGATCGCCCCGAGCCCGGCTGCGGTGTCGAACACCCGGGCCACCGCCTGCCGGTCGGTGACGTCGGCGTGGACGGGCACCGCCGCGATGCCGAGCTTCGTCAGGGCGGCGACCGCCGCGTCCAACCGGTCCCGGCGCACGTCGCACAGGACCACCGGACGGTCGCGGCCGACGATCTCGGCGGTGGCCACTCCCATACCGCCCGCGCCACCGGTGATGATCGAAACTCCAGTCATAACCGCCGACCGTATACCGGGGCCTAGTGCTGGTCGATCTTGGCGGCCGCGAACGACGCCGCCTGGTTGGTCATCCCGGAGAGCACGTAGGAGACGTGCGCGAGCATGTTGGCGCCCGGCGAGCAGATCGGGTCGCCGTCCATGCACAGATCGATCGTCTTGGCCGCGTAGGCCGGGCTGGTCGTCGGCAGCGGTTCACCGCCGGCCAGCATGCTCGAGAAAGCGCTGGAAGGGGTGCCGAACAGGGCGACGGCGGCGACCCGGTCGGCGGTCTGCGGTGGCATCGCCGCGGTGGCCATGTCGGTGACGGCCGCGCCCTGCGAGTAACCGCCGAGCACCAGCTTGGTGCTCGGGCAGCTGGCGATGATGTCCTGGATCTGGGCCCGGGCGTCGTCGGATCCGTTGGCGGCGCTGCTGAGGTAGTTGTCGCTCGCCGGGTAGTTGACCGCGGACACCTCGACCGATCGTCCTCCGACCTGGGCGCTGAGCGCATCGGCGAAGGCCTGGCCGACGATGCCGACGCCGGGCGGCTCATTGGTGCCCCGGGCGAAGACGACCTGCACGTCCGGGCACGACGTCGCCGCGGCGGACTCGGCGGCGAGGGACAGGTTCCACAGCGGCGCCGCAGCCAGCAGCGCCGCACCAAGGAGGCCGCCGGGAAGACGGCCCGAGACACGTTGTGGGTTCACGCCTTGTGGGTTCACGCCGAAATGCTGACACGCCCGGCCCGGGTCCGGACGGCGGCGCGCTCGTTCGGACGTGATCAGCGACCCGAGTTGCGGGCCAGGTCGATCACGAACTGGCTGACGAAGGTGCCCGCCGCCGGGTCGCCGTGGTCGCACGATCCGTCGGACTCGCCGACCCGCTTGACCCACAGATAGGCGTCGGCGTGCGCGCCCGCGGTGTCGGTGGTCGGCGGGGTACCCAATGCCCGGCCCGCCGGGTTGCACCAGCTCAGCGGGTGTTCCGGCGCCGGTCCGGCGCCGTTGCGCGAGGTGTCGATCACGTAGTGCGCGCCGTTGGTGAGACCCGAGATCGCCTCGCCGTAGCCGATCTCCTCCTCGGTGGAGTAGTAGTTCGTGGTGTTCAGGCTGAATCCCCGCGCCCGCTGCACCCCGACCTGGTTCAGGCGCGCGGCCATGGTGTCGGCGCTGGCCCAGCGCGAATGTCCGGCGTCGACGTAGACCGCGGCCGCCGGATCGCGGGTCAGCGCGCCGACGGCGTAGGAGATCAGGTCGAAGCGCTCCTGACGCTGGTCGCCGGACAGACAGTCCGCCATCGCCAGGGCGTCGGGTTCAAGGATGATCGCCGCGGGCGATGCGCCGAGCCCGGATGCGATGCTGTCGATCCACTCCCGGTAACCGGCGGCCGTTGCGAACCCGCCGGCGGCGTAACTGCCGCAGTCGCGGTGCGGGATCGCATACAGCGCCAGCACGGGCATGGCGCCGGTCGCCTGCGCCGCCCCGGCGATCCGGGACACCGTGCCCGCGACCGTTCCGGCCGGGAAGGCCTGGTCGAGCCAGTAGGCCTGCGGGGTGTTGGCGACCGCCGTCAGCTCCGCGCTGGGCGGGTTGGCGTTGTGCGCGGCGTTCATCGCCTTAGAGGCCGGGTCGACGTAGAAGCCGTGGCCGGCCAGCGGATTGCCGTCATCGGAAAGCAGCGTCACCGGGCCGACGGCCCGCGGGCCGAACAGACCGGCGCACGCCACAACCGCGACCGTGAGAACGGGAAGGATCCACCGCATGGCTGCACCGGCAGCTGAGGACATCACCCCAAGAAAATAGTGCGGTACGTCAATATGCGGCAAGCCAAGTGGCGGAACGTCATTGGTCCACCAAAGCGCCCCATCTGAATCATTGGCCACATCCGCCACTTCGGTTGAACGGTTGTGGTCCTTTGCTCCCGTCACAACGCTAGCGACGTGCCGGTCTCCCGCTCGGCGAACTCCCACAGCCGCGCCGCGTCCGCGTAGTCACAGGCGACCGCGGCACGACCACTGAGCGTGGGTCCGCCCTTGAGACCCAGCCTGCTGTCGATGCCGACGTAACTGCCCGGGGGAATCGGCTCGGTGATGCAGTACAGCGTCGGCGCGGCCCCGGCGTCGATGTCGTTGGCCAGCACGTTTGCCGCCGCCTTGACCGCCGCGTGGAAGGCCGCCATCACCGGCTGATCGGAGACGTTCGACAGGTTCGACGCCACCCACCCCGGGTGGGTCAGGAAGCTGGTCACCGGTGAGCCCGCCGCCCGCAGTCGCCGGTCGAGTTCGAGGCCCCACAGCATCACGGCGAGCTTCGAGCGCCCGTAGGCCGGGAACGCGGACCACTTCTGCACCCGAAGGTGCGGGTCGTCGAAGGCGAAGGTGGCCGATTTGTGGGCGTCGGAGCCGACGTTGATGATCTGCGAACGCACCCGCCCGAACAGAAGGTTCGTCAATGCGAACGGGCCGAGGAAGTTGGTGCCCAGCGTGGACTCGAAGCGGTCGACGGTCTCCGCGCGATGCTGCGCCACCACACCGGCGTTGTTGATCAGGATGTCGACGTCGCCGTCGAACAGCGTCGGGAACGCCCGCACCGACGCCAGGTCGGCGAGGTCGAGCTTGACCACCGAGACGTCACCGCCGATCTCCGCGGCGCGCTGCGCACCCAGCTCGAGGTTGCGGACGGCGAGGATTACCTGGGCGCCGGCCCGGGCAAGCGCTCGCGCCGTACCGAGCCCGACACCGTTCGTCGCGCCGGTGACGATGATCCGCTTGCCCTCGAGATTGCCGAGCCGGCTCGGCGACCACCGCGTTGTCACCGCTGGAGCGTAGCCACACCGGACACCGTTGACATGACAGATCGGGGCTGGTTGTCTACGGCCAATGAGCGACGCCGTCCGCGAGATCGAGAACCTGCTGTACACCTACGCCGAGCGGCTCGATGCCGGTGACATCGACGGGGTCGCCGAACTGTTCACCCACGGCCGGATCTGCGGGGTGGAGAACGGACCGCCCGAGACGGTGTTCGCCGGCGCCGACCGGGTGCGCCAGATGTACGAGATGGCCACCCGGTTCTACGAGGATGGCACGCCGAAGACCAAGCACCTGACCACCAATGTGCGCATCCGCGTCGACGAGGCCGCCGGTACCGCCGAGGGCAAGGCCTACTACTGCGTCACCCAGGCCACCGACGTCCTGCCCCTCCAAGTGATCGTCACCGGCCACTACCACGACAGCTTCCGACGGATCGGCGGCCGGTGGTGGTTCGACACCCGGACCATGTTCATCGATCAGGTCGGCGACACCAGCCAACACTTGAAATTCTGAACCGCCGGCGACCGCCAGTTCCGCTACGGCGCTGGACCTTCCAGGCTTTCGAGGAGCAACCGACATGAGCGAGTTCACCGGCGACCCGATCGCGACGGCGTCGCAGCACGAGCAGGAACTGGCGGCACTCGAGCTGACTGCGCACCCGACGGTGCGGGCCGCATATCGCAGTGTCGCCGAGAACTGGCTGGCCCGGGCCAAGCCGTCCGACGCGATGCGGGAGCGCTTCGACGCCGCGTTCGCCGAGGTGATGTTCTCGGCCGCGGTGTGGTCGTCCAACGCCGACAAGCTGCGCCCGAAGGTCAGTTGCATCACCCGGATCGGCCACCCGGTCGGGGGCCGGGCGATACCCGGGTCACGTTGGGGCATCGACAATCCCGACAGCGTCTACCGGGTCATCCCGATCTCCGGCGACGAGCGCTACGTGATCCGCGGCCGGGTCGGGCCGCACCGGATGACGGAGAACTACTTCACCCTGTGGGATGCCAACATGGGTACCGTGGCCGTGCTCAACGGTCGCACGATGGCGGTCGAGTCGGACGGCTCGTTCACCATCACCGTCGACTGCGAGCCCGCGGGTGATCGCCCGAACCACGTGCAGACCACGCCGGAGGCCCATGAGTTCTACATCCGAGATGTCTTGCTGCACTGGGATCGCGACGATCCGAACCACCTGAGTGTGCAACGGCTGGGTGGCCCACCGCAGACCCCCGCCCGCACGCTCGACGAGCAGGCCGATGCGACGGCCGCCATGATGGCCCACTTCGCCAACTTCACCGGCAAGCTCAGCCACGGCGTCTACAAGATGCCGCCCAACCAGTTCGACCTCGCCTGGTCGGCCGACAAGGTCGGTGCCATGCGCAACCAGGTGTACGTGATGGGACGTTTCGACCTCAACCCCGGCGAGGTGTTCGTGGTCGACGTCAGCGACGGTGGGGCCGAATACTTCACCGTGCCGTTGAGCAACATCTGGGGCACCACGCTCGACATCGTCGACCGCACCGGCAGCCTCAACAAGGCGCAGTCGACACCCAACGACGACGGCGGCTACACCTACGTCATCGCCCCCACCGACCCCGGCGTGGCGAACTGGATCGACTCCGACGGACTGCTCGAAGGCATTCTGACGCTGCGGATGGCCGAGTTCGGTGGCGAGGGGCCGGCGCCCGACCTGGGCGCGCGCGGCCGGGTGGTCAGGCTCGACGACCTGGAGCGAACGGTCCCGGGTCTGCGCCGGGTGTCGAAGTCCGAGCGTGCGGTCGAATTGGCCGGCCGTCGCGCCGCCTATCTGCGCCGACTGCCCGAGGGGACGAACTGACATGGCGTGCTGGTTCATCACCGGCTGCTCCACCGGAATCGGCCGCGAAATCGCCGGCGCCGCACTGGAGGCCGGCCACAGCGTCGCCGTGACCGCCCGCAACACCGGCTCGGTCGCCGACTTCGCCGAGCGGTTCGGCGACCGGGCGCTGGTGTTGCCCCTCGACGTCACCGACCGCAACCAGATCACCGCCGCGGTCGCCGCGACGGAGACGGCGTTCGGCGGGATCGACGTCCTGGTCAACAACGCCGGCTACGGGTACATGGCCGCCGTCGAGGAGGGCGACGACGCCGAGGTGCGAAAACTGTTCGACACCAACTACTTCGGCGTGGTGGACACCCTCAAGGCGGTGCTGCCCGGCATGCGGGCCCGCCGGCGCGGGCATGTCATCAACATCTCGTCGATGACGGGTCTGGTCGCCAATCCCCCGAACGCCTACTACTCGTCGACCAAGTTCGCCCTCGAGGCGCTCACCGAGGCGCTGTCCAAGGAGGTGGCGCCGCTGGGCATCAAGGTGACCGCCATCGAGCCGGGCGCGTTCCGCACCGACTGGGCGGCGCGGTCGATGCAGGAGTCGTCGAGCCCGATCGGCGACTACGACGAGAACGTCGGCGCGCGTAAAGCCATGATCAAGGCCTTCGCTGATCACCTGCCCGGCGATCCGCGCAAGGTGGCCGAGGCGGTGCTGATGGTGAGCACACTGGACGATCCGCCGCTGCGGCTGCTGCTCGGACGCGACGTGCTGGCGGCGGTCCGCGAGAAGATGGCCGACCTCGCGGCCTCGATCGACCAGTGGGAGGCGGTCACCAGGGACGTCAACTTTCCGAGGGCCTGACCCCGGCGCCGGCCCGTCGAACAGGCATGATTCGGGTACGCGGGTCTGGGCGGGTTAGTGTGCTGTGATCGGCCCCGTGACCAAGCCGATGGAAGAGTTGAGCCATTCATGACAGCAGCACCCCAGGCGCCGGCGATGGAATCACGGCTCGGCCACTACTACCAGGCGGACGACACCTACCTGGTGGGTCGCGAGAAGGTGCGCGAATACGCGCGGGCCGTGCAGGACTATCACCCCGCACACTGGAATGTCGCCGCCGCCGCGGACCTGGGGTACTCGGGGCTGGTCGCCCCGATCACGTTCACCTCGACCCCGGCCATGGCCTGCAACCGGCGGATGTTCGAGTCGGTGGTCGTCGGCTACCACACCTACATGCAGACCGAAGAGGTCTTCGAGCAGCACCGCCCGATCGTGGCCGGTGACGAGCTGGCGATCGATGTCGAACTCACCTCGGTGCGCAGGATCGCCGGCCGCGACCTGATCACCGTGACCAACACGTTCACCGACACCGCGGGCGAACGGGTGCACACCCTGCACACCACCGTCGTCGGCGTCACGGCCGAGGATGTCGATCCGCGGATCAAGGACGCCGCGCACACGCTGATGATGCATGACGTCAACATCCTCGACATCGACGGATCCGACGCCACCTTCCACAAGACGCTGCGCCCGGCGGGCGAGGTTCGCATCGCCGAGGGCGGCCTGACGCGGACACCGGGATCACTGTCGTTCGACGACCTCAAGGTGGGGGACGAGCTTCCGGTGCATCACACCGGACTCGCTCGTGGCGACCTGATCAACTATGCCGGCGTGTCCGGTGACGCGAACCCGATCCATTGGGACGAAAGCATCGCCAAGATGGCGGGCCTACCCGATGTGATCGCGCACGGCATGCTCACCATGGGGCTGGGCGCCGGGTTCGTCTCCGAATGGTCCGGCGACCCCGGCGCGGTCACCCGCTACGCGATCCGGCTGTCCGCGCCCGCGATCGTCTCAGCCGCCGAAGGCGCCGACATCGAGTTCAGCGGCCGGATCAAGTCCCTGGACCCGGCCACCCGCAGCGGCGTGATCATCGTCGGCGCGAAGTCGGCGGGCAAGAAGATCTTCGGCCTGGCGACGATGGAGATCCGCTTCCGCTGAGCCGCCCCGCGGCTCCCGATTTCCGGCAACATCGCCTCGCGTCCTTGTTAGGTTGGTCGGCGTCGAATTCGCCGTCACCGGCTGAAAAAGGGGGAGTTCTCGTTGACCGTCGACCAAGCCGTGCCCGCCGTTCTTGCCACGGCTGCCGAGGCCCGTTCCTGGCAGGAGCCGCTGTACCGCGACCTGCACCAGAACCCCGAACTGTCCCATGCCGAACACCGCACGGCCGGGATCGTCGCCGACCGGTTGCGCCAGTCCGGCTACGAGGTCACCACGGGGGTCGGCGGCACCGGTGTGGTGGGCATACTGCGCAACGGCACCGGACCGACGGTGCTGCTGCGGGCCGACATGGACGCCCTGCCGGTGCAGGAGGACACCGGACTGCCCTACGCCAGTAGGGTGGTGGCCCCGTCGCCGGCCGGCGACGGTCAGATCCCGGTGGCTCACGCCTGCGGGCATGACATGCACATGGCATGCCTGCTGGGCGCCGCCGACCTCCTGGCCCGGGGCCAAAGCCACTGGAACGGAACGCTTGTCGCGCTCTTCCAGCCGGCCGAGGAGACGGTGGACGGCGCCCGGGGCATGGTCGACGACGGTCTCGCGCAGCTGCTGCCGCCGGTGGATGTCGTTCTCGGCCAACATGTTGCGCCGTTGCCGGCCGGCTACGTGGCGGCGCAGGCCGGTCCGTCGTTCGCCGCGGCGGACTGCATCCGGGTCACGGTGTACGGGCGGGGCGGCCATGCGTCCAGGCCGGAAACCGCCGTCGACCCGGTGGTGCTCGCGGCGTCGATCGTGCTGCGCCTGCAGACCATCGTCTCGCGGGAGGTCGAGCCGGGCGAGCCCGCCGTGCTCACCGTCGGCAGTCTGCACGCGGGGACCAAGGCCAACATCATCGCCGACCACGCAGTGCTGGAGCTCAACATCCGAACCTACAGCGAGGAGGTCCGCGCGGCGATCCTGGCGGCGATCCGGCGCATCGTCACCGCCGAGTGCGCCGCCTCCGGCAGTCCGCGTGATCCGGAATTCGAGTTCTACGAACACGCCCCGCTGACCGACAACGATCCGGACGTCACCGCCAGGCTCCTCGACACCTTCACGGGTGTCTTCGGCGATCGCGTCGTCGTCCCACCGCGGGTCCTGGGCAGCGAGGACTTCAGCGATATCGCCCGAGGGGTGTCGGCGCCGTACACCTACTGGTTGTTCGGCGGTACCGACCCCGAGACCTTCGCCAAAGCCGCAGCGGCCGGCCGTCTTTCGAGCGATATCCCCAGCAATCACTCGCCGAACTTCGCTCCGGTCATCCAGCCGACCCTCGACACCGGTACCACCGCCCTGGTGGCGGCCGCGCTGAGCTGGCTGGCCGGCTAGCGCGCTGGTCCCCGTCAGCCGATAAGCGGCGTGCGGTGTTCGGTCATCTCGGTGAGCGCATCCTGCATGAGGGTGTGGATGCGTTCGGCGTAGGCCTTGGCGTCCTCATCGGGCCGCGCGGTGGTGGCGGCCAGCACGCGGGTGTGCAGTTTGGAGGGAAGCGGAAGGTAGGGCAGCATACCCACCGCGCCGGTGTTGAGGCCCCACGGCAGCGACAGGCTCGTCGGCAGCGCCTTCACCCGCAACAGTTCGTCCAGCCGCAGGGCGCGGGCCAGCCGCTGACCGTCGGAGAGCACCAGCAGCGACTCGCCCGCCCCGGCCGTCACGATGGGCACCACGGACACGCCCTCGTCCATCGCCAACTGTGCGAAGCCGCTGCGGCCGCCGAACACGATGTGATTGCGATCGGTGAACTTCTTGGCCGCGTCGACATCCCCACCCGGGAAGACGACGACATGGTGGCCCTGGGCGAACGCCTCGTGCGCGCTCTCCCGGCTCGCCGGTCGCGCGCCGAGGTGCTCGACGATCGGCCCGACCCCCAGCGTCCAGGCCAGTTGGTGGGTCAGGAAGGTGACCGGGCGCGTCAGTTTGAGGTCCTCGACGACCGCACCGACCGCCATCACGTTGAGGTCGACCACACCGCCGAAGCCGTGGTTGGCCACGAACAGCACCGGATTAGCCAGGGCCCCGGCTTCGACGTCGATCTGCAGCCGGTGGTAGCGGCGGACGAACTCGATCACCCGGTGCCGCAGGGCGTTCAGTGCGCCCTCGATGCGTTCCCCACCCGGGTCGACCACCCGCTCCACCGCACCCAGCAGCGCATCGGCGAACTGCTCGAGGACCGCCCGCCGATCGGAGCCATCGGACTCAGCGTTCATGCCGCCATTGTGCGGTGCGGGGTGCGCGCTCCGGCGTGAAATCGGCGGGCAAGGTGGCGCTCGGACTAACCTCTGTGCGGTGGACTCCTTCGTCGTTCCGCACACCGATGATCAGATCGAGGTCGACAGCGAACTGCGAACGGAGTGGATCGCGTTACTTCCGCTGCCGCCACGAGCTTTCGGCGACGGGTCTGGCCCCGGGCTCCCACAAGACCACCGGCCGCGGCCAGGTGGTCTTCCTGTCGAGCTCGCTCGATGTGCAGAACGGGTCGATGGGACCGGTGCGCGCATAGCCGACCGCTCGTCGCGCCTCGTGCGGTAGAACGGTGTAAGCCACATCCGTCATCGGACCAGTCCCGAGGGGGACCGCCATGCAGTCTGTCAGAGGGATGAACGTCCTGGTCACCGGCGCAGCCATGGGCCTGGGAAAGCTCTTCGCCACCAACGCCGTCCGCGAGGGCGCCGCCACGGTCGTGCTTTGGGACGCCAACGAGGTGGCGTTGAAGGAGACCGCGGCAGAGTTGGAGGCGGCCGGCGGCGTCATCCAGTACGAGACCGTCGACGTCAGCTCGCAGACCCGGGTGGCCGAGGCCGCCGAGCGGGTGCGAGCCGGCCTCGGCACCATCCACGTGCTGTTCAACAACGCCGGAATCGTCCGCGGCAACGGCTACTTCTGGGAGAGCCGCCCCCGCGACTTCCTGCTCACCATGGAGGTCAACTCCGTCGGCCCGATGCTGGTCGCCCGCGAGTTCCTGCCGGCCATGATCGCCTCCGGCAGCGACTGCCGACTCGTCAACATCGCATCGTCGGCCGGCCTGAACGCCATCCCCCGGATGGCCGCCTATGCGGCGTCCAAGTGGGCGGCGGTCGGTTTCTCCGATTCGCTTCGGCTCGAACTCGAGCAGGCCGGGCACGATCGGGTGAAGGTCACCACCGTGTGCCCCACCTACATCAACACCGGAATGTTCGACGGCGCGAAGGGCATCCTGTTCACCCCGATGCTCGAGCAGCAGGACGTCGTCGCCCGCACCTGGGCGGCGATGCTGGCCGGCGCGCCGTTCGTGGTGATGCCGTGGACGTCGAAGATGAACAAGGTGCTCTCCGCAGTGCTGCCGGTCCGGCTGCGTGATTTCTACCTGCGTCGCGTCGGTGTGTACAACTCGATGGACGAGTTCACCGGCCACTAGCCGACCGCTCGTCCCGCCCGCCGAGGATTCAGCAATGAGTCGTTTCCACCCGCCAAGGCGCGTCGGCGCGATTAGATCGCTACGCGGTCGCGGGGGCACTGATGCAACTCGACGATGTCGCAGAGCACGCAGGAGCGAGAAATGATCGGAAGCCGCGGTATCACGCCGATCGCCGTTGCCCTGGCAGCGTTGGTTGCCTCGTGTGGGTCCGGTCCGGGCGGCACCTCTGCGAATCCGGACAAGGCGAATCCGGACAATCCGTATCCCGACTACAGCGTCACCTACCTTCAGGGGCCGCCGGATCAGGCGCACATGGAGGCCAAGCCGCTCGCCTCCGGCGGCCACCGGTTCTGGATGCTCCCGGCGACGCCGCAGACGACGCAGTGGGGCGTCTACGACAACGACATGGCCCCGGTGCTGCGCATCGACTCCGGCGACACGGTGGCCATCCAGACCTTGCCCGCCGGCGGCGGCCAGGTTGCGCCCGGCATCAACGAGGGCCAGATCGAGAAGATCAACGGAGCCGTGCCGAACCGCGGCCCGCATACCGTCACCGGACCGATCTACGTCAACGGCGCCGAACCCGGTGACGTGCTGGCCATCCACATCAACCGGATCCGGCTACCCAACTTCGCCACCAACAACACCGCCAAGGGTAAGGGGCTGTTCCCCGACGAGTTCCCCGAGCAGGTCACCAGTTACTACCTCGATGCCGACAAGATGCAGATGCGCTTCGCACCCAACGTGCTGGTGCCGCTCGAACCGTTCCCCGGCGTGCTCGCGGTCGGCCGCTCGAACACCACCGGCCCCTGGTGTACCGATAACAAGTGCAGCACCGAGCAGCCCGGGCCTTACGGCGGCAACATGGATCTCCCCGAAATGCAGGTGGGCTCAACTACTTACCTGCCGGTGCAGGTCAAGGGCGGCCTGATCTGGACCGGGGATTCGCACGCCAAGCAGGGCAACGGTGAGATCGACCTCGACGCGCTCGAGACCTGGTTTCCCGAACTCAACATCACCGTCGACGTCATCAAGAAGCAGCCGCAGGACTGGCCGACCGTCGAGACGCCGACTGGCTGGGTCGCCGTCGGCTACGACGAGGACCTCGACAGGGCGTTCGACATCAACAAGTCCGAGACCGTGAAACTGATCATGGCGACGCGGCACCTCTCCCAGGCCGATGCCATGAACGTCATGGCGAGGACCTGGGATTGCCGGATCTCCGAGGTGGTCGACGAGGTGCTGGGCACCTATTGCGTCGTCCCGAAGGACCCCGCCACCCGACCCGCACCCGCGCTGCCGACCAGTGACACCGACACCGCGTGGGTGTCCAGCGCCAGCGCACCGAAGGCACTCGATGCGATGAAGCTGGCCGCCAGCGCGGCACTGGACAAGATGGCGAGCAATCTCGACATCACCCGCAACGACGCCTACCACCTCGCGACGATGGTCCTCGACTGCCGGATCGACCGATGGACCGGCGGGGACAAGACGGTGGCGTGCAACGTCCCCAAGAGCATCAAGGTGCCGCAGTAAGGCCGCCGGCCCGCTAGGGGCAGCGCGTCATCTTCGAGGTTTTGCCGCTGCCATTGGTCGATTCCATGGTCGCGTTGTCGATGACGGTGACGTTGATCTTGAAGTCCGGCTCGTCGGGGAAACTGAGGACCCCGTCGTTGTAGGTCCAGTTGCCGAACGGGCCGTCGCTGGTGCCGTCGGAGCGCAGGTCGATGGCCAGGGTGCAGTCGCCGTCGGTACCCCATTTGCCGACCACGAAGTCCCGGTTCGGCTTGTCGCCCTTCGCCGGCGCGGCGGCGGGACCCGCCACGCCCGAGCTGGATGTGCTAGTGCTCGCCGTGCTGGTGGTCGAACTTTCCGCAGCAGTCGAAACCTGGGAGGAAACCTGCGGCGTTTCAGGGGCGGGTTTGGACTGCGCGCCGCAGGCGCTGAGGGTGAGTGCGGCGATCACGCCGGTCGCGATTGCGATCTTCATACGAGTTCCCTTCCGTCGAGTACGGTACCGAATCCAGTCTTTCCCGAGTGCGTTACGAGCGTAAGTGGTCGATGACGGTGTCAAAGCCGTTGAGCGTGAACTGATCTGCCGCGTAGTCCGCCGACACCGGTTGGGACGACTGCTTGACAACCGCCACCCCGCGGCTGCGGTCGACATAGATCCATTGGCCGTTGACACCGATCGCGCTGATCGCCTCCCGGCCGGGGGTGTGCCGGATCCACCACTGCGCCCGGTAGCTCCAGTCACCGTCGGCCATCGGCCCGGCCGCCTCGGGGCCGTTCGAGAAGGCGGCGACGCTGCCCCCGGCCTGCAAGGTGTCGATCACGGCCGATGGAACGATCTGTATGCCGTCGACGGTGCCGTGGTTGAGCAGCATCATGGCGAACCGGGCGAGGTCACGCGGGGCCGCGTTGAGCCCGCCACCGGCCACCAGGGTGCCGCATGGGTCGAGCAGCACATACGTCTCAGCCTCGGTGCCGAGTGGGGCCCACAGGTCATCGGACATCTGGGTCTGGAAGGACTTTCCGGTGGCCCGGTTGGTCAACCAGTTGACGACATCGGTCTTGGGGGTCTGGTAAGCGAAGACCTCGCCGTGCTCGCGGGCCGGGTCCTTGCGCAGGGTGGCCAGGAACCCGTAGAGATCGTGGACGGCTGCTCCGGGCGCCGGATCGACCCAGCCCAATGCCCGCCCATAGTCCCAGATGCCGGAGGTCGGGTCGGCGTAGTCCTCGCTGAAGTCCATCGAGTTGACCATGTCCATGACCTGCCCGACGGTCGCGCCGGCGAACGCGGAGGCGCCCGCCAGTTCCGGCACGATCGCGGTGACCTCCGTCGCTTCGTCGAGCAGACCGTCGGTCACCGCCATCAGCGCGAACAGCCCAGCGAAGGACTTGGTGCACGACATCATCTGATGCGGGTGGGTGGCGTGCATGCCGTTGGCGTAGTACTCGAAGACGATCCGGTCGCCGGTGGTGACGAGCAACGAGTCCGTGTAGGTCTCGCGCAGGAAGGCCGGGAAGTCGGCGATGCTGCCGTCGGCGCGCGGAACCGCCAGTTTCCCTATCCCACTGTCGATTTCGACATCGGCGGGGCGAACCGTGTCGGCGGTGCGTATCGGTGCCGACGGATAGATAGTCCGCATGTGCAGGTACGCCCACCGGTTGTAGGGCGGCAGGAAGATCGCGTTGGAGCGGTTCACCTGTTTGTCGGGGGGCGGCGGAAAGCCCACCATGATGCCGAGTTCCTCGGCGGTCGCATACGGATCCGCGGTCACCGGGGCATCGTAGGCTGCGCTACCGCAGCGTGGGTTCGATCGCAGCCATCAGGCAGGCGGGTCGAAGTGCACCCACTTCGAGGCGCCGACCGGCCCGACGCACTGCACCGGTATTCCGGGGGTCTGCGGCTGCATGGTGTTGCCGCTGAGCCGGATCTGGCCGTTGGTGCCCGGGACGGCGCAGGGCAGCGACACCGCGGCCTCCCCGATCAGGGGTCCGGTCGGCACCCACACCGCATTCGCTGAGCAGATGAGCGTGCTCTTGTCGGCGGTCAGCCCGAACACGAAGGTGGTACTGGGCGTGCAGGGCGAACCGGCGACCACATTGCGGGCCACCCCCGGCAGACAGTCCGCCGAGTCGCACGCGGCCGCCGACTCCGGGGCGAAGGGCAGTGGCACAGCGAGCAGTCCGCACGCGACCGCCGCCGCGACGATGATCCTGCGCATCTGTGCCCCCTCGACGATCGGAATGAGCCTGCCGGCAACCGAGCCTAACGCGCGGGCGACCCCGTCGAGCGGGGTTTGCGGCCGCCGCTCCGGGTACCGTCCGGTCACGGCGAACCGACGCCCGGATGAACACCCGAGTAAACCGCCTCCAGTCGGAGCCCGCGGGTGGTAGGACTCGGCAAATGGCAGCTGCGGGCACCCAAGCGACGTTCCTCCGACAACGGAGCGCCACCGGTAGCCGGACCGTGCGCCGGGTTCGGATCGCAGCTGTCGCGATCGTCGTCTTGAGTGCGACGGCATGCGGTGGTGGCTCCCCCGACCCGGCCTCCGCCGCCACCCCGTGCGCCACGGTGAACCAGCGGTACTGCGCGGCGGCCGAAGGCGATCTGCTCGACGTCACCCTCGATATCCTCCACCCGACCCAGCCCTCGCTCGGCTATGACGAGGTGTACTCCCGTCTCGGTCGGTACACCATCGGCAAGGATGCGTCGAACCAATTGTTCGACGCCTGGTGCGCCGCCAATGGGCAGAAGGCGATGCAGTCAGTTAAGCCGGGCGCATCGATATCCGACCGGTCCAGCTTCACCTGCACGGTTCCCCTCGGTTCGGAAACCGCCGAAACCACCGAGCCGATGAAGACCGCAGTCATCGGACCCGGCGGACAGGTGTACCTGACCGACGGGCACCACACGCTGACCTCGTTCTGGGAGGTCCCCGGCGGCGGACCGAGCGCCCATGTCCGGCTGAAGGTCACGGGTAACCTCTCCAAGCTCGCCCCAGAAGCGTTCTGGCAGGAGATGCAAACTCGGGGCTGGACCTGGCTGCGAGACGCCGACGGTAAAACCATTGCACCCGAGGCTCTCCCGAAGAATCTCGGCTTGAAGCAGTTCGCCAACGACCAGTACCGGGGGGTGTTGTTCTTCGCGCGCGACATCGGTTACAGCCAGGATGACAACACTCCCGCGTTTCAGGAATTCTATTGGGGACACTGGCTGCGGACCCAGACCGATCCGAGCTTGAACCCGAACAACTTCCCCCTCAACGAGTTCAGCCCGTACCTCACCCTAGTGGGCAACGTGGCGAAGGCCATGGTCGCCTTGCCGGGTGACGCAAAGATCACCGACACCCTGGATGCCAACGCGCTGGGACGACTGGATGCTTTCGGGGAGAAGGCGTTCGAAGCGCTCTCGCAGCCGTTGTCCGCCCCGAAGCCGGGCAAGCTGGCGATCGCGCTCGAGTACAAACGGACGCACTGACCCGGCGACCCGCCGGTGGGTGGCCACACCGGCAACAGTCCGTCCGGCTACGGTCGATCGGGTGACGACGTCGCGACCGCGAATCACCCGAGTTTGCGCCGCGGCAACCGCCTTCCTCGGCCTGACCGCCGCTGTGGCCTGCGCACCCACACCGCCGCCGACGTCAGCGCCGTCGGGGCGACCGCCGGCGGTGGTCACCGCTTTGCCGCCGCCCCCGATAGCGACCGTGACACCGGAAGGCGACTTCGCGGCCGTCACCCGCCTGGTGAACGATGCGATCACCGCCCACCGGCTGCCCGGCGCCGTGGTGCAGGTCGGGCATGCGGGGAAGCTCGAGTTCCGCCAGGCCTACGGCGCTCGCAAGCTGCCCGGGGAACCCGGGCTGGACGGTTCGCCGTCGGCCGCCGAGCCGATGACCGCCGACACCGTCTTCGACATGGCGTCGCTGACCAAGGTTCTGGGCACCACCACCGCCGTTCTGCAGCTCTACGAGCGAGGAAGGATTCAGTTCGACGATCCGGTGCAGACCTACCTACCCGAGTTCAATGCGGACAACGACCCGGAGCGTGCGCAGGTGACGCTGCGGATGCTGCTCACCCACACGTCGGGGATCGGGGGTGACCTGAGCCACCAGGGTCCCTGGGGACTGGTCGCCGCCGACCGGGAGGATGGCATTCACCGGGCGCTGACGGCACCGTTGGAGTTGGCGCCCGCGCAGGCGTTCCACTACTCCGACATCAACTTCATCATCCTGGGCGTGCTCGTCGAGAGGCTCACCGGCGAACCGCTCGACGAATATGTGCAGGAGAACGTCTTCGCCCCGCTGGGCATGACCGAGACTCGGTATCTACCCGCCGTCAAGGCGTGCGGCCCACACCGAACGTACGGCACCGCAATCGCTTTCGACCCGAACGGGTCATCCGCCGCGGACTGTCCGGACGGCACGTGGAGCATCGACCTGCTGAGCCGCATCGCGCCGACCGCGCACGACGAGGACACCCCGGGCATCAACCCGGACTTCGACCATCTGCTGCGCGGCACCGTCCACGACCCGACGGCGCGGCGGATGGGCGGGGTGGCCGGCAGTGCCGGGGTCTTCTCGACGGTGCAGGATGTCGGCATATTCGCCCAGGCGCTCCTCGACCGCCTCGCCGGACGCCCGAGCGTGTTCCCGCTGAGCCAATCGACGCTGCAACTGGCGACGACGCCGCAGCAGCCCGGGCACACCGAGGGACAGGTCGCGGCGGCGAACGACGCCTTCCGGCGAAGCGTCGCGCTGAACCGGGAACCGAACTACCCGGCCATCGCCGGAGTGGACCTGCGCGGGTTCGGCTGGGACATCGACACCCCGCATTCCCGGCCGCGCGGCACGATCTTCCCCGTCGGCAGCTTCGGCCACACCGGGTTCACCGGTGTGACGATGTGGCTCGATCCCGGATCCGACAGCTACGTCATCGTCCTGGCGAACGTGATCCATCAGCGCGGCGGCCCACCCGTCGCAAGGCTGAGCGGCCAGGTCGCCACCGCGGCGGCGCGGGCGCTGCATCTCTACGGCAGCTGATCGCCACCTCGGTGAACTCGCTGCGGGATTCGGTGAATCGGTGGGAGTGTGCAGTTGCCCCCACCGTCCGGTCGCCTCCGGAAGGATGAACCACCAGATGCCGCTCGCCGTCGGCGACTCCCTGCCCCCGGAGTTGCGTCCACAACTGGACGACGCGCTGGAGATCGTGTGCAACGAGTTCGACGGCCTCGATCCGCATCAGCAGTACCACAACGCCTTCTCGCGGGTGTTGAAGCCCGATCCGCTGGGGCGGGTGCTGATGATGGGCACCGATCAGCGTGATCTGTTCGTCCCGATGCTGCGGCGCGCCGTCCGGGAGTACCTGCCGGCCGAAGGCCACATCTTCGACTTCGGCGCCGGTGACGGCCAGACGTTCGCGTACATCGCCGATGCCGTCCCGGCGGGGACAACCGTCTCCATCGAGGAGCCCAATCCCGGGTATCTGACTGCGTATCAAGCATTTCTGGAAAGCCGGCCGCACCTTCGCCGCGGCGCGGCGCTTCGTTCCAGCATCGACGAACTCGCCCGGCAACCATCGGAAGGCGATCTTCCGGAGCGGGCGAGCATCGATCTGGCGCTGGCCCTGCACATGATCTACTTCACCGCGGACGTGGCCGAGAGCCTGTGCACGATGCTTCGCTTCGTGAAGCCCGGCGGTGCCCTGTTCAGTGTCGTCACCGACGAGGCGACCGCCTACGGCGGCTCGGTGCTCCGGGCGTTCATCGACTCGGGCGGCGACACGGGCGACAACGCCGGCCATCTCGCCGCCATCGACGAACGCCGCCGGCTCCTGGGTCCGGATGCCGAGGGCGGTGGTTTGCTTCCCACCACACTGTGGGCGCGGGGCATCAGCGTCGACGTCGAATCCGTGCGTCAGCCGAGCCGCATGTACGGGCACAGCTTCGCGGACCTACTGGCGATCGCGAACATCGGCGTGCTGGTGAACGTGCCCGGGCCACAGAAGTTCGAGAGCGCCGCGAAGGTTCTGCGCGACCGCCCCGGCGAGGTCGGGCTTCGCATCGAAACCGAAGGGCCCCGGGCGGGCATGTGGAGCGTGGTGCAACCTCAGTGGGTGACGCAGGTCCGGCGGCGCTAGCCGTACGGACGCCCTAGAGGACGCAGATGTGGATGTGGTTGAAGTGGTTCGCCACCCGCCACATCGTGTACTTGAGGCCGAACCGTGCCGCCTGGCTCTGGACGTCGGCGTTGATGACATCACCCAGCGTCATGTCGGAACCGATCATGACGTCGATGGCGTGACCGCTCGGGTGATCGGGAATCGGGTCGGGTCGCACGCCACCGATGGACTGCACGCCCGGATAGGTGGCCATGATGTAGGCCACCAGGATCCGCGCGTTGGGGACCAGTCCGACCATCCCGACCGTGGGGATCGGTGCCGCGTAACCCAACGCCGACATCACGGCCGCCGGCGGCTCGGTCAGCACGGCCTGCTGGGCGGCCGCGGCCATCTGCGCCTTCAGTTGCGACTGCTTGTCCTGCAGATCCGCGCGGGCGGCGGCGGCCGCATCGACGGCGGCCTGGGCGTCGGCCGCCGACTTGGCCGAGGCGGCCTCGGTGGCGCTGGCTTGCTGGGCGGCCTGCTTGAATCCCGCCATCTCGTCGGCGGACTGCTTGCTGATGACCCGCTCGACGGCGAGCTTGTCGATCAAGGTCTTCGGCGATCCCGAGGTCAGCAGCGCGGTGACCTCGTCGCCTGGCCCGCCCATGTAGACCGCGGACGCCACCTTGTCGACGTTGCCCTGGCGGATGGCCAGTTTTTCGTTGGCGGCGTTGAGCGCGGCCATATCGTCGGCGTTGGTCTTGTCGGCCTCGCTCAGCCGCGCCAGCTTCTGCTCGTAATCCACCTGGGCGGCGTGGATGGCATCGGCGAGCTGTTCGGACTGGTGCGACAGGTCGCTGAGGTTGGCCAGGGTGTCCTGGGACGGGTCGGCGAACGCGGTGCCGCCGCCGACCGCGGCGAAGGTCGTCATCGCGGCGATCGCCACGGCCACACGCTTGCGCACTACGGATCCGGCCAGAACGGTATCGAACTTCAAGATTGCGATCCTTTGACTGCCGTCGACGGCTTCTTCGTCGAATTGCCTGTGCATCTGCCTTAGGTCTCGAAAAGGTTACGAAACGTCACAGGCTTTGTCCAACCGCAGGTCAGGAACCGACCAAAGGTCTCGACCGGGATTCTTGACGGGCGTCGAGACAGCAAACACGGCGGACACCGGGAGGGCACCGCGTCGGTCGCTACCGGACCACCAGCACCGGGCAGTCGGCGTGATGGATCAGGTTCTGGCTGACCGAGCCGAGGACCGAGTCGGCAAGCCGGCCACGGCCATGGCTGCCCACGACCACCAACTGGGCCTCCCGCGACAGATCGGTCAGACCCTTCGCCGGTCCGATATCCCGAAAGACCTCCACCACGTGGGCGTTCGGATACTTGTGGGCGAACGGCTCGACCAACTCGTCCATCCGCCGGCGCTGCCGGGCCTGCAACACGTCAAGCAAATCCCAGTCCATGTTCCCTTGGCCCCCGAGGTCGCCCATGCCGACCGCCGCGTCGATCTCCCACATGTGCGCCACCGTCAGCTGCGCGTGCAGCGCGCGGGCGATGTCGAACGCCTCCGCAACCGCGCGGGCCGCCGGATCGGAGTCGTCGACGCCGACGACGACCGGCAGCGGCTTGCCGGTCCGTTTGGCCACCGGTGCCCGCCAGACCGCCACCGGACACCGCGCCCGGTGGGTGGTCCGCACGACGTGCCCGCCCAGCGCGCGGTGGTCCGTTGCACCCGTGCCCAGCACGAGCAGCTTGGCCGACTCCGCGGCGTCCGCCAGCACCGTCGCGACGGCACCCTTGACCGCCTCGATTCGGATCGCGAGATCGGGATGCGCCGAACGCACGGCGGCCTCGGCAGCGGACAGGGCGCGGTCGCCGTCGGCGCCGTCGGGTTCGGTGGTCGCGTCGGCCGCTGCGAAGTGCCAGTCCAGTCGCGGGATTGCGTGCACCAGCGTCAGCGCGAGCCCGCGCTTGGCGGCCAGCTCCGCGGCCCACCGGGCCGCACCCAGGGCCGTGTCGGATCCATCGATGCCGACAACGACGAATGGCTGGCTGTCCGACTGGTCCGCTGGAGTGGTCATCCCCGCAGACTATTGGGACGCCGACGCCGGGGGTCACCGGGCGGACCCCTCGACGGGCCCACGGAAGCCCTTACAGTAGGCCGATGAGCTCCCCGGAATTCTCCGTGCCGCCCGCCGGTGTGCTGATCAGCGACGGCGGCCTGGCGACCGAACTCGAGGCGCGCGGCCACGACCTCTCCGACGACCTGTGGTCGGCGCGGCTGCTCGCCGAGGCGCCCGAGGAGATCGTCGCGGTGCACGAGGCGTTCTTCCGCGCCGGGGCGCACATCGCGACCACCGCCAGCTATCAGGCCTCGTTCGAGGGATTCGCGGCACAGGGGATCGACCGCGTCGAGGCCGAGCGCCTGCTACACCGCAGTGTCGAGTTGGCCAAGTCCGCCCGCGCCGCCGCCTCGGCTCCGGCATGGGTGGCGGCCTCGGTCGGGCCCTACGGGGCGATGCTCGCCCACGGTGAGGAGTACGTCGGCCGCTACGGGCTCAGCGTTCCCGAGTTGGCGGCGTGGCATCGGCCGCGGCTGGAGGTGCTGATGGCCGCCGATCCCGACGTCCTGGCCCTCGAGACGATTCCCGACAGCGACGAGGCCGAGGCGCTGGCCGGATTGGTCGGCGAACAAGACATTCCGGCCTGGTTGAGTTACACCATCGCCGGGGACCGGACCCGCGCCGGGCAGCCACTCGAGGACGCGTTCGCCGTCGCCGCCGACGTGCCCCAGATCGTCGCGATCGGGGTCAACTGCTGTGCGCCCGCCGACGTGCTGGGTGCCGTGGCCACCGCGCGCCGGGTCACCGGTAAGCCGGTGATCGTCTACCCGAACAGCGGGGAGGTGTGGGACGGCGCGAACCGGGTCTGGGTCGGGACCCCCGGCATGGACACCGGCCTGGCGGTCGAGTGGGTGGCCGCCGGAGCCCGGATCGTCGGTGGCTGCTGCCGGGTGCGCCCGGACGACATCGCCGCGATGGCGGCGGCGACCGCCGAGTGGTACGGCAGGCCGCTAGGTCCAATCACGGAAGGCGGCGAGCAGGCGCTCCCGGACGACGGGGTCGAGGGTCTCCCGTAGGCCTCCGAGGAGCCCGACGGTCGCACTGAACTGCCGCAGGTAGTTTTCGCAGCCGTCGCACTCCGACAGGTGGGTCTCGAACCGCCCCCGCGTCTCCGGGTCGAGGGCGCCGTCGAGGTAGGCGGTCACCAGTTCGACCAACTCATCGCAGTCCATTTCCACGGCGCTCATTGGGCCCCCATCACGTAGTGCTCCAGTGCATCCCGAATCGCGGACCGGCCACGGTGCAGCAGGACCCGCTGGTTGGCCGGGGAGAGGTTCAGCAGTTCGCAAACCTCCGGAGAGTCCATCCCAACCAGGTCCCGCAACGTCACGACAGCGCGCTGCCGTTCGGGCAGCTTGTCGAGTTCGCTGCGCGCCAAAGCCATCAACTCCGCGGCCAGCGCCGATGATTCCGGGGTGTCCGGGAATGGCTGCGGCTGCGCGTCGTCTCGCCAGTGCCCGGCCCACCGCTCGCCGGCCGGGCTGAATCGCGCGGGGTCAACGGTTCTACCACCGTAGATCTCGCGGCGGGTCTGCTCGTCGCGGCGCTCGCGCTGCCCACGCGTTTTGGCGGTGTTGATCAGCACCGTGAAGATCCAGCTTCTCAGCGAGCAACGCCCCTCGAATCTGCCGATCCCCTTCACGACACCGATCCACGTTTCCTGCACCACGTCTTCGGCCAATTCCTGGGTGGCCACGTAATTCCGCGCCACCCGCAGCATGGCCGGGGTGTAGGCATCGACGACGGCCGCGA
Source organism: Mycobacterium sp. (assembly GCA_020438865.1). Taxonomy (GTDB): domain Bacteria; phylum Actinomycetota; class Actinomycetes; order Mycobacteriales; family Mycobacteriaceae; genus Mycobacterium. The sequence goes on from JAGQTU010000004.1 coordinate 107,990, forward strand.
AGGCCTGCTCGTCGCGCTCCCGCAGGCGAGCGACCAGCGCTTGGTCGTTGTTGGCGAGCTGTGTCACTGGAGATTCACGCTAGCCGGTGAACGTGGGGCGCCACCGGATGGCGAGGCCGCGCGCAATGCGTCGCCCAACGTCCACACCGAAAGCCCCAGCAGTGCGACGTCCTTGATCAGGAATCCGCCGATTTCCGACAAGGCCGGGAACCCGCCGCCGGCGGCCGCCCACACGCCGGGCGTCGTGACCAGGAAGCCCAGGGTGGCGACGAAAAGGCCGATGGCGAGAAGGCTGCCCGCGATCGACACTCGTGGCGCCCACGGCTTGATCGCGATCAAGGCGGCGGTGCTGAGTTCGACCACGCCGAGCAGCGCTGACAAGGTGCGCACCGAGAATACGTCGTAGAGCCAGGCCATCGCGGGGCTGTTGGCGATGAGGGGCTGTATTCCTTCGGCTTCGAACTGAGTGAATTTCATCGCCCCGATCCAGGCGATCACGATCACCAGCCCGTACCGGGCGAAGAGACCTCCGGCCCGCTCCGCCAGGCCCACCCACTCACCATCGCGGGTCGATGTCGAAGCAACGGTCATGTGAACTCCTTGACGACGTGAAAGGCCGCTTGCCCATCAACTTGCCCATCAACTTGCCCATCAATAGGTGGTGTCGCGTCGCCCGTGGACCGTTACACCCAGCACGCACCCGGCGGGATCGTCCGTAACGCTCGGCGCCGAGATCGGGTCTACGGAGGTGTTCGCATCCGAAAGGTGACGCCATGGCCCCCAACCCCGCATCCACTCCCACCCGCGCCCGCGTGGTGCCTTCCGGCGCCAAGACGGACGCCGGGGTTCCGGGATGGCGGCTGAACTTCGCCGCTGGCTTCGTTCCGCTGATCGCGGGGCTGACGACGCTGATCACGAGCTGGGTCAACGTCGCGCGGGGTGACGCACCGCTGTGGACCGGGCTGGGACGGCTGTCCTTCAGCTATTCCGATATCGCCGGCGTCGGCCCGGGCGCCGCCGCCTGGCTCGAACTGAACGGTTCGGTCGGTGGAGTCAACATCGTCGCCGCTGCGGTCGCCGTCATCGTCGTCTCCCGGTTCGCGCTGCGGGAGGCCCGACGCTGGGCATGGTGGTTTCTAGCCTTCTGCCTCGTGTGGGTCGGACTCCATGACGCCACGCTGGCGACGCGCTTCTTCGCGGCAACAGGACAGCCCGTCATGGTGCTGCCCTACACCTATGTCGCTCTGATGACGGCCGGCCTACTCCGCAGCCGCCCTGCCGTGTTCTCGAGCTCCGCCGACTGACAGGCCGAGCTGCGCGTTACGCCCTCGCGTTAAGGCACGTAGCAGGGCTCGGCGCCGGGGGTGTAGTACTCCAGGCCGGTCGGCGAGATGCACGGCGCCTCACCGGGGAACGCGGGCACTACCGAGTACGCATAGCTCTGCGGGAAGCCGTAGCGGGCCCAGTCGTCCGCGCCGACCACCGCCGCGCCGGCTACCGCGGCGTCCACGGCGTCGCCGGCGACGTTGGTGCAACCGCCGACCGACACGTGCCGGCCGCCGACATCGCCGCACACGTCGGCTTGGGCCACCGGGGCGATCGCCGCGGGGACCGCCGACAGGGCGGCCAGGCTCAGCAGGATTGCTGCAGTTCTCTTGGACATGCCGCGATTATCGCCGACTAATTGACGGGCGTTACAACCGACCTGAGTACGGCTAACCAATGCCCGCTCAGAGCCGGAACATCTCGCGGCTCAGCGCGGCGCCTTCGACGAAGTCCGGCCTGCGCACCGGGTGCTGTCGGCGCGCCGGGCGATCGGTCTCGCCCCGACCCGGAAACACGCTGGTGAACGCGGCGGCGGCCCACGCGAGCAGGGCCCCTCGCCGCACGCCGGGGCCGGTTGCCGGGATGGGCTGGGCGACGGCGATTCGTCGCCACCTGCGCGACCGGGCGCCGATGTCCGGGACATAGAGATCAGTGCGGGCGATAACCATCGGAATCCTCCTCGGGCGCGGTAGACCGATTGGTATACTCGAATTCGACGCTAGTAGACCGATCGGTATACCGCAAGTGCTAGGCTGAGGGCGTGTCCGCCAGAGACCGATTGATCAGTGCCACCGTGGCGCAGCTGCGCCGATTCGGGGTGGCGGGCACAAGCGTGTCGGGCATCCTCGAAGACAGCGGGTTGGCGAGGCGAACGCTTTACCTCAACTTCCCCGCCGGCAAGCCCGAACTGATCGCCGCAGCAACCGAAAACGCCTCGGGGATAACCATTTCGGCGGTCGAAGCGATGGTGTCCGAGTCGGATCCGGCGCAAGTGGTGCAGACCTTCGCCGATCGCTGGGCCGACAGCCTGGAGGCCAACGACTTCTCCGCAGGTTGTCCGATCGTGGCGGCGGCACTGGGTCGGCAGGAGGCGCCCGAGGCCGCCGATGCGGCCGGTGCCGCCTTCGCCCGATGGGTGGCGGTGGTCACCCGGTTGGTAACGGATTCGGGTATCGACGGTGCGGCCGCCGAGGAGTTGGCGACCACGGTCGTCGCCACGGTGGAAGGGGCGGTGATCATGTCGATGGCCGAGTGTTCAGCGGAGCCACTGCGCCGCGCCGGCCGCGGCCTCGCGTCCCTGGTTCGGGCCAAACTGGAGTCCCAGCCGCGCTGACGGAACCCTGAGCGTCCGGCCTCGCTTCGGGCGATCGGAATGCGCCACGGCCTGCGCATCATCGAACCGGTCGCATCTCGGTACCGAACCGGACACAACCGGCGCGCGCAACACCATTAACACCAGTCGCATTGTTAACATCGCGCAGGTGCAAGAATCGTCGGAAAACAGCAGCCTGCGGACGTCGCGCCCGGTTTCGCGCCGTGACGCGCTCCGCTATGCCGCCGCTGCGTCGGCGGTGGCCGGGCTCGGCGTGGCGGCGGCGACCGCCGGCACCCCGAGCGCGGCGGCCGCCGGTTCCCAGCTGATCGACTTCGCCATGCGGCAGATCCCCGCCGAGCACATTCAGGCGGCCGGCTACGCCGGGGTGATCAACTACGTTTCCACGTCGCGGCCCGGTTCGTCCTTCGGCGCGAAGCCGATCACCCTGCCCTACGCCAAGTCGTTGAACGCCGCCGGGTTGGTCATCGTCAGCAACTACCAGTACGGCAAGCCCGGCGGGACCGCACCGTCGGACTTCACCCGCGGGTTCGTCGGCGGTGTCGCCGACGCCCGTACCGCCTGGCAACTGCACACCGCGGCGGGTGGCGGACAGAGCGCACCCATCTACTTCACGATCGATGACGACATCAACCACGACACCTGGAACAACCTGGCGCTGCAGTGGTTTCGCGGGATCAACTCGGTGCTCGGCGTGCAGCGCACCGGCATCTACGGCGGTATCAACCCCTGCCAGTGGGCGGCCGAGGCCGGCGTCATCGGCAATTCCAGCACGCCGGGGCGCCGGTGGATCTGGCAGACGCGGTCCTGGTCGGGCGGCAAGGTCCATCCCGCCGCAGTGCTCTACCAACGCGTGGTGAGTACCGCGTCGAATCCCGGGCCGGTGGTCGGCGGAATCGAAGTCGACGTCAATGACGTCCTCGCCCCGGACGTCGGTCAGTGGAACCTGCATCCGTGAGATGGCATAAGCCACCCGGGATCAGGCGCGCAACTCCTTGGCCAGCTCACCGAAGGCATCGACCCACTTGGCCATGTCCGAATCGGTGTGCGCCAGCGAGACCAGCCACTGATCGTCCATGCCCGGAGGAGTCAGGACGCCGCGGTTGATGCCCCACAGCCAGCCCAGTTCCGCGGCCTCGAAATCGGTGCTCAACTTGTAGTCGCGGTAGTTGCGGATCGGGGTCGGTGACCAGGTCACCGCGCCCTTCACGCCGAAGCCCACGGTGTGGGCGGGCAGTTCGTACTCCCGAATGATGGCGTCCATGGCTTCCATGGCGTTGTCGTTGACCTGCTCTGCCGCGGCCAACGCCTGCGGGGTGGCGATCTCATCGACCGCGGCGGCCGCGGCCATGCACAGCGGGTTGCCGTTGTAGGTGCCGAAGTGCGCCATCCGGTTGTCGACGACGACCTGCATGACTTCCGCGGTGCCGCCGAAGGCCGCCAGCGGCAGGCCGCCGCCGATCGACTTGGCCAGCGTGATCAGGTCCGGCTTGACACCCAGGCGCGCGGCCGCGCCGTGGGCACCGGCGGTGAGGCCGGTCTTCACTTCGTCGAAGATCAGCATCGTGCCGTACTTGCGGGTGATCTCCCGCACGGCCTCGAGGTAGCCGGGCTGCGGCATGCAGATGCCGATGTTCTCCATCACCGGTTCCATCACCACACAGGCGACGTTCTTGCCCTTGGCGGCCAGCATCCGTTCCATCTGGCCGAGGTCGTTGTAGGCCACCACGTGCACGACGCCGGGCTCGGCATCGAAGGGCACCTGCGGGATCGGGTTGTCGGCGGGACCGATTTCATCGATGCCGGGCTTGACCGATACCGAAAGACCGTCGTAGCCGCCGTGGTAGCCGCCCTCGATCTTGATGATCTCCTTGCGGCCGGTGTAGGCACGCGCCACCCGCACCGCGTACATCGTCGACTCGGTGCCGGAGTTGGTGAACCGCAACATGTCCAGACCGAAGCGTTCCTTGAACTTCTCGGCGACGTCGGTCGACACCGGAGATGGGGTCACGAACAACGTGCCGATGTCGTCGAGGGACTGCTTGACCTTGGCGACCACGGTGGGATTGAGGTGGCCGGCGAGCATCGCGCCGAAGCCCATGGACAAGTCCAGCACCCGGCGGTCGTCACAGTCGGTGACGTAGGCGCCGCGGGCCGACTTGACTCCGATCGGGTAAGGGTCCCAATGCTGGAAGCTGCTCGTCACACCCAGCGGCAGAGTCTTGCTGGACCGGGCGGCGTGATCGGCCGAACCGGGAGTGGTCTTGGCGTACCGTTCCCACTCCTTGGCCATCAGCGCCGCGACCCGGCCGTGGTCCAACGGTGTGTAGGACGTGGGCAGCTGTCGCCAGCCGGCGGGGTCGTGAGCAGGAACCGTGTCAGCCGCGCTTGTCTTTGCGCTCATCGAGATCACCTTCAACCAATCGGTCCGCCCCCAGGGCAGCCTAACGCGCCCGCCCGCCTCCGCTCCCGGAAACCGGAAGCAAGCGGCAAGAGCTGGGACGGGCCGCCGCTGACGTCACGGCGCGGTCTCTCGCAGAGTGCGGGCCAGGCCCTTGTTGATCGCCTTCAGTGTCTGAACCCGGGCGAACCGTTTGTCGTTGGCCGGGATGACATGCCACTGCGCACCCTCGGATGTGGTGCGCAGGATTTTCTGGTCCACCGCCTTGACGTAGTCGTGCCATCTATCCCGGTTGCGGTAGTCCTCCTCGGTGATCTTGTGCTTCTTGTAGGGCGTCTCCTCGCGGGCTTTGAACCGCGCGAGTTGTTCTTCGGCGGAGATGTGCAGCCAGAACTTCGCCACGTAGTAGCCCCGCTCGACGAGTTGGCTTTCGAAGTCGTTGATCTCGTCGAAGGCCCGCTGCCACTCCGCGGGAGTCGCGAAACCTTCGAGTCGCTCCACCAACACCCGCCCGTACCAGGTGCGGTCGAAGATCACGAACCTGCCCGCCGGCGGCAGATCTCGCCAGAACCGCCACAGATAGTGGTACTTGTGCTCCTCCTCGGTCGGCGCGGCGACCGGGATGACGCGGAAGTCGCCCGCCTCCAGGGCAGCGGTCACCCGCCGGATCACCCCGCCCTTGCCCGCCGCGTCCCACCCTTCGAAAGCCAGCACCGTACTCACCCCGCGGTTGCGGGCCTCGATGGACAGCCGGCGCAGCCGGGCCTGCTGCTTGGCCAACTCCTTGCGGTACTCGTCGCGGTCGAGGGACTGCGACAAGTCCACACCCGACAACACGTTGGCGCCCTCGTCGAAGTCACCGAAGGCCGATTCGGGGATCGTCGGGGAGGTGTTCCTGCCCTCCTCGGACAGCCGCGCGGTGAGCGCGGCGAGAATGGTGCGCGCGACGGTGAGGTCGCGGTAGCGGTCGTCGGTGGCCTCGACGATGGTCCACGGTGCGCCCGGGCCGCTGGTCTCCCGGAGGATGCGCTCGGCGATCGGCAACACCGGGCCGAGGGTGTCCAACGCGGCCCAGTCGCGATGGTCCACCTGCCAGCCGCGTTCGGGGTGCTTCTCGGCCTCTTTGAGCTTCTTCTTCTGCACCTTGGCCGGCGTGTGTAGGAAGAACTTCAGGATCAACGCGCCGTCGGCGACCAGCGCCGCCTGCATCTGGGACAGGTGTCGCAGCCATCCGGAGAACTCGGGCTCGCCGATCTCACCCTCGGCGCGCTGGTTGGCCGCGCGCATCAGGCCACCGACGAAGAACGCGGCGCGGCCCCGGGGCGGCAGCGACCGCCACAGCCGCCACAGTTGGGGCCGCTGCATCTCCTCCTCGGTGGGGTCGGCGAAGACTCGGGTGTCGATGAAGCGTGAGTCCAGCCACTCGTTGAGCCGGTTCACCAACGCGTTGGCGGCCAGGCGGTCATCGCCGGCGATCCAGATGATCACCGGGAAATCGGCGTTGCGTAGGTCGTACTGCGCGTTGATCAGCCCGACCCGCAGGTCGGGAAGGGCCGCCTGGAACTCCGCCTTGCCGACCTTGTTGCCGACCTCGGATACCTCGAGCATGCCGACACGCTATTGCCGCGCGGTCTCCCCTGGGCCTCTTTGGGCGCGTTCGTCGGCCGCCAGCTCGCCCGGCGTCAGAACAGCGTCGGGATGCGCGCGTCGATGAGGTGCGGTCCCGGTTCGGCCAGCGCGCGACGGAACTGCTCGGCCAACTCCTCGCAGGTGGTCGCCACCGTGGCCGGCACCCCGAAGCCCCCGGCGATCTTCGCGAAGTCCATGTTCGGCCGGGACAGGTCGAGCAGATCGTTGGCCTTGGGGCCGCCGGCTCCGGCACCCACTCGGGAGAGTTCAAGGCGCAGAATCGCATAGGCGCTGTTGTTGATCAGCACGACGGTCACGTCGAGGTTCTCCCGCGCCATCGTCCACAGCGCCGAGATCGTGTAGGCCGCACTGCCGTCGGCCTGTAGCGCGATCACCGGCCGGTCCGGGGCGGCGATCGCGGCGCCCAACGCGACCGGCAGCCCCTGACCGATCGCTCCGCCGGTCAGGGTGAGGACGTCGTGGCGCGGCGAGCCCGCGGTGGCCGCCGGCAGCAGCAGCCCGGAGGTGTTGGATTCGTCGGAGACGATCGCGTCCCGGGGCAGCAGCGCCCCGATCACCTGCACCCAGTTCTGGGGAGTCAGCTCGCCAGACGGCAGTTCCGGCGGCGCGGCGTCGGCCAGGCGCGGCGAAGTCCCGGGTGCGAGCACCTCGGCCAGCTGTTCCAGGGCACCGACCACGTCGGTGTCCAGGCCGGCAAGCGTGTGCACCGCCGCTCCCTCCGGAGTCAGGACGCTCTGCTTACCCGGGTAGGCGAAGAACGACACCGGGGCGCGGGTGCCCGCGACGATCAGGTGCTTGATCCCGTCGAGTTGAAACGCCGCCTGCTCGGCCAGATAGCCGAGTCGGTCCGCCGCCGGCACGCCCGCACCGCGGGTCAACCGGGTCGGGAAGGTCTCGACCAGAACGCGGGCGCCGGTGGCCGCAGCGATTCGGTCGGCCGCGCCCAGCCCGTCCACCCCGGTGGCCGGCCCCCCGATCAAGAGTACGGTCGGCTCCCCGGCGCGCAGCACATCGGCGATCTCGTTGACGGCCTCGGCATCTGGTGCGGCCGCCGGCTTCGGCGCGACCGGCCCCGATGCCTCGGCACCCTCGTCCCATGAGACGTCGGCGGGCAGGATCAGGTTGGCGATGCGCGCCGGAGTGGCCAACGACGCGGCCACCGCTTCCGCGGCGTCGCGGCCCACCTCGGTTCCCGTGGTGGTGCGCCGGGTCCAGCCGTGGGTCCAGTCGGCCAGTGGTTCGATGTCGGATTCCAGTGGTGCGTCGTACTTCTTGTGATAGGTGGCGTGGTCGCCGATGACGTTGACCACCGGCACGTGGGCCCGCCGGGCGTTGTGCAGGTTGGCCAGACCGTTACCCAGCCCGGGACCCAGGTGCAGCAGAGTGGCGGCCGGCTTTCCGGCGATCCGGGCGTAACCGTCGGCGGCGCCGGTGACCACTCCCTCGAAGAGGCAGAGCACCCCGCGCATCTGCGGCACCGTGTCCAGTGCCGCGACGAAGTGCATCTCAGAGGTACCGGGGTTGCCGAAGCACACTTCCACACCGGAGTCGACCAGCGTGGTGATCAGTGCCTGCGCGCCGTTGGTCATCTGGTCGCCTCTCCATCGAGTAGCACGCCGGGATTCAAGACGCCCGCCGGATCGAACACATCCTTGATCTGGCGCATCAGGGCGATCTTGACCGGATCCTCCAAATCCAGGAAGTGTTGCACCTTGGCCCGGCCCAGACCGTGCTCACCGGAGATCGCGCCGCCGAGCTCCATCGCCGCAGCGAAGATGTCATGCAGCAACCGGTGCCGGACGTCGTCGTCGGCGCAGAACACCGCCAGGTGCACGTTGCCGTCGCCGGCGTGCCCACACCCGACCACTCCACCGCTGGCGGCCAGCGCGAGCTCCTTTGCCCGGGTGATGAATTGGTGCATCTGGGCGCGCGGGACCACCGTGTCGATGACATCGTCGGCGCCGGTGGCCTTGGCGGTCCAGAACGCCTTCTCCCGTGCCTCGATCAGTGCGTGGGCCGAATTGCCCTCCAGGACATACAGATCCAATGCACCGAGAGACTCCAGTAGTACACCGAGCATGGTCACGCCGTCATCTAGACGGTCGTGGTCGCGGTCCTCCACCCCGATCACCAGGTATGCCTCGGCGACGTCCCGGATGTTGTCGGGGATGCCCAGGTTCAGGTTCTGCGAGTAGCTCAGCGCGGCCAGGGTCAGGTTGTCGATGTATTCCAGGATGTTGGGGTCCACACCGCTGCGCACCACCGCCGGTACGGCCCGCATCACCGCGGGCAGGTCGGCGAACGGCACCAGCAGCGTGGCCGAATTCGCCAGCCGCGGGTAGAGCCGCACGATGACCTCGGTGGCCAGCGCCAGAGTGCCCTCCGAGCCGATGATCAGCTGGGTCAGGTCGTAGCCGGTGGACAGCTTGGTGACCTTGCCGCCGGTGCGGATCAGCTCGCCCGTGGGCAGGGCCGCTTGCAGCCCGAGCACATTGTGGCGGGTCACCCCGTACTTCACCGCCCGCATGCCGCCCGCGTTGGTGCCGACGTTGCCGCCGACGCTGGCGCTCAACTCGCCGGGAAAGACGGTGTACATCAATCCTTCTGCGGCCGTGGCGGCATCGAGGTCGGCCAGGGTGACACCGGGCTGCACGACCGCAACCTGGTTGTCGGTGTCGATCTCCAGGATCCGGTTCATCTTCTCGAAGCTGATGAGCAGCCCGTCCGGGCAGGGCCGCGCCGCCGCCGACAGGCCGGTTCCCGAGCCCCGTCCGGTCACCGCAATCCGCGCCCGGGTGGCGGCGGCCAGCAGTGCGGCGACCTGCTCGGCGGTCTCAGGACGGGCCACGAACCGCGGGGCCACCGGCTCGCCGACCAGCGCCTCGTCGTGCTGGTAGTCGGGTCCGATCCGCTCACCGGTCAGCAGGTGGGACTCGCCGACGATGCCGGCGAACTCCTGTGCTGCGTCGGTTCCGTTTCGGGCGAGATCGGCATCCATCAGCGCTCCATCTTCTGCTCCGGCTTCGGACCCGATGCTACGGCCAGGCCGAATGCACGCGGTGGTGTTGCCGCCTCCTACATGACGACGCAGGCGCACGCGATCACCTCCTGGCCGCCCGACACAAGCGGGACTATCGTCGACTTCCGGGTTCCGGCCGGAGGCAGCCATGTCAGCACAACGGGGTGATGTGACCGCGACCAGGTAGCCCGGCATGATCCGGACAGCCGGGAGCGCAGGTAGTGCCCGGTGGGCGGTCAGTGCCGTATGCCGCGGGCCGCGGCGGCGTGACCGCGATCGAAGACGCCATCGCCGGGTACACGGCAGAACGGGCTCACGGCCCTTATGAAAAGGTTTCGCTTGCAGGAGATTCCGCCGGCGGGGGACTCACCATGGCGACCGCTGTCGCCCTTCGGGATCGCGGGTCCGCGCTGCCCACCACGCTGATCTTCATTTCGCCGTGGGTCGACCACACATGCTCGGGGGACAGTGTGACCACCCGCGCGCCGGTGCCGACTTTTGCGGGGCCCATCCGTCGCCATCACTCGCGAGCCACGGGTGCGAGTCCGAGGAGTACAGTTGGAGGAACGCTCAACGTCGAGCGTTTTCGATCGCGAGGTCTGAGCCATGACCACATTCCGCGCAGCCGCCTCCGCGCTCCTCGGCGCCACAGCCTTGGCGGCTTCCGTCCTGTTCGCAGCCCCGATGGCGTCGGCCGACCCCGCCCCGGTGCCGTCCGCTCCCTGCTACAACGGCGTCACCCCGTTCAATCCCTACGCCAACAACTGCGCCATTCCGTACCGGCCGCACCGCGTACTGGGGTCGGCACCGGACCAGACGGCGCTCATCAACTGCAGTGTCGGTAGCCGGGCGTTACGTGCGCTATGCATATCGCAGTTCGTCAATGGCGGGCCGCCGATAGGTCCAGGGATCGTGGTGGGCTTCGGGTAGCTGGCGTAGGCACTCACCACATCCCGTCACTGACCTTGTCCATGCTCAGGTCGCCGAGCGGGATCACCGTCTTCGGATCGACCGGCACGAACGGATGGTCCTCGTCACCAAGCATGTCGCCGACGGTCTTGACCTTCGTCAGGATCTCCGACGGCGCCAGGTCCTCAGCATCGGAGTCGTAGTAGTCGAACCACGGCAGGCCTGCGCTCACATAGGCGTCCCGGTCGACCGGTGTCGGGGGCGGTAGTTCCCCGGTGATGGCGGTCCATTGCGCGGCCGAGCACAGGTGGACGAACACCCGCAGGGCCCCGCTCTGGTCGTAGTCGGCGAGGGGACGGTTGTCGGCGTAGACCTCCTGGCGCATCCGGCCGCCCGCTCCCAGTCCCATGTCCGGTGGGGCACACGCGATTGGCGCCGCCCCCGCCGACATGTCCGCGTAACGTTCCCGGCGCGCCTGCTGCGCCGCACGCCACGCCGCCAGCGCCTGCTCCGTGAGGCCGACCGCCCGCAATTGCACGCCACCGTGTGTCTCCTGCCCGGTGACCTGCCCTTCGACGGTGGCGCCCGAACCCAGCGGCACGGCCACGAACTGGCGGATGAAACCATCGCCGGCGTTGATGCCGTCCAGCCACGGCTGATCGGGCAGGGCGACGTAGTTCTGCGGATCTTTGACCAGGCGCTCGATCCAGGGCAGGCCGCTGACCGCGCACACCTTGCCGACGCCGACCTGCAACGCGGCAGGCTCGGACGCGCGGAACGACAGCCACATCGCCTCGCGCTGATAGATCGGCAGCATCACTCCGCCGCGCGCCAGCCACTCCGCTGGTGCGGTGTCGGGATAGTCCGCCACCCGCCGCACCGGAAACCGGCCCAGACCGGGCGGCAGCGGATGCAATCCCGTCTCCGGGATTCGCAACGTCCGCTGAAAGTTGACCGTCACCTCGCCCAGCACCAACTGGTCCCGGACGATCTTCACCGACGGCTTTCCACTCATTACTCCCCCAAACTGTTTGTGTGTGTTGCCAACATCTGTAGCAGTACCTACCGACAGAACCGAACGTGCGTGAGCCGGACGGCTCCCGCGTCCGCCATAGCGGCGTCGGCGCAACGTGTAGCGTCGGTGTAACACCGAATCTTGGCCAGCGGCGAAAGGCGGTATGACGGTCCGGGCTTGGTCTCCGATCCGGATCCTCGTCGAGAATGCCCGCGTCTACGTGGTCGCGAACGTGGCAACGTACGGCGTGTTTCTGGTCGGATTTGGCCTCGGACTGACCTTCCCGCACCTGAGCGAGGCTCAGCAGACGCGGTTGGAGGACGACGGCACCGGCGATCTCGTCCGATGGCTGATTGCCAGTACCTGGGCTCTTCGCACTGACGATACTCGCGGTGAACACAGTGCAGATGGGCCTGCTGACCATCGTTGCGCCGTCGTTGATCGTGCCATTCAGCGCCATCGTGTTATTTGCGTACTGGGACGTGACGACCGGGATGACGCTCGTTCCGGCGAGCGACATCGGTTGGGTGGCCCTGATACCGCACTCATTCACCCTGATCGTCGAGTTGCAGGCCTACCTGCTGCTGTTGGGCGTGTACCTGCTCGGGAAGTATTTCGTTCGCCCCGGGACCGTCGGCGCCGAGGGGCGCCGGAAGGGCTACCTGCGCGGCCTCCGCGATCTGGGCCGGCTGGCGCTGCCGGCACTGGTCCTGCTCGTCCTCGGTGCGGTCTACGAGGCTTTCTCGTTGCGCTACGTCGTGCGCCCGCTTGCAGACTGGTTGTTGTAGGCGCCGGCCCCGGCAAGCAGCTTGTCCAGACCTTACGTGCTGCCGGGTTGCTCTGCGGCGCTCGTCTCGGGCGGGCCGATGAATTCAAGGCCGGCCCGAATTGCAGGGCGGTGACGCAGGATTCGGTAGTGCGCCAATCGGCCGAGCCCCCGTGTCGTCAAGAACTGTGCGCCCGGCCATGACGTGGCCACGCGTTCACTGGCGGCATAGGGGCTGTCCGGGTCGTCGGGGTCGTGGATGAGGAGAAGCGGCGGGTGGTTGGCCAGGCGACCGTTCCATGTCAGGTTCGTCTCGTGCAGCTGCATTCCGATGCGGGTCTCGAGGCGGCGGTGCAGGCCCGCCCGGATCCGGCGACCGAAGCCGTGGCGGGCGGCGAACAGATCCAGATAGAGGGGGAATTCGCCCATGGGTGACAAGAAGACCAGGCGCCCTACCGGCGTGCCCTGAGCTGCCGCCAGAGCAGTCGAGTTAGCTCCGAGCGAGTGGGCGACGACTGCATGCGCCGGCCCGTGGGTCTCGATCATGGCCGCGATCGCGTCGGCACACTCGATGGCGGTGGTGCGCCCGGGCGCGAGCGCACCCGGATCCGATTCGTTGTGGCTGGGCAGGTCGAACGCAATGACCCGGTATCCCGCCTCCATCAGAGGTTTGACGAACACCGCCAAATGCGCGCGCTGACCGCCCCAACCGTGCACCAGATATACCGGCGGCCCCTCGCCCCACTCCTCCCCGGCGACCCGATGCCCGTCCCAGAAGGCCTCTATCGATCTCCCCGGTGGAACACCCGGCGGCATTTTGAGGCTCGACTCGAGGACCGGCGGCGTGCACCACAACTCGACGGCCCACCGCGATCCCAGAGCAGGCGCCAACCGCTCGAGCAACCAGAAACGTCGGCGCACCGAGGCAGCGACGGGCGGCAGCACGCCGGAGCCTTCGGTATCGAGCGGTGCCACCTCGCCGGCCGGCGCGTCTGCCGACGCTGGCCCAAATGCCCCCTCAGTCATCACCTGCGATCGTAGTGGGGCGGCACTGTTACCGACATCGGCATGGCCCGGGCGCAGATCGTCTTCGCCGCTGCGCGGGCTCTCCGGGTCGAACATGATCGTCTGAATCGATGGCCTCCCAGCAGCTCAACTCAGCTGGCGGACGCCGCGTCACGGCTGGTTCAAGTGCGCTGAGACCCTTACCGACCACTTCCGAAATGGTATCGTCAAACCATGCTGGCAACCATCGATGCGGGGGGTCGAGTCGTCGTTCCCAAAGAAGTCCGCGAGCGTCTCGGATTGCGCCCCGGCAGCCGGATCGTGTTGACAGAGGTCGAAGGACACCTTGAGATCTCGCCGGCGACTACGCCCGTGCGGCTCGTCGATCACGAGGGCGCTCTAGTGGCGGTCGCTGACACCGATCTTCCCGTCCTCACCGCCGAGCAGGTCCGGCATGCGGTGGAGGCCACCCGTCGGTGACCGCGCTCGATACGAGCGTCGTCATCGCAGCCTTCGCCCCTTGGCACGAGGCACATGAGGCGGCGCGGCGCGCTGTAACACCCGACGCGGTCATCCCGGCACATGTGGTGACGGAAACCTACGCTGTGCTCACCCGCATGCCTGAGCCGTTCCGGATGGATGCCTCGACAGTGGCTGCGTATCTCACCCGCCAATGGGGCGGACGTGTCATCGCCCCGGACGCGGCGCTGTACGAATCACTGACAACAGCTGCCGCGAGAGCCCGAGTGATGGGGGGCGGTACGTATGACGCCCTGGTCGGACTCACCGCCCGGAGTTTCGGCCACGAGTTGTTGTCGCTCGATCTCCGGGCTGAACGCACTTACAGAGCACTGGGGATCGATTATCGCCTCCTCACCCAGTAGCGGCGACCAACGCCGTGGTCGAACTCCGTGGGTTTGCGGGCTGAACGCACGTCACCCCCATGATGAGACCAACGGGCCAAGCTAATCCTGATCCTGTGCTGACGTCCCGTAGTCCCAGGACAACGTTCTAACGGGTGTCACGCGGATATAAGCCGCGCCGGGTCGGGGTGCCGTGGGCCATTCGGACTCTGGCACGCCACGCGCCCGGGCACCCTCCCTCGATAGCTGAAGTGCTTCGCCTGGTTCGCGAACAATCCGGGCGCGACCCTGCAACATCACTCCCCGGATATCCGCCATGGTGGATCCGTCCTCGAGCAGAATGCTCACGTGCGGGTTCCGTTCGATATTGGCAACTTTGTGGGTCCCGTCGCGCACACCCATGACGATGTCTCGGCCGAGGCGGAAGTATCCAAGGGGCACGGTGTGCGGGAATCCATCCTCGTCGATGGTGCTCAGCATCGCCCAACCCGGGCGGCTGTCGAGATAGGCCGCAACTTCTTCGTCACTGAGTTTCCGTGGCATGAGAAGAGGTTAGGCGCCCTTCGGAGCCTTCAGCTTGAAGAGTCGATGGAACTGACGACGAGTTGGAACGGGCCCTCCTGCTTGTCGAGAATGTAGAGCGCGACCCGGCTGATGGTCGACGGGTCCAGTGGCGCTGCGCTCGGTACCGGGTCGAGGAACATGCCCACCGGCTCAAAGCCGCTGACGGGCAGGTCGTAGGTCCGCCGGACGCCGGCCTCGGTGGCGAAGCGCTGGATGTAGGACCAGGGCTGCCCCGTCTCCACCTTCAACACGTATGTCTTGCCGTCACCTAATGCCCGCACCCGCAGTGATGTCGCACCGGTTGCCCGGCGCCCGATCTCGGGGTCGACCGGACCGCGGGCCGAGGCGAATCCGCCGTTGTTGTCCAGCGAGATATTGCCCGAGAACACGAGGCCACCGTCGCCGAAGGCGACCGTCGAGGTAGACCGGCCGCCCATGACGGGGTCGTTGACGGTCGTCCAACTGGCCACCGCGGCGGGATCACCGAGGTCGACGAGAGCCACTGGCCCGGCCGCCGGGGCGGACGGACGAGGTTGATCTGCCTGGGCGATGAGCCCGCTGCTCCCGTAAGTCCCGATCAGTACCGTCAAGCATGTGATCGTCAGAGCTGTCCGCGCCCGCCACCGCTGGTCACTCCACATTCCCCCAATGTAGGGCCGTGGAGCGTGCATTGGACAGGGACCGAAATTACGGAATCCGAACCGAAATCCTTGTCGACATACAGCACGCGCAACCCGGATGGCTCGGCGCTGGCCGCGACGATGAGGTCAGAGAGCGACGGGCCGCGGTTCCGCCGGGCGTGCTGCAGTCGCATTCGCAATCGGTGTTCGACGCCTCTGTGATTGGGCTCCCTGGCAGAATCAAGTCATGCGAAATCTCCTACGCCGCCCCGTCATCGCCATTCTTGTGGCCACTCCTATCACTGCCGTGTTGCTATCCGGCGCCGGGATCGGTTCGGCAGAGCCCCTCAATTGCGTCAATGGACAATTCTGGGATCCGATTACCAACACCTGCCAGACACCGCAGCCGGCGAAAGACTGTGCGCCCGGTGAGTACTGGAACGCATTGTCCAATGTGTGCCGGCCGCTGGGTCAGCTCTAGTCCGCCCCTACCTTCCTTCACGCCGGACTGAGCGCCGACCGCGACCTCTCTGGCGCCCCGGGGATTCTGTGAGGTCTAGCGTGAGCGGCATGGGTTTGTTCAGTCATGAGGAGTTCCGGGACCCGGCCGACAGCGTTGGTGGCGGCGCTAATAGTGGGGTTGTTGAACGAGCTCGGCGTGCTGAGGTCGGCGAGTACGGGGTGGATGAACCTGTAGTGGTGGGTCCGGGGTCGCCGCCCGAGGATGGCTCATGCGGTCAGTTCGCTGTGCAGTTTCACGTGTCGACGTCAATGCTGGTCGGGCTGAAACGTATTGCGGATATGCGTGGGGTGAGCGTGCCGGAGGTCTGCCGGCAGGTGATCGGTGTGTTTGTTGCCCAGCAGGCGGGTGAGCTGGGTGCATTACTTGCTGCCGAGGCCGAGGCGGCTGATTACCGGCCGAGTTTGGGTGAAGCGTAGCCATTGCACGTTGTGCGTCGCGTCCGTCATCCGCGGCTTGCCGTCGACCCGCCGCCCTCCCGGTGCAACCAGGTGTTCCACGGGCCCTTGCACCTCTCGGTGGGCTTCAACGAAATCGTCTGAGCCGGTTGGCGCTTGGTTACACGGCGCCCGCGATCGTGTCGATCGCTCGGCGGTCCTGATCGTCGAGCGCGCGGTCGCTGTATGTCTTGATGACGGCTTCAAAACTGAGAACCTACATGTGTGTTGTAGGTTCTCGAATCCCGTTGCATATCGCGGTCTTCCGAGCTGCGCTTCCTTCGGTTGTCTCGCCCTGTTTCATATGGGTTTGTCTCACTTCGCGTTTCATCTCCCAGCCCCGTCGTGCAAGGAGCCGGATGTTCCCCGGGCACTTCGCGACTCAGGTCTGGCGGCGGGGGTGGCTGGATCGCCAGCCAAACCACGTGCCACTGGCGGGCTGCTTCGTCACGTGATTAGCAAGTCTGAGGTGCCACCCGAACTTAGAGAACTGATCCAAGGCTCGTGAAAATCCCTTGCTCCGTGGCTCTTTCAGAGACCGACTGACCGGGTCGCCGTTAGCAGGCGTTCGCCGATCCAACCATTCTCGAGTGTCTATTACTTTCTACCCCAACGTGTCGATCGTCGAGGCTAAACGTACAGCCGACAGCGATCGACGAGGATCTCTGCCAACCGTTCCGGTTCGCTGACCATCAGCATGTGGGAGGTGTCGATCTCGATGAGCGTCTGCACGCCGCCAAGAGCAGCGATGCACTCGCGTTGAATCTTTGTCGGGACGGCACGATCACGCCGAGTGAGTATCCACGTGCGTGGCACGTCGTCGGGCATACCGCTGCGGTCAACTTTTTCAATCATGATAGAGGGTGATTCCTGACAGGACCGAGCCAGCGTGAACCTGCGTTGTGCGGGATTCATTCCGTTGCAGAATACAAACCTCGCCAACGCAGTAGGCAAACCTCCCGGGCGTAATGGACGGGATTTCTGCACATTACGTTTCGTGGTGCGACGTGCGTACCAGCTCAGCGCCCCGGGAACCGCGTCCACCAGGGCGCTGCCGTTGGCTGGTACCTGCGCGGCGGCCAAGATCATCTCCCGCACGCGCGCCGAGCCGAGCTTGGTGACAACACCGGGGACGGTCGCCCCCGCCAGCGAATGGCCGACGATCACGAGGTCGTCGAGCCCGGCATTCTCGATGTCCGACACCACCGAGTCGACCCACTCGCCGATACCAGCCGTGATCAGGTCACCGGCCTTGTCTCGCCGACCTGGCAAGTCAACGGCCAGCACCCTTAGCTTCGGCTCCAGGCTATGAATCGCCTCTACGGTGGGCTCCCAGCAATCAGCGGCAAAACCGCCGCCGTGCACCAGAACCAAATCGGGCAATGCCATGGCGGGCCTCCTTAGCCCCGTCGGCGCTAGACCGCATCGTAAAGCCCGCGACGCGACGGCGCGCCAATTTCATCCTGACGCTGTACCACCGACTGTCCAGTAGCAGCAGCAGCCAGCACGACGTGTTGTAGGTTCCGCTTTCCGATGGCGAACCGATACCGCCGTGAGCACAGCCTTCCGTGTTTTTCCGCTCTGCTTGGCGGGGCGGCTTTTCCGGTTTTCGTGGCGAATCCGAGAACCGTACGGTTGTCTAACTCTGTGGTGAGTCATCCCAGTGGGAAGAGGGTTTGCGAGCTGGCGAGCACCCTTTTCCTCAAGCGCCTTTCGGGTGCGGAGGTGTTTTGACAGCGATCGTGCTGGATTGGGCCATACGTTTTGCTGTTCAGCCGGTCATGCCGAGGTAGACAAGAAGCCCGCGCTCCAGTTGCAGCATCTCGGTCGTCGATACCTTGCCGATGCGTTGACCCAATTTCGACCTGTGGGCCGTGGTGATCTTGTCGATCATGATGCTGCTCGGGGCAGCTAGTCCGTTGGTCATATTGGGCTGCAATGGGATTCGCAGTAGTGGGATATCGGCGACCGCAGTGGTCAGCGGGCAGAAAGTTATGGAGTCAGTGGCGTCGAATCGGTCATCTCGGATGATCAGGACCGGCCTGGGCTTACCCGCGTAACCCTGGCCGGCCGAGGCGGTCCAGAGTTCGCCACGTTTCACGAGTTATCGAAGTCTTCGTCGTTGAATTGAGAAATGGCGTCCACGAAGTCCTGGTCGTCGCCTGCGTTGCGACCAGCAGCGGCCAAAGCCGATTGGCGATGCGCCTCGTCGGCAAATTCAGGGGCCCTGGTGTCGGGGACCCAGATTTGGAGGGGGCGCAGTCCCTGCTCGCGTAGTCGAACTCGGTGTTCGGCGACTCGCTTTCCCACGTCACGGTTGGCCATGAGCGCCATGTTACATGTAACTTGCGCAGGGAGCGTTTCTTGCGCTTTTTTACACCGGAGAGGGCACCCGCAGCCGGCTCGGTTCATCCGCCACCCGGGCCGGTGTATTCGACGTTTAGCCGTGCGACCTGCTTGGCATCACGGCCGAGAGGAAGTTCCCGTGGCTACCTCCGACTGGCGCGTGACTCTACGATGCGCGTGGGCTCCTGCCGGAATCAAACCGCCGAACGCCTACCACCACCTGCGGCGCATCGAGAAAGCATTCCGGATGTCTTGAACACGGCCTACAGGCCCGCCCGTTCTGCCAACACAAACGGGAATCGCGATGCCGCGATCGCCGTCCACCCCCACACCGGAAGCCCCCGACGCGTCCATTACCGCCTGGTCGCCACGCTTACCGACGAAACCCGTTACCCAGCAGCCGAACTCGTCGCGTTCTAACACTAGAGATGGGAAATCGAGACCAGTTACCTCGAACTGAAATCACCCATCGGCGGAGGACGCGTTCTGCGGGAAGCCGTTCCCGCCGGCATCGCTCAAGAGGTCTAAGCCCTGCTGATCACTTGCCATGCCCTGCGCATCGCCATCGCTGACACCGCGCTGGCACGCCCCGGAACCAGCCCCGACCCTGGCGTTGATAGCGGTCGTAGTCGAAGCGGCGAGCAGCGAATTGGTGACCGGCGCGACGGTCCGCATGAGGATGTCTGCAACGAGGTCGGGATCGTCCCCGAAGTCTCTTGCGGCCCAACCGGTGAGGGCCGCGTGGAGTGCGCCAGCCGAGAGGTATGCGAGGTAGTGCGCCTCGAACTCGGTGAGGGGGCGAACGGGCCGGGCGTTGATGAGCCGGGGGATCACCAGTTCGGACACGGCGGCGCGGGCGGGCTCGACGAACAGGTGGCTGGGGCATCGGGTGGCAAGGGGCTGAAGTGCGGGGAGTCGGCGGGCGAACCCGGCGAAGACGGCCCTGCCGAAGGTGCGCCCGATCGGCAGCTGGAACGCTTGATGGTCCATCTCGTCGAGTACGTCGCGGAACATCTCCTCGGCGCTTTGCCGGACCACGTCGTCGACGGAGGCGAAGTGGGCGTACATGGTCTTGCGAGTGACCTTGGCCCGGGACGCCAGTTCCGAGACCGTGATGTCCGGATAGCTCCGGCCTTCCATGAGGAGGGACAGCAATGCCACCCGGATCGAGTCGCGGGAGCGCTTGACCCGCGGGTCGCGGCACGGCGTGGCAGATGCGTCGTTCGGCACAGAGTCAGCATGCCAAAGCGGGTGCCGGACGGCTTGCGTCACCATTGGGACTGTTATACAAATGGATATTATCTTTGCCGGGAGGTTGCCCGATGCAAACCACACCTTTGAGGGCCGCACACGAGAATCTGTTCTGCCGAGAACCGAGTGACCCCTATCGTCTGCCGCCGAAAGCCCGCCGGATCTACAACTCGGAGTTCGAGCACTATCGGGCGTTCATCTTCGACGGGGTGCTGCCGCCGCAGCTGCTCGACGATCGCTATGCGTCCCAGGTCGAGTCGCCCGGCCCCGGCTCTCTCGAGCTGCGGTACGGGGATCAGATGTGGGAAGGCGACCAGCTGGCCGACGCCGTGGTCGACATGTTCTTCCGGGAAGGGGTCGGGGCGTCGCGAAAGATGCTCGTCACGGCCCTCGATCAGGGCATCGAGTCGGTGGACTCCCCGCCCCCGGAGCTCGTGCGCCTGTTCGAGCAACTCGACCGCATCCCGGACTGGATCGACGAAGACACCATCGGGGCGGGTAATACCGTCGCACTGCGCGGTGGACTGTTCTCCCATATCCTATTTTTCCTGATAGACCTCATTCTCACCCACTACACGGGGATGGCGCGGCCGCTGGCCGCGACAGGCAAGATCAACGCCGACTACCGACTGATCGAGACCGCGACGTTCTTCGCCGAGGTGAACCAACCGGGAAGCATGATGCGTCACTCCGAGGGCTTTAAGCGCGCGGTGCTGGTTCGGGTGATGCATGCGCTCGTCCGCCGCCGCCTCACCGATCCCGATCATCCCGCATTCGCGGACTACGACGTGGCGGGGATGTGCATCAGCAACCATGACATGGGCGGGATGTGCTGGGCCTACTCCCTGCAGATCGCCCTGGCGTTCCGCCGGTTCGGCGGCGAGTTCTCCGACGAGGACATGTCGGGATTGCACCGGTACTGGTGCTACATCTGCTACGTCATGGGAGTAAACGAGGCGACTATCCCCAAGTCATTCGAGGAAAACGCCCTGTTCATGAACTACCACTGGGCCTCGGCCGAGGCCCCGCCACCGGGCACCCAGGCGCTGCGCGATCAAATGCTCGAACAGTTCTCCGTGGCCGGTCGGCAGTCACGGAGGCTGAGCCTCGCCGGCAGATACGTTCTCGCCCCGATGTTCCGGCGCATGTTCGGCGATGCCGCCTGCGACAGTCTGAGGATTCCCGACTCAAGACTCAAGCACGTGATTCAGCCCGTGCTGTTCGTGGTGGTGCGCGGCCACTTCGCCGCGCAACGTGCGATATTCCACCTCCGGCCCGCAAAACGGTTGGCCGACAATTTCTTCGAGCATTACGACCGAAAGAACGTGAGGCGGCTGGCGCGTGTACACGAGGCCATCGCGGGGATCGAACGGCGACGGGCCCTCGGCACCTACAGCCACCACGACGGCGCAGACGGCCAGGGCCGGGACTCCGACCTGCAAAGCGGACTCGCGCTGATCTACGCCGCCGCCGTAAACGGCGACGTCCCCGGTTAGCCGCAATACCGCGCAGTTGAGCGCGGAGCGTGGTTGGGCCTTGATCCCATGTGGTGGACAAGGGATTTGTGGTTAGGCGGCTAACAACCTTCCGGCAAAATTGCCATTGCTTTGCCACCGAAAGCGGAATTTCACCATCGGAAAGCGGAACCTACAGTCGTCGTCGTCCAAGTCGTCGTCGCAAGTGCGCTAGTAGTAGTTGTAGGTTCCGCTTCTCGATGGCAAATGCGCTAATCCTTGAGCAGCACGTTGACGACTTTTCCGGCCACGGTAGCGAGAGGGTTTTTCCGCTTTTCGTGGCGAATCCGGGAACCGTACGGTTGTCCACGTCTGATGCATGGGCAGAGCTCGCAACCCAGCGATTCCAGATCGGAGGAACGAGCGCGCTCCGACTGTCGCGGACCGGCCTTAGAATACGTAGGGTGACCAGCACGTACAGCAGCCGGACCTTAGATCGCCTGCGTGAGCATCGCGAGGCGATCGGCAATGTGTTGGCCAGGTACGGGGCGAGCAATCCGCGGCTCTTCGGGTCGATCGCGCAAGGCACTGCAGGACCGGATAGCGACGTCGACCTCCTGTTGGACCTCGCCGCCGAGGGTTCCGGTAGTCGCCTCTCGCGGTTGTCGGGGATCAGGCTGGAACTCGAAGAACTGCTCAGGCTCCGAGTCGACGTCGTCTGCGAGGAACTCCTCAAAAAACCCGTCTCAGAATCGGCTCGCAGCCAGGCCATCGCGTTGTGAGCAGATCGGCACGAGACCGGCTGACTGACATTCAGACAGCGATCGCCAAGGTCTATGCCTATCGGTCATCCCTGAGAGGCGAGCATTCCGACATGGCGATCTCAGCGATCCGCCGCGAAATAGGGATAATCGGCGAAGCGGTTAACGCGCTACCTGAGGGTGTAACTGGCCAGCGGCCCGAGATCGCCTGGCGGCAGATCGGCGCCATGCGCAATTTCCTGACCCACGAATACTTCAACATCGACGCAGCCGTCGTGGAAGACGTTATCGCCAATGATCTCGACCCCTTGAACGCTGCAGTGAAAGCCCTGCTCGATAAAGCCAAAGAAGCGTGCTGCCCAGAGCGGAAGTGCTTGGCCAAGCGCGTTATCGGCTCTTCTGAGCAGGCTGTGCCCCTCCCTATCAGAGTTGCTGTCCAACAACGGCTTACACCTTCAAATAGCAAGGCGTCTCGACAGCAGCAGCAGCTGTTCTAGCACGCAACTCGACGCGTGCCGCGGCTTGTCCAACAGCCAAGTCCGCTTTGTCAATCGTCGTTGCATCTAGACACTCACGGAGGGCTTCATTTCCTACAACAGCCCCACGACCAAGCCAACTCGGCTGGTGCAGAGCAGCCGCGTCAGATGGTGAGGTAGCCGAGGCGTTCTGCCGCGGTGTCGATTCGGATGGTGAGGCCCGGGTGGGCCAGCGGTAGGGAGAGGACGGGACGGCGCGGCATCGCGGTGCTAGGGCAGGTCCGGGTTAGCGAGCGCTACTCGATTGAGGTCAGGAGTCCGCACCGCCCTCGCCGCTGTTCAGAGGCGACGGAAGCATTGCGTCGGCATTCCGCAGAAAGTCCGGGTCGGTGACCCTTGTTTGGCAATACGCTGAAGCCCCCTTGAGAAAGCGGTTGGTGCATGACGACTGTTCGCGACGCGATCCTGGACTTGTGCCGCACCCACGGCTTGACGACCTGGTTCGGCAATCCCGGATCCTCGGAACTGTCTCTGCTGCAGGACTTCCCGGCCGATTTCCGCTACCTGCTGGGTCTGCAGGAGATGATTCCGGTCGGGATGGCCGACGCCTACGCGCAGGTGACGGGCCGACCGGCGCTGGTGAACCTGCACACCGCCCCGGGCATGGGAAACGCCCAGGGCCAGTTGTACAACGCCTACGTCAACAAAACCCCGTTGATCGTGACCGCCGGCAATCAGCGCCGATTCATGCAGAACCAGTACTGCCTGCTGACCAACATCGAAGCCACCACGGTGCCGAAACCCTTCGTGAAATGGGCCGCTGAACCGACGATCGCCACCGAAGCGCCGGCGGTGCTGGCAC
Organism: Mycobacterium sp.; assembly: GCA_020438865.1. Taxonomy (GTDB): domain Bacteria; phylum Actinomycetota; class Actinomycetes; order Mycobacteriales; family Mycobacteriaceae; genus Mycobacterium. Next base: position 131,568 of record JAGQTU010000004.1, read on the forward strand.
ATGCCATCCATCTGGCCACCACGCCGCCGATGGGACCGGTGTTCGTGTCCTTGCCGATGGATGATCTGCCGGTCGAGTTGACCGACGCGCAGGCCTCCGACGTCGCCGTCGTGGCCATCCGGACGGTGACTCGCGCATACGGTTTCCCACCGGAGCTGGCTCAACAAATCTGCCAGCGGATCCAGTCGGCGGCATCCCCCGTCCTCGTCGTCGGGGGCGACGTGGAACGCTATGACGCCTGGGACGGCGTGATCACCCTCGCCGAACGCAACCAGCTGCCGGTCTGGACCGCGCCGTTGACCGGCTGGAGCGGATTCCCCGAGAACCATCCGCTCTACCAGGGGATGTTGCCACCCGGGGCCGGCTGGATTTCCCAGATACTCAAGGGCCACGACCTGGTCGTGGTGATCGGAGCGCCGGTATTCCGCTACTACCCGATGATTCCGGGCCCCTACCTGCCCGAGGGGGCATCGCTGGTCCACATCACCAACGACCCCGACGAAGCCGCCCGGGCACCCGTGGGCGACGCCATCGTCGCCGACCTGGCCAGCGCCGCACGAGCGCTGGCCGACGCGTCCACCCCGACTCAGCGACCGGCCCCGGCACCCCGTCCCCAAGCCCAGGCGGTCCAACCCGCTTCCACACCCCTCGCGCCGGCGAACCTCTGGAGCGCGGTCGCCAAGGCCGCCCCGCCCGATACCTTGTGGGTCAGCGAAGCCGGCAGCAACGAGACCACGATCGTCGACTGTATCCGGCCCGGTCAACGGCTGTCACACCTGTCGGCCGCCGGAGGCGGTCTGGGCTACGGGTTGCCCGCCGCGGTCGGGGCGCAACTTGCCGCACCGGACCGACCCGTCGTCGCGCTCATGGGTGACGGGTCGATGCACTACGCCATCACCGCCCTGTGGACCGCTGCCAGATATCAGATCCCGATCACGGTGGTCGTCGCCTCGAACACCGAATACGGCGTGCTCAAGGAGTTCGGGTTCATCGAGCAGACCCCCGGGGTTCCCGGCCTCGACCTGCCCGGGCTCGACGTCGTGGCCACCGCCGCCAGCTACGGCGTCGACGCCCACGACGCGCACAGTGCCGATGAGGTGACCGAACTCGTTCGAGCCGGTATCGCCGATCGCCAACGGCCCACCCTGATCAATTGCGCGACTGAAACAGTCGAAGCGATGGTGAAGCACTCCTAATACCGGCATTGCACACCGATACCGGCATTCCACACCGGAGGCGCCCTCAAACGAGGGTGTTCTTGACCACCACTCCGTCCTTGACGACGACAGCCAGGCCGGTCGCCGCGTCCGCAAGAACCTTCAGGTCGGCGGTCGGATCGCCGTTGAGCACCAGCAGGTCTGCCCAGGCTCCCGGGGTGATCTGCCCCAGCCGGGCGGATTTGTACGGGTCCCGGTCGCCGGCCAGACGGAGCAATTCCGAATTGCCCGAGGTCACCATCTTCAGTGCTTCGACGTTGTTGAAGTATTCGCCGAGCCTGGCCACCATCTGGCTTTGGAGGCCGTTGTTCTCGGGTGCGAAGAGCAGATCGGTGCCCCAGGCCACCTTCACCCCGTGCTGTTTGGCCCACTGGTAGACCTGGGGTGTCCCCGCGCACATCTGGTGGTTCTTGGCCGCGCTGTCGCCGTTGAGGAAGCTGTGGTCGTGTTCGGCGAACGGCTGGGTGGACAGCCACACCTCACGTTCGGCCAACAACGCGATCGTGGCCTCGTCGGCCAGATGGCCGTGTTCGATCGACTTCACACCCGCCTCCACCGCGCGGCGGATACCGATCACGTTGTAGACGTGGGTGGCCACATAGGTGCCGTAGTCGGCGGCGGCCTGCACCGCGGCCCGAAGCTCGGCCGGGGTGAACTGGATCGTTGACAGCGAGTCGTAGAAGGAGGCGACCCCGCCGCCGGCCATCAGCTTGATCTGGGAGGCGCCGAGTTTGAGTTGCTCGCGCACCGCCGCCAGCACCCGGTCAGGGCCGTCGGCAACCCGCATGAATCCGATGGCCTCGGCGTGGGCCTGCGGACCGCCCAACGCCGTCGGACGGTCGTACACGAACCCGAAATCGCCGTGTCCGCAGGTTTGCGAGATCGCCGCCTGGCTGGGGTAGATGCGCGGGCCCAGTGCCGGTTCGGCGTCGATCACCTTCTTGATCCCCGCGGTATCCCCGGCCATATCCCGAACAGTGGTGAACCCACGCAGGACAGTGTCTTTGGCACGGGCCAGCGTGGCCGCAACGACCTGGGACGGCGAGCCCATCATAAGATCCACCATCGTGTTGGCCATGCCGACCAAATGGGAATGCGCGTCGATCATGCCGGGCATCAGCACCCGGCCCGCACCGTCGATGACCGTGCCGACACCGGTCTCGGAGATCGGGGAGGCCTCGACGGCCGCGATGGCCGGACCGTCGATCAGAACGTGTCCGGAGACCAACCCGTCGGCCAGTCCGTCGAAAATCTCGACGTTCTTAATCAGAACCCGAGTATCGCTGCCGCCCAAAGCAACTCCTGCGATCGAGGTGGATGAAGGCTCGTACGACGAGGGTAGTCATTCACCAGCACGGTCCGGCTCGGCTACGTGAACTTCGCCGGAACCGTCACGATCGGCGCGCTGGTAGGCCTGTTGTCGACTAAAACAGCGGTGCCGGCGGGGTCTTGACCGCTGAGGTCGAGTTCGTAGATGGCGGGGTTCTCATACACGCGGAAGTAGTACTTGAGGTTCTTCGTGTCCGCGACACTGGTCCACAACGTGTACTCGGTCGACTCGACGCCGGTGTCGGTGACGGTACGCATGATCCCGCGCGGCACGTCAAAGTTGTTCATGACGTGCCAGGCCGTCCAGACCGCGTCGGCTCCGGTCGCGGCCGCGTAGGCGTCGCGCTGATAGAGGCTGGCGCGGATGAAGCGGTCCGGTGAGTTGCTACCGCCCGGCATGCCGACATAGCCATTGCCCAAGGTGATCTTGTAGGCCTGCGAGCCCCCGGCGGTGATCGGGTCAGACGGGTTGTACGGGGACAGGGACTTGTAGTGCTCCCAGTTGTTCAAATGGAAATCGAAGCCGGGCGGGTTGGTCAGGCAGCCGTTCGGCGACTCTGTGATCGTGGGGGGCTGATTCGGGGTGTGCCATTCGCAGACGATCGTCCTGCCGCCGGAATCCCCGACGCGAAGGTGAAGCGGCAGTTGTCCTTTCGTCGTGGGCGTGAAGGGGAACTCGGTGTCGACGACGACGACCTCACCGGACAGCAGAGCCGCCTGGGCTTCGTCGGTGGTTGCGCAGGTGCCCAGCAGATAGAGCACGACCTGCCAGCTGGCGATCGCTGTGTGGCGGTTGGCGTCGGTGACCGGTGAGAACTCGGTGAACCCGGGGAGGTTGAAAACCCCTGCCACAAGTCCTTTTTCGTTGATCCCGTCGGAGCCCAACGAGTGGCTCCCGCCGAGGATCGCCGCATTGCCGCCGAACGCATACTTGTTCGTCCACTTCATCCCGTCGGTCCCGGTGCTCGTGTCCCCGACGAACTCCTGCCCGCGGGGGAAGTAGCCGATCAAACCCGGCAGCTGGGTGTCGAACTCCATCGTCCGCGCGTAGACCACCTCACCGTTGGTGGCTGTCAGTCGGATCCCTGTGCACATCTAGCCACTCCTCAGTGTCGTCGGTCGTCGTGAGAGTACCGGGAGTGGAGGTGAGGCGATCCCGTTTAACGATGGGTCTGGAAATCGGATAGGCGCTTGTCACCCGAGTCGGCTCTGGTGTTTGCCGATTCGGAGGAATTCCCCCGGTGGGCCCATCCGGATGTCGAGGATGATCGCTGAGGCCCGCAGCGTGAAGCCAGCTGCCACCGAGACCAGTTCGGCGGGGATTTCGGGGGCGCCGAAATGATGCAGAAGCCCGTAAGTAAAGGACCCCAGTAGCGCCGCAGTCGCGTACGGCTGTCCGCTGGTGATCATCGGGTGGGTGTTGGTAAGCACATCTCGGAAGACGCCGCCCCCGGTCGCGGTCACTACGCCCATGAAGATCGCGACCACCAGGGGCGCGCCGGATCTGAGGGCCACGTGACAGCCCACCACCGCGAAGGCCGACAGGCCGAGGGCATCGGCCCAGATCATGCCCCTTCGATAGTTGATGCGGCGCCCGACCACAACAAAGGTCGCCAACGCCGCCACCATGCAAAGAACCAACTCGAACGGGTTCTTCGTCCACCAGACCGCCCGGCCCAGCAGCAGATCCCGGATGGTTCCCCCGCCAATCCCGGTGACGGTGCCGATCAAGACGAACCCGACCACGTCCATCCTGTACCGGGCCGCCGTCAACGCGCCGCTGAACGCGAACACGACATCGCCGAAGTAGCTGATGCTCAGAATGCTGGTAGTCAGCGGTGCGATTTCGGCTGCCATGATCTCCCTTACTAGGGCAGTTTGATGCCTTGCTGGTTGCCTAAGTTAAGCCCGTCCCGCCGGATTCAGATAGCCAAAGCACGCGCTTGAGGGCTGGGGCGTCTTGCACTTCGCACCACAGGGATGCGCTGCCCTACAACTCATCATCGACGTCGCTGAAATACCTACTAACCGATTCGGGTCGCTGTCGCGTGCGAGTCGATCCGGCCCTGGTGCGGAACGCACGGCGCTGCGGTGCGCCCGAGATGTCGGCGCATTGCGGCACCCTGCCCCGTGATCGCTTATCCCGTCGAGGTATGCACGGGTTCGCCACAGTAGTTGGCGGCACATGCGGCACCTCACCAGCACGGTCCGGCTCGGCTACATGAACTTCGCTAACCATTCTCCGGCGGATCCGCCATCCTTACCGCCACGAAAAGCGGACGTCCGCCATCGTGTGTGTAGGTTCCGCTTTTGGTTGGCGAACGGACACCGCCGCGAACTGCACTTTTGCTCATTTTCCGCCCTGCTTGGCGAGGGAGTTTTTCCGCTTTTCGTGGCGAATCCGAGAACCATACGGTTGTGCCGGTCTGAGTGCGATCCCTGGCACAGGATGTTCACACCCCGGCACTCTTTCCGATGCTGTTGGCGCCGTGGTTGCATGGATCTATCGCCATTTCCCGGCCGTCGAAGACGCTGTGGGTGTCCAAACCAGCACCCGCCGAGAGGCGGGGTGTCTATGCCCTTCTGGTGATCGCGGCGGGTCTGACCCTTGCGGCCTGCAACACGGTCCCGAGACCATCGGGGCACCCGACGGCCGTAATCGGGTTGCCGGGCAACAACTCCCGCTTCGACTACGCCACGATCGACAGCTCGCGCGGCTTAATGTTCCTCGCCCACTTGGGAGCCAGTGAGGTCATCGAGGTTGACGTTCAGGCCAATCGGGTGGTGCGCACCATCCCCGCTCTGGCTCAGGTACACGGCGTGCTCGCGGTCGCCCCGCTGAACCGGGTGTTCGCCACCGCGACCGGTGACAACCAGATTGTGGCTATCGACGAGACGAGCGGGCAGGTCGTCGGCCGCGCGCCCACCGGCGATTATCCCGATGGCATTGCCTACGATTCGCGGCGCAACGCCATCTGGACCACCAACGAGACCGCCGGCACCGAAACTGTCGTCGACGCAGGCGATCTGCACCCACTGGGAACCGTCGACGCCGGCAGCGAGGTCGGCAATGTCGGCTACGACCCCGTCGCCGATCTGATGCTGGTGGCCGTGCAGGGCGCCAACGACCTCGCCGTGATCGACCCGGCATCGATGAAGGTTGGCGACCGGATCACGTTGCCCGGTTGCGACCATCCCCACGGGTTGGCGATCGACAGCACCGACCGGTTGGCCTTCGTGGCCTGCGATCACAACGACACCCTGCTCACCGTGGACCTGACCACCCGCACCGTCACCGCAGCCACGACGGTCGGCCAAAACCCCGACGTGCTGGCCTATGACCCCGGAGCGCACCGCCTCGTCGTCGCCGCCGAGAGCGGCATCGTCGCCACCTTTGACCTACAGGGCCAGACACTGACCGGCGCCGGGCCCGAATTCCTCGCCGAGGACGCCCATGTCGTGGCTGTCGACCCCGCCACCCACCGCAGCTACTACCCCATCCCACACGGCCGCGACGGGCACCCCGCCGTTCTGATAGTCGAATCCCATTAGTAGCGGAACCCTTTGCGCTGGAACCGAAACGGCTCGCGGGCGGCATGTTCCCGCCCCGGCTTCTCGAGATGGATCTCAGTTGTCAGCGTGGTTCGGTGCGGGTGCTCCGGCGTGTGGAGCCGCTTTGGATCGGGTCTGGATAGTCCGGAAGGGAACGTCCTAGCGTTGGCCGGCCGATGGTGGCGTCGTCGTTGTCGAGCCGGGGGTCGGCCCTGTCATCCCACCTGGCCCCATGCCGGGTCCCATACCGCCGGGCATCCCACCAGGCGCCATACCGCCCTGTCCCATGCCACCTTGTCCCATGCCACCCATTCCGCCCGGTTGCATCTGCATCATGGGGCAGCCTCCGCCCATGGTGCCGCCGGGTTGCATCTGCCCGCTCTGCGAGCCCCGGTGCCACCCGTAGCCGCCCGAGGCGCGGGCTGCGAAGAATCCGGAGAAGAAGACCACTGCGACGATGAAAAGGATGCCGGCCACGATGCCGACCCATGCCAGGGCGCGGTATAGCCGGTTGTTTCGGTGGACGTCTTCGGTGGTGGTCACCGGTGAGACGACCGTTGTGGATTCTGGGGATTCGGTCATTGTGCTGGTTCCTCTCTGGTGATGCTTAGCCGTGCGCTGGCACATTCGGAGCCGCCCCCGCGCTGCCCGTGTTCCGACCGCTTGGCGGACCTAATTCGACTGTGCGCCCATGGGCCGGTGGGTTGTGTATTGGTTTTGTGAAGATTCGCTCAAGACCGAGAAGCAAGTAGACGGGCGGTAGTCCTTCTGGTGGCGCTCACGGGCGAATCGCCCTGGCGCTGCCGGATTCCATGGTGCGTCGGGCCTGCCAGATTGAGGTGCCGAGCAGGTAGGTGCGGATCACCGGATTCAGGTCGATCCGGAGGAAGCAGATGCGGGATTCGCCTCGGTCGTGCAGTTCGCGGTAGCTGGTGAGGATTTGGCGGCCAAGGAGGAAGCCGGAGAAGACCTGGGTGCCCTCGGCGTCGGCCCAATCACGGATCGCCGCGTGGCCGCGCAGTTGAATCGTTGCGGGCGGCACCGGCCATAGCAGCCTGCGCGACACCGGAATCACCAGAGAAACAGCGGGATTGGCGGCGACATTGCGGGCCTTCTGCAGGTGCCGCCGGGTCATCACATACATGACCGCCCCAGACGGCGTCAGGCCGTAGCTCACCCCCGCAGATGCGGGATGGCCATCGGTGTCGCTGGTGGCCAGCACCGCGAAGTGCTGGCGGTGCATCGCGCGCAGCACCCTCGGATAGGCGAGGGCCCGTTCACTCACAGCCAGGCCGCCTGGTTGCTCACTGGCGCGCGGTGGCCCGCAACACGTCGAGGCGGTGGCGATATTCGGTTTCGTCGACTTCCCCGCGGGCGAAGCGGGCAGCGAGCATCTGCTCGGGTGACTCGTAATCGCTGTAATGCGGCAACTGAGTTACGGCTCTCGCTTGGGGTGCGCCGGCGGTGTATCGGATCAGGGCGACGATCCCGACGATGATGAGGGCCCAGAACAACACCATTCCAATAACCATGCCTGCGTATCCCCATCCGCTCATGTCGTGGTCGGACCAGAACATCATGGGAACCTCTCCTTCTTTTCTCTCGGTGTGAGCTCGTTGCGGCTGAACGGATGTCAGCCGGTGTAGTTCAGGGTGGTCATCATCCCGGCGTCCATGTGATAGGCGTTGTGGCAGTGCAGCATCCAGATTCCCGGGTTGTCGGCGGCCAGTCTGGTCGTGACGGTTTGCATGGGTTTGACGATGACGGTGTCCTTGCGCGGCCCCGGGCTGCCGTCGGCCTTGATGACCTGGAAGGTGTGGCCGTGCAGGTGCATGGGATGCCACATCATGGTGTTGTTGGTGAACGTCAGCGTGGCGTGCTGCCCTTCCTGGATGGTCAGGGGGATTGTCTGGTCGTAGGGCCGACCGTTGATCGCCCAGTCGTAGGCCATCATCGTGCCGGTCAGCCGGGCCTGCAGAGCCAGATCGCTGGTGGTCGGCAACTGCACCTGCGGTGTGGCGGTGAAGGTGTCGACAGTGCCGACAAGACGGGTCAACTCCGGTGGCCGGAAAGCAGCATCAGGTGCGCTCCCAGTCGCGGTGGACAGCAGGGCGCGGGCCACGGCGTTCTTGCCTTCTGCGGAGGCCACCAGCGGGAACACCCCGTCCCCGGCGGTGACGACGACGTCGTAGCGCTCCCCCATGCCGAGGAGGAGTGCGTCGACGTCGGTGGGCACGACCGGAAATCCGTCGGTGTGGGTGACGGTCATCCGGTGCCCGGCCAGGGCGACCCGGAAGGCGGTGTCGGCTCCGGCGTTGATGATGCGGATGCGGATGCGCTGCCCGGGCTTGGCGGTGAATGTCGTTGCCGCCGAGGGGATGCGGCCGTTGATCAGGTAGTAGGGGTAGGTGACGTCGCCGCCGTCGCCGCCGAGCAGATTGCTGCTGGACGCACCACCCACGCCGGGGGTGCCGGGCATCGACCCCATCCCGCCCATTCCGGGCATCTGGCCCATGCCCCCCATGCCGGGCATATGTCCCATGTCACCCATGCCGCCCATCCCCGGCATCTGGCCCATACCGCCCATACCGGGCATGCCGGCCATGGGACCCTGGCCGGATCCGCCGCCCATCGACTTCAGTCCCTGGTAGATCTGTTCGGGGCTGCTGCCGACTCCGGAAGTCCAGTCGTCGAGCATCACGATCCACTCGGCGTCGTAGCGGCCGGGCTCGGCGGGGTCGTCGATGATGACCGGCACGTACAGGCCGTAGTCGGTGTCCAGCCCGGTGTGCGGGTGCGCCCAGTAGGTGCCCGGGTAGGGCGAGGTGAACCGGTAGGTGAAACTCTTCCCGGGATCGACGTTGGGGGTGGCCGGCGCTGCCCCGTCCATGTCATTGCGCACCGCCAGCCCGTGCCAGTGCATCGACGTCGGATGGTCCAGACCGTTGTCCACGGTGACCGCGATCTCGTCACCGACGTTGGCGCGGATCATCGGGCCCGGAACCGCGTTGTTGTAGGCCAGAGTCTGCGCCCGCGTTCCGCCGAGGTCGACGTCGGCCGGACCGGGGGCCAGGCGGGCGGTGACCGTCTTTCCGGTGTGGGGGCGGGCGGCTTCGGCCGCCGCGATCGGATCGGTCGTACCGGCGCCGTTGGGCGCGGTGGCGGAACGGTTGCAGGCGACCAGCGCCGCGCCGCCCAGCACGCTCGCGGCGAGGAAGCCGCGTCGGCTCAGCGTTGTGGCGGCAAGAACCTGCCTGCTCATCTACCAATCCCCTCGTCGTGGAGTTCTGCTTCCACTGTGTTCCCCGCTGCCCGGGGGTTTGGTGTTGGTTGTGTGAAGATTCGCTCAAGACGCGGAAGCGCTGCGTCGGCACGGCACGATGAAGGCATGGATCTGATCCCCGAGCCCGTTGCGGGCGGCGCCGACCTGGGCTATCGCGCCCTGGTGGTCGACGACGAGGCGGCGCTGGCCGACGTGGTCGCCAGCTATCTGACCCGCGAGCACTTCGAGGTGACCGTCTGCCATACCGGGGCAGAGGCGCTGGCGGTAGCCCGGGAGGTCGACCCCGACGTGGTGGTGCTCGATCTGGGGTTGCCGGGCATCGACGGGCTGGAGGTCTGCCGCCAACTTCGCACGTTCTCCGACGCCTACGTGGTGATGCTGACCGCCCGAGACACCGAAATGGACACTATCGTCGGGCTGTCGGTCGGGGCCGACGACTATGTGACCAAACCGTTCAGCCCGCGGGAGTTGGTCGCCCGGATCAGAGCGATGCTGCGCCGCCCCCGCGCGGTACCCGTAGCCCTGGTCCCGCCCGCCGACGAGGCTCCACCGCGGGCGTTCGGGCCGCTGTCGATCGACGTCGCCAGCCGGCAGGTGTTTCTTGATGGCGAGTCGATCCCGTTGACCCGCACCGAGTTCGACATCCTCGCGGCCCTGTCGTCGCGGCCCGGGGTGGTGTGGAGCCGCCGCCAGCTCATCGACGCGGTCTGGGGCGAACCGTGGGTCGGCAACGACCACTTGGTCGACGTTCACCTCGGGCACCTGCGCCGCAAGCTTGCCGATGACCCCGCCGACCCGCGGTTCGTGTTCACCGTCCGTGGGGTGGGCTACCGGATGGGCAGCGGGGAATGACCGCGCCCGCACCGTCTACCGGGTTCGGGATGCGCCGGCGGCTGTTGCTCGCCCAGACTCTGGTGCTGCTGGCCGGCGGGGTGACCACCTGGGTGGTGGCCTCGCTGGTCGGTCCGCCGCTTTTCCGCGAGCATCTGCACCTGGCCGGGGTGGCCCACGACTCCAACGAGCAGTTCCACGCCGAGCAGGCCTATCAGCATGCGACTGCGCTGTCGATCGCGGTCGCGATCACGGTGGCCGCGTCGACCGCGTTCGTGGTGACCGCCTACCTGAGCCGGCGCCTGCAGCGTTCCATCGCCGAGGTCTCCGCGGCGGCCTCCGCGGTGGCCGAGGGCCGCTACGACATCCGGGTGGCTCCACCGAGACTCGGGGAGGAGTTCGACGAGCTGGCGGTGGCGTTCAACCGGATGGCGCAGCGCCTGCAGTCGGTGGAGTCCACCCGCCGCCAGCTCTTCGGTGACCTCGCCCACGAGATCCGCACCCCGGTGTCGGTCCTGGAGGCCTACCTCGAAGCCGTCGAGGACGGCGTGAAAACCCTTGACCCGCCAACCATTGCGATGCTGCGCGAGCAGACCGGTCGGCTGGTGAGGTTCTCCAACGACGCTGCCGCGCTGGCCCAGGCCGAAGACGCCCACGCCGCGATCACCCCGCAGTGGGTGGACGTCGATGAGCTCGTTGGCGCGGTGAAAGCGGTTGCCGCCGAACGGTACGCCGTCAAGGGGGTGACCCTGACCACTCGGACGAATGGTGGGCGTTTGTGGGCCGATCGGCAACGGCTGATGCAGGTGCTGGGCAACCTGCTCGATAACGCGCTGCGCCACACCCGGTGCGGTGGGCATGTCAGCCTGACGGCCAGCCGCGCCGGCACCGAGGTGGTGTTCACCGTCGCCGACGACGGCGAAGGGATCGCCCCCGAGCACCTGCCGCACCTCTTCGAGCGGTTCTACCGCGCCGACTACGCCCGCGACCGTGGACGCGGCGGCTCCGGGATCGGGCTGGCCATCGTCAAAGCCCTGACCGAGGCCCACGGCGGCCACGTCAGTGTGACCAGCCGCGGGCCCGGGCACGGCACCACCTTCACCGCAACGGTGCCGGCGTCCGCGACGTCGGCGCCACGGGGTGAGGGTCAGCCCGCGGGTGTGCCGACCAGTTCGTAACCGGCACGCGTGATCGCATCGCGCACCGCCCCGGCCTCCAAGGCGGCTGAGCTGGTGACGGTCACGGTCGAATCACCTTGCGGGACAAGATCGACGGCGACGTCGGTGACGGTGCCCAGCGTTTGAAGCTCGCTGGTCACCGCCCCGACGCAATGCCCGCACGTCATGCCCCGGACCCGGTAGGTCTGTGTCTGGGACACGGGTTCTCCTCCTACAGCGAACTCAGGATCTGGTTCATGGTGTCGATCTCCTTCTGCTGGCTCTCCAGGATCGACTTCGCGAGCGCGATAGCGTCGGTGGACTGACCGTTCTTGATCTCGTCCTGCGCCATGGTGAGCGCACCCTGGTGGTGCTTGATCATGCCGGTCAGGTAGAGCTTGGCGGCCTGGGCGCCGTTGGCGTTCTTCAACGCGTCCATGTCAGCCTGCGACATCATGCCGTCCATACCGGACATGTCCATGCCGCCGTGATCCATGCCGGGCATCATCGAACCGCTCGGCATCATCGAGCCGCTGGGCATCATGCTGGTGGTGGTCGGTGTGCCGGAGTCCTGCATGCCGCCGTGGTCCATCCCGGGCATTCCGCTCATGCCGCCGTGGTCCATACCGGGCATCCCGCTCATGCTCGGCATTCCACTCATGCCGCCCATGCCCCACTGGCTGATCCAGCCCTGCATCGTCGCGATCTCCGGGCCCTGGGCGGCCTTGATCTGCTTGGCCAGGTCCACTACGCGCGGGTCGATGCCCTGTTTGGCCAGGATGATGTCGCTCATCTCAATGGCCTGCTGGTGATGCGGAATCATCATCTGCGCGAAGTGCATATCGGCCATGTTGTGCGCGGCGGCCGGCGCAGCCGAGGAGGTCTGGGTCGTCGACGGCGCCGCCGAGGACGTGGCTTCCTTGGTCGCGGTGTTGCTACACGCCCCGAGGGCGGCCACCGTGGCCAGCGCAGCCATACCGGTCACCACAGTCCTTGTCTTCTTCACCACATACCTTTCGTTGTCGTCACGTTCGTTCGGCTTCCAGCCTTCCGCGCGTTGATAGGGGTGTCCTAGCCGTTCTGTGAAGATTCGATAAAGAACAGCCTGCGGTCGCACCACCCGGTGGATGGGCGTGCCAAATTCGGTGAAGAGGAACCCGTGACGGGCCGCATGAGGGGGAAACACCATGAGCATTGCCATCTCGACTGCCCTGCAGTCCTCGTTCGCCGACGCGGTGACCCGCACCCGTGAGGCACTCGCCGGCCAGGGTTTCGGCGTCCTCACCGAGATCGACATGAAAGCCACCCTGAAGGCCAAGCTGGACCAGGACATGGAGAACTACCTGATCCTGGGCGCCTGCAACCCGCCACTGGCCCACCGGGCGGTGGACATCGACCGCCAGATCGGGCTGCTGCTGCCGTGCAACGTCGTGGTGCGCACCGACCCTGACGATGACACCCGGGTGCTGGTGGAAGCGATGAATCCCCAACTGCTGGTTCAGGTCACCGGCGACCCAGCCTTGCAGGAGGTCGCCGACGAGGTCACCGCCAAGCTGCGCGCGGCGATTCAAGCGTTGGGTCCGACCTCGGAGTAGACGCGCCGGGCTGTCACACCGCGGTGGCTGCGGGCTGCTGGGCGCTTGAGGCGCTCGGCGCTGGGGGTGCCGGCAGTTTCAGGCGCTTGAGCATCAGGGCATTGACGGCGACGATAAAACTGGAGCCCGACATCGACATGGCGGCGATCTCCGGGCGGAGCACAAACCCGAACACCGGTTTGAGCACCCCGGCCGCGATGGGTAGGGCGATCACGTTGTAACCCACGGCCCACCAGAGGTTCTGGCGCATCTTGCGCAGGGTTCCTCTGCCGATGCGCAGGGCGATTGGTACGTCGAGGGGATCTGAGCGCATCAGGACCAGGTCTGCGGTTTCGATCGCGACGTCGGTGCCCGCCCCGATCGCGACCCCGAGATCGGCCTGGGCCAGAGCGGGGGCGTCGTTGACGCCGTCGCCGACCATGGCGGCTTTTCGGCCCTGGTTCTGCAGGTCGGCGATCTTGGCGGCTTTGTCTCCGGGCAGCACCTCGGCGATGACGGTGTCGATGCCGAGTTGGTCGGCGATACGGGTGGCGGTGGCCTGGTTGTCGCCACTGAGCATGACCACCTTCACCCCGAGGTCGTGCAGCTCCCGCACGGCGTCAGCGGACGTCTCCCGCGCGGCGTCAGCCAGGGCGACCACCCCGACCCCGCGCCCGTCGACGGAGATCAGCACCGCGGTGCGCCCGCTGGCGGCGAGCTCATCGCGGCGGCTCATCAACGCCGTCGGGAAGTCCACCGCTTCCTCGACCATGAGTTTGCGGTTGCCCACAGCGACCCGCCGGCCGGCGACCGTCGCGGTGGCGCCGTGGCCGGGCACGTTGCGGAAATCCGTCAATGTGGCTGCTGCGGCGCCCTTTTCGGTGGCGAAGCGCACGATCGCCGCCGCCAAGGGGTGCTCGGACTCCTTCTCCACTGCGGCGACCAGAGCCAGCAGTTCTTGCTCGCCGATCCCCTCGGCGACGAAATCGGTGACTTCCGGCTCGCCTTTGGTGAGTGTGCCGGTCTTGTCCATCACCACGGTGTCGATCCGGGCCGATGTCTCCAGGGCCGTGGCGTTTTTGAACAACACGCCCCGTTGGGCGCCCAGGCCGGTACCCACCATGATGGCCGTCGGGGTGGCCAGACCCAGGGCGTCGGGGCAGGTGATGACGACCACCGTGATCGCGAAGAGCAGCGCGGCCTGTACTCCGGCCCCGACGGCCCACCAGACCAGGAAGGTGACGGTCCCGCCGACCAGCGCGACCAGGACGAGCCAGAAGGCCGCGCGGTCGGCCAGCCGCTGCCCGGGCGCCTTGGAGTTCTGAGCCTGCTGCACCATCGCCACGATCTGGGCCAGTGCGGTGTCGGAACCGACTTTGGTCGCCCGGACCCGCAAGGTGCCGGTGGTGTTGATCGAGGCGCCGATGACGCTGTCACCCTGCGCTTTAGACACCGGCAGGCTTTCACCGGTGACCATCGACTCGTCGACCTCCGAGGCGCCCTCCTCGACCGTGCCGTCGACGGGAATCTTGGCCCCGGGACGGATCAACAACAGGTCCCCGACCACGACCTCCGCAGTGGGCACTTCCACCGGTTCACCATCACGGACGACCACCGCCATCGGCGGCGCGAGCTCGAGCAGGGTACGAATGGCTTCGTTGGCCCCGCCCCGGGCGCGCATCTCGAACCAATGTCCAAGCAGCACAAAGGTTGTCAGCATCGCGGCGGCCTCGTAGAACACCTCGCCGCCGCCGGTCAGGGTCACCCCGACGCTGTAGAGCCAGCCCGTGCCGACGGCGACGGCGACCAGGACCATCATGTCCAAAGTCCGGGCCCGCAGGGCCCGCCAGGCGCCGTCGAAGAAGATCCACGCCGAGTAGAACACGACCGGCAGGCTCAGCAGGAAGGTGAAGACGTCGTCACGCATGCCGAACGGCGCCGGCACCATGAATCCGAACATGTGCCGCCCCATCGGGGAGAACAACATGATCGGGATCGACAGCACCAAGGCCACCAGGAACCGGTTGCGCATGTCGCGCACCATCGCGTCCATCGACATACCTGCGTGGCCGCCGTGTCCCATCATCTCGTGCGGCGACGGGCCCGCCTGGGGAGCGTGATGGCCGTGGTGGACATGGCCGGCCTCGCCGGTGTCGGCCGTCGGTTCGGCCATCGGATCGCAGACGTGGTGGGGAACTGAGCGGCCGGCGCAGTGGAATCCGCAGTCGCGCACCCAGTCCGCAAGTTCACCCACGGAGGTCGTGGCCGGGTCGTAGGTCACCGTCGCGGTCTGGTTGACCGCGTTGGCCTGCACCGCGCTGACACCCGGCCGGCGCAGCAGCGCCGACTCGATCACCGCGGTCGAGGTCGCCCAGTGCAAGCCGCCGACGTCGAGGACAGTGCTTTCAGGCATGGGTTCTCCGTCCGCGTGATCTGCTGGCTACCAGGCTTCCCCGTGAGCACAGGGTTCTTGTGCGGGTTCGACAAAGATTCAATGAAGATTGCCGGTTCAGGCCGGACGCGAACCGACCGAGAGTGGCTCGGTGATTAGGTTGGGCATCATGCGCGCCCTTCTCCAGATGTCCGGCACGCGGCTCGGATCCAGGACGCTGCAGAGGAACACTCTGCTTGCGGTTCATCTGGTCGTCCTGCTCGTCGTGGCGGTCGCCATGCCGGGGGTGTTTCGCTGCCCGACACCGCTGTGTGGGCACGACGGCGACTCGGCGCACGGTTCGTCACCTGCGACGGTATCGGCACCGGCTCCGGTCCAGCTGTCCATGCAGCCCGGACCCAACGCGAACAACGTCGACCCGCTCGCCCCCGTCACCGTCACCGCGGCCGCCGGCAGCCTGCTGAACGTGGAGATGGTCAACGAGACCGGCAAGGCCGTCGAGGGCGTGATGACCCCGGACAACACGGTGTCGAAACCCACCGTGCCGCTGGGCTACGGCCGCAGCTACACCGTGACCGCAACCGGCCGCGGCGCCGACGACGTCACCCGCGCCCTAGTGTCGACGTTCACCACCCTGGTCCCCGGCAACCAGACCGCGGTGAGACTGACCACCACCGGCAACCACGACCTCGTCGACGGCGGCACTTACGGAATCGGGACCGTCGTGGTCGCCCGCTTCGATGAGCCCGTCCCTGACCGCGCCGCCGCCCAGCGCGCCCTGCGCGTAACCACCAACCCGCCCGTCGACGGTGCGTGGACCTGGGTCGACGACGCGACCGCGCACTGGCGGCCCCAGCACTACTACGCCCCCGGCACCACCGTGAACGTCGCGGCCAACATCTACGGCGTCCCCCTCGGACAGGGCCTGTACGGGCAAGCCGACGCGAGCGTGAGCTTCCGCATCGGCGACGCCCACGTCTCGATCGCCAACGACCTCACCAAACAGGTCAGCGTGTTCAGCAACGGCCAACTGGTGCGCACCATGCCGACGTCGATGGGGATGGGCGGCAGCGAAACCATCGGCGGGCGCACCATCAGCTTCTGGACCCAACCCGGGATCTACACCGTGATGGACAAGGCGAACCCCGTCGTCATGGACTCCTCGACCTACGGCCTGCCCATCAACTCCCGGCTGGGCTACAAGCAAACCATCAACTGGGCCACCCGCATCAGCACCGACGGCATCTACCTGCACGCCCTGGAAGACACCGTGTGGGCCCAGGGCAACACCAACGTCTCCCACGGCTGTCTGAACCTCAGCGCCGAGAACGCCGAGTGGTTCTACAACTTCTCCCAGCCCGGAGACATCGTCGAAGTCCGCGACACCGGCGGAGCCCCGCTGCAACAGTGGCAAAACGGCGACTGGAGCGTCCCATGGGCGGAGTGGCTGGCCGGCAGTGCCACCCATGAACCGCCGCCACCCACCGTCCCCGATGCCCCGGCCGACACACTGGAGAAACAGGGAGCCGATGGTCAACCCCCACGCTGATCGCGGCAACCGCGGCCCGCTGTTGTGGATCGCCGCCCCGGTCGTCGCCGGCGCCGCCATTGTCGCCGTCGCCGTCGCCACCGGCGCACTGCAGCTGGGAAGGTCTGCGGACTCCGCACCATCGACCGAGCAGGTCGCGCAACAACGCTGCCCAGCCGAGGTGATGAAACGGCTGGTCGCCCCTGACAAGGCCACCCTCTCCGATGTCCGTACCGAGCCCAGCACCCTCGACACCGAGGGCCGGGACTTCTCCTCCCTGACAGCCAGCGAAGCACTCAAGGGTGTCGACACCTCGCGTATCACGGTGCTCAACGTCTCCGGGGTGGCCAACGCGCCCAGCGAGATCGGCACCACGATCCAAGACCACTTCGACTGTCGCGCCTACTTCGTCGACGGCGCGCTCGCCCACACTCTGGTGGTCTTCGACCACGGCCACTGAAAGTCCGGTTCAGCGAGGCCGAAATGCCGTGAGGGTCAGCACGGGTAGCGTGGAATCCACGTCAGGACGCGGTGCGTCCTTCGTCGACCAGGGGGGCCACGATGGCGACAGCAGCAGTCCGGGCGATCACCGCCATCACCCTTGTTGCAACAGCCCTGACGGGATGTTCGAGCAAGCCCCAGGCATCCCCACCCCGGTCGGGGTCGGTCTGGGTCGCCGATGAGGGCCACGACAGCGTGTCGGTCATCGACGCCGCCACCAACACGGTGACCATGACCCTCACCGGAATCAAAGGGCCACACAACATCCAAGTCGGCCGTGACAACTCGGTGGTATATGCGGTCAGCAGCGCCGGCGTCGTCGTCGCCATCGACCCCGCCACCTACCAGGTGACCGCCACAGCGCCCACCGGACCCCATCCCGCCCATGTCATCGAAGCCCCCAACGGCAAGGTCTACGTGACCAATTCGGGGGACGGCACGGTGTCGGTCTACAAGGCCCCGGGACTGAGCCCCGCCGGTCGGATCACCCTCGATGGCATGCCCCATGGGCTGCGGGCTGCCGCCGGTGGCTCGGTCATCGTGGTCGCCAACACCATGGACGGTGCGGTCGATCTGATCGACCCGGCCACCGACAAGTACGTGGGGGCGGTGCCGGTCGGTGCGAGTCCCGCTCAGGTCGCGGTCAGCGGCGATGGCAAGTACGCCTACACCGGGATCACCGAGCCGCCCAGTGTCGTGAAAGTCGATCTCGCACAACGCAAAGTGGTCGGCAGCGTCGCCGTTCCCACTGCGCCGGTCCAGCTCTATCTCACCCCCGACGAGAACGAGGTCGTCTCCGCCGACCAAGGCACCAAGGACGCCCCGGGACACACGCTGTCGGTCATCGACACCAAGGCCGTGACGGCCCGCAGCACGGTCACCACCGGTGCCGGGCCGCACGGCGTGGTCATCGACGACTCCGGCACATGGGCGTGGGTGACCAACAGCTTCGACAACACCGTCACCGCTGTCGATCTCTCGTCGTCGACGGCGATGCCCCCGATTCCCGTCGGCACCGAGCCCAGCGGCATCAGCTACTCGTCACGACCGCCCGCCACCGCCCCGGCCAGCAGCACCACCCTCGACATCCCCAGCCCGTCTACCTTGCCGCCGGGTGAATCCCAGTCCGATCCGCACAGCGGACACCACTAGGCCCGTCGGGCGCTCAATCGTCGTGGTGGTGCTGGTGACCGTCGGCGTCACCATCACCCTCTGCCTCCACCGCCGACGAAGAAGACTGCGCCGGAGCCGGTTTCGCAGCGGGCACCGCCGCGGGGGGCGCGGGGGCCTCCGGCGCTGGCTGGGTCACTCCACCGGCAGCCGGCACGCCGGGCTCCCCATGATGGTCGCCGTCGACCTCAAGGGACATGTCGGTCACCGGCAGCTCCTCCTCCGGCACCCCCGTGCCTGCAGGGGGCGCCAGGGGGACCGACGGATGGTGATCGCCGTCCATGTGCCCGTCTGCATCCATGTGAGCGTCGCCGTCCATGTGCGCGCCATCCATGTGGCCCTCCATGTGGGCATCACCGTCCATGTGCGCGCCATCCATGTGGCCCTCCATGTGGGCATCACCGTCCATGTGCGCCTCGTGATGGGATTGATGGCCCTCCTGCGCCTCGGCAGCTGCCCCATGGTGATGGTGATGGTGGCCCTGCAAGCTGGCCGCCAGACCCAACGTGACCGCCCCGGCCACGATCGTGTTGGCCCCCATGAGCACCATCGCCCGCCCAAACCCGGAAACCTCTTCAGCCTGATGCATTCGCGACCACGCCCACCCGGCGCCCATGACGACATAAAGCTGAAGCAGCAGAACACAAATCCCGGCTGCCCCCACCGGTTCAGGCTGTCCTGCCGACGGCCCGACCGGCGGCCCACTGATACAGGACATCACCCACAATCCGGCCGCGCCCACATTCGCCGCAATTCCGGCGGATAGCACCCAGGCGTTCTGCCGCGACCACGCCACCAACCCCCACACCAGCTGAAAACTGGCCAGGACTGCGAAAAACACGCCCGACGGCAACCAATCCCGCCAATGCATCGGCGTGACCGCGAAGTGAATCACGGCTGCGCCCATCGACGCCACCGCCGCACAGCGAGCGGCCAGCCGAACGTCGGACTTCGTCAATTTCCTCGTGGCCACGGCAATGACGGTCACACAAAGGGTGAATCAGCACGAGCAGCAACGGATAACAGTCGCGTCCCAGATCCGCAACGCACAAATCAGGACTTAGCAGTCTGTCGTCACGACAATAGATCGCCGCTTCTAGCTGCAGTGACGCAGTGGTCTCCGGCAGATGGGGCCAGTATTCGTGATGATTAGTGCCGACATCGCTTGCTCCGCGCGATGAACGAGGCACCGCATCATGAGCGTCCCACCGGGAAGGCTCTGCGGTCAACAGTTAGGTAGCCGTCCTAACAACTTTCCGGCAAAATTGCCAATCTACTGCCATCAAAAGCGGAATTTGGCCATCGAAAAGCGGAACCTACAGCACCTGTAGGTTCCGCTTTTCGGTGGCGAAGGCGCCACTTACTGAGCTGCGCGTTGGCGGCTTTTCCGCCGAAGATGGCGAGACAGTTTTTCCGCTTTTCGCGGCGAATCCTAGAACCGTACGGTTGTGCGGGAAAGAGAGCCGATGCGTTGTTCCGCTTGGGGTATTAGCCCTCACGTTGCTGCCAGCAGACTCACACGAAGTCAGCGCAGAGTGAGCCACAGCCCGACGCCGCCGGCTGCGAGGCAGTAGATCGCAAATGGTGTCAGCGTTCGGGTTTCGAAGTAGCGAGTCAGGAAGCGGACCGAGAGGTAGGCAGTGACGAATGATGCGATGCTGCCGGCGAGTACCTGGCCGTGGATGCCGGTTCCGAGCGGCCCGAAGAGATCGGGCACTTTGAAGAGACCGGCGGCGAGGATGATCGGAGTGGCGAGCAGAAACGAGAATCGTGCTGCTTCCTCGTGGGAGAGGCCTCGCAGTAGGCCAGCGACCATGGTGATGCCGGACCGACTGATGCCGGGTAGCAGGGCGAGGGTCTGAGCGCACCCGATCAGCACGCCTTGCTTGATCGTCTGGTCGGCGAGTCGGTCGTCCACTGGGTTACCGACGGTAGAAGGGTGCCCCGCTGGCTGAGAGGCGTTGGTCGGCAGAGGATTCGCCGGGGCTGGCGCTGTTCGTCGCTGTCGTTCTCCGAGCAGGAGCACGGCTCCGTTGACCATGAGGAAGGCCGCGGCGGGGATGGGTTTTCCGAGGGTTGTTCGGAAGAGGTGTTCGAGGGCAAGGCCGGAGAGGCCGACTGGGATCGTGGCGAGAACGATCAGCCATGCGAGCCGTTCGGGACGGGTGCTGATCCGCCGATTTCTGATGGAGCTGAAGAAACCTCCGAGGATCACGAGCCAGTCTCGCCAGAAGAACATCAGCAATGCGATGGCGGTGGCGACGTGCAACCCGACGATGAAGGCGAGGTAGGGGGATTCCGGTGTGGAGACGTTGAGGTCGTGGGCCCAGCGCCCTCCGACCAGGGCGGGGATCAGTACCGAGTGGCCGAGGCTGGAGACGGGAAAGAGTTCGGTGACCCCTTGGAAGAGGCCGACGATAACGGCTTCGACGTAGCTGAGGTGGGTGGTCACAACCTAAGGAGCCTTTCTTCGGGGTGCGCTATTGCGGGCCTCTGATGGGGCGCCGCCGAACTGCAACGTGTGCACGCAGTAGATACCCGAAGGGCCGCACGCGGGCGTGACCACCACGGTTCTGGCTGCGGGCCTGCCGCTGCAGGGGGACTAGCGGGTGCCGGGTGGCGCCGGGGTGGGGGCCGGTGCCGGGGAGGCCGTGCTGCTGGGATTCGGCGCCTTCGTCGCGGGTGTCTGTACGGCGGGCTGGGATTGGTCGGTCTGGTTGTTCATCGATGCCGGTGTCTGGTCGGCCTCATCGGCCTCGTCGTCGTCCTTGGATGAGTCGGTCTTGATCGGCTGGCTGTTGGCAGCTTCGTGGTCGCGATGCCATTCGTACTCACCGCCGAGTGTCTTCCCGGCCACTACACCGGTCACGAAGATCCCCGCGCCGAGCAGTAACGCGGCCGCGGCGATACCGACCCACGTCCAGGGCCGGGAGAGGACGCTGCGCTTGCCCTCAGCTGCAGGAGGGTTGGGTCGCAGCGCCTCGGTAGGGGCCGACGTCCGCGGAATCTCGTTGGTGGCCTGCTCTGCGGTCGGTTCGGGGGTGTCCTGGGGTTCGGGGGTGTTGGTGTCCATATCGGTATTGGCTCCTCATTCGTTGTCTGTTTCGGTCGCGGGATGGCCCCTCTCCGGCGGCGGCCGGGGCCGCTCAGGCGCGGATTGCTCCGGACTGCGGTGCGGCCTGCACGGTGGCCGGCCGGGTGCTTGGTTGGATGACCGTTGATGGGACACGGTGTGGGGTTGGGGGCGGCGCGGTTCGGTCCGGTAGGCGTCGGGGTGGTTGGCCTGCTGGTTGTGGTGGCGGCGTTGGCGGTGTGGGTGGCCCGGCACCCGCCGCGCAGCGGCCGGCTGGAGCGCGTCGGCGATGTCCCGCTGGTCGGTCCGGTGCTGCGGGTGGTCGCGGTGCGCCTGGACGCCCTGGTGTCCCCGGTGCAGGCCTGGTTGGGGCTGCGTGGTGTCGCCGTCGTGGGATTGGTGGCGGGGCTGGTCGTGGTGGGCACTGCCGCGGTGGGGTTCACCGATCTGCTCGACGATGTGCTCGACGGTGAGGGCGTCGCGGCGTTCGATGAACCGGTCGCGGCGTGGCTGGCTGCCCATCGGGAGGTGTGGCTGACGAAAGTCCTGCTGGTCGTGACCCGGATGGGTGAGGTTGACGCGCAGGCGGTGTGGCTGACGCTGGTGTGTGTGGTGGCTGCGGTGCGGGCGCGGTCGTGGCTGCCGGTGTTGGTCGGGCTGGCCGGTGGCGGAGGTATCGGGTTGGTGATCGTGGTCGCCAAGCATCTGGTCGGCCGGCCGCGTCCGGGCTTGCCGTTCGCCGTGATTCCCACGCCCGGGTTCTCCTTTCCGTCCGGGCACGCCACCGGCGCCGCAGCGATCGGGGTCCTGGGGGCGTGGATGTTGTGCCGGTGGGTGATTCGCCGGTGGGCGGTCCAGGTGGCGGTGTGGGCGGCGACGGTGACCGCGATCGGCTTGATCGGCTTTTCCCGCCCGTATCTGGGGGTGCATTTTCTGACCGATGTGCTGGCCGGTTGGCTGCTCGGAGCGGGTTGGGCTGCGGCGGTGATCCTGGCCGCGTCGTGGTGGTCGCGGGCCCAACCGGCGCCGCGACAGGGTGTTCCGAGTTCTGTCAGCGCCGACTGATCCTGGCTGCGCAGTTGAAGCGGTCGTCCCGGCAGCGCTGGCGGAAGCCGAACGTGTCAGCGCCTCAATGGTTCTGGTTCGCACAGTCTTATTCAGCGCAGGGCGCTGTTCAGGGCGCTCAGTGCCTGTTGTTCGGTCGCCGGGTCTGGGTTGGATGCCCGTACCGCTTTGAGGGCGGCGTCGATCTTGCCGTCCAGGTAGGTCCAGGCGGCGCCGTCTAGGGGCCGGAGCCGGTCTTCGGCGTCGTCCCACGCCGTTTCCAGGTCGGTGATCCGCGCTGTTGCGCCGGCCTGGTCACCGGATGACACCTTGGCCGTGGTGTCGGTGACGATGATGCGGAACTGGTCGAGGTCAGCAGCTGGGAACGCGGCGGTGACCTGGCCGGCGAACAGTGCGGCCACCGCGGGCGCCGAAGGGCCCTCGGCTTCCAGCGCCGGTGAACTGCCGTGCGGTTGCGCGCCCGCCCACGTCAGCAGCCCGGCCGTGGCTGCGGCCAGCACCGCGTAGTAGCCGAGCATGACTCGTTCGCGGCCAGCATGTCGCGCGGCGACAGGCGCGGCGGTGGTGTCCGGGTTGTCGATGACGTCGCGGCGGGTGACGGTCAGGTAGATCACCGTGGCCAGGATGGCCGCCAGGAACACCACGCTGGTGCCGGCGGTTCCCAGTCCGACGCCGCCCTCGGCGCGGGTACGGGCCAGCCAGTCACCGAGGTTGGCGCCCAGCGGGCGGGTCAGGATGTAGGCCAGCCAGAACGAGAGCACCGGGTTGGCGCCGAGTCGCCAGCCCACCGCGATCGCGGCGATCAGGCCGGCGGGCAGAAGCACGGCCACCCCGGGCTGCCAGCCGGTCAACTCCAGGGTCCAGTCCCCGAGTGCGGTGCCCAGTGCGAAGGTAACCAGGACGGCCAGCCAGTAGAAGCCTTCCCGCGGGGTCGTGATGATGCTGTGGATCGACAGGGTGCGTTCCCGCGCCCACCAGATCCCGAACACCACCGCGAGGAGCCCGGCGAACACCGCACTGCTCACCGCCAGCGGAACGCCCAGGGAGTCGGTGAGGATGTCGGTGTACAGGGTGCCGGTGACGCTGAGCACCACCACGGTCAGCCAGTACACGAACGGCACATAGCGCGACAGGCTCATCTGCCAGACCAGCACGCCGACGAGCACGGCGGTGAAGATCGCCGTCGTCGTCAGCAGGCCCAGCCCCAGGGTTTCGTTGACCCAGTCGGCGAAGCTCTCCCCGACCGTCGTGCACAGGATCTTGATCACCCAGAACCAGACGGTGACCTCGGGGACCTTGCTCAGCATTCGGCGACTCAGTATCACTCGGCCAGCCTGGCGACGCGGCGCTGAGGAAACGCTGAGGGCCGGGGCTCGGCTCAGCGTTTTCACAGTGCGCAGCCCGCAGCGTGGGGTCAGCGTCACCGATCCCGGTGGCGTGTATCAGGAAGGAAATCCCATGTCAGCACGCAGAAAGATCGCCACCGTGATCGCAGGCGCCACGGTCGCACTCGGGGCGGCCGGCGCGGTAGCGCTGGTTCACCCGATCCAGGTCCCGCACATCTCCTTCGGCGCCGAGCAGCCCGCCCCAGCCCCCGCGGCCGGCGGTGTTTCAGAGGCGCCCGAGGCCCCGGAGGCCCCCGGCGTCGCCGACGTGCCCGAGCCCGGTGACACACCGGATGCCGGCGACTAACCCGACGCTGCCTACCCTCGGGGCTGGGGGCGACACGCGCGTTGTCCCCAGCCCCGAAGGCCGCCACGACAAGGAGTCGACCGCTGTGAGAGTGCTTGTCGTCGAGGACGAGGCGCGGCTGGCCAAGACCCTGGAAGTGGGGCTGGCGGCAGAGGGCTTCGTCGTCGTCACCGCCGACAACGGCACCGACGGGCTGTGGCTGGCCACCGAGGACCAGTTCGATGTCGTTGTCCTCGACATCATGCTGCCCGGTCTGAGCGGCTACGAGGTACTGCGCCGCATGCGGGCTGCATCCGTGTGGACCCCGGTGCTGATGCTGACCGCCAAGGACGGCGACTACGAGCAGGCCGACGCCTTCGACCTCGGCGCCGATGACTACCTGACCAAACCGTTCTCATTCATCGTCCTGACCGCCAGACTGCGAGCCCTGCTGCGCCGCGGGGCACCTGAGCGCCCCGCGATCCTCGCCGCCGGCGATCTGTCCCTGGACCCGGCACGACGGTCGGTGCACCGCGGCGAGGTCCCGATCACACTGACCCCCCGCGAGTTCGGGCTCCTGGAATACCTGATGCGCAACCACGACATCGCCGTCACCAAAACGCAAATCCTGCAACATGTTTGGGACGCCCACTACGCCGGCCCCGACAACGTCGTCGAGGTTTACATGGGGTATCTGCGCCGCAAGATCGACACCCCGTTCGGCACGAACACCATCGAAACAGTGCGCGGGGTCGGCTACCGGCTCAGCTCTGAGTCCCGCAGATAGACCGTTATGACCGTCCCCCCGCCGGGGCGGTCACCGACAGTCACCCGGCCCTGATGGGCGGCCACGATCTCGGCGACGATCGCCAACCCCAGCCCGCTGCCGCCCGCGGCGCGCGATCGGTCGGTGTCCAGGCGCACGAACCGCTCGAAGACCCGGTCGCGATCCGCCGGCGCAATTCCCGGCCCATCATCGGCGACCGACATACATCCTGAACCGTCCTGAACCCATACCGCGATCTCAACGGTTGAACGGGCATGGCGCACAGCGTTGTCCACCAGATTGCGCAACACCCGGCCCAACGCCGACCGATCCCCGACCACCTGCGCCGGCGACAGATCAGCCCGCACTGCCGGCACGCCGTCCCGCTCCAGACGGGCCACCTCGTGGGCGGCCAGATCGTCGAGGTCGACATCCTCGCGACGCACCACGATCCCGCGTTCATCAGACCGCGCCAACAACAACAGGTCGTCGATCAATGCCTGCATCCGTTGCGCCTCGGGCAACACCATGTCCCGCGCCAATTGCGCCTGCGGCAGTTCCGGGTGGGCCAGCCCCACTTCCACCGCCGAGATGATCGTGGCCAACGGGCTACGCAACTCATGGGAGGCGTCCCCGACGAACCGGCGCTGCGCAGCCTGGCCCGACTCGATACGGGCCAGCATGTCGTTCATCGTCGCCGCCAGCGCGGAAATCTCATCGCGATGCGCGGGCACCGGAACACGCCCCGACAGATCATGGGCGCTGATGTCGGCGACCTCCGCGCGAATGACCTCCACCGACCGCAACGAGCGACGCACCAACACAAACGTCGCCGCGGCCGCACCGGCCACCACGAACGGCATCGCCGCCGCCAGCAGCAGCCCCAGATCCTTCACCGTCGAGATCGCGGCCCCGCTCGCCGCGCCGACCAACACCGTGTAGTCGCGGCCTGGGCCGGCACCGGCCTCCCGGCTGACCCGCACACCGTATTCGCCCTCACCGTCGCCGGATTCATCAGCGTGCTGCGACCCGGTACCCCACCCGGTCATCGGCGTCATCGGCGTGCCGGCGGATGCCCGCACCACCGCTCCCGAGGAATCCAGGACCTGCACCGCCACGATCTGGGTGTCGGTGGCGAGCAGGCCGGAATCCAGCTCCCCCACCGGATCCTGCTGCAGACCGGTCACCACGTCACGCGCGCGGCGCTGCGCCGCGGCATCCACATCGGCCAGCAGCTGCCGATACAACACCGCCGCCACAGCCGCGGCGACGACCCCAAACGACACCAGCACCACCAGGGCGGCCGCCAGCGCCGAGCGCACCGGGATCCCCCACGTCCGCGGGTCAACCCACCACAGATACCGCCGCCCCCAACGGCGACACCGCTCTATCACCAGCTGACCCCGTCCACCACGCCATTGTCACCGCACGCGCTGTGCCCATCGTCTGTAACGCGTGCTGACAGCACGCTGAGAGACCAGGCGGGGCGAGAAACCGTCGCGCGTGACGTCGATTCCACGGTGCGACAGGGTGGGCGCGCGAGACTGGGCCCGTGCACACATCCCAACCCGTCATCGGTCCCGCCCTGGCCGTGGTCTGCATCGTGATGGTCGCCGCGGCCGCGCTGGTTTACCGCATCGCCGCGCTCGGGTCGGCGTGGACAGTCCCCCGCGCGGCCCTGCGAGCGGTAGCGCAGTTGGCTGCGGTCGCGGGGGTGCTGGCCGCGGCGATGAGCCGGCTGTGGTCCTCGGCGCTGATCCTGTTGGTGATGTTCGTTGTCGCCGCGGCCACAGCGGCGCGGCGCAGCCAAGCCCAGCGGGGCTCGTGGTGGCTGGCCGGATCGCTCGGGGTGGGGCTGCTCTCGGTGCTACCGCTGCTGTTGCTGTCAGGGGTAGTCCCAGTCGACGGGGTGGCGATCGTGCCGATGGCCGGCATCGTTCTCGGGGGGACGATGACCGCCGTGGCCGTCGCCGCGCGGCGAGCCCTGGACACGCTCGGCCTTCGGGCCGGCGAAGTCGATGCGGCGCTGAGCCTTGGCTTCACCGACCGCGACGGCCGAATGGAGGTTATCGGCCTCACCGCCGCCGATGCCCTGCTGCCGAATCTCGATCAAACCCGCACCGTCGGGGTCGTGACGTTGCCCGGGGCTTTCGTCGGCGTGCTGCTCAGCACCGGTTCACCCCTGCAAGCCGGAGCCGTTCAAATCCTCATCCTGCTCGCGCTGCTGCTGTCGCAGACCTGCGCCGTGGCGACAACCATCGAACTCATCGCTCGAGGCGTCATCTCCCGCGAATCTGAACCATCCCAATTCAGTGATACATCACGAAGTGGCGGCATTCTCAACAATCTGAAGCTGAAGCGTCGCAGAGGAATCCGGGCCGGCTGAAGTTGTTCGTTGCTGCTGCACCACCACCAAAATGACTGGCACCGGCGGGAGAATTGAACCACTTCACTGCAAAGGCCGGCAGCAGCACGCTCGGATCTAAGCGGACACGGATTAGGTGGTTCTGGTGAAGACAATCAGCAATTGAGCCATCCCAGAGGGCGACTCGACCAACT
>JAGQTU010000049.1 GCA_020438865.1 Mycobacterium sp.
CGGCGGTGAGCTGCAGGGCATGACCAAAAACCTCGCCGAAAGCCGCAACGAGGCGATGAACCGGCTGATGAGCGAGGCTGCCGGCCGTGGCGGAAACGCGATCATCGCCATGCGCTTCGACACCACCGAACTCGGTGACGTCTGGACCGAGATCTGCGCGTACGGGACCGCCGTGCAGGCGGTACCGGTGACCGACGCCGCCAAGTACACCGCCCAGCAATTGGGCTACGGGGCCACCTGAGCCCCCGAGGGCTTCGATCTATCAACCCCGGGGGTTAGGGATCTATCAACCCCGGGGGTTAGGGACCTACCAACCCCGGGGGTTAGGATCCATCCGTACCCAAGGACGAGTCGAGGAATCTGGTGAGACTCCAGAACGGTCGCGCCACTGTGAAAGTCAGACCCGACGCTCGTCACCGGCTTCGATCTCCGGACGCGACACTCCGGGAAAGGACACCCCATGACGTCTCCTGAGGCCCGCAAGGGCATCCGGTCGGTCGACCTCTCTGCCGCCAAGGCCGTGCTCTGGCTGACCGCGACCGCCTTCCTCGCGCTGCTGGCCCTGTACTTCGTGGGCTTCGATCAGGGCGCGACGTCGGTGTTCGGTGACGATATGCACGTGCACGAGTTCCTGCACGACGCACGTCACCTTCTCGGCTTCCCCTGCCACTGACCGCGCTGTGGAAGCGCGGATCATCGCGCGCGGCCTGCTGGCCGGCGCACTCGGCGGCGTTGCCGCCTTCGTGTTCGCCCGGGTGTTCCTCGAGCCGGTGATCGACCGGGCGATCGCCTACGAGGACACCATGTCCGAGATGCATGGTCACGGTGGCGGGCACGGTGCTCACGAGCACGGCGTCGAACTGTTCTCCCGCGGCATCCAGGCCAACGTCGGTATGGGATTCGGGCTGCTGGTGTTCGCGGTGGCGATGGGCGCGCTGTTGGCGGTGCTGTTCGGCATCGCCCACGGCCGGGTCGGTGACCTCGCCGGCCGCCCGCTGGCCGCGCTGCTGTCCGCGGCGATGCTGTTGTGCGCATTCGTGATTCCGGCTCTGAAGTACCCGCCGAATCCGCCGGCCGCCAGCCTCGAGGAGACCCTCCGTCAGCGCACCCTGCTGTACCTGTTGATGGTTGCGACCTCGGCGGTGCTGCTCGTCGCGGCGGTGTATCTGGGTCGGCGGCTGGTCGCGCGCCTGGGTGCCTGGAACGCGACGCTGGCCGGGGCCGGGGCGTACGTGGTGGCGATCGGCATCGTGATGGCGGCGTTGCCCACCATCGACGAAACCCCCGAGATGTTCCCGGCCGACGTGCTCTACGACTTCCGGCTGTACTCCCTCGGCACCCATGTGGTGATGTGGTCGACGATCGGTCTGGTGTTCGCCGAACTGATGCGGCGGCTTCTCGACACTCCCACGCGGTCCAGCATCCCGGCGTGAGCCACGTCGTCCGGCTGACCCTGGTAGCCCACGCCATGACGGACGCCATGGCAGCCGGACGGTTCCCGGTCGACGAGTCGCTGAATGCCCTGGGGCAGCGCCAGGTTGACGCGACGGTCGACCTGGGCGAGAACGACGCCGCGCTGTGCGCACCGGAGAAGCGCACCCGGCAGACCGCCGAGTTGCTGGGCCTGCGTGCCGAGGTGGACCAGCGGCTGGCCGACCTCGACTGCGGCCGCTGGCGCGGGGAGGTGCTCGGCGGTGTCCAGCCGGCCGAACTCGCGGTGTGGCTCACCGAGCCGGACCGGGCGCCGCACGGGGGTGAATCCGTGGTGGGCCTGATCGATCGGGTCCGCGGCTGGCTGGCCGCGATGAGCCAGGAGCCGCGCCGGGTGGTGGCCGTGACCCACCCGGCCGTGATCCGCGCCGCCGTGCTGGTCGTGCTCGATGCGCCGCCGAAGTCGTTCTGGCGCATCGATATCGCGCCGGCGAGCCGCACGGCGCTGCACTTCCGCGGGCAAGTGTGGACGTTACGCTCGGGGACCGATCAGCGGTAGCGGGGCAGCATCGCGAAGACCTGCTTGATGATCGTCATCACCCAACCGCCCGCATTCGGGCTGTGGTAGCGCGGCCAGTTGAGCTGAAAGCTCACCACCCACGCCTGGCCGGTGCGATCCACGGCATACCAGCTGAAAGTGAGGTCCCCGGGCAGGTTTCCGGCCTTGGCGCCGATATAGGGCCACTCGGCCCGATCGAGGTCGATGCCGGGTATCTCCGACATGATGTCGCGGACCGGCGCCGCGGCGCCGATGGCGTTGTGCTGAAGGGCCGCGTGCACGCGGCAGATATCCTCCGCGCTGCCATACCACTCGGCGCCGTAGGCCGAGCCGGGTGCATGGGTGCGCTGCGGATCCGGTTCGTAGGGGCGGGAATTCGCCTCCTGCAGCAGAACGGAGCGGCGCTGCGGCGAGTCCGCGGTCTTCCACTGTTCGCGTATGTCGGGATTACCCCAGCCGACCGCGAAGATCTCCCGCATGGTGGGGAACGGCGTCATGCTGCCGGGATCGTGATGTCCGGCGTCGACGAGGGCCCGCTCGATCGCGGGGGTGCCGACTCGCCCGATCAGCATGTCGGTCGCCATGTTGTCGCTGGTGGCGATCATCTTCCCGGCCGCTTCACGGACGGTGATCTGCGAGCCGGGCGGAAGCTTGTCGAAACCCGAGGAGCCGAGTTTCTTACCCTCGGTGGTGATGGTCAGCTGGTCGTCCCAGCTGACCTTGCCCGCCCGCACCTCCTCCTCGACCGCGAACAGCACGTACGTCTTGAAAATCGATGCGAGCGGCAGGGATTCGGCGGTGTTGGTACCCGCCACCTTCTCGCAGCGTCCGTCGTCGACCTTCGACACCTGATAGGAGTAGCGGGCCCCGGTTCGGCTCAGTGCGGCGTCGACGTCCGGCCAGGAGTTGATCACCGGCTTCTCGGTGGTGACCTCGAAGCGGCTGACCATCGTCTGGTCGTTGGTGTGCAGTTCGATGTCCTGCCGGGCGCCGTAGGAGGTCAGCACGTGCAGGGTGGCCACACCGGCGCCGATGTCCACCCCGGCCAGCGTGTAGGGCCGGTCCCACCACAACGAGTCCATCGTGGTGGCCACGGGGTCGACGACGTCCGGGGCGGCCAGCGTCTTGACGCTGACCGGTCCGATCGGCCAATCGGAATTCAGCATGTCCATGACCTGCTTGGCCCGCACACCCTGCGGGGTGTTGGTGTCGATCCGTACCCCGGCCCCGGCGTTGGCCGGCGGCGCGGGTGCCGGCGCGCAGCCGCTCGCCAGGGTGGCGACGATGGTGATCGCGGTGGCAACCGCCACCGCGCTGCGGCGCACCCGGCGCGCGCTACGCCTTGTCGCCGTGCCCGGCAACGTCCAACACAACCTCGAACTCGAGCAGATGGGCTCCAGTGGCCACCGGGTTGGCGCGCTCACCGGCATGGGCGTGCACGGCCGGGCCGGTGGCCCAGGCCTGGAACGCCTCCTCGGTCTCCCACTGGGTGACGACGAAGTAGCGCTCTTCACCCTTGACCGGTCGCAGCAGCTGGAATCCCAGGAATCCCGGCTGGTTGTCGACGGCGTGCGCGCGGTTGGCGAACCGCTTCTCCAGCTCAGGGCCGGCACCGGGCGGCACCTCGATAGCGTTGATCTTCACCACGGTCATGGCGCAAGGCTACCGCGCCCGCCGAGGGCGGTGACTCGCAGCGCAAGATGAACCGATGACCACCTCGCTGCTGACTCATCGTGGTGGCAGTGGCCGTCCGCTGGTGCTGGTGCACGGCCTCATGGGCCGCGGCAGCACCTGGTCGCGGCAGTTGGCGTGGCTGTCGCGGATCGGCTCGGTGCACACCTACGACGCGCCGTGGCACCGCGGCTACGACGTCGAGGATCACGTGCCGGTCAGCACAGGTCGGTTCGTCGCCGAGCTTGCCGACGCGGTCGCCGGCCTTGGGCAACCCGCGGTGCTGATCGGTCATTCGATGGGTGGCCTGCACTCCTGGTGCCTGGCCGCCGAACACCCGGGGTTGGTGGCCGCCCTGGTGGTCGAGGACATGGCGCCGGATTTCGTCGGGCGGACCACCGGCCCGTGGGAGCCCTGGCTGCACGCACTGCCGGTGGAGTTCGAATCCGCACAGGCCGTGTTCGACGAGTTCGGACCGGTCGCCGGACAGTACTTTCTCGAGGCGTTCGACCGGACCCCCACCGGCTGGCGGTTGCACGGCAAGCCCGCGAGGTGGATCGACATCGCCGCCGAGTGGGGCACCCGGGACTACTGGGCGCAGTGGCAGGCGGTGCGGGCCCCGACGTTGCTCATCGAAGCCGGAGACTCGGTGACCCCGCCCGGACAGATGCGCCGAATGCGGGAGTTGGCCGGCGATCGAGCGGCCTATTTGCACGTGCCCGGCGCCGGTCATCTCGTCCACGACGACGCGCCCGAAAGCTACCGGGTGGCGGTGGAGGGTTTCCTAGCGTCGCTCCCCGAGCGCGCCTGAGGAGGGCCACACCGGGTGCTGCTCGAAGCGGGCGCGAATCGCGTCGCAGTCGTGGCCGACCCGGCGGGCGTCGGCGTCGCGATCGTCGTCGTAGAGGTAGCCGACCATCGGCGCCCGGGGGGTGAACTGCCCGATGTTCAGCCGCAGAGTTCCGTCCCGGTACGACACCGCCGCGATCGCGGCGACCACCCCGAACGGGGCCACCAGGACGACGCTCAACAGCAGGAAGGTGATCAATGCGGTCATGGCAGCAATTGTTCGGCAGAAAATATCCAGCCACTAGTGGCAGTACTGACCTGGTGCGCTAAAATCCTGCCATGGCCCTCGAGAGTGTGTCCGTGCTCGTCCTGGACAACCTCGCGGTGTTCGAGTTCGGCGTCATCTGCGAGGTCTTCGGCATCGACCGTTCCAACGACGGGGTGCCCAACTTCGATTTCAAGGTCTGCGGTCCGCAGCCCGGCCGGGCGCTGAGCACCAGCGTCGGTGCGCAACTGGTTCCCAACCACGGCCTCGACGACCTGCTCGGGGCCGACCTGGTGGCAGTGCCGGCGATCTCCGGTCCGCCCGAGTCGTACCTGCCCGAGGCGCTTGATGCCCTGCGCAGCGCGGCCGCGGCCGGCTCGACGATCCTGACAGTATGTTCCGGCGCGTTCGTCGCCGGCGCCGCCGGGCTGCTCGACGGCCGGCGCTGCACCACGCACTGGATGCACGCCGACGAACTCGCCCGGCTGTATCCGAGTGCGATCGTGGACCGCAACGTCCTGTTCGTCGACGACGGTGACCTGATCACCAGCGCCGGCACCGCCGCCGGCATCGACGCCTGTCTGCATCTGGTGCGCCGCGAATTGGGCAGCGCGGTGACCAACATCATCGCCCGCCGGATGGTGGTCCCGCCACAGCGCGACGGCGGCCAGCGCCAGTACATCGATCAGCCCATCCCGGCTCGATGTTCGGAAGGCTTTGCTCCGCAATTGGATTGGATTCTGGCCAATCTCGACAAGCCGCACACCGTCGCCCGGTTGGCGCACCGGGCGAACATGTCGGCCCGCACGTTCGCGCGCCGGTTCGTCGAGGAGACCGGGACCACCCCGATGCAGTGGGTCACCGACCAGCGGGTGCTGTATTCGCGGCGGCTGCTGGAGGAGACCGATCTGGACGTCGACCGCGTCGCCGAGCGGGTCGGATTCGGCAACGCCACCCTGCTGCGCCACCACTTCCGCCGGATGGTCGGGGTGACACCGTCGGACTACCGGCGCCGGTTCGCCCGCTCGGATTCGGCGGAGTCCGCGTAGGCCGAACGCGTCTGGGCCGACTGCCAGACGCCCGTGGTAGTGCTGTTGCTGTGGTATCCAGGAACGGTCGACCGATCGCCGGCGCAGCGGCAGCGGCCGTGCTCTATGCCCTGATGTGGATCGGATTCGTCCAGGACTGGGCGGTGCTGGCCGCGGTCGACGACCGGTTTCTGCGCGTATTCCACGATGTCGGGGTGGCTCACCCCGGTTGGGTCCGGTTCTGGGACGCCTTCTGTGTCGCCTTGGGGCCGATGGCGTTCCGGATCGTCGCGTTCGGACTGATCATCGTCGCCGTGCTGCGGCGCAACCTGTCCACCGCGGTGTTCCTGTTCGTCAGCGTCGAGTTGATGGGTCTGATCACCGAGGCGGGAAAGCGGCTGAGCGAGCGGCCACGGCCGTCCTCGGCGCTGGTGCACGCCGTCTCGACCTCCTTCCCGTCGGGGCACGCCGTCGGCGTCATGGTGGGGGTACTGGCGCTACTCACGGTGCTGTGGCCGGTGATACCTGCGGGTCTGCGCGGACCCGTCGCTGTCTTCGGCGCCGGGCTGGTCCTGCTTGTCGGGTTCGCCCGGGTGATCCTCAATGTCCACCATCCGAGCGACGTCGTCGCGGGGTGGGCGCTGGGCTACCTCTACTACTTGTTGTGTGTGCGCCTGGTGCCGCCGCGGCCGCTCACTTCAACGGTCGAAACACCGGCAGAACTCGATACCGCGCCCTGAAACTCGCGCGCTCGCAGGCGCTGCCGACCTCTCCATCGCGCGCGATCGGTGTTGGGCCGTCGACGGATTCGAATTCGAACTCGGGCGCCCGCACCTCGTGGTACAGCGGGCTGCGCTCCAGGCGTCCCAGCATCAGCGCGCTCATGATCCGCAGCTTGCTCAACCTGCGCCCGGTCTCCAGGATGCGAACGTCGATCAACCCGTCGTCCATCCGGGTGCGCCGGGCCGGGGCGAAACCCGACGGCAGATAGACGGAGTTGCCCAGGAAGAACATCGACGTCTCGAGGGTCTTGTTGTCGTAGCGGATTCGCACCGGCTTCTCGCGGCGCAGGGTGTGCACCATGGCGTACACACCGGCCAGTGGCTTGCCGATCTTGTGTTCCAGCTTCTCCCGGGTGCGCACGAACGCGGGATAGGCCCCGATGCTCGCGGTGTTGATGACGACGTCCTCGTCGTTGAGGGAGACCAGATCGACGCACGACACACTGCCGTCGCGGATCGCGGTGACGGTCCGATCGACGGTGTCGCAGCCGATGTCCTTGGCGAAGTGGTTGAAGGTGCCCGCCGGGAACACGGCCAGCGGCACCCCGGTCTCCACGGCCACGGCGGCCGCACACGACACCGTGCCGTCACCGCCGCCGACGGCCAGCGCCTCGGCCCGTTGCGCAGCGGCCCGGAAGGCGGCCTGCGGATCGTCGTCCTCGGTCAGTTCGACGACCTCCAGTTTCGGCAGCTTCTCCCGCACCTCCTCGATGACGCGTGCGCCGTTGCCGCTGCCCGATGCCGGGTTGACCACCAGCACGACGCCCGCACCGTCGGGGCGTTGCGGGGTGTCGACGAGAAGCGGTTCGTTGGAGGGCAGTTTGGCGGGCACGATCGGCGGCACGAGGTGCCCGCCGAGCACCGCGATGGCCGCGCCGATGCCGAAGCCGGCGAAAACATCGCCGGGGTAGTGCGCACCCGTGGCGACCCGGGACAGCCCGACCAGACCCGCCAACAGCGCCAGGCCCAGGCCGATCGGGGGGCTCTCCAACCCGACGCCGACAGCGAACGCGGCCGCGCTCGCCGAGTGGCCGGAGGGAAGAGAATTCGAGGTGGGCATCCGCCGGAGCCGGCGCGGCAGCGGAACCATGGTGCGATTCGGCCGGGCCCGCTTCCAGACTCGTTTGGCGAACTGGTTGGTCACCAGGCTGGTGACCGCCAACGTCGCGACACCGCGGCTGGCGCCACGGCGTGCCGAGGGCGAACCGGTGGCGGCCAGAGCGGCGGCGATGGCGAACCAGAGCTTCGAGTGATCGGCCGCGCGGGTGAGCACTGGCATGCTTCGGTCGAGCAGCACGCTGGGCGATTCGGCGACCGCTTCGAACACCTCGCGGTCCAGGGTGCCCAGGCCGCTGGTGATCTGACGGATGCCGCGTCCGCCGAGGAGATTTCGCGCAGTCATAAGACCAACCTATCCGCACAGCGGTTCCGGCCGGCGGCCCGAACTGATCGATGGGTGCTCAGGTGCGGCCCGCGTCATCACCGGACTCGTGCTCGTCAGGCGGGCTGCCCGGCGCGACGATGCGTCTGGTGGCGACGGGCTTGCCCGCAACGAGTTTCGTGACGTTCGGCAGTGGGGGCGGCGTGGTGATCCGGCCCTGGACCGGCGCACCGTTCTTGACGGGCGGAACCGACACCCGCTTGGTGTCGGCCTTGGCGTCCTTGTCGGCGGCACCCGCGCCGTGCATGGCACCCGGAGGCACCATCGGCATACCGGCCATTCCCGGACCGGCTGCTGCGGCCGGTGCCGCAGTACTCGGCGGTACGGCGGGCATGACCGGAGCCGAGGATGGATAGGTGCCGGCCGACGGCACTGGGGGCGGACCCAACATGGCCGTCGGGGTGGTGCCGCCACCGCCTCCACCGCCGAGGTCACCGCGCCCTCCGCTGTCCAGAGCTGCTGTCTCCGAACCATATTCGTCGAGCGGGATGTCGGAGAGACTGGCATCGTCGAGCTGGCCGGCGCTACCACCGGCCTGTTGCATCAGGCCGATGCCGGCCTGCATGGCCTGCTGCGCCCCCTGGGCGACCTGCTGGGGGATTTGCGCCAACGGTTGCAGCGCTCCGCCGATCGCGCCGGCCAGGGCACCGGCGATACCTGAGGCCACCTGTGGAAGCTGTTGGGCCATCTGCGCCGAATCACCCGAGCCTGCGATACCGACCATCTCTGTGGCAGCTTCTTCGTCCTGGGCGGGGAATTTGGCTGCCGCCTCGGCGGTCTTGAGGTCGCGTTCGGCGTGCCCGCCAGCACTCTCGCTGTTGTCGATGGGATCGCCGGCGTTGGCGGCCAGTCCCAGAACCCGAAGCAACTGCTCGATCGGGGTGGCGCCGGTGACGAGTGGATCCGACGTGATGAGCGGGGGCGGCACATTCAGGCCATTCGCCTGCAGGTACTGGTCGGCGTTGGCGTTCAGCTGTCCACCGGTCATCGCTGTGCCTCCCCCTTCGGCGTTAGGCTGATGGCCTGAAACCACGCCAAATGGTAATTCGCGCAGATTCTTTCGTTCTTGATCAGTGCGTCGATGCCGGCCAGCAGCTGCCAGCTGCCGACTGTAGCGGGATCGTGGCTGTCGGGATAGTCAGTGAGTAACTGCTTGGTGATGGCCTGCAGGTGTGCGTTGAGCAGGTCGATCTCCGAGTCGAGATATCCGCTGCCACTGGAGGCGGCCTTGGCTAGGGTGTGGGCCAGGCGGGGCAGGCCGTCCCGCCATTTGGTGGCCCGGGACAGTTCCCAGCCGAGTTCGTCCACGTCGGCCGTTTGCCGAGCGAGGATCGATGTCCGCACCGGCTCGGCGTCGTCGGCGGGGCCGATGTACTGGCCGGGCGAGTAGGTGGTGGTCAACGTGGTTGGGCCCAGCAGCGTTGTGGGGGAACCACTTCGCGGGCCGGGTGCCAGCAGTGTTACGCCGACCGGGATCCGGATGTGCGGCGGGATCCAGCCGCCGGCGAGGTCGGTGACCAGAGCGGTGCCTCCGTCTTCACGATCGCCGATTGCCCAGCGCAACTTGGGTTCCTGGCGTGCGACGAAATCGAGAAGCCTTTGCAGGCGATGCCGCGCCTGGGTGTGGGCCGTGCCGGCGCCGGCTGTTGCACCGGTGGACGTTGCGGCAACCGCGTTCTCGGTAAGGTCGGCCGGGGAGGTTTGTGTTGTGGCGGTGGTCTGCTGACGGACGACAGCCGGTTGGTTCATCGCGGTGGCGTTGGGAGTTATGGGCGCCGAACCGGGCGCCGTCATCGGCGCTGGCGGTGGGCCGGCGGGAGCGGTGGCGGCGACAGGCCGAAGGTCCGCGCCGTAGGCCGGAAGGGGGCCCGCAGGTGGAGCGGCGGTTGGTGCCGGGGCGATCGGCACCGCCGACGGTGGGGCGGCCGCGCCGACGACGGTCTGCGGGGTATCGATGGAGGGCGGTGGCACGGTCGAGTCAACGGGAGTGTTTGCGGCATGAGCGGTTTCGAACAGCGGTGACCCACCGACGGGTGCCATCGGGGCGGGAGGCACGGGCTGGGAGTGAACCGGCGCCTGCGCTTGCACGGCGTGCACCGCGTTGTTCGAGAGCGCTTCAGCACCCGTCGCCACCGGTGCACCCGCGTGCGCGCCTGAGTTGAAGTTGCTGGCGAGGCCCTCGGGGGAGAGGGGCGGGGCGGGTGAACCACCGTGCAAACCAGGCGAAGTCGTGCTCAATCCGCCGGGCGACGCAGTGGTTACGGGACTAAGCGCTCTAGAGATCGTGGTCGCCGATGGAGTGTTCTGTGCAGGTATCGGCGTCGTTGCTGGCACGCCGCCAGGCATCGACGCATCTGCGCCCGCCGCAAGAAAACCTGAGGGCGTGCTGTGTGTAAACGGACCTGTCGTAGTGGTGGGTAGTTGCTCGACCCTGTCCGCTGCGCCTTTGGTGAACGTTGGCGATGAACTTTCAGCCGCGGAGGCCGTGATCGTCGTCGAAGAGTGCGCCATTTCATCGTTGCCCGCGACCAGGAAGTTGTTCGAGAGGCCAGCAACGCTGTTTGGCGATTGCTTCATCTGATCAATCGTGGCTTGGACTTGTTCGCCAATGCTGTCCCGGCTTGACGTTCCGAATGCGCGATCCAAGTCCACGCCTTGCGCCGTGGCGAATTCGCGCGCCGATACACCTGCAACATCATTATCGAGAACTCGCTGTACGGCGCCGAGCAGGTTTCCACAATGATAGGCAGCCGACGAACTAGCACGCATTTGAGACCTGACGACCGTCTCGACAATTGCCGCCACCTTCTTAACTGGAGCCTCATCGGAGGTTTGAATCTGTTCAATCTCAAAGTTTCCCAGGTGAGCTATGGTCGTCAGGTCCTCCCGCAGGCTCGTGGTCCAGCATTGCGCTTTCCCATAAGCATTGCTCTTGGACCACGACTTCGTAGATAGCTCAAGGGCACGGGCCTCGCCCAATTGAAAGGCGCGGCGCGCGTCGTCTGCCGTCACGCCTTCCTGGTCCCCAAGTGGTCCCGCACGAACGGATCGCAATTCGTCCGCATACCTCTCGAGTTGGCTGCCAGTTGCCGCTCGACTCGCTGCAGCGGTCCCTAGCATGTTCACCGATTCAGATGAGGGCCACTGATGCCCTACTAGAAGCGGCGACCATTGTCCCGGCGGAAAGTCGCTCACCTGCACTCCTTGAGCAACTTGTCCTGCAGGTCAGTGGCGCTCTTGTATAGGGGATCAAGTTTGGCTTCATGGCCATCACCGATTTGCTCCAGCACAGTTTCGTAGTAAGTACTTGACAGCCTCCTGATTGACTCTCCGAGATCATCTGGAGTAGCACGATTTTCGCCAAGTATCAGCAAGAGGTAGTCCGCGACCATGTGGATCGTTAGTCGATTGTTGACGATGATCGCGAAGGGATCGCCGGGATTATTGGGTGCCTTTCCGCTATTCGCGTCGAGTGTGTGATAAGCGGTGTTGAACGCCTCGCACACCGCCTTCTTCGCATCGGCCGTCTCCTGCTCGGTGTAGGTCTTCGCCGCGGGAACTTCTGCCTTCGGTGCCGGCTTGAACCACGCTGAAATCGCTACCGCGACGGCCACGAGGGCGATCGCTGTGGCGATGATCGCGGGCATCCTTGACGGGCCGCGCGGATTTGGCGGCTGCTGCGGAGGCCATGGAGACGGCGCGGCAGCCGTCGGTCCGAGCGGCGCTTGTGACATCTGGCGACCGTATCCCTCGTGTTTGCCGGGGCGCTATTCACCTGACCGGGTGAAGGGCGCCAACGCTTGCTATTTCCGCACGTCAAAGCTAAATCGCGACTCTCGGTGCTTTCCGTCTCCTCATTCCCGATCTGGTAGCCGCTCAAACCGTGGCTGAACCTTTACTTGACCCCGCGAAGAGGGCCCGTGGACCATGGGGCGATGCGCCGGGTCCTGGTTTCGCTGTGTGCTGCCATAAGCGCGGCGCTCCTCGCGTTGACCACGGCTCCGCCCAGTTCAGCGGAGACGCCCTGGTTCCAGGCCAACGTCGGCAACGCCACCCAGGTGCTCTCGGTGGTGAGCACCGGCGGTTCGACCGCGAAGATGGACGTCTGGCAGCGTGACGCCACTGGCTGGCAACCGGTGGCCACCGCGATCCCGGTCCACGTCGGCGCCAACGGCATGGTTCCGCAATCCCACGACGGCGAGATGGCCACCCCGATGGGCATCTTCAGTCTCGATTTCGCCTTCGGCACCCAGCCCGACCCGGGCGGCGGGCTGAAGTACGTGCAGGTGACCCGCGACTACTGGTGGGACGGCGATATGAACAGCCCGACCTACAACACCATGCAGGTCTGCAAGAAGGCCGACTGCCCGTTCGACACCAACCCCGCCAGCGGCACCGAGAACCTCTATATCCCGCAGTACGCCCACGCGATCGTGATGGGAGTCAACAAGGCCCGCGTCCCGGGCAACGGCGGCGCGTTCTTCGTGCACACCACCGACGGTGGAGCCACCGCCGGCTGCGTCTCGCTCGACGACGAAACCCTGGTGAAGATCATGCGCTGGCTTCAGCCCGGCGCGCTGATCGCCGTCGCTAAATAGCGGGGTTGATCGCTGAGCCCGGCGTCGCCTTGAAGTTCAACGCCTCGGTCGACATGGTCACCTCGTAGGTGCGGTCGTATCCGGTCTTGCTGATCTTCCAGCCATCCGGAGTCTTGCGATAGCGGTCTCGGTAGAAGGCGGCACCCTCGAGCATGAAATTGAACTCCGGCACGATCACCCGGTCCTGCAGATACCAGATGGCCTCGGCCTCGTCACCGTCCACGCTGATCTCGGGATGCGTCACCCGATGCTCGGTCAGCACCCCGGCCGGCATGGACTTGCGCATGAAGTCCACCAGATCCTTGCGGTTGGTGAAGTGATGCTCCTCGCCCAGCGACGATCCGTAGTCGCCGATGATGTCCTCGGTCAGGGTGTCGGCGAAATCGTCCCAGTGCTTGGTGTCGAGGGCCCGCAGGTAGCGGTACTTGACCTGCTTGATCGCCTCGATCGCTTGTGTGTCGGCCATGCCGGTCATTGCAGCACATCGGCCGCCGCGGTGGGGTGGGTGTCCCGGTGACAAATACCGGCCGCGCGCCTCAGCCGTCCTGCAGGTAGCGGGTGACCATGTCGACCAGGAGTTGGCGTTCGCGCTGCCACTCCAGGTGCTCGTTGACGATCATCTCGACCAGCACCATGCCGCGCAGGGCCGACCAGATCACCTCGGCCACACCGCGGTGCGCCGGGTCGTCGGAGATCAGCTGGCCCAGCTGTGCGATGGCGGTGTTGATCTCCAGCAGGTGCTGGCCGGCGGTCCCCTGGTGGGTGCCGCGGGTCGCCCGGAGGATCTCGAAGGCTGCCAATGACGTTGGGCTGCTGTAACACTCGAACGCGGTGTCGACGACGACCTCGATGCGCTCCCGCAGGGGCAGGTCCCCGACGTCGGCCTTGCCGAGGCTCTCCAGCAACCGGGCCACCCCTTCGTCGACGACGGCCATCAGCAGCCCGTCGCGGTCGCCGAAGTGGTACTGGATGACGCCCCAGGTGACCCCGGCGCGCTCGGCGACGTGCTTGGCGGTGGCGGCCGGGAAGCCCTCCTCGACCACGCAGCGCACCGTCTCGTCGATGATCCGCGCCCGGGTGTCGTCACCACGCTTGCGCGGCGCCTGCGTCTGCCGCGTGGGTGGGGTGCCGAGCGCCTTCACATCGTTGACTTTATAACATTAACCCGACTATGTTTCGGATGTGAGTGAACCCAAGAGCCGCTACGCCCGATTGTCCCGGGCCGAACTCGCCGTGCTGGTGCCCGAACTCCTCCTCATCGGACAGCTGATCGACCGGTCCGGAATGGCCTGGTGCATCCAGGCATTCGGCCGCCCCGAGATGCTGCAGATCGCGATCGAGGAGTGGGCCGGTTCCAGCCCGCTGTACACCCGGCGCATGCAAAAGGCGCTGAAGTACGAGGGCACCGACATCATCACCATCTTCAAGGGGCTGCAGCTCGACATCGGCGCCCCGCCGCAGTTCATGGACTTCCGCTACACCGTCCACGACCGCTGGCACGGTGAGTTCCACCTCGACCACTGCGGCGCCCTGCTCGACGTCGAGCCGATGGGCCCCGACTACGTCAAGGGCATGTGCCACGACATCGAGGACCCCACCTTCGACGCCACCGCGGTGGCCACCAACCCCAAGGC
Organism: Mycobacterium sp.; assembly: GCA_020438865.1. GTDB lineage: Bacteria > Actinomycetota > Actinomycetes > Mycobacteriales > Mycobacteriaceae > Mycobacterium. The sequence continues at coordinate 14,199 of JAGQTU010000049.1, forward strand.
CCAGGTGCGCCCGATCCACCGGCCGCCGCGCACCCCCGCCGACCGCCAACCACACTGTGCCTGGACCGTCATCATCGACGAGTCCTACCCCGAGGTCTCGAGCATCCCCGCGCTCGACATCGTGGCGAGGACCAACGCCGCGAACTGGAAACTCGGCCCCATCGACCGCGAGGACGAGGGGCAGGCCGACTACTCCGGGCCGCTGCTGTCCGACGTCGACTTCACCGCCTTCTCACACTCGGCCCTGGTGCGCATCGCCGACGAGGTGGTGCTGCAGATGCACCTGCTGAACCTGTCGTTCGGGATCGCGGTGCGTGCCCGTGCGAAGGACAACGCCGAACTGGCCACCGACATCTGCACCAAGCAGCTGATCGGCATCGCCGGGGTGGCCGCCGAGCGCATCCAGCGAGCCCTGAAGCTGCCCAACGACTTTCACGGGTTGTCGCAGGTGCTCGAACTGCACCCGCTGTTCAACCCGGCTGGCTATGTCGTCGCCGAGGTCGAGGGCGGCCGGCTGCATGTGCACCCCTCACCGGCCCACCGGGACGGGTCCTGGATCTCGCTGTGCTCGCCGGCCTCGGTGCAACCGCTGCAGGCCATCGCCACCGCGATCGAGCCGCACATCGCGGTGCGCATCACCGGCACCGCCGACGACTGGACCGCCGAGTTCGAGAAGTCCGACACCGCGGCCAAGGAAGCCCCCGAGGTCGAGGTCACCAAGTTCAGCGGGGGCGCCACCTTCGAATTCCAGGAACGCCGCTCGCTGCCGTTGACGGTCGTCTGAGCGATGGTCTACCGCGTGCTGCAGTGGGGCACCGGTGCGGTGGGGGTCGAAGCGATCCGCGGCATCCTCGACCGCCCCGACCTTGAGCTGGCCGGGGTCAAGGTGTACTCCGACGACAAGGTCGGGCGGGACGCGGGTGAACTCGTGGGCCGGGAACCGGTCGGGGTCGCCGCCGCCAAGCAGGTCGACACCGCTGGCGTCGACGCCGTGCTGTACGCACCGCGCCACCCCGACGTCGACGAGGCCGCCGCGATCCTGGCCTCCGGGGCCAACCTGGTCACCACCGCGTTTGCCTTCCACCCGGCCCGGATGGAACCCGCCGCACGGGAGACGTTGCGGCGGGCGACCGCCGCCGGGCACAGCTCGCTGCACGGAACCGGGCTGAACCCGGGCAACCTCGGCGTGGTGGTGCCGATAGCGCTGTCGGGGATGGCGCACAGCATCGAGCACGTCAAGGTGCAGGAGCGCGCCGACTGGTCGGTCTACGACAGCGTCGAGATCACCTTCGACCAGATGCACTTCGGCAGCCCACCCGAGGAAGTGACACCCGACACCGACGGGCTGAAGTTCACCAGCGAGCTTTTCCAGCAACAGGTTTGGCTGCTCGGCGACGCGCTGGGGCTAGGCGTCGATCGCGTCAGCACCGACCTGGAAGTCATTCCCGCGAGCGTCGACCGCGATATCTGCGGCCGTACCCTGTGCGCCGGCACGGTCGCCGGCCAGCACTGGCGATGGACCGGCCACCGCGACGGCGCCGCCGTCGTCGAGGTCGAGACGCTGTGGACCGTCGGTGAGCCGCAGCCGAAGCACTGGCCCGCGCCGCAGCACGGCTGGACCGTCACCATCGAAGGCACCCCGTCGATGCAGGCCCACCTGATGACGCTGGCGAGCTTCCGCCGCGACGTGCCACTGGCCGACCACGTGCGCTCGGCCAGCGTGGCGACCGCAATGCAGGCGGTGAACGCCGTTCCCGCGGTGTGTGACGCTCAGCCCGGTTTCGTCACCATGGCTGACCTGCCGCTACGGCTGTTCGGCTGACGTTTCGCTCGTCGCGAACACCGCATCGTCGACGCCGCGGCAAACTACGCGCACACTGTCAGGTATGGAGAACAACGGACCGTTCGGGTTCGACCCCGACGAATTCGATCGCGTGGTGCGCGACGCCAGCGAAGGTTTGCGCGACGCCGTCGGCCGGTTCCTGAGCGGCTCGCAGGAACGCGCCGGTCTCGGCATGCTGTTCGACGAGTTCACCCGGCGCTCGCGACCCCAGCCCCGGCCCGAGCCGGAAACCGCGGGCGAGGCCGGCGACGGCGTGTGGGCCATCTACATCGCCGACGGCGACGGCAAGGCTCACGTCGAGCAGGTCTACAAGACCGAGCTCGACGCGTTGCGGGCCAACAAGCACAACACCGATCCCAGCCGCAGCGTCCGATTCCTCCCGTACGGGATCGACGTCAGCGTGCTCGACGCCGGGGAGAAGTCGGAAGCCTCCGACGACGTCGGCGACGTCGACACCGAGTAACTACATCGTCAGCACCATGCGGTAGCGGGCCCGTCCCTCGTCCATGGCGGCGTAGGCCGCGGCGGCCTCGGTCAGCGGCTTCTCCTCGATCCGCGCCCGCACCCCGGACTGCACCGCGAAGTGCATGGTGTCCTCGATGTCCGCCGACGTGCCCGACGGGTGCCCGATCACGCTGAAGTTGCCGAACAACAGATCCCCCGGGGAGATCGGCAGCGGGTCGAACGTCGCACCGATGATCACCAGTTCGCCCTGCGGGGCCAGGCCACCGACGGTCGCTGCCATCGCCGCCGAGTTGGCCGCCGTGGCCAGCACCACCTGGGCGCCGCCAAGTTTCTGCAGCGCCTCGGCGACGTCACCGGCGGTCGAGTCGATGTAGTGGTGGGCGCCGAGGTCGGCGGCGTCCGGCGCCTTGCCCGTTCCGCGGGCGATCGCGATGGTCTCGAAGCCCATCGCCCGCGCCCACTGGATGCCCAGGTGCCCCAGCCCGCCGATGCCCAGCACCGCCACCCGGTCGCCGCCGACGGCCTTGGTGTGCCGCAGCGCGTTGTAGGTGGTCACACCCGCGCAGCCCATCGGCGCGGCCTCGGCGAACGACAGTCCGTCGGGAATCCTCGCCAGGGCGGTCGCCGGGGCGGTCACCGACTCCGCGTAGCCGCCGGGGTAGTTCCAGCTGGGCACCTGCAGGTTGACGCACTGCATGAACTGCCCCTTGCGACATGGCAGGCAGTGGTTGCAGTTGCCGCCGAACCAGCCGACCGCGACCCGCTCACCGACGGTGAAGCCCGCAACCCCGGAGCCCAGCTCGGCCACGGTGCCGGCGATCTCATGGCCGGGCGTGATCGGCCAGCTGAGGTTGGGAAACGCCCCGGCGACGAAGGCGTGATCGGTGCCGCAGACACCGCACGCGTTGACGTCGATGCGGACGTGGCCGGGCGGCGGTGCGGCGGTCTCCACGTCCACGAGTTCGAAGGGCTCCCCGGCGGATTTCACGTGCACAGCACGGTGGGTCGGCATCTGGTCTCCTAGGTCCGGTCACAAAGGGTCTTTTATCCCTATTTTCCCCGGCCAGCCCAAACATACGATCCCCGCAAAACTGGGAGGGCACCGTCATGACCGGGACGCTGAACACAACGCAAATTGCCACCGATGACATCCGCACCGCCGAGATCGATGCGATGGTCGATACCGCGGCCGATGCGGCACGCGAGTTCCGCAAGCTCGACCAGGAGCAGGTGGACCGGATCGTCGAGGCGATGGTCCGCGCCGGGGTGCGCGCCGCTGGGGAACTGGCCGCGCTGGCGATCGAGGAGACCGGCTTCGGGGTCTTCGAGGACAAGGTCGTCAAGAACTACGTGGCCACCGAATTCCTGCACGACTACCTGCGCGACAAGAAGTCGGTCGGCGTGATCGACGAGGACGTCGAGCACAACATCGTCTACGTGGCCGAGCCCATCGGTGTGGTGCTGGCGCTCACCCCGGTCACCAACCCCACCTCGACGGTGCTGTTCAAGGCGATCGTCGCCGCCAAGACCCGCAATGCGGTGTTGTTCCGCCCCTCGCCGTATGCGGTGCGCTGCTGCGAACGCGCGGTGGAGATCCTGCGGGAGGCGGCCGAGGCGGCCGGCATGCCGCCCGGAGCGCTGCAGGTCATCCCGGACGCCGCGCACGACGTCACCCACCACCTGTTCCACCACCCCAAGGTCGACTTCATCTGGGTCACCGGCGGACCCAAGATCGTGAAACTGGCCAACCAGGCCGGTAAGCCGTCGTTGAGCGTCGGGCCGGGCAACGCCCCGATCTACATCCACAAGACCGCCGACGTCCGGGGTGCGGTCGTCGACATCCTGATCTCGAAAACCTTTGACTCGTCGGTGATCTGCCCCGCGGAGCAGACCTGCATCATCGACGACGAGATCTATGACGAGATGATCGCCGAGTTCGAGCGGATGGGCGCCCGGATGCTCAGCCCGGAGGAGGCCGCCAGGATCACCGAGTTCGCCTTCGGCTGCGGCGACAAGGTGTCGATGGACGCCGTGGGCCAGAAGGCGCCGGAGTTGGCCGCCCGCGCGGGTTTCAGCGTTCCGCCCGGCACCAAGATCCTGCTCGCGCCGCTGCCCTCGGATCTCGGCGAATTGGCCGAACACCCACTGGTGCAGGAGAAGTTGATGCCGGTGCTTGGCCTGGTGCGCGCCCCCGATGTGCAGACCGCGATCGACGCGGCGGTGCTGGTGACCGAGCACGGCGGGCTGGGGCACACCTCGGCGATCTACGGCGATGACCAGTCGGTGATCGACGCCTATGCGCTGGCGGTGCGCACCGGCCGCATCCTGGTCAACGCGCCGACGGCGGTCGGCGCCCTCGGCGGCGTCTACAACAATCTGACCCCGACGTTCTCGCTGGGCTGCGGAACGTGGGGCGGGTCGAGCACGACCGAGAACGTCAACTACCGCCAACTGCTCAACATCAAGACCGTCTCGCAGCGCCGGACTCCGCCGCAATGGTTCCGGGTGCCTTCCAACACGTTCTTCAACGCCGGTGCGCTGGATAACCTGCGCGAATTGGATTGCGAGACAGTGGTGGTCGTCACCGACAACCTCACCGATGAGCGTGGGGTGGTGGAGATGTTGCGCGGCAAGCTGCCCACCCGGCACGTGCACGCCTTCACCGAGGTAACTCCCGAACCCGACGAGGAGACCATCCAGCGCGGGGTGGCGCTGCTGCAGCGGGTGCAGCCCGATGTGCTTATCGCCGTCGGCGGCGGGTCGGTGCTCGACGCGGGCAAGGCGATGCGGTTGTTCTACGAGCATCCGGAGAAGACGCTCGACGAGCTGACCATGCCGTTCCTGGACCCCCGCAAGCGGGTGGCCGACTATCCCACCGATCGCCACAAGCTCCAATTAATCGCCATTCCAACGACTTCCGGCACCGGATCGGAGGTATCCCCGGCCGCGGTGATCACCATGGGCCCGCGCAAGCAGACCCTGGTGGACTACAGCCTGGTGCCGGAGGTGGCGATCGTCGACCCGCTGCTGACCTCGTCGATGCCGCCGAGCCTGACGGCCGACACCGGTGTCGATGCGTTGACGCACGCACTGGAGGCGGCGGTGTCGATCTTCGCCTCGCCTTACACGGACGCGCAGTGCGCGCAGGCGGCCCGGCTCATCTTCGACGCGCTGCCGCGGGCCTATCGCGACCCCGACGACCTCGAGGCGCGCACCCAGATGTCCAACGCCGCGACGCTGGCCGGACTGGCGTTCTCGAACGCGTTCGTCGGCACCAACCATGCTCTGGCGCACGCGACCGGTGCGGCCTTCGGGATCCCGCACGGCCGGGCCAACGGCATCTTCCTGCCACATGTGTTGCGGTACAACGCCAGTCTGCCGAGCAAGTTCATGCCGGCACCGGGCTACTCGGCCTACATCGCCCCGGAGAAGTACGCCCAGGTCGGGTCGCTGATCTTCGGCGGCCACTCACCGGAGGACAGCCGCAACCGGCTGTTCGCCGGGGTGGACCAACTGCTCGAAGAGTTGCACATGCCGCGCTCGCTGCGGGAGGCCGGGGTCGACGAGGCGGCCTTCCTCGAGGCGCTGCCGACGCTGGCCATGACGGCGTTCGAAGACCTGAGCAACCGCACCAATCCGCGGATGCCGCTGGTCACCGAGATCGCTGACCTGCTGAAGCTGGGCTACTACGGCACCGAGGACTGAGCCGCGCCGGGCGCCGTCGCAGTGTAGGGGGATGTACATGGTGCCCGCCTCTTAGCGACTCGGTGCGCGCGCCCGCGTCGACAGTCGCTCGAAGCCGGGCACAACACCCCTGACCCGGGAGGCCTGAACTCAGTCCCGAGGGTGGTGGCAGGCCGCGAAGTGGCCGGGCGCCAACTCCGTCAGGGCCGGCTCCTCGATGCGGCAGACGTCGGTGGCCGATGCGCAGCGGGTGTGGAACCGGCACCCGGGCGGCGGGTCGATCGGGCTGGGCACGTCACCCTCCAGAGTGATGCGCTCGCGTTCGGAGTTCCGGCGCGGGTCGGGGATGGGCACCGCGGACAGCAACGCATTGGTGTAGGGGTGCAGCGGGTTACGGTACAGCGCATCGGAGGTCGAGGTCTCGACGATCTTGCCGAGGTACATCACCGCCACCCGGTCGGAGACGTGCCGGACGACGCCGAGGTCGTGAGCGACGAACAGGTAGGACAGCCCGAACTCGTCCTGAAGTCCTTCGAGCAGGTTGATGATCTGCGCTTGCACCGAGACGTCCAGCGCGGACACCGGTTCGTCGGCGATGATCAGCTTGGGCTGCAGGGCCAGGGCCCGGGCGATGCCGATCCGCTGGCGTTGCCCGCCGGAGAACTCGTGGGGGAACCGGTTGTAGTGCTCGGCCTGCAGCCCGACCCGGTCGAGGAGTTCCAGGACCCGCCGCTTGAGTTCCGCACCCTTGGCCACGCCGTGCAGTGCGATCGGGTCGCCGATGATCTGGCCCACCCGCTTGCGCGGGTTCAGCGACGCGAAGGGGTCCTGGAAGATCATCTGCATCTCGCGTCGAACCGGGCGCAGGTCGCGCCGGGAGCGGCCGACCAGTTCCTCGCCGGCGAACCGGACCGCCCCCGATGTGGGTGGTACCAGTTGCAGGATCGCCCGGCACAGCGTCGACTTGCCGCAGCCCGATTCACCGACCAGGCCGAGGGTTTCGCCCTCGTGCAGGGTGAGGCTGACGCCGTCGACGGCGTGCACCGTTGCCACCTCGCGGTCGACCAGGATGCCCGACTTGATGGGGAAGTGCACGACGAGGTCGGTGACCTCAAGCAGCGGATCGCCTCGACTCATGTGCGGGCCGCCTGCTTGGTGGTCGGGTCCAGCCAGCAGCGGTCGAGGTGGGCGGCATCGCCGATGCGCGGTTCGAGCGCCGGCGGCGTCGAGCACTCGGCGACGGCGTATCCGCAGCGCGGCGCGAAGCGGCAGCCGGCCGGCGGGTTCAACAGCGACGGCGGCTGGCCCGGAATCTGGGGCAACCGCTCCGGGCGCGCCTCGTCGAGTCGCGCGATGGAACCCAGCAGCCCCCACGTGTAGGGGTGCTGCGGGTTGTAGAAGATCTCGTCGAGCGGTCCGTCCTCGACGATCTGCCCGCCGTACATGACCACCACCCGGTCGGCCAGCTCGGCCACCACACCCAGATCGTGGGTGATGAGCACCATCGACAGGTTGCGGTCGCGGTTCAGATTCTCCAGTAAACGGAGAATCTGGGACTGGATGGTGACGTCGAGTGCGGTGGTCGGCTCATCGGCGATGAGAACCTCCGGGTCGAGCGCCAGCGCCATCGCGATCATCACCCGCTGGCGCATGCCGCCGGAGAACTCGTGCGGATAGTCGCGCACCCGGCGCTCGGGGTTGGGGATGCCCACCGAGCGCAGCAACTCCACCGCCTGCGCCCGCGCTTCGGCCTTGGCGACGTCCCGGTGGGCGCGGATCATCTCGGCGATCTGATCGCCCACCCGATACACCGGGTTCAGCGACGTCATCGGATCCTGGAATACCATCGCGATGTGTTCGCCACGCACAGTGCGGAATTCATCCTCGCGGAGCTGGACGAGGTCGGTGCCCTCGAAGCTCACCGACCCGGTGATCGTCGAGTTGGGCGCACGTGTCAGCCCCATCAGGGTCTGCGCCGTGACGCTCTTGCCGCTTCCGGACTCGCCGACGATCGCCACGACCTCACCGGGGGAGACCTCGAAGGACACCCCGTCGACCGCGTGGACGACGCCGTCGTCGGTGCGGAAGCTCACCCGTAGGTCGCGGACCGAGATGACCGGGCTCATACCGGCGCCGCCTCGCCGAGCCGGATGCGGGGATCGAGCACCGCGTAGAGGATGTCGACGATCGTGTTGAACAGCACGATGAAGAACGCCCCGAACATGGTCACCGCCATCAGCGGCGGCAGGTCCAGCTTGCCGATCGCCTGCCCGGCGTAGAGCCCGACGCCGTTGATGTTGAACACCGTCTCGGTGAGAATCGCCCCGCCGCCCACCACGGCGCCGAAGTCGAGGCCGAACAGCGTGACGATCGGGATCATCGAGTTGCGCAGCACATGGCGGATTCGCACCTGCCGCTCACTGATGCCCTTGGCCCGGGCGGTGCGCACATAGTCCTCGTTCATCGCGTCGAGCATGTTGGACCGCAGTACCCGGCTGTAGAATCCGACGTACAGCACGGCCAGCGTGACCCACGGCAGGATGAGGTGATACGCCCACTGCACCGGGTCCTCGGTGAGCGGCACGTAGCTGCCGGTGGGGAACAGCTGGACCTTGAAACTGAAGAAGTACAACAGGATCGCCGCCAACCAGAAGACCGGCATCGAGATGCCCACCAGCGCCAGGATCGTCAGTGCGCGGTCGGTGAACCGGCCGGCCCGCACGGCACTGAGATAGCCGAACCAGACCGCCAGCGCCATCCAAAGCACGGCCGCGCCGATGCACAGCGACAGGGTGGCGGGCAGGCCGTCCCAAATCTGTTCGGCCACATTCTGACTGCTCGCGTAGGAGGTGAGCTCACCGGTGAAGATCTGCTTCATCATGGTCAGGTATTGCACCGGCAGCGGACGGTCCAGCCCCAGGTCCGCGCTGACCCGCGCGATGAGCGCGGGATTGGCGTTCTTACCCGCGATGCGCGCCGCCGGGTCGGAATTGGGGATGACGTTGAAGATCAGGAACACGATCACCGAGATCGCGAACAGGACCGCGATCATGCCGATCAGCCGGCGGGCGGCGAAGCGCAGCATGGCTAGTGCTCCAGCCTGATCTTGGCGCGCGGATCCAGCGCGTCGCGCAGGCCGTCTCCGAAGACGTTGAGCGACAACACGGTCAGCACGATCATCAACCCGGGGACGATGGTCAGATGCGGTGCGGTGTAGATGGTCTGGTAGCCGTCGGCGATCATCGTGCCCCACGACGCGTTGGGCGGGCGCACTCCTGCACCCAGGAAGGACAGCGCGGATTCCAGCAGCATGTTGTTGGCGATGTTGAGGGTGAAGAACACGATGATGGTGGAGACGATGTTGGGTAGCAGTTCGGAGACCATGATTCGTATCGGTCCCTTGCCCTGGGCCACGGCGGCTTCCACGAACTCCTTCTCTCGCAGCGCCAGGATCTCGCCGCGCACCGGCCGAGCCATGTACGGCACGTAGACCAGGCCGATGATCAGAATCGGGATCCACAGCGAGTCACCGGCGACCACCAGGCCGCCGATCTTGAAGCCGCCGAGGGCGAGCGTGGTGCCCAGCGCGATGCCGAGCAGCAGAACCGGGAAGGCCCACACCACATCCAGGATCCGCGACAGCAGCGAGTCGATCCAGCCGCGGTAGTAGCCGGCGAGCATGCCGATGACCACCGCGAACAACGTGGTGATCACTGCGGCCAGCACCCCGATGTAGATGGACGTGCGGCCGCCGTACATCAGCCGCACCATCACATCGCGGCCGTTCTGGTCGGCGCCCAGGAGGTAGCGTCCCCGCAGTCCCGGCCCCAGCGGGGTGCCGTCGGGTGCGACCACGTAGGTCTCCCGGCCGTCGATGAGCACCTTGTCGGTGATGTGGTTCTGGTTCGGTCCGGTGTGCGCCACGTGGTCGGCCCACAACGGGGCGGCCAGCGCGAACAGCACCAGCAGGAGGAACAGCACTCCGAAGCCGAGGGCGACCTTGTTGCGCCGCAACCTTTCCCAGGCCAGATACCAGGGACTGCGCCCCTGGACTTCTGCGACCATCGCGTCGGCTACTTCAACGCGAACGAGGTGTAGTCCTGGTTGAACAGCAGATGCCGGTAGGACTTGTCGAAGTCCATCCGCTCGGACAGGAACGTGGTGTACTGCTCGTTGCCGTACGGCGCCCACACCGCCTGCTCCATGTAGGCCCTGTCCAGTTCGGCGTACTGCTTCTTGACGTCGTCGGTGAGCTGCTTCTGCAGCAGCTCGTTCTGCTTGGCGTCGAGCTCGGGGATCTTCACCCGGGAGAAGTTGTTGCCGTTGGTCGGCAGGATGTTCTCGCCGTTGAGCAGCGGGCGGAAGAAGTCGTCCGGGTGTGGGAAATCCTGGAACCAGTCCGCGAACCCGGTGTCGAGATCCGGGGTCGACTCGTTGCCGATGGTCTGGAAGTAGGTGTCACCGGAGATCACCTTCAGCGTCGCGTTGAAGCCGAGCTGGGTGAGCAGGTCATGGTAGTACTCGCCGATGCGCTTGCGGTCCGGCTCGTCGTCGGTCCACACCGTGATGTCCTTGTCGGCGGGATTGGCTTCGGCCATCAGAGCTTTGGCCTTGTCCATGTCCGGGCCCGGGTACAGCTTGTACTCGTCATAGCCGGGCATGCCGGGCGGCAGGATCTGTTGGGTCGCGTGCAGTCGGCCGCCGAAGACGCGGTTGAGCGCCTCGGGGTCGATGGCGTAGTTGACGGCCTGGCGCACCTTGAGATCGTTGAACGGTGCCTTCTGGGTGTTCATCCAGAAGTAGTAGGTGTTGATCGATTCCTCCATCCGGAACCGATTGGCGTACTTCGCCTTGATCTCGGGCAGCCGGTCGGCGTCCGGCGGATCGGTCATGTAGTCGATCGTGTTCTGCTGGATTCCGGTGACCTGTGCGGAGTTGTTCTTGTTCTGGGTGACGATGATCTTGTCGACCTGGGCGTCGGTCACCTCGGTGGCGCCGGCGTCCTTGACGGTCTGGAACTGCGGATTGCGTTCCAGTGCCAGGGTGTTCGGTGCGTCGACCTTGGTGATGACGAACGGTCCGCTGGACGGTGGCGGGTTGTTGGTGGCGTCCTTGTCCAGCGGGGTGGTCGGCGGGACGGGCGCGGCGAACATCAGGCCGAGGATGTTGTTGAACGTTCCGTTGGGGTTCTCCAGCGAGATGGTGATCGCCCCGGTGTTGTCATCGGTCTTGATGCCGCTGATGGTGTCGGCCTTGCCGTCGGCGAAGTCCTTCGCGCCGATGATGCCTTCGTAGAACACCGAGCCGCCGGAGTCGGCCTTGAAGAGCCGCTTGATCGCATAGGTGAAATCAGACGCTTTGATCGGGGTTCCGTCGGAGTACTTCATGTTCGGCCGCAGGGTCAGCTTGTAGGTCTTGCCGTCCGGCGAGATCTCCGGCATGTCCTTGGCCAGGCCGGGCACCACGTCGGTGCCGGGGTCACCCTTCTGGTGCTTGTAGGTCAGCAGCGGGGTGTAGGTGTTCCACAACACCTCCCACCCCTCCAGGGTGTAGGACAGCTGTGGGTCGACGTAGTCGGGGAACGACGTCATCGTGACGTTGATCTCGCCGCCGCCGGATCCGCCGCCGCCCTTCTTGCCACCGCAGGCGGCCACCCCGAACGTGGCCACCGCGGCGATGCTCACGACGCCGACGGCAACGCGCAGCTTGCTCATATCGCTCCCTGAGGTTCACAAAGCACACGGTCCGGTTAGGGACTAGGACACTCTGCCGTAATCAGCCCATCTTCGGGGCAGAACCGCGGGGCCGCATCCGGCGAGCACGGATCTTTGCCGCAGCCGCGTGGGGGCTCAGAACCAGTCGGGGCGCATCTCCAGGGTCGTCCGGTCCAGACTCTCGAGAAGCCGCAGTTGCGCGACGGTGCGCGGCAGCTCGTAGCGGAAGAAGTACCGGGCGGCCTGCCGCTTGCCGTCATAGAAGTCACCGGGCTGGTCGCCGGCCGCCAGGAACTGCTCGAGCCACATCCAGGCGATCACCACATGGCCGAACGCCTCGAGGTAGACGGCGCTGTTGGCCATCGCGGCCTCGACATCCCCGGAACCGAACATCGCCATGGTGACCTCGACCAGCCGCTGCCAGGACCCACCCAGCGCGGCGGCCAGTTCGGCCGACTCCCCGCCGACGTTGTCAGCGGCATCGATGCACTCGGTGATGCACCCGCCGAGGGCGACCAGGCTGGCGCCGTCGCGTTGAGTCACCTTGCGGCCCAGCAGATCCAGGCTCTGGATCCCGTGGGTGCCCTCGTGGATCGGGTTGAGCCGGTTGTCCCGGTAATGCTGTTCGACGTCGTACTCGCGGGTGTAGCCGTAGCCGCCGAGCACCTGGATGGCCAGGCTGTTGGCCTCCAGGCACCACTGCGACGGCCAACTCTTGGCGATCGGAGTCAGGATGTCCAACAACAGACCCGCCTGCTCGCGCTCGGCGTCGGACTCGGCGCTGTCCTGCCGGTCGACCAGCCGGGCGCAGTACAGCGCGAGGGCGAGCGCCCCTTCCACGTATGACTTCTGCGCCAACAACATTCGCTTGACGTCGGCGTGCTCGATGATCGGAACCTGCGGGGTGGTCGGATCCTTGCTCGTGATCGGCCGTCCCTGGGGCCGCTCGAGCGCGTACTGCAGCGACTTGAGATATCCGGTGTAACCCAATGCCACCGCGCCCATGCCGACACCCAGCCGGGCCTCGTTCATCATGTGGAACATGTAGACGATGCCGCGATGTGGTTCACCGACGAGATACCCCACGGCGCCGTTGAAGTTCAGCACCGTGTTGGTGATGCCCCGCTGGCCCATCTTGTGGTTGAGGCCGGAGATCGCCACGTCGTTGCGCGGGCCCACCGAGCCGTCGGCCTGGACGAGGAACTTCGGCACGATGAACAGCGAGATGCCCTTGGTGCCGGGCGGCCCGCCGGGGATCTTCGCGAGCACCAGATGCACGATGTTCTCCGACATTTCGTGCTCCGCGCCGGAGATCCACATCTTGGACCCGAACAGCCGGTAGCTGCCGTCGCCGCCGGGCTCGGCGCGGGTGGTGATGTCGGCCAGCGAGGAGCCGGCCTGCGGTTCCGACAGTGCCATCGTTCCGGTGAACCGGCCGGCGAGCATCGGCTTGACGAACCGTTCGATCTGCTCGGGATTGCCGAACTTGGAGACCAGGTTTGCGTTGGCGACGGTGAGCATCAGGTAGCCCGAGGTGCTGACGTTGGCCGCCGAGAACCAGGCGAACCCCGCCTGCGCGACGCTCACCGGCAACTGGGAGCCACCGAGGGCATGGTCCATCGTCATGCCCAGCAGGTCGGCCGCCGCGAACGCGTCGATGGCCTGCTTTACCTCCGGGATCACCGTGACCGTCGTCCCGTCGAACGACGGCTCGTTCTGGTCGCTCTTCTTGTTGTGCGGCGCGAAGTAGCGGGTGGCGAGGTCCTCGCAGAGGTCGAGGACGTCGGAGAAGGTTTCGCGGGAGTGCTCGGCGAATCGGGGCCGCTTGGTCAGCTCGTCGACGGCCAACCACTCGAAGAGCAGGAACTCCAGGTCCCGGCGGGACATCACGGTCGATTTGATCGGCGCCATCTTCTCCACCTAATGCCTGGGATTGGTCACGTAATTCCGCGGACCGGGTCTCGCCCGTTGAGTTACCTTCGACCCTAGCGGCTACGCGACCGTCAAAATACGGTCTGAGCTGAGCACGGGTTGGGGGATCGGGTAGGGAGACCGGTGGTCATGGCAACAATCAAACGAACTCTGGTTGGCGTCCCGGCCGCCCTGTTGGCCCTTGCCGGGGTGGCCGTCATTTTCCCGGCGATGAGCACGGCCGCAGGCTGCGGACCGGGCACCATCTACGACGCCCCATCGGACAGCTGCGTGGTGGCCGCCGAGCCGGCGCCCCCACCACCTCTGCCACCGCCACCGCCCCCACCGCCGCCGGTCTGGAATGGGCCACAGCCCTGGGTGTCGGCGAGCATCTGCGCACCGATTCCGTTCGTTTCGCTGTGCGTCGGCGTCTGACATCCCGAATCGCCTAGCCGGATCTAGTCGTTCCGACGGCCCCGGGGATATGCGCTGCTAGAGCGGCTTTCCGCTGGCTGATTCGGGCTTCGGCGGGGCGCGCGGCGCGCCGCAAAACGACCCCCGAATTCACCGCCGGGGCGGTTTCGGCTTTATGGTTTTAGCCGTGCCTGAATTGGATCGTCGCAACCTCATGTTCATGGCGGGGTTCGGAGCCCTAACCGTCGCAATTCCGTTCCCCAAGGCCGCGGCGGCCCCGTCGCAGCCCGCGCCGGCCTCCCCGGCCCCGAGCGCGCAGACCCCGGCCTACGTCTTCGCCGATGAGTTCGACGGCCCGGCCGGGTCGGCGCCGGACCCGTCGAAGTGGATGATCGCGCAGGCCCGTGAGGTCATCAAGAACCCGGTGTTCTGGGACCGCCCGGAGAACATGGGCCAGTACCGCGACGACCGGGCGAACGTGTTCCTGGACGGCAACTCCAACCTGGTGATCCGGGCAACCCGAAACGACGACAACAAGTACGTCAGCGGCAAGCTGGTCAGCACCTTCCGGACTGGCATCAATCACACCTTCGAGGCCCGGATCAAGCTCAATTGCCTGACCGCAGGCTGCTGGCCGGCCTGGTGGCTGCTGAACGACAATCCCGAGCGCGGCGGCGAAGTCGACCTCATGGAGTGGTACGGCAACGGCGAATGGCCGTCCGGCACCACCGTCCACGCCCGGCTGGACGGCGAGTCATTCGCCACCTGCCCGATCGGGATCGACAGCAACTGGCACCGGTGGCGGTGCACCTGGAACGACTCCGGCATGTACTTCTGGATGGACTACGTCGATGGCGCCGAGCCCTACTTCTCGGTTCCGGCCAACTCGCTGGACGACTGGCCGTTCAACGATCCGGGCTACGAGTTGGCGCCCGTCCTCAACCTCGCGGTTGGTGGCTCCGGCGGTAAGGATCCGAAGCCCGGAAAGTACCCGGCCGACATGTTGGTCGACTGGGTCCGCGTCTTCTGAGCCCCGCTTTGTGCCGCCGCTGAGGGACCATCGCCGGCGCGGGGCCTAGTCTGGGAGCGATTCCGGCACAGGAGGCCCCAATGAGCGACCACGAAGTCAAGATGATCATCCTGTCGACCGACGACCTGGACGAGTCGATCCGGTTCTACAGCGAGACCCTCGGCATGACGCTGAAGTTCCGCGACGGAACCCATTTCGCCGCCCTTGACGGCGGACCGGTGACCCTCGCGCTGGCGACCGCCATCGACCATCCGATTCCCGGGCAGGTGGTCGTGGGCATCAAGACGCCGATGTCGACGCCGCGGCGAAGGCCATCGAGGCCAGCGGCGGCGGGATCGTGAAGGGCCCGTATGACGACGCGCACGAACGCCGCGCGGTCGTCTATGACAACAAGGGCAACGGCCTGGTGTTCTACAGCCCGCTGGCTCGGTGAAACCCGCCACCCGCTAGGGCGTCAGACCGCGCGAGTGCGCCTGCCTCCCGAACGTATCGCCGGATCGGCGCGTCCCGGCGTTCGGCTGGGCGGTCTGCTCTCCGGTGTACTGGTGACGCAGATCGTCAACAGTGCCGTGCATCTGGCCCAGCCGCTGCTGATCGCCGATCTGTCCGGCTCGTTGGGCCGCGCCGCGTTCTTCGCCGCCTTCGGCACCGCCGTGC
>JAGQTU010000050.1 GCA_020438865.1 Mycobacterium sp.
CCGCCCGATCCCGATACAGCCGCATTGATCGAGTTTCGCACTGTCCTGCGACATAGTCACCGACCCGCGCCGGAGAAGCGCATCGACCCGCTAGAAGCCGAGCCGCCCCAGCTGTTTGGGGTCACGCTGCCAGTTCTTCGCGATCTTGACCCGAAGGTCCAGGTAGACCCGGGTGCCCAGCAGCTTCTCGATCTGCGTGCGGGCGGCGGTGCCGACCTCCTTGAGCCGCGCACCCCCCTTGCCGATGACGATGCCCTTCTGGCTGGGCCGTTCGACGTAGAGCACCGCGTGCACGTCGATCAGTTCGCCCTGCTCCTCCGAGCGCCCTTCGCGAGGGGTCACCTCCTCGATGACCACCGCCAGCGAGTGCGGCAGCTCGTCGCGCACCCCCTCCAGCGCTGCCTCGCGGATGAGCTCGGCCATCAGCACTTCCTCCGGCTCGTCGGTCAGCTCACCGTCGGGGTAGAAGGCCGGCCCGGGCGGAAGCTGCGCGGCCAGCACGTCGATCAGGACGTCGATCTGTTCGCCGGTGGCCGCCGACACCGGGACGATCTCGGCGGCGTGCTCACCGGCGAACTCGTTGACCGCGATCAGCTGCGCGGCGACCTTGTCCTTCGACACCTTGTCGATCTTGGTCACGATCACCACCAGGGTGGTCCGTGGTGCCACCGCGCGGATCTGGTCGTAGATCCACCGGTCGCCGGGCCCGATCGCCTCGTCGGCCGGGATGCACAGCCCGATGACATCGACCTCGGAATAGGTGTCACGCACCAGATCGTTGAGGCGCTTGCCGAGCAACGTCCGGGGGCGATGCAGACCGGGGGTGTCGACGAGCACGATCTGGAAATCCCCGCGGTGCACGATGCCGCGGATGGTGTGCCGGGTGGTCTGCGGGCGGTCCGAGGTGATGGCCACCTTCGTCCCGACCAGCGCATTGGTCAGGGTGGACTTGCCGGTGTTGGGCCGGCCGACGAAACACACGAAGCCCGAACGGAACTCGTGTGCGTCACTCATCGGGCTGCTCGCCGTCGTCGGCGGGTGGAATCCGGCTGACCAGGACGGTGCCGATACGGACCCGCCCGCGATGATCCGAGCCGCCCTCGGCCCGCAGCCGAAGCCCGTGGGACTCCACCTCGGCCCCCGGCAGCGGGACCCGGCCGAGTTCGAGCGCGAGCAGGCCGCCGACGGTCTCGACGTCGAGGTCCTCGTCGAACTCCATGTCATATAGTTCGGCAACATCCTCGACCGGCAACCGCGCCGAGACGCGAAACCTGTTGTCGCCCAAGTCTTCTATCGGGGCCACCTCATCGAGATCATACTCGTCGGCGATCTCACCGACGATCTCCTCGAGGACGTCCTCGATGGTGGCCAGCCCGGCGATCGCCCCGTACTCATCGACCAGCAGCGCCATGTGGTTGCGGTCGCGCTGCATCTCGCGGAGTAGGTCGTCCAGCGGTTTGGAGTCCGGCACGAACACCGGTGAGCGCATCACGTCGGTGACCTTGGTGTCCCGACCGCCGTTGGTGGAGTAGTACGTTCGCTGAACCAGGTCCTTGAGGTACACCACGCCGACGATGTCGTCGACGTTCTCGCCGATCACCGGGATGCGGGAGTGTCCGCTGCGCACCGCCAGCGAGGTGGCCTGCCCGGCGGTCTTGTCGCTCTCGATCCACACCATCTCGGTACGTGGGACCATCACCTCGCGGGCGGGGGTGTCGCCGAGATCGAACACCGACTGGATCATCCGGCGTTCCTCGTCGGCCACGATCCCGCGCTGCCCGGCCATGTCGACGACCTCGCGCAGCTCGATCTCGGAGGCGAACGGTCCATTGCGGAAACCGCGACCGGGGGTGACTGCGTTACCGAGCAGGATCAGCAGGCGAGTGATCGGCGCCAGCAGCACCGAAATCGCATGCAGTGGAACGGCGGACGCCAGGGCGATGGTGTAGGCGTTCTGCCGGCCCAGGGTACGCGGGCCCACCCCGATGACGACGAAGCTGGCGATCGTCATGATCACCGCGGCGACGACGAGACCCCATTTGAGCCCGAGGTCGTCCCACAGGAAGGCCACCAGCAGCACCGTGGCCGCCGCCTCGCAGGCGATGCGCAGCAGCACAACGAGATTGATGTAGCGCGGACGTTCGGCCATCACCCGGGCCAGCCGCAGCGCGCCGGGCCGCTCGGCGCGGACCATTTCCTCGACCCGGGCTACCGAGACGGTGTTGATGGCGGCGTCAATGGCGGCGAACAGGCCGCCCAGCAGAATGAGCGCGATCGCGCCGAACAGCGAAGCCAAATCGGTCACGGTCCGTCGAAATAACGCGATTTGTCGAGCAATCGCCGGTCCCTCTCGGACTGGCGATCCTTGTGATACGACTCGACCTGGTCGGCGACCCACTCCTCTAGCAGCCGACGCTGCAGCGCGAACATCTCCTTCTCCTCGTCGGGCTCGGCATGGTCGTAGCCGAGCAGATGCAGCACGCCGTGCACGGTCAGCAGCGCCAGCTCGTGGCCGAGGCTGTGGCCCGCCGCGGCCGCCTGATCGGCGGCGAACTGCGGACACAGCACGATGTCCCCCAGCATCGCCGGCCCGGGTTCGGGCGCATCGGGACGGCCCCCCGGCTCGAGCTCGTCCATGGGGAAGCTCATCACGTCGGTGGGTCCGGGCAAATCCATCCAGCGCATGTGCAGGTCGGCCATCGCATTGGTGTCCAGCAGCACCATCGACAACTCCGCACCGGGATTGACGTCCATCTTGCGGATTACGAAGCGCGCGACGCTGATCAGTTCCTCTTCGGAAACGTCGAGGCCGGACTCGTTGGACACCTCGATGCTCATGGGTTCTCGCCGCCTACCGTCGGGTCGAGCGCCGCTGCGCCCGGTTCGGCAGACCCGGCGCCTCGGCCTTGGCGTATGCGTCGACGATTTCGGAGACCAGCCGGTGCCGCACCACGTCGGCGCTGGTCAGCTGCGAAAAGTGGATATCGTCGATGCCGTCGAGGATCTCCACCGCCGCACGCAGACCGGACCGGGCGCCGCCGGGCAGGTCGACCTGGGTGATGTCACCGGTGACCACGATCTTGGACCCGAAGCCGAGCCGGGTGAGGAACATCTTCATCTGCTCGGCGGTGGTGTTCTGCGCCTCGTCGAGGATGATGAACGCATCGTTGAGGGTGCGGCCGCGCATATAGGCCAGCGGTGCCACCTCGATGACCCCGGCGCTCATCAGCTTCGGAATGGCCTCCGGATCCATCATGTCGTGCAGCGCGTCGTACAGCGGCCGCAGGTACGGATCGATCTTCTCGCTGAGCGTTCCGGGCAGAAACCCAAGGCGCTCACCGGCTTCCACCGCAGGCCGGGTCAGGATGATCCGATTGACCTGCTTGGTCTGCAGCGCGTTGACCGCCTTGGCCATCGCCAGGTAGGTCTTGCCGGTGCCTGCCGGCCCGATGCCGAACACGATGGTGTTGGCGTCGATCGCGTCGACGTAGCGCTTCTGGTTGAGCGTCTTGGGCCGGATGGTCTTGCCGCGCCGGGACAGGATGTCGAGGGTGAGCACCTCGGCGGGTGACTCGTTTTCGGCGCCGGCGATCATTCCGACGCTGTGCCGCACCGCATCAGGGGTCAGTGTCTGACCGCCGGCCACCACGGCGATGAGTTCGGAGATGACCCGCTCGGCCAGCGCCACGTCTGCCGAACTGCCCGACAAGGTGATGTTGTTACCGCGAACATGCAGGTCAGCGGCTAGGCCGCGCTCCATGGCCCGCAGGTTCTCGTCGGCGGAACCCAGCAAGCCCACCACGAGGTCGGGCGGAACATTCATGCTGCTGCGCACGCGGGAGTCGTCATCGGGGCGAGCAGCGGTTGTCTCGCGGGGCGTCACGTGGGTATCTCAAGCCTGCTTTCTGGATTTCCGGTCAAACGCAATGCCCCAGTTTACCGCGTTCGGGTGAAGGCATCGTGAGTCAACGCGGAGTTCATGAAGTCGCGGAAGTGCAGCCACTTGCCATCGCGCAACGTGATGATGTGGGCGAACTCCGACTCCCAGGTGTGCCCCGTCGCCGTCCTCAAGAACCGCTGGCGACCCCAGACCGCCAGGTGGTCCCCATCCGGGATGAAGAGCCAGGGCTCCATCGCCACGATCTGGATATGCTCACCCACCGTCGCGAAGAACTCCAACGCACGCCCCATACCGCGGTAGTCACCGGCGTAGGGGATGGCATCACTGCCGTAGTAGGTGATCCGGATCTCGGGATCGAGCAGGCTGACCGCGGTGTCGAGGTCACCGGCCGGCACCGCGGTGTAGATCGCCTTGGTGTTCTCGATGTTGAGTTGCTCGCTCATCGGGCCAGCAGCAGCGGTAACCGGACGAAGCCGTGGGTGAGCAGGCTCGCGGTCTGACGTACACCGGGTTTCTCTGACAGGCCGATCCGCGAGTAGCGGTCGAGGACCGCGTTGACGACGGCGAGGACTTCCAGCCGAGCGAGCGGGGCGCCCAGGCAGAAGTGCAGGCCGTGGCCGAAGGCCATGTGCTGGCGAATGTTGGCCCGGTCCAGGTCCAGGCGTTCAGGGTCGGGGAAGATGGCCGGGTCGTGGTTGGCCGATCCGAAGAACAACGCCACCCACTCTCCCTTCTTGATGCTGGCGCCGTCGATCTCGACGTCGCGGGTCGCGATGCGGAACAACCGCTGCGGCCCGGTCAGCCGTGCCACCTCCTCGATGAAGGTGCCGACCAGCGACCGGTCGGCTCGCAGCCGGGCGGTCACTGCGGGTTCACGGGCCAGGGCGTGCAGGACACTGCCGATCAGGTAGGTCGTCGTCTCGCTGCCCGCGACCACCAGCGTCACGCAGAGTCGAACCACCTGCTCAGCTGTCAGGCGCTGATCGTCGAGCTCGGCGCGCAGCAGCGCTGAGATCAGATCTTCGGCCTCCTCGACATCGTGCGAGTCACCAAGGCGCGCAGTGTGTTCGACGACCCGTTCGGTGAAGGCCTGCACCATTTCGGCGTTGCTGGCCATCCGCTCCTCAGGGGTCATCGCCGAAGAGAGCATGAACGCATTGGCCCAATTCTTGAATCGGACGTGATCTCCTTCGGGCAGGCCGAGCAGCCGCACCATCGCCCGGGTGGGCACCTCGTCCGCAAACGCCATGACATCTCGTTCGCGGTCGCCGGTGCGGGCGTCAAAGTCTGCGAGTAGGGCCGGCACCAGATCGGCCAGCCAGGCCTCGAGACGCCGAATGCGCCGCGGCGAGAAGGCTTGGCTGACCAATTTGCGTTCCCCGGTGTGCGCGGGCGGGTCTGTGTTGACCAGCATCAGGCTCGGCGCCGAGGACGCTTCCTGGATGGGGTCACGCGAGGAGAACGTCTCGCTGTCCCGCGCCGCGGCGAACACCTGGTCGTAGCGGAACAACGCCCAGGCGGTCACGGGCTCATCGGCACCGGGCACCGTACCGGGGGGCCAGTCTTGGTATCCGGCGACGGGCGAGACGTCGCGAAGGTGCTCGAAGAGCGGGTACGGGTTGGCGACCCCTTCCGGGGTGGTCAGTTGCTGCAGGGCCGATGTCGTCGTCAACGTCATGCCATCAGCGTCGCGACCGGCATCCGGCAGGTCGATCTCCCCATGGGGGTCAGTTCTGCCCCCGAGCGGGCGGATTTGCCACCGCGGCCGCCGAAGCGGTGCGACGATCGACCCACTGTGACCCTTGCGAGTGAACCCCTGTCCGTAAGCGCGCTCGCCGACGGCAACCACCCCGGGTGGGCCTCCAAGCCGGCACCGCACAACCCGGTGGCCCGCCGCTACGCCGACGCCTGCCGGACAGGCACCATAGAACCGGGCAGTGACCCCATCCGCGCAGTGGCCGAAGCCGTCGACGTGCAAGCTGCCGTCATCCGTGACGCGCTGGAAGCCGTTGGCGACGAGCGGGCCTTGGCGGCATTGGAAGCCGTCCTGGACCTGTCCTTGCTCGAACGGCAGTTGATCGAGGACGGTGCGCGGCGCCGCGCCACAGCACTTCTTCAGGTGCAGGAGGCGCTGAGCAAACTGCGGGTCGTGGATGAGGTCGCCGCCATCGTCGACCGCGCACCGCGCGAACTTGTCGAATGTTGTGGCTTCGATCGCGCGGTGCTGTTCCGGGTTCACGACGGCCGTATGGTCATGGAGGCGGCGTATTTCGGTGACGACGTCGAGGGTGCCGAGAAGATGGTGGCGTTCGCCCAGTCCGTGGCGCCACCGCTGGACCATATGTTGTTGGAAACCCAGATGATTCGCCGGCATGCGCCGGCCATCGTGCGTGATGCCCGCAACGACCCGCGGGTCAACCGACCCATCATCGATTTCTCGCTGACTCGGTCCTACGTCGCCGCCCCGGTGATGCCGACCGGCCGCGTCATCGGCTTCCTGCACGCCGACCGGTTGTACAGCGGACGGACGGTCGACGAGATCGACCGCGACACGGTGTGGGCGTTCGCCGAGGGATTCGGGTACGCGTTCGAGCGGACGGTTCTCGTCGAGCGAATGCGGCGCCAGCATGCCGAGGTTCGCTCCGCGCTGGCCACCGCCGAACAGGCGGCACAGGACCTGCAGGACGCCGACCTCGAACTGCGCAAGGTCGAGCCGGCGGTCCGTAGTCCGGCCAGCCAGATGCTGGCCACCATGACGTCGCGGGTCAACGAGATGCTGACCCGCCGCGAGGTCGAGGTCTTGCGGTTGATGGCTGACGGCCGAACCAACCAGCAGATTGCCGACGAGCTGATCATCTCGCCGGGGACCGTGAAATCCCATGTCAAGCGGGTGTTACGCAAGCTGCATGCGACCAACCGGGCCGAGGCCGCGTCAATCTACGCCCGGCTGGGCAATGCGACCACCGCGTTATGAACGCACCTCGTCATGTCGACGGGTTGTTCCATCGGTTGGTCAGCACCCCTAGTGCCCCGAGTGCGACCGCCGCCGCCGTCGAGGTCCGCAGCACCGTCGGGCCCAACCGAACCGCTGCGGCGCCCGCGGCGGCCAATTCGGCGAGCTCGGCATCGTCGATACCGCCTTCCGGTCCGACGATCAGCACGATCGAATCTGTCTGTGCCAGAGCGATATCCGCGATGCGGTCGGTCGCGGACTCGTGTAGGGCCAGCACCACCGCGCCACCCGCCGCCGCGTCGGCGATCTGCGCGGCCAGCGCCTGCGTAGGCAGCGGACCATTGACTTCGGGGATGTAGACTCGCCGCGACTGCCGGGCCGCCGAGCGGGCCACCGCCCGCCACCGGCGCAGCCCCTTGTCGGCCCGTTCGCCGTCCCAGCGGGCCACACACCGCGCGGCCTGCCAGGCAAGGAACCCGTCGGCGCCGGCCTCGGTGGCGAGCTCGATCGCCAACTCGGAACGCTCGGCTTTGGGAATGGCCTGCACCACGGTGACCTGCGGCGACGCCAGGGGGACGGTCCGGCGGTCGAGCACCGTCGCGGAGATCCGGCGCTTGTCGGCGGCCTCGACGACGCAGTCGGCCCGCACACCCCGGCCGTCGGACAGCACCAGCCGCTCCCCCGGCCGAATCCGGCGCACGGTGGCGGCGTGGAACCCCTCGTCCCCGTCGAGCACGGCAAGCGCGCCGACAGCCGGGATGGCCTCGGCGTAGAACAGGGTGTCGGCCAAGGTGGGTCAGCGACCGCTGAAGGTTTCCCGCAGCCGGCTGAACAGGCCGCCGCCGTTGTTCGTCGGGGCGGAGTGGGTGGACTTGATCTCCGCCGCGTCATGGCCGTGGGTCTTGAGTTCGCCCAGCAGTTCCTTGGAGCGCGCGTCGAGCTTGGTGGGCACCGTCACCTCGATGTGGGCGTGCAGGTTGCCCCGGACCCCTGAACGCAGGTGCGGCATGCCGTGGCCGCGCAGCGTGGTGACCGAACCCGGCTGGGTGCCGGGCGCGATGGTGATCTCGGTGCGGCCGTCCAGGATGGCGTCGACGGTGACCGTGGTGCCCAGCGCCGCGTCGACCATCGGCACCGAGACCGTGCAGTGCAGGTCGTCGCCGTCGCGCACGAATATGTCGTGGGGCTGTTCGTGGACTTCGACGTAGAGGTCGCCGGCGGGACCGCCACCCGGGCCGACCTCACCCTGGGCGGCCAACCGTACCCGCATACCGTCGCCGACGCCGGCCGGGATCTTGACGCTTATCTCGCGGCGCGCACGCACCCGGCCGTCCCCACCGCAACGGTGGCACGGATCGGGGATGACCTCGCCGACGCCGCCGCAGGTGGGGCACGGCCGTGACGTCATCACCTGGCCGAGCAGCGAGCGCTGCACGGTCTGCAGCTCGCCGCGGCCGCCGCAGGTGTCGCAGGTGGCCGGCTGGGAGTCACCGTGGGTGCCCTTGCCCTGGCACAGGTCGCACAGCACCGCGGTGTCGACGGCCACCTGTTTGGTGACGCCGGTCGCGCATTCGCTGAGATCCAGCCGCATCCGAAGCAGCGAGTCCGAGCCGGGCCGGACCCGGCCGACCGGCCCACGGCTGCCGGTTCCGCCGCCGAAGAACGCCTCGAACACGTCGCCCAAACCACCAAAACCGCCGAATCCACCTGCCGCCGAGGCGGCGTTCTCCAGCGGATCACCGCCGAGATCGACGATGCGGCGCTTCTCCGGGTCGGACAGCACCTCGTAGGCGGCGCTGATCTCCTTGAACTTGTGCTGGGCCTCCTCGTCGGGGTTGACGTCGGGATGCAACTCACGGGCCAGCTTCCGATAGGCGCGCTTGATCTCCGAATCGCTTGCGCCCCTGCTCACCCCGAGCAAGCCGTAGTAATCGCGTGCCACGCCTGACCTCTCCTGCCGAATCTATCGGCTTCTGCCCTCGAGCCTCTTCACCCACCAATATCGCTTCTTCACTTCGTTCATCAGCGGGTTCATCGGCTGCCGAGAACTTCGCCGATGTACATCGCAACGGCGGCGACATTGGCAATCGTTCCCGGATAGTCCATCCGAGTGGGACCCACCACACCCATGCCGCCGAACACCGTGCCCGAACTGCCGTACGTCGTGGTCACCACCGATGTCCCGGCCATCTGCTCGGCCTCGGTCTCGTGGCCGATCCGCACCGTGACCTTACCCGCCTCCTGCTGGGCCGCGAGCAGTCGCAGCACCACCACCTGCTCTTCGAGCGCCTCCAGCACGGACCGCAGCGACCCGCCGAAGTCGGCGGTGTTGCGGGTCAGGTTGGCGGTGCCGCCCATCAGCAGCCGCTCCTCGGAGTGCTCGACGAGCGACTCCAGCAGCACGGTGGCCGAGCGGCCGACCGCATCGCTGAACCCGCCGGAGCCGTCGAGCTGCGCGGCCAGGTCCGATACTGCCACCGAGGCGGCGGCCAGCCGCTTG
This sequence comes from Mycobacterium sp., assembly GCA_020438865.1. Taxonomy (GTDB): domain Bacteria; phylum Actinomycetota; class Actinomycetes; order Mycobacteriales; family Mycobacteriaceae; genus Mycobacterium. The sequence goes on from JAGQTU010000050.1 coordinate 9,355, forward strand.
CCCTCCAGCGCCTGCCCGAGCAGCTCGCGCAGCTGCGCCAGCTGATGGTCGTCGATGGTGTCGCCGAGCTCGACGATGCGCTGATCGACGCGACCGGAGTCGGTGATGACGACCATGAGCAGCCGCGCCGGGGTCAGCGCGACCACCTCCAGGTGCCGCACGGTCGAGGTCGACAGCGTCGGGTACTGCACGATCGCCACCTGTCGGGTCAGCTGGGCGAGCAGCCGCACCGCTCGGCGCAGGACGTCGTCGAGATCCACGCCGGACTCCAGGAACTGCAGGATCGCGCGCCGCTCCGACGTGGACAGCGGCTTGACGTCGTCGATCCGGTTGACGAACTCGCGGTAGCCCTTCTCGGTGGGCACCCGGCCCGAGCTGGTGTGCGGTTGGGCGATGTAGCCCTCGGCCTCCAGCACCGCCATGTCGTTGCGCACCGTGGCGCTGGAGACACCGAGGTTGTGGCGTTCCACCAGCGCCTTGGAGCCGATCGGCTCCTTGGTCGCGACGAAGTCGGCGACGATGGCACGGAGCACCTCAAAGCGACGGTCGTCGGCACTTCCCATCTGGTACACCTCCAAGTCGTCCCCATTTTACGGTCATCAGCAGCACAATTAGCACCCACGCCCGGAGAGTGCCACGCGGCGGAGCACCGAAGTTCGCCCAGCGGCGGCGCCGCGGCCACCAGCGACTAGCCTTGCTCAGATGTTGATGCCAGGTCGGGGGGCCGCAGCCGGGACGGCACCCCGATGATCTTCAAGGGCGTGCGGGAGGGAAAGCCCTACCCCGAACACGGCCTGAGCTACCGCGACTGGTCCCAGATCCCACCGCGCCAGATCCGGCTCGACGAACTGGTCACCACCACCACCGTGCTGGCGCTCGATCGGTTGCTGTCGGAGGATTCGACCTTCTACGGGGACCTGTTCCCGCACGCGGTCAAGTGGCGCGGCGACATCTACCTCGAGGACGGCCTGCATCGGGCCGTGCGGGCGGCGCTGCGCAACCGCACCGTGCTGCACGCCCGCGTCTACGACATGGACGCCGGCCCGGACGGCCGTTACTAACCGCCAGCGCGGCAGGGCCGCGGGGAGGCCTCAGTGTCGAGGCGTCCGTCGCGGCCCTGTCGGCTGGGGAGTGGTCTGCTAGCCGATGGCCAACATCTGCGGGGTCAGCTGAGTGAAGCCGAGCCGGAACGGTTGCTCGGCCCGTGCCGGCGGAGCCACGTGGATGGACGTGTGGCCGGCGCGCTGACAGTGCGAAACAGCGCCCTTGTCATTGCACTTCGTCGGGTTGACCGTCGCCGAGGCGGTGGGCGCGGCGGCGATCGCGGCCGCGGCGGCGCCGGCAATGAGGAACGGGGTCAGGTGGCGGAGCTTGATGGACATGGCGTTTCCTTTCGTGCTGCTCTGAAGTTGAGAGGTGCTCGATACGCCTGTGTTCGAAAACCTCTGGGCCGGCTTCACTTTGGTCCTTCTCCGTCCCACGACTCAATGATATGAACCGTAAAAGACCCAGTCACCAATCTCATATGGAACACAAATAATGGGCCGGCGGCTCAGGTGGATCCGGCCATAGGCACTCACAGCCGTTGTACGGCAGCACTATTCGGTGGGCAGCGGAAGGTCAGCCGGTCGGTCCGCTGGCCGGCAACCGCACCGTGAAGGCCGTCCGCCCGGGAACGGACGCCACCGACACCGTGCCGTTGTGGGCCTCGACGATCGATCGCACGATCGACAGCCCCAAGCCCGTCGAACCCAGCTGGCGCGACCGCGACTTGTCGGCGCGGACGAAGCGGTCGAACAGGTTGGGCAAGACGGCGGGCGGGATTCCCGGACCGTCGTCGCTGACCGTCAGCTCAACCGTCTGCCGGCCGTCCTGCGCCCGGGCCCGCAGGGTGGTGGTGACGGTGACGCCCGCCGGAGTGTGGACGCGCGCGTTGGCCAGCAGGTTCGCCAGCAGCTGGTGCAGCCCTTCCCGATCACCGCGCGCCCACAGTGGTTCGTCCGGCAGGTCGACGACGAAGTGGTGGTCCGGCGCCGTCACCGCCGCGTCCTGAACGGCATCGGCGACGAGATCGCACATCTCGATGTCGGCGATGTCGAGATCCTGTCGCTCGTCGAGCCGCGACAGCAGCAGCAGGTCGGCGACCAGCGACGTCATTCGTCGCGACTCCGCCTCGATGCGCGCCAGGGCGTACTCGGTGGTCTCCGGCAGCGCGTCGCTGTCCTGCCGCGTCAACTCGGCGTATCCCAGGATCGCGGCCAGCGGGCTGCGCAATTCATGGCTGGCGTCGGCGAGGAACTGCCGCATCCGCCGATCGGAGTCGGCCAGGTCGGCCAGCGCTCCATCGACGTTGACCAGCAAGCGATTCAGTGTGTTCCCGACAATGCCCACCTCGTTGCCGGGGTCGGTGTCGGACTCGGCGACCCGCGCGGTGATGCGATGCTCCTGGCTGGTAAGCGGCAGCGCCGCGACCTCTCCGGCCACCTCGGCGACCCGGCGCAGGGGCCGCAGCGCATAGGAGACTATCCACACGGTGCCCGCCGCGGTGCCCACCAATGCGAGCAGCACCAGCACGATGACGATGACCGTCTCCCGTGACAATGTCTTGTTGGCGTGGTCGAGGGATACCGCCGACACCAGCCGTTCGCCGCTGGCGAGTTCCCGGCTGCCGACCCGGTAGGGGCCGAGGTCGCCCAACTCGACGGTCCGCATCGCGCCGTCGCGCAGGTCGAGCCCCTCAAGTGCCCGCTGCGCATCCGCCGGCGCCGCCTTCGGCTCACCGTCACCGAAGACCGTCGCGTACACCACGGAGTCGCCGCGCAGCACCGCGATCACGGTGCCGAGGGCCTGCCCTTGGAAGGCGGTCAACTCCCCGGTGGCCACCCCCGCCGTATCGCGTTTGATGTAGGAGTAGCTGAACGCCGCCAGCGAGTCCGACACCTTGCTGTCGGTCAGGCGAATGGCTTCGTCGCGGAGGCTCATCACCGCCACCACACCCACCCCGATGAGCGCGACGCTGACGATCGTGGTCACCCCGACCATCAGCTGCCTGCGCAGCGAACGTGGCTTCCACCACGGTCCGCGCCGGCTCATTGCGGTGGTCGCACCATGTAGCCGACTCCCCGCACCGTGTGGATCATCGGCTCCCGTCCGTCGTCGATCTTTCGGCGCAGGTAGGAGATGTAGAGGTCGACGATGCTGGAGCGGCCGCCGAAGCTGTAGTTCCACACCCGATCCAGGATCTCAGCACGGGTGAGGGCCCGCTTCGGGTTGCGCATGAGGTAGCGCAACAATTCGAACTCGGTCGAGGTCAGCGAGATCGGTTCACCCGCACGGGTGACCTCGCGGCTCGCACCGTCGAGTACCAGGTCGCCCACCCGCAGCGTCTCGTCGTCAGCCGCGGTCATGGCCTTCGACCGGCGGAGCAGACCACGCAACCGGGCGACGAGCTCCTCGAGGCTGAAGGGCTTGGTCAGGTAGTCGTCGGCGCCCGCTGTGAGGCCCGTCACCCGGTCCATCACGGAGTCCCGGGCGGTCAGGAACAGCGTCGGGGTGTACCGATCGGATTCGCGGATGGTCTTGAGCACCGAGAAGCCGTCGGTGTCCGGCATCATGATGTCCAGGACCAGCAGGTCAGGCTGGAAGTCCTGGTGCTTGTCGATCGCTTCCCGGCCGCCGTGGGCCACCTCGATGTCCCATCCCTCGTAGTGCAGGGCCATCTTGACCAGATTGGTCAGCGCCGGCTCGTCGTCGACGAGCAGGACACGGATCGGCGTGCCGTCCTCCCTGGTGATCTTGGGCAACTGGCCGAGGATGGCCTGCCGCGGATTCCGCGAGCGGGGCGACGTGGGACTAACCGACATGATCATGACTCTAATTCTTGTGATCCGGTATGCGGCTGTCATGGATCACATATGGGTTTCAAATGTTCCGTCTCCGCCACGGGACGATCGCGTTATTGAAATGTCACATTTGCCTGGCCAGTTCGGCAGATATGGATTCGCTATGTATCCGTTGAGCGCCAGTCTCGGCGATACCTACTGTGGGCCATAGGAAGTGGCGCGCCCACCGCGACGGTGATTCGTAATCGCCTGAGCACAAGCGCTTCTCACCGCATCCGATCAGTGCCGATCGGACCGTCAGCGCGCATCGACCGACGACAGGAGCCCGACCCGTGCCTCAGACCGCTGAAGTGGCGAGCGACGACCGACCGGCATCCGCCCAGGAGGAGCAGGGCGGGCTGGGCGGTATGCGATCGGTGCTGCGTTATGACCTGCCGGCCTCGCTGGTGGTGTTCCTGGTCGCCCTGCCGCTGTCGCTGGGCATCGCGATCGCGTCCAACGCGCCGGTGCTGGCCGGCCTGATCGCCGCGATCGTGGGCGGGGTCGTGGCCGGTGTCCTGGGCGGCTCACCGCTTCAGGTCAGCGGGCCGGCCGCCGGCCTGACCGTGATCGTGGCCGGCCTGGTGGCCGAGTTCGGCTGGGCGGTGACCTGCTTCATCACCGTCTGCGCCGGGCTGTTGCAGATCCTGTTCGGGATCAGTCGAGTGGGCCGGGCGGCGCTGGCCATCTCACCGATGGTGGTGCACGCCATGCTGGCCGGTATAGGCATCACGATCGCCCTGCAGCAGGTGCATGTGCTGCTGGGCGGTAGCTCGGAAAGCTCCGCGTGGCGCAACGTCATCGAGCTGCCGATGCAGCTGATCTCGGCCGACCACACCGGCATGCTGATCGGCCTGCTGGTAATCGGCATCCTGGTCGCCTGGCGCTGGGTTCCTGCACCGGTTCGCAAGATTCCGGGCCCGCTGGTCGCCATCGTCGCGGCCAGCGCGGTGGCGATGATCGCCGGCCTGGACATCCCCCGCATCGAGCTCAACGGATCCCTGATCGACGCGCTCGCGCTGCCGAGCCTGCCCAGCGGCGCCTGGGGCGCCTTCATTGCCGGCGTGTTGACCGTTGCCCTCATCGCCAGCGTGGAGAGCCTGCTGACAGCGGTCGCGGTCGACCGGATGCAGAACGGTCCGCGCTCCAACCTGGACCGCGAGCTGGTCGGGCAGGGCGCGGCGAACATGGTCTCCGGCGCCATCGGCGGCCTGCCCATCACCGGTGTCATCGTGCGCAGTTCGGCCAACGTCGCCGCCGGAGCCAAGACGCGGGCGTCGACGGTCCTGCACGCCGTTTGGATCCTGGTCTTCGCGTTGCCGTTCGCCGGCCTCGCCGAACGGATCCCGACCGCCGCACTGGCCGGCCTACTGATCGTGATCGGCGTCCAGCTCGTCAAGTTCACCCACATCGAGACGGCGCGGCGCACCGGCGACATCGCGGTGTATCTGGTCACGGTACTGGGGGTGGTGTTCCTGAACCTGCTCGAGGGTGTGCTGCTGGGGCTCGCCCTGGCGGTGGCGCTGACCGTGTGGCGGGTGGCCCGCGCCCGGATCCACGCCGAGCGGACCGGTGAGGGCGAATGGCTGGTGTCGGTGGAAGGCTCGTGCAGCTTCCTGTCGCTGCCCAAGCTGCACCACACCCTGACATCGGTGCCGCCGGGCGCCCGGGTGACGCTCGAGGTGTCGGTGGACTTCATCGACCACGCGGCGCACGACGCGATCGAGGACTGGCGCCGGCAGCACGAGGCTACGGGCGGCACGGTGATCGTCCAGGAGGTCGGCGCCGTAGAACTGCGCAGTGCGCTCGATGGACCGCCGTCGCGCGCGTTCGCCACCATCGACAAGCGCCTGGGTGCCGCGCCGTGGAGCTCGTGGCAGAGCCACCCGCACCGGAACGGGCATGAGCATCGCGACACCCCACCACGAGCGATGCTCGACGGACTCGAGGTCTACCACCGCCGGGTGGCACCCCATATCCGGCCGCATATGGAGAAGCTGGCCGAGGGCCCGCAGGCCGAGACCCTGTTCATCACCTGCACGGACTCGCGAATCGTTCCCAACGCGCTGACCAGCAGCGGTCCGGGCGACATGTTCACGCTCCGAAACATCGGAAACCTGGTTCCGCCAGGGCAACTCGACTCGTCCGTGGAGGCCGCGATCGCCTACGCGGTCGGCAGGCTCGGGGTCTCGTCGGTCGTGGTGTGCGGCCACTCGGGATGCAGCGCGATGGAGGAACTGGTTGGCGAGACCGACCGGGTTGACGTTGACAACGACGAACACCTGGCCGCCTGGCTGGCGCACGCACGCCCGGCGATCGCCGCCTTCGACGGTGGCGCCCACCCGGTCGCATTGGCCGCCGCAGCAAAGGGTTTCGACCCGGTTGACCAGTTGGGCATGGTGAACGTCGCGGTGCAGGTGGAGACCCTCGTGCAGCACCCTGTCGTCGGCCCACTGCACGCAGCTGGACGGCTCAAGGTGATAGGACTGTTTTACGATCTCTCCACCGCCCGGGTCCTGCACGTGCGGCCGGCCGACGTGGACGAGTTCCGGCCGGACGAAATAGACGAACTGTCGCAGGCGGGTTGAGCGATCGACATCGCCCAACCGAACAGCATTTGTGTTCGCTATGAGTCGCGTGACCTCGGTACCAGGACCGCATATTCTTGAAGTACAGGTCGGGTATAGACGAAAAGACCTCACCCCGAAGGACTTTCGCACCTGACCACAACCGACGGAGGTGATGGTGTCTTGCAGGCGAAGAGCTAAGCGACTTGAAACCATTCTGCGACAACGCAAAGCAAGAAAGGCTCAAAGATGAGAATTAGGCTTCGATACCTCACCCCGCTGCTCGCGGCCGGCGCTGCCGCAGCGGCCATCGCCGTCGCCCCGCCCGCTTCGGCGAACCCCAACCCAACGACGTGCAACAACAAGGGCGCAGCCTCGCACTGCCAGCGCGCCGGGCACTCGTCGATTCACGTGAGTCCGCCGGTTCGGGCCCCGCAGCCCTTCGGGTCCGGTCGGTTCGGCTTCACCCCGATGAATCCGCAGCTGCTGGCCATCGGCTAGCCGCGACCCACAGCGCAAGGCCGCGACGTCGCCTCACCACGGGGCGACCTCGCGGCCTTGCCGCTTTCAGTCGTCGAGCAGTTGGCGCACAACGGAATCGGCCAGCAGCCGGCCGCGGTTCGTGAGCACCAGTCGATCATCGTTGCGGCTCAGCAGGCCTTCGGACACCGCGGTACCGGAGCGCTGCTGCTCCGATTCGGTCAGCACCGCGACCGGCAGACCATCACGCAACCGGATCTGCAGCAATACCTCCTCGACGTGCCGATCGCGGCTGTCGAGACGCTCGAAGTCGGCGACCGCGCCCTGGCCACGGCCCAGCCGCTGCCCGTATGTCGAGGGATGCTTGACGTTCCACCAGCGGATGTCACCGACGAAGCTGTGCGCTCCCGGACCGGCACCCCACCATTGCCCGCCGTTCCAATAGCCCAGGTTGTGCCGGCACTCGCCGTCGGGTCGACTCCAGTTCGACACCTCGTACCAACGCAGACCGGCCGCCGACAGCCAGCCGTCCAGAAGTTCGTAGCGGTGCGCCAGCACATCGTCGTCCGGCCGGGCGAACTCGCCACTCTTGACGCGGCGGGCCAGCGCGGTGCCCTCCTCGACCACCAGCGCGTAGGCGGAGACATGATCGACCCCCACCGACAGGGCGGCGTCAACCGATTGCCGCAGATCCTCGTCGCTCTCCCCCGGTGTGCCGTAGATCAGGTCGAGGTTCACGTGCGAGAAGCCGGCGGCCAGCGCCTCGCGCGCCGCCTGCAGTGCCCGCCCCGGGGAATGAGTCCGGTCCAGCACGGCCAGCACCCCCGGCGCCGCCGACTGCATGCCCAGCGACACCCGGGTGTAGCCCGCCGCGCCGATCTCGTCGAAGAACTCTTGCGACGTCGACTCGGGGTTGGCCTCCGTGGTCACCTCGGCGTCGGGCGCCAACACGAAGTTGTCCCGAACGGCGTCGAGCACCGCGGCGAGGCCGGAACCGCCGAGCAGCGACGGTGTGCCACCGCCCACGAACACGGTGTCGACCTGCATGACGCCGACTGAATCGGCGGCCAGCGCGAGCTCCTTGCGCAGCGCGGCCAGCCAGCCGTCCGGGGTAGCCCCGCCGAGCTCGCCCGCGGTGTAGGTGTTGAAATCGCAGTATCCGCAGCGAGTGGCGCAGAACGGCACGTGCACGTATATGCCGAACGCGGTGCCGAGGGTGACGGCCAGCCGGGGCAAGGCGGCCGGCGCCGGGGTGGCAGCAGCGGGACGGACCGACATCAGCCCAGTGTCGCAGAACGCGGCTTTCACTCACGGCGCGCACAAATCTGGCCCGGTTGGAGCCCTGGCGGGTGTCCGTGGCACAATGGCGTGCATGTCCGCCCCCCACACTGTGCGCAGCGTTGCGCTGGTGGCTCGGCGGCATGTGGATTTCAAGCGCGTTTGCACCTGTTGTTGTCTGGCCTGACGCCGTAGACCTGCCCACCTGTACTTCAGCTGGCCGCCGGATCTGCGCCGCCGGAACAGCTCACCGGTGGTTTCGCGCAATTCGAAGGTCAGCTCCTTGATCTGAGGAGCACCATCGCATGACCCAGCCGACCGAAACGGCGCGGCCACCCAAGTCGCGGGACGAGGGCCAGTGGGCACTCGGGGACCGAGAACCGCTCAACGCCAACGAGCAGTTCAAGAAGGACGACGACGCGCTCAACGTCCGCGCCCGCATCGAGGAGGTCTACTCCAAGCAGGGCTTCGACAGCATCGACAAAACCGACCTGCGCGGCCGGATGCGCTGGATGGGCCTCTACACCCAGCGTGAGCAGGGCTATGACGGCACGTGGACCGGCGACGAAAACGCCGACGTCCTCGAGGCCAAGTACTTCATGATGCGGGTGCGCTGCGACGGCGGCGCGCTCACGGCGGCGGGGTTGCGCACCATCGGCGAGATCTCCACCGAGTTCGCCCGCGACACCGCTGACATCAGTGACCGCGAGAACGTTCAGTACCACTGGATCCGGATCGAGGACGTCCCACAGATCTGGGAACGGCTGGCCTCCGTCGGGCTGCAGACCACCGAGGCGTGCGGTGACTGCCCGCGCGTGGTGCTGGGCTCCCCATTGGCCGGTGAGTCGCTCGACGAGGTCCTCGACCCGACGTGGGCGATCGACGAGATCGTCCGCCGCTGGGTGGGCAACCCGACGTTCTCCAACCTGCCGCGCAAGTACAAGACCGCCATCAGTGGTTTGCAGGACGTGGCCCATGAGATCAACGACATCGCGTTCATCGGCGTCAACCATCCCGAGCACGGGCCGGGCCTGGACCTCTGGGTCGGCGGCGGGTTGTCCACCAACCCGATGCTCGCCCAACGGCTCGGGGCCTGGGTGCCCCTCGACGAGGTGCCCGAGGTGTGGGAGGCGGTGACGTCACTCTTTCGCGACTACGGCTACCGCCGGCTGCGTAGTAAGGCGCGGCTGAAGTTCCTCATCAAGGACTGGGGTGTAGAGAAGTTCAGGAAGGTTCTCGAACAGGAATACCTGCACCGCCCCCTGATCGACGGCCCGGCACCGGAGCCGCTGAAGCACCCGCTCGACCACGTCGGTGTGCAGCGGCAGAAGAACGGTCTCAACGCGGTTGGCGTCGCGCCGATCGCGGGGCGGGTGACGGGGACGATCCTCACGAAGGTGGCGAATCTCGCCGAGGCCGCCGGCTCGGACCGGATCCGGTTGACCCCCCACCAGAAGCTGGTCATTCTCGACGTCTCCGACGATCACCTGGCCACGCTGGTCGACGGGCTCGACGCGCTCGGCCTGCCGTCGACGCCGTCGCACTGGCGCAAGAACCTGATGGCGTGCACCGGTATCGAGTACTGCAAGCTGTCCTTCGCTGAAACCCGCAGCCGGGCTCAGGTGCTGGTGCCGGAGCTCGAGCAGCGGCTCGAAGACCTCAACTCCCGGCTCGACGTTCCGGTCACCGTCAACATCAACGGCTGCCCGAACTCCTGCGCCCGGATCCAGATCGCCGACATCGGGTTCAAGGGGCAGATGGTCGACGACGGAGAGGGCAATCCCGTCGAGGGATTCCAGGTCCACCTCGGCGGCAGCCTGGGCCTGGACAGTGCGTTCGGGCGAAAGCTGCGCCAGCACAAGGTCACCAGTGCGGAACTGGGCGACTACATCGAACGGGTGGTGCGCAACTTCGTGAAACATAGACAGCAGGGCGAGCGTTTCGCCCAGTGGGCTGTACGCGCCGCCGAAGAGGACTTGCGATGAGCGCTTGCGCGAAGAGCCGAGGACTTGCGATGAGCGCTTGCGCGAAGAGCGGAGGATACCGATGAGTGTCGAGGTGACTGCATTGACCGAAGCTGACCTGCGTCGGCTGGCCGAGCACGGCGCCGGCGAATTGGACGGGGCCGATGCGGCCACCCTGTTGGCCTGGACGGACGAGCATTTCGGCGGCAACTACGTGGTGGCGTCCAACATGCAGGACGCGGTGCTGGTCGATCTCGCATCCCGGATCCGCCCCGGCGTGGACGTGTTGTTCCTCGACACCGGTTACCACTTCGCCGAGACGATCGGTACCCGCGACGCAGTCGAGGCGGTCTATGACATCCACGTGGTCAACGTGACGGCCGACCACACCGTCGCCGAGCAGGACGAACTGCTGGGCAAGGACCTGTTCGCCCGCGACCCCAACGAATGCTGCCGGTTGCGCAAGGTCACCCCGTTACGTAAGGCGCTGCAAGATTATTCGGCGTGGGTCACCGGTATCCGGCGGGTCGAGTCACCCACCCGCGCGAACGCCCCGCTGATCTCCTTCGACGAGGCGTTCGGCCTGGTGAAGATCAATCCCCTGGCCGCATGGACCGATGAGGACATGCAGGCCTACATCGACACCAAGGGTGTGCTGGTGAATCCCCTTGTCGACGAGGGGTACCCGTCGATCGGGTGCGCGCCATGTACGGCCAAGCCGATCGCCGGGTCGGACCCGCGCAGCGGACGCTGGCAGGGCTCGGCCAAGACCGAATGCGGACTGCACGTATCGTGACAACCCTGATCCCCGAGTCGCTTCGCTCCTGCCCGCCCATGATCCTGACCGCGCACGGCAGCGCCGACCCGCGGTCGGCGGAGGTCACCCATGCCGTGGCCGACCACGTCCGCACACAGCGCCGCGGCCTGGACGTGCGAGTGGGCTTCTGCGAGCAGAACACTCCGAACCTGCGTGATGTGCTTGGCGCCGTGCGGGGTTCGGCCGTTGTCACTCCGCTGCTGTTGGCAAGCGCCTACCACGCCCGCGTCGACATCCCCGGCCTCATCGAACAGTCGGGTGCCGACGTGCTGCAGGCCGACACCCTCGGGGAGGATCCGCGCCTGGTCGAGGTGATGCGCCAGCGCCTGGCCGAGGCGGATGTTGCGGCCGGCGACCCGGATCTGGGTGTTCTGGTGGTGGCCGTGGGTTCATCGCGGCCGGAAGCCAACGCTCGCACCGCGACGGTGGCCGATGCCCTGGCCCACGACACCCGCTGGGCCGGGGTCCGGGTGGCGCACGCCGCGGGGCCGCGACCGTCGGTGGTGGCGGGGATCGAGGCTCTGCGTCAGCGCGGTGCGCGCCGGATCGTGTTGGCGCCGTGGTTCATTGCGCCGGGACGCATCACCGACCGGGTGGCCGAGATCGCGCGTGGCGCGGGCGTTCGAATGGCCGCTCCCCTGGGCGCTCACGCCCTGCTGGCCGAAACGCTGCTCGAGCGCTTCGATCAGGTAATAGCGGCGCGGGCTGCGGCATAGTCGCCCGCTGAGCCTTCGCCACACTCGTTCGGTGCCGCATACGAGTTGACGACCTGCGATCACCGGTGATGGCTGATAGCACCGGCGATAGCGGATCCGGGGAAACTGTCGCCGTACTCAGGGCGGTACGCCGCACTCAGCCCGCGGCCACCTGCACCTCGCCGGCGATCGGCGGCACCCGGGTGGCCCGCACGTACACGGTGTCACCCTCCTTCAGCCCGAGCGCCTCGGCGTCGCCGCGAGTGATCTGCGCTGTGAACGGCCCCCCGGTGGTGGCACTGATCAGCTCGACGCGGACCTCAAAACCCAGGTAGGCGATGCGATCGATGGTGGCACGGGTGACCCCGGTGGTCTTTGCGGTGCCGTCATCGGCCGCGATCGCCATCTCCGGGTTGCGGCCGACCCGAATATCGTGGGGGCGCACCAGGATTCCATTCAGCGATGACACCGCGCCGAGGAACGACATCACGAAGGCGTTGGCCGGGCTGTCGTAGACCTCGGTCGGAGTGCCGACCTGTTCGATGCGGCCCTTGTTGAGCACGGCGATGCGGTCGGCGACATCCAGGGCCTCGGCCTGGTCGTGGGTGACCAGCACCGTCGTCACATGTACCTCGTCGTGCAGCCGGCGCAGCCAGGCCCGCAGATCCTCGCGCACCTTCGCGTCCAGGGCGCCGAACGGTTCGTCGAGCAACAGCACCTCGGGATTCACCGCCAAAGCGCGGGCCAGCGCCATCCGCTGGCGCTGGCCGCCGGAGAGCTGATGGGGATAGCGGGTCTGAAAGCCGGCCAGCCCCACCACTTCGAGCAGGTTGTCGACCTTCTCTTTGATGTCAGCCTTGGACTGCTTGCGGATCTTCAGTCCGAAGGCGACGTTGTCGCGCACGGTCAGATGCTTGAACGCGGCGTAGTGCTGGAATACGAAGCCGATACCGCGGCGCTGCGGCGGCACATTGGTGACGTCGCGGCCGTTGATGGTGATGGTGCCGGTGTCGGGTTGATCCAGTCCGGCGATGGCGCGCAGCAGCGTCGACTTGCCGGAGCCACTCGGGCCCAGTAGTGCGGTCAAGGATCCGGCGGGAACCACGAAGTCGACGTCGTCGAGGGCATTGAACTCGCCATAGCGCTTGTTGGCGCCCTTGACGATGATCGCGTTGCTCATGAGAGTTCCACTCCTAGCTGCTACTGGATCGCCCGTGCGCGCCGGGCATCGAGCACGACCTGGACGACGAGAACGAGAACGGCGACCGCCATCAGCAGGGTCGAGATGGCGTAGGTGCCGTACTCGGCGCCCCGGTTGTAGCGGTCGGAGACCAGGAGGGTCAGCGTCTGGGACTTCCCGGGAAGGTTCGACGACACCATGATCACCGCGCCGTACTCGCCGAGCGTGCGGGCCACGGTCAGGACGATGCCGTAGGTCAGTCCCCACCGGATCGAGGGAAGGGTGATCCGCCAGAATGTCTGCCACCAACTGGAGCCCAACGTGGCGGCGGCCTCCTCCTGGTCGGTGCCCAGTTCGTGCAGCACCGGCTCGACCTCGCGGATGACGAACGGCACCGTGACGAAGATGCTGGCCAGCACGATCCCGGGCAGCCCGAAGATGATCTTGAACCCGAGGCTGTTTTCCACGAAGCCGAAGACTCCTGCGGTGCCCCAAAGCAGGATCAGGGCCACACCGACGACGACCGGTGACACCGCGAAGGGCAGGTCGATGATCGCCTGCAGCACCGATTTCCCGCGGAACTTGTTGCGCGCCAGCACCAAAGCCGTCGGCACGCCGAACAGCACGTTGAGCGGCACCACGATCGCGACGACGAGGAGCGACAACTGCAGCGCCGACACCGCCGCCGGGGTGGTGATCGACGCGAAGAATGCACCGGCCCCCGGCGCGAAGGTACGCCACAGGATCAGCCCCACCGGGACGATCACCAACACCAGCACGTAGGCCAGTGCGACGTAGCGGGCTAGGTAGCGCACCAGCGGTGACGGCATCATGCCGCCAGCTCCTCACGGCGGGCCGCCCGCGATCCGATCGCGCGCAGGATCAACAGGACGATAAACGAGATCACTAGCAGCACAATGGAAATCGCTGCGGCTCCGGCGCGGTCGTCGTTCTCGATCAGCGTTCGGATCCACTGCGAGGACACCTCGGTCTCGCCGGGCACTGCACCGCCGATCAGCACCACCGAGCCGAATTCACCGATGGCGCGCGAGAAGGCCAGACCGGCGCCGGACAACAGGGACGGCAACAGGGCCGGCAGGATGACCCTGGTGAAAATGATGGTGTTGTTGGCACCCAACGACGCCGCGGCCTCCTCGACCTCCCGGTCGAGTTCGAGCAGCACCGGTTGCACCGAGCGCACGACGAACGGCAGGGTGACGAACAGCAACGCTACCCCGATGCCCCACCTGGTGTGTTGCAGGTGCAGATCGATCGGGCTGTTCGGTCCGTAGAGCGCCAGCATGACCAGGCTCGCCACGATGGTCGGCAGCGCGAACGGCAGGTCGATCACCGCATCGACCAGCCGCTTGCCGGGGAAATCGTCGCGGGTCAGCACCCAGGCGACCAGCAGCCCGAACACCGCATTGACCAGCGTCACGCCGATGGACACCGTCAGGGTCACCCGGAAGGACTCCTGTGCGGCGTTGGAGGTGACGGCCGACCAGAACGCCGCCCAGCCGCCCTTCGCGGACTGCCAGACGATGGCCGCCAGCGGCAGCAGAACGATGACGCTCAGCCAAATCGACGCCGCGCCGACCCGCAATGACGTGGTGCCGTGGCGCGTTCCCCACTGACTCGGCGGCCGGCCGGAGTCACCGCCGGCGAGCTCCGGCCGAACCGCCGCAGGATCCGATCCGACGGCTGCTGTCATCCAGTGGCCTTCTTGTAGATCTTGGTGATGGCGCCATTCTCCTTGTCGAACAGCGCCGGATCCACCGCGCTCCAACCGCCGAGGTCGGCGATGGTCCACAGTTTGTGCGGCGCCGGGAAGTCGGCGGTGAACTCGGCCGCCACCGCCGGGTCGACCGGGCGGAAACCGGCCTGCGCCCAGATCTTCTGGCCCTCCGGGGTGTAGAGGAAGTTCTTCAGGGCGGTGACCTTGTCGAGGTGCGCGGTGGTGGTCACCACTGCGACCGGGTTCTCGATCTTGAAGGTCTGCGGCGGATTGATGTGCTCGACCGGCTTGCCCTGGCGCTCGATGTTGATCGCCTCGTTCTCGTAGCTGATCAACACATCGCCGCTGCCCTGCAGGAAGACGTCGGTGGCTTCGCGTCCGGAGCCGGGGCGGGTCTTGATGTGCTCGTTGACCAGTTTGGTGACGAAGTCGAGGCCGGCCTGCTGATCCTGACCGCCGTTGCTCTTGGCAGCGTAGGGGGCCAAGAGGTTCCATTTCGCCGAACCCGAACTCAGCGGACTGGGGGTGACGACCTCGACGCCGGGCTGCAACAGGTCGTCCCAGTCCTTGATGTTCTTCGGGTTGCCCTTGCGGACCACCAGGGTGACCACCGAGCCGAACGGGATGCCCTTGGTGACGTCCTTGTTCCATTCGGCCGCAACCTTGTTGGCCTTCACCAGGCGGGAGACGTCGGGCTCCACCGAGAAGTTGACGATGTCGGCCGGCTTTCCGTCCGCCACCGCGCGGGACTGGTCACCCGAGGCGCCGTAGGACGTGGTGACCGCCACGCCCTTGCCCTCCGGCGTCGCCGCGAAGGCCGGGATGATCGTGCTCCAGCCCGGTTCCGGCACCGCGTAGGCGACCAGGATCAGGGTGGTGTCGGCCTCGGATTGGCCGTCACCGCCTACGACGTCGCTGGAGCCGCCGCCGCAGGCGGCGAGCACCGTCGCGGTGGCGGCAAGCGCCGCCGCGACCCGCCACCGGCGGAGGCGCGAAGACGGAGTGGACATTGCTGGCCTTTCTCGTTGCGATCGATCGGGGTGATCCCGTCACAACGGAATGGCGATGGAGTCAGAAGCGAACTGCCGCAACCATCACCGACACCAGACCGCGGACGGGCGAGGGTGTCAGCGACAACAAGCGACATCGGCAACGGCGCGCGCGCCGACGGCGATGAGGGCCAGGATGTGGCCCTCGCCGTAGCCGGTTGCCAGTTGCATGGCGCGAGCCTAGCAGAGTGAAGATGGCCGGCCAGTCGAGGCGTCAGCGGTTGAGCAGCCAGACCACGATCACCAGAATCAGCAACGCGATGAGCGCCAGCGTCACTCGGGAGCGGGGCATACCGGTCATCGTCGGTGCTCGTTGCCGCCGCGGATCCGCCGCAGCACCCGGATCCCGTTGCCCAGCGAGACGTCGGACACCAGGGCGATGCCGTAGCCCAACACGAGCACCACGGGCATCACGATGATCGTCTGGAAGACGAAGCCCAGCCCGGACAGCCACAGCTCCACGCCGTCCCACCAATTGAGGATGCCGTCCACCCGACCAGCCTATGCCGTGCCCCCAGACCGGAACACCCAGGTCACAGCAAAGTAGTCATCTACGCCGAGAAGTAGACGCCAAGTGCCTTTCCAGTCGATGATGTCCCCATGGTTCTGCAAGCCCAGCCCGGGGGCAACGGCGCCACCGACGTGGCAGGCCTCGAGTCGGCCGCACCGCTGTCCCTCACCGCGCCGGTGCCGTACCCGCCCAGTGGGCCGCTGCGCAACCCGTTCCCCCCGATCGCGGACTATGCCTTCCTGTCGGACTGCGAGAACACCTGCCTGATCTCCTCGGCCGGCGCCGTCGAATGGCTGTGCGTGCCGCGGCCGGACTCCCCCAGCGTGTTCGGCGCGATCCTGGACCGCGGCGCGGGTCATTTCCGGCTCGGCCCCTATGGGGTGTCGGTACCGGCCGCACGCCGCTACCTGCCGGGCAGCCTGATCATGGAAACCACCTGGCAGACCCATACCGGCTGGGTGATCGTGCGGGATGCACTGGTTATGGGGCCCTGGCACGACCTCGAGGCCCGCTCGCGCACGCACCGGCGCACCCCGATGGACTGGGACGCCGAGCACATCCTGCTGCGCACCGTCCGCTGTGTGAGCGGGACGGTGGAACTGGTGATGAACTGCGAGCCGTCGTTCGACTACGCCCGGGTCAACGCCGCCTGGGAGTACTCGGCCAGCGCCTACGGCGAGGCCATCGCGCGGGCCCGCAAAGATCCCGACGCCCATCCGACGTTGCGTCTGACCACCAACCTGCGCATCGGGCTCGAGGGCCGCGAAGCCAGGGCCCGCACCCGCCTCAAGGAGGGCGACAACGTCTTCGTCGCGCTGTCGTGGTCCAAGCATCCGTCGCCGCAGACCTACGAAGAGGCCGCCGACAAGATGTGGCAGACCAGCGAGGCGTGGCGGCAGTGGATCAATATCGGGGACTTCCCCGACCACCCGTGGCGGTCCTACCTGCAGCGCAGCGCGCTGACTCTGAAGGGCCTGACGTATTCGCCGACCGGCGCCCTGCTGGCGGCCAGCACCACCTCGCTGCCCGAGACGCCGCAGGGTGAGCGCAACTGGGACTATCGCTATGCGTGGGTGCGCGATTCGACGTTCGCACTGTGGGGCCTCTACACCCTGGGTCTGGACCGCGAGGCCGACGACTTCTTCTCGTTCATCGCCGACGTGTCGGGCGCCAACAACGGCGAACGGCACCCGCTGCAGGTGATGTACGCCGTCGGCGGGGAACGCGAGCTCGTCGAAGAGGAGCTCAGCCACCTGTCCGGCTACGACAACGCCCGGCCGGTACGCATCGGCAACGGCGCCTACAACCAACGCCAGCACGACATCTGGGGCACCATGCTCGACTCGGTGTACCTGCACGCCAAGTCGCGCGAGCAGATCTCCGACCAGTTGTGGCCGGTGCTCAAGGAACAGGTCGACGAGGCGATCAAACACTGGAAGGAACCCGATCGCGGGATCTGGGAGGTGCGCGGCGAGCCCCAGCACTTCACCTCCTCGAAGGTGATGTGCTGGGTGGCACTGGACCGCGGGTCCAAGCTGGCCGAGCTGGTCGGCGAGAAGAGCTACGCCCAGCAGTGGCGGGCGATCGCCGAGGAGATCAAGGCCGACATCCTGGCCCACGGTGTCGACAAGCGCGGGGTGCTGACCCAGCGCTACGGAGACGACGCCCTGGACGCCTCGCTGCTGCTGGTTCCGCTGGTGCGATTCCTGCCGTCCGACGACCCGCGGGTGCGGGCCACGGTGCTGGCGATCGCCGACGAACTCACCGAGGACGGCCTGGTGCTGCGCTACCGCGTCGAGGAGACCGACGACGGTCTGTCCGGCGAGGAGGGCAGCTTCACCATCTGCTCGTTCTGGCTGGTGTCGGCGCTGGTCGAGATCGGTGAGGTCAGCCGGGCCCGCCACCTGTGCGAGCGGCTGCTGTCGTTCGCCAGTCCGCTGCATCTCTACGCCGAGGAGATCGAGCCGCGCACCGGGCGGCACCTGGGCAACTTCCCGCAAGCGTTCACCCACCTGGCGCTGATCAACGCCGTCGTGCACGTCATCCGTGCCGAGGAGGAGGCCGACAGCACCGGGGTGTTCCAGCCGGCCAACGCTCCGATGTAGGCGGATGGCCTACAGATAGGTCCGATGTAGGCGGATGGCCTACAGATAGGTCCGATGTAGGCGGATGGCCTACAGATAGGTCCGTGTAGGCGGATGGCCTACTTCTTGGCGGCGTTCTTCAACATCTCGTCGACGATGGAGTGCGCCTCGCCGCCGATCGAGTCGCTGCATGCCCACGCCTCCACCACCAGGTTGGCAGCGTTGGTCAGCGCGTGCTGGCAGCCCCAGCCGTCGGCGTCACGCTGAGTGGAAGTCTGGGTCAGCACGGGGCCGCTGACGTCGGCGTCCTCCATATCCCACTGCGCCAGGTTGTCGCCGGTGTCGACGTCAATGGTCTTCTTCGAGCAACGCTGCCACAGTGTCCGGGAGTCGTCGACGAACTTCTGCGCCTTCTCCGGTGAGGGATACAGCACCGCGATCTGCTCCACCCAGTGGTCGTTGTCGCTGGTCGGTTCCTGGAGCACCTGGTCACGCACGGCGGTCCAGTCGCTGCCGTCGTAGACCTTCTCCTCCGCACCGTAGATGGCGCCCAGGCAGTCGCGATTGGAGACCGCGTCGGAGTTGTCGCTCATCTCCTCCATGGTGTTGCCCACCCGGATGCCGGTGGTGTCCATGATGCCGTTGATGACGCCGACGCTGAGCATCACCCGGTCGAGGTCCGACTCCTGCAGGCTCGGCACATCGGTGCGAGTCGGTGTGCTCTTAGCGGCCTGGACGGCGGTGCCGGCGGTCGTGGTGACACACCCGGACGACGCGCCGGCCGCGAGAACAGCGCTGCACAGCATGATCAGGAAGCGGCTCACAGCCGACATTGTCCCCCGGCCGGGCTCTCGGCGTGGATGAAAGCCGGATCAGTCGCCGATCTTGTCGAGCATCACAGTGGCCAGCCTTACGGCCCGGCCGGTGGCGACGCGTTCGGCGGGCGCGCCGGCGGTGATTGCCGCGTCCACGTCGACGATGTAGCTGCCCGCAACGCCCACCGCATGTTCGGTGGGAAAGCTGTCGGCGTCCCCGGTGTCCCCGTTGCGGATGGTGGCAGACAGGATGGGGCCGTTCGTCCGGACGTCGGTGACGGTGGCGTGCAGATCCCCCACTGGGAGGTGAGTGCTCATGGTGGTGCCCTGGCATCCGCGCCACTGCGCGGCGAAGGCGTCGAACATTCGTTGCGCCTCGGCATTCGATCCGAAATCGATGACCCCGGCGTCGACACTCGACACCGTCGCCCCGGTGCCGAAGCGGGAGAAGTCCTGCCAGGCCACCGCACGGATGTCGCCCTTTTCGTAGACCACCCGCATGAACGGCAGCACCGCGCCGAGGCAGCCGATCGGGCTGGCCGCACTGTCGTCGCGAATCCCGTTGGGCAGCACATCGACACCGCCACGCGTGAGTGGCCCGCCGGGGTCAATGGGATTTCCCACCGCGGCCGCCACTTCGGCGGCACTCGGCAGGATCTGCTCCACCGGGAGTGTCTTCGAATGCCGCGGCAGCGCGGTACCGCCGACCGTGGCGGTACAGGCGGTCAGCACCAACACGCCGGCCGCGACACACAGCACCTTCGTGAATCGTCCCCGAACGACTGACAAGTCGTTGTTGATAGCCCCTACTTCCGCGTCTTGTCGCCCGATTTGTCGCCGGCGGCATCGGTGGACAGCGCGGCCACGAAGGCCTCCTGCGGCACGTCGACCCGCCCGATCGTCTTCATCCGCTTCTTGCCCTCCTTCTGCTTTTCGAGCAGCTTGCGCTTACGGGTGATGTCACCCCCGTAGCACTTGGACAGCACGTCCTTGCGGATCGCCCGAATATTCTCGCGGGCAATGATTCTCGAACCCACCGCCGCCTGGATCGGCACCTCGAACTGCTGACGCGGGATGAGCTCCTTGAGCTTGGTGGTCATCTTGTTGCCGTAAGCTGCCGCGGAGTCCTTGTGCACGATCGCGCTGAACGCGTCGACGGCCTCGCCCTGCAACAGGATGTCT
>JAGQTU010000051.1 GCA_020438865.1 Mycobacterium sp.
GTCAGCCAGTACTGCCATGTCATGCCGCTCCACAGGGTGCGGTTCTTGCCGTGCTCGTCGAGGTACCAGCTGCTGCACCCGCCGGTGTTCCACACCGACCCGGCCAGCTTGTCCTGCAGGTCGGCGTTGAAGGCGTCCTGGGCGGCCCGGGTCGGCGCCAGCGCCTGCGCGCCGGCCTTGTCCACCGCCGCGATCGCCTGTCCGACGTAGCGGATCTGCGACTCGATCATGAACACCACCGAGTTGTGGCCCAGCCCGGTGTTCGGTCCGAGCAGGAAGAACAGATTCGGCACATCGGCCACGGTGATCCCGCGATGGGCCTGGACGCCCTCGGTGTTCCACCGGTCCACCAGGTCCTCGCCGCCGGGGCCCTTGATGTCGACGTAGGTGTAGGAGTCGGTGACGTGGAAGCCGGTCGCGAAGACGATCACGTCGACCGGGCGTTCGGCGCCGTCGGCGGTGAGGATGCCGCGCGGCGTGATCCGGGCGATGCGGTCGGTCACCAGCTCGGACCCGGGTTGGTCGATGGCGCGAAAGTAGTTGTCCGAGAACAACACCCGCTTGCAGCCGAGCCGATATTTCGGGGTCAGCCGCTCGCGCAGCGACCGGTCGCGAACCTGGCGGCGGATGTTCCACCTACCCGCCATCTCGCCGAGGGTGAGCAGTTCGGGACGCTGGGTCATCGCGAAGCCGAGGGCCTCCTGGAACCAGTAGATGCCGTTGCGCAGCAGCGCACGGGTGCCGGGCACGGTCGCCAGCGCCGTGCGCAGCCGGGCCGGGATCGCGTTGTTGCTGCGCGGCAGCACCCAGGCCGGGGTGCGCTGGTAGAGCTGTAGTTGCCCGACCCGGTCGACGATCTCGGGCACGATCTGGATGGCGCTGGCGCCGGTGCCGACGACGGCGACCCGCTTGCCGGTCAGGTCGACGCTGTGGTCCCACTGCGCGGAGTGGAAGGCCGCGCCGGTGAAGTCGGCCAGCCCGTCGATGTCCGGGACGGACGGGATGTGCAGCGCACCGGCCCCGGAGATCAGGAACTGGGTGACGTACTCCTGGCCGTCCTTGGTGTAGACGTGCCAGCGGTATTCGCTGTCGTCCCAGTGCGCGCGCTCGACGTGCGCCCCGAACCGGATGTAGCGGTGCAGCCCGTGCTTGTCGGCGACGCCCTTGAGGTAGTCCAGGATCTCCGGCTGGAAGGACCACATGTAGGTCCAGTCCGCCTTGGGTTCGAACGAGAAGGAGTACAGGTGCGCGGGGATGTCACAGGCGCAGCCGGGATAGCTGTTGTCCCGCCAGGTGCCGCCGACCTCGCCGGCCTTCTCCAGGATCAGGAAATCCACGCCGCGTTGCTGCAGTTCGATGGCCATGCCCAGCCCGGAGAAGCCGGTGCCGATGACCAGGGCGCGGGTGTGCACGGGCGGCGCGGTGATGTCGGGCGCGACGGACGGCTCGGCGACGGTCATGCCACCAAAGTACCCGATACCCGCGGTATCGGGTTGGGGGTCAGCCGACGGCGGCGCGGCGCGGGACCGCCTCCCGGATCGGGCGGTCCGGGTCTAGGTCGACGCCGAGCAGTTCGGCGGTGCCGTTGATGGTGCCCAGCATGATCGTGGTCAGGTGTTTGACGAACTCGTCCGACGGCATCCGGCGCGGGCTGTCCGGGTTCGGGCCCAGCCACCAGTCGGTGGCCGAGGACGCCGACCCGAAGGTGGCCGAGGCCGCCAACTGCAGCGCAGCCGGGTCCAACTCCATCTCGCGCAGTTCGTGGTTGAACATGTCGGCCATCGCCATGGTGATCTCGCGGCCCTCGTTCAGCGCCCGCACCGTCGACTCCGACTGGCCGGGAAAGCGGCCCTGCAGCATGAACCGCAGCACGTTGGGGTGCTGGTCGACGAGGTCGACATACTCGGCGACGCTGCGCCGGACCACCTCGCGGGTGGGGTCGGCGGCGAAGTCGATGCTGGGGAAGATGGCCGCCCACAACATGTCGCGCAACCGTGCGCCGATGGCTCCGAAAAGGTCGGACTTGTCGGTGAAGTGCCGGTAGATCTTCGGCTTGGCGGTGCCGGCCTCCTCGGCGATCTCGCGGAGGCTGACCTCGGGCCCGCGGCGGTCGATGGCCCGGAACGCGGCGTCGACGATCTCGGCCCGGACCTTCTTGCGGTGCTCGCGCCACCGTTCGCTGCGCGCGTCGACCTTGCCGGAGTCGCCCCCGGACCGCGGTCGTGTCACTCTGCGCACGTCAAGCACTGTACCCGTCCGAGTGCCGCTGACCTGGTCAGACCGGGCGTGACGTCACCGTTCGGCAAGATCACCGCCGGCGCGGCGGACCGGCGGTCTCGGCTAGCATCGACAGCAACCGACTATCGAAGCGAGACGAGAATCAGTGACCGAGCGATTCGACCTGGTGATTGCCGGCGGGGGGCCATCGGGATCCGCGGCGGCGTGGCAGGCCGTGCAGACCGGCGCGAAAGTGGTGGTGCTGGACAAGGCCGAGTTCCCGCGGGACAAGCCCTGCGGTGACGGCCTGACCGCACGCGCGGTGAGCTATCTACAGAAGATGGGCCTGGCGCACGAGGTGGCCCAGTTCCACCGCATCAGCGGGGTGACGGTGTACAGCCCGTCGGAGTGGGAGTTGTCGTTCCCCAAGCGTCCCGGCATGCCCGACCACGGCCACACCGCCAGCCGTACCGAGCTGGACACCATGCTGCTCAAGCACGCCGAGTCGGCGGGCGCAGTGATCCGCCAGGGGTGTGAGGTCGCCGGCCCGGAATTCGACGAGCGCGGCCGGGTGGTCGGCGTGGTGCTCAAGAGCGGCGAGAAGGTCTTCGGCGACGCGGTGATCGCCGCCGACGGCGCCTACTCCCCGATCAAGCGCGCGCTGAAGATCGACTCGGACTACAACGGCTACTCCGCGATCGCCATCCGCTCGGAGATGCACGCCAACCGCCCCGACTCCGACCGCTTCGAGATCTACCTCAAACTGCTGTTCCAGGGCGACCAGCTGCCCGGCTACGGCTGGATCTTCCCGATGGGCGGCGGCCGGTTCAACATCGGGCTGGGCTACGTCAACAGCTACAAGAACTGGCAGTCCATCAACGCCACCCATTTCTTCGGCGACTTCCTGAACAGCCTGCCGCGCGAGTGGGAGTTGCCCTCGGTGGAGGAGCTGAAGAAGAACAAGACGGTCCGGGCCTGGCGGCTGCCGATGGGCTTCACCGCCTGGCCACCGTGGCGCCCCGGCGTGCTGTTCACCGGCGACTCACTGGGTGCGGGCAAGCCGGCGTCCGGGGCGGGCATCTCCAAGGCGCTCGAATCCGGCCTTGCCGCAGGCGAATGCGCGATCGCGGCGCTGGAGAACGGCGGACCCGACGACTTCACCAACTACCAGCAGCGGATGGAAGCCGCATGGGGCCGGGAGTACAAGCGCGGCCGCTACTTCCATAAGCTCGCCGGTTACCCCAAGGTGTCCGAGACGGGCCTGAAGCTGTTGGACAACCGCACCTTCCGCGATTTCCTGTTGAAGTCGCTGTACAAGAAGGCCCAGAGCCCCTCGCACACCTAGCGCGGCGAGTAGCATTCCGGCGATGCGCCGCAGCCGGATCCTGTTCGCCGCGATGGTGAGCGCGGGCACGCTCACACTGAGCCCGCCGGTGCCGGCCCACGCCGATCTGGTGGTCAACAAGCTCACCGGATTCACGTCACCGTCGGGCAACGTCGGCTGCATGATCGATGTGGACTACGTCCGCTGCGACATCCTGCAGCGGGACTGGGAGCCGCCGCCGAGACCGGCCGACTGCCCGTCGTTCACCGGTTACGGGCAGGGCATCACGCTCTCCGCCGGTTCCCCCGCCGAATTCGTCTGCGCAGGCGACACCGCACTGGCCGGCGGCCCTCCGCTGGAATACGGCGAATCGGTGAGCGGCGGCTCCATCCGGTGCACCAGCTCGCCATCCGGCATGACATGCGGGGAGAGCCTGACCGGGCACGGATTCTCGATCGCCCGGGAGGGCTATCAGATCTACTGAGCGTCCGCGCCCAAGGTGTAGAACCACCACCGCCCTGGGCCGCGGCCAGTCCGGTTGATCCGCTCACAACATGCAGCTGACGCAGCCCTCCACCTCGGTGCCCTCCAGCGCCATCTGCCGCAGCCGGATGTAGTACAGCGTCTTGATTCCCTTGCGCCAGGCGTAGATCTGCGCTTTGTTGACGTCACGGGTGTTGGCGGTGTCCTTGAAGAACAGCGTCAGCGACAGGCCCTGGTCCACGTGCTGGGTGGCCGCGGCGTAGGTGTCGATGATCTTCTCGTAACCGATCTCGTACGCGTCCTGGTAGTACTCCAGGTTGTCGTTGGTCAGATACGGCGCGGGGTAGTAGACGCGGCCGATCTTGCCTTCCTTGCGGATCTCGATCTTGGACGCCACCGGGTGGATCGAACTGGTGGAGTGGTTGATGTAGGAGATCGACCCGGTCGGCGGCACCGCCTGCAGGTTCTGGTTGTAGATGCCGTTGGCCTGCACCGACTCCTTGAGCCGGACCCAGTCGTCCTGGTTCGGGATGCGAATGCCGGCGTCCTCGAACAGCTTTCGCACCTTCTCGGTCTGCGGCTCCCACACCTGCTCGGTGTACTTGTCGAAGAACTCGCCGCTGGCGTACTTCGATTTCTCGAAGCCCTTGAACGTCGAACCACGCTCGATTGCGATCTTGTTCGACGCGCGCAGCGCGTGGTACAGCACCGTGTAGAAGTAGATGTTGGTGAAGTCGACACCCTCTTCGGAACCGTAGAAGATGCGTTCCCGGGCCAGGTACCCGTGCAGGTTCATCTGGCCGAGGCCGATCGCATGGGCGTCGTTGTTGCCCTGCTCGATCGACGGCACCGAGGTGATGTGGGTCTGGTCGCTGACCGCGGTCAGCGCCCGAATCGCCACCTCGATGGTCTGCGCGAAATCCGGTGAGTCCATCGCCTTCGCGATGTTCAGCGAGCCCAGGTTGCACGAGATGTCCTTACCGATCTTGGCGTAGGACAGGTCGTCGTTGAACTCCGACGGTGTGGACACCTGCAGGATCTCCGAGCACAGGTTGGAATGGGTGATCTTGCCCTCGATGGGGTTGGCCCGGTTCACGGTGTCCTCGTACATGATGTACGGGTAGCCGGACTCGAACTGCAGCTCGGCCAGCGTCTGGAAGAACTCGCGGGCCTTGATCTTGGTCTTGCGGATCCGGGCGTCGTCGACCATCTCGTAGTACTTCTCGGTCACCGAGATGTCGGCGAACGGCTGGCCGTAGACGCGTTCCACGTCGTACGGCGAGAACAGGTACATGTCCTCGTTGCGCTTGGCCAGCTCGAACGTGATGTCGGGGATCACCACACCGAGGCTGAGCGTCTTGATGCGGATCTTCTCGTCGGCGTTCTCCCGCTTGGTGTCCAGGAAGCGGTAGATGTCGGGATGGTGCGCGTGCAGGTAGACCGCACCGGCACCCTGGCGGGCGCCGAGCTGGTTGGCGTAGGAGAACGAGTCCTCCAGCAGCTTCATGATCGGGATGACGCCCGAGCTCTGGTTCTCGATGTTCTTGATCGGCGCGCCGTGCTCGCGAATGTTGGTCAGCAGCAAGGCAACCCCGCCACCGCGCTTGGACAGCTGCAGCGCCGAGTTGATCGAACGCCCGATGGACTCCATGTTGTCCTCGATGCGCAGCAAAAAGCAGCTGACCGGCTCGCCGCGCTGCGCCTTGCCCGAGTTGAGGAACGTCGGGGTGGCCGGCTGGAAGCGGCCGTCGATGATCTCGTCGACGAGCTGCTCGGCCAGCGTGGTGTCGCCGGCGGCCAGCGTCAGCGCCACCATGACCACCCGGTCCTCGAACCGCTCCAGGTAGCGCTTTCCGTCGAAGGTCTTCAGCGTGTAGGAGGTGTAGTACTTGAACGCGCCGAGGAACGTCGGGAAGCGGAACTTCTTGGCGTACGCGCGATCCAGCAGCGTCTTGACGAAGTTGCGCGAGTACTGGTCGAGCACCTCGCGCTCGTAGTAGTTCTCCCGGATGAGGTAGTCGAGCTTCTCGTCCTGGTTGTGGAAGAACACCGTGTTCTGGTTGACGTGCTCGAGGAAGTACTGCCGCGCGGCCAGCACGTCCTTGTCGAACTGAATCTTGCCGTCGGCGTCATACAGATTCAGCATCGCGTTGAGCGCGTGGTAGTCGGTCTCCCCCGGCAACGCGTGCGTTTGCGTTACAGGCTCAGCAGCTGTGACCGTTGGTGGCACTGTTCGTCCTTCCAGAATTCGGCGAGCTCCGCACGGACGGCTTCCACGTCCTCGGCGGTTCCCATCATTTCGAAGCGGTACAGGAGCGGCACCCTGCATTTGTGCGAGACCAAGGTCCCGGCGAAGCAGTATTCGGCGCCGAATTGGGTGTTCCCGGCGCCGATGACGGCGCGGATCAGGGAACGGTTGTGCGCGTTGTTCAGGAACGCGATGACCTGCTTGGGCACGTAGCCCTTGGCGTCCAGGGTCGGGCTGTCACCCCGGCCCCGTCCATAGGTGGGCAGCAGCAGCACGTACGGCTCGGCCACCTCGATGCGGTCGTGCAACGGGATCCGGATGGCGGGCACACCCAGCTTCTGCACGAAGCGGTGGGTGTTCTCCGAGACGCTGGAGAAGTACACCAGCCGCGCCGGACCCGCCGCCGCGTCCATCACACCCCCCACCGCCGGCGTCGGGCTAGGCGGACAGCGCCGACTCGGCCAGCGCCTTGATGCGGTCGGGCCGGAAGCCGGACCAGTGCTCGCCGTCGGCGACCACGACGGGCGCCTGCAGGTAGCCCAGCGCCATGACGTAGTCACGAGCCTCCGCCACCTGGGTGATGTCGACGATGTCGTAGGTCAGCCCCTGCTTGTCGAGCGCCTTGTAGGTGGCGTTGCACTGCACGCAGGCGGGCTTGGTGTAGACGGTGATGGTCATCTGCGGTCGGCTCCTCAGCGAAACGTGGAGATGAACTTCGGTACTGACGGGTGAGGGGACACGGAACAGGCTGTGCGCGGGCACCCGTGAACGCTCGGGGAGCTTTCAGACCCCGGATTCCCGGGCTCGCGGAGCCGTCCCCACCGGCGGAAACGAGCCGGTTCGGCGGTCCGGCGAACCAGCGAACTCCCCGGTCTGTCGGCTCCCCAAACACTACACCTAGTGGGTGACTACTAGAAGAGATACCAGATGTTCTGAATAACAATTCTGAAATTCCCTGGTCGTAACGGCTCCGTCCGGTTGGCTCCCGGCGTGTCGTAGCTCACAACACGCCGGGCGGCACCCGCTGCGACCATGTGTATCACCGGCCGCCGACAATTCCGCGATCGCGCCGGCGGGCGCCGCCGCCGCGTCAGCAAACTCCGCGCGCGCTCAGCTAACTTCGGCGGCGAGCTTTCCGACCACGTCCCGGACCGCGGCGGCCACCTCGGCGCTCTCCCGCGGATGCCTGCCGTCGAAGGTGGTCGTCTGCAGCGACAGCCTGACCGAATCCACCACCTGCGGGCCGGCGATGCCGAACGACTTGCGGGTCTCGTCGTGCGCCCATACCCCGCCGTACTGGCCGAGCGCCGCGCCGATGACGACCAGCGGCTTGTCCTTGAGCGCGCCGTTGCCGAAGGGCCGCGACAGCCAGTCGATGGCGTTCTTCAGCACGCCCGGGATGCTGCCGTTGTATTCAGGCGTGACGACCAGCGCGGCGTCGGCGTCGGCGGCCGCGGCGCGCAGGGCCGCCACCGCGGCCGGGGCCTCATCGGTGTCCAGGTCCTCGTTGTAGAAGGGCAGCTCGCCGAGCCCCTCATAGATCGTGACGGCGACGCCGTCGGGCGCCGACTCCGCCGCCAGCTCGGCCAGCTGCCGGTTGATCGACGCCGCGCGCAGGCTGCCCAGCAGTACCAAGACCTTGATATCGGCCATGTCCGAAGTCCCTTTCGTCGTGTTCCGGATCATCGCACGGGGTAACCGGACCGCGGTCCGATTTATTTCCCGCTGAGCTAGAGTCGACGGGGTGACGGAAGGGGTGGGTGAGCTGTCGGTCGCAGCACCTCAGGAGCCGCTGGGCCGGCGACATCGACCCCAGGAACGCGGTGACGCCGCGCGCAACAGGCTGCGGCTGCTCGACGCCGCTCGCACGCTGATCGCCGAGCGCGGCACCGACGCGGTCTCCATGGACGACATCGCGGCCGCGGCCGGCGTGGGCAAGGGCACCGTGTTCCGCCGATTCGGCAGCCGGGCCGGCCTGATGATGGTGTTGCTCGACTCCGACGAGCGCGCACTGCAGGAGGCAGTGTTGTTCGGGCCACCGCCGCTGGGCCCGGACGCCGCTCCCCTGCAGCGGCTGCTGGCGTTCGGCCGCGAGCGGCTGCGTTTCGTCGACGTGCACCGCGAGTTGCTCTCCGAGGCCAACCGCGACCCCGACGCGCGCTACAACGCGGCGTTCGCGGTGCTGCACACCCACGTCCGGCACCTGCTGGCCGCCGCGGGCAGCAGCGGCGACCTCGACGCGCAGGCCGACGCCCTACTGGCGCTGCTGGACGCCGACTACGTCACCCGCCAACTCGTCGACCGCGGCCGCACCCTTGCGGCCCTCGGCGACGCCTGGGACAGCGTCGCCCGCAAGCTGTGCGGGAAGTGACCCCACGCTGGGTCCTGCACGTGGACCTCGACCAGTTCCTGGCCTCCGTCGAACTGCGCCGCCACCCCGAACTCGTGGGCCTGCCGGTCATCGTCGGCGGCAGCGGCGATCCCACCGAACCGCGCAAGGTGGTGACGTGCGCCTCCTACGAGGCCCGCGCGTTCGGCGTCCATGCCGGGATGCCGTTGCGCAGCGCCGCGCGCCGCTGCCCGGGCGCGACATTCCTGCCCGCGGACCCGGCCGCCTACGACGCCGCCTCCGACGAGGTGATGGGCGTGCTGCGGGATCTGGGCCATCCGGTGGAGGTCTGGGGCTGGGACGAGGCCTACGTCGGCGCCGGGGTCGATGACCCGGCGGCGCTGGCCGAGACCATCCGCGCGCAGATCGCCGCCGTGACCGGCCTGGCCGCCTCGGTGGGCATCAGCGACAACAAGCAGCGCGCCAAGGTGGCGACCGGCTTCGCCAAACCCGACGGCGTCTACACCCTGACCGACGCCAACTGGATGGAGGTGATGGGCGAGCGCCCGGTCGACGCGCTGTGGGGGGTCGGACCCAAGACCGCCAAAAAGCTTGCCGCCCTGGACATCAGCACGGTCCGGCAGCTGGCCGATGCCGATGCCGAACTGCTCACCGCCACGTTCGGGCCGCGAACCGGGCTGTGGTTGCTGCTGCTCGCCAAGGGCGGCGGCGACGAGTCGGTGAGCGCCGAGCCGTGGATCGCGCGCTCCCGCAGCCACGTCGTCACCTTCCCCCGCGATCTCACCGACCGCGCCGAGATGGACGCCGCCGTCGACGATCTCGCCCGCCGCGCACTGGCCGATGTGGTGGCGCAGTCCCGCGTCGTCACCCGTGTCGCGGTGACCGTGCGCACCAGCACGTTCTTCACCCGCACCAAGATCCGCAAGCTCGACGAGCCAAGCACCGACACCGGGGTGATCGTCGCGGCGGCGCGCCGTGTGCTGGACCTGTTCGACCTCGACCGCCCGGTGCGGCTGCTGGGAGTGCGGCTCGAACTCGCCCCGTTGATTCAGAACTGACGCATGAGAAGTCCGAGGTGCGTGGTTTCTGACTCAACGCGTCAGGCCGGCGGCAGCGGCCTGGCGCTGCGCGGGCGCAGCGCGCGGGTGAACGCGACGTTGGCCCGGGTCATCACGGCGCTGTACGGCCGCCAGGCCAGCCGCTTGAAGGCGTACAGCGCGCGGATGTCGGCCGAGGTGTAGATCAGGAAGCTGTTCTTGGCGATGCCGGCCAGGATCCTGTCGGCCACCTTCTCGGCGGGCACCGCGTGACCGGTGAACAGCCGCACCAACCGCTGCACCCTGGGGTGGTCGCGATCGACGCCGGCGATGTGGGCGGTGTCCACCAGCGGGGTGTTCACCGCGCCGGGAACAACCAGCGAGACCCCGATGCCGTGCCGGGCCAGGTCGAACCGGAGTACCTCGGACAGCCCGCGCAGCCCGAACTTGCTGGCGCTGTAGGCGGCGTGCCAGGGCATCCCGATCAGTCCCGCCGCCGAGGACACGTTGACCAGCCGGCCACCCCGGCCGGCGGCCATCATCGGGGGCAGGAAAGTCTCGATGACGTGGACGGGCCCCATCAGGTTGACGTCGATCATCGAGCGCCAGTGCTGATGGGTGAGGTGCTCGACGGTGCCCCAGGCCGAGATCCCGGCGATGTTGCAGACGATGTCCATGGCGCCATGGTGGGTGTGGATGTCGACCGCGAAGTGGGCGACCTCGTGGTAGTCGGAGATGTCCAGGGCGCGGTGCGCGGGCACCTGCGCACCCAGGGCCCGGACGTCGGCGACGGTGGCCGCGAGCCCGTCGGCGTTGATGTCGGTGAGGTACAGTTCGGCCCCCGCGCGGGCCAGCCGCAGCGCGGTGGCCCGTCCGATTCCGCTCGCCGCGCCGGTGAGGAAGGCTCGCTTGCCCGCGAAGCTGTACGCCATGCCGGCGACGATACCGGCGGTAGCGGCCGGGCCACGTACAGCTAGGTGCCGACCTGCCCGCCCCAGAGCGCCCGCAGCCACAGCTTTTCCAGCACCCGCACCGCGGCGTCGATATCGCGGTCGGGCCCGACGAACGCGGACTCACCCGACAGCGTGAACGCGGTCGTCGCCGCCAGCGTGCGCACCAGCCTGCGCACGTCGGTGGTGATCGGGTCGGCGGTGCCCTTGGCGATCTCGGCTTCGACGATGGGCACGATCTGATCGATGATCAGGTCGTTGTAGCCGTCGAAGATGTCGCGGATCTCGGCGTCGCTGCTGCGCGCGGCGTTGCACGCCCTCATCAACGGGTCATTGTGCGCGTACACCGCCGCGGCGCTGCCGACCATGCGCTTGGCGAACTGGGCCGGCGTCTCGTCGTCGCCGCGCGGGGCGAAGTCGTGGGTGAGGTCTTCGAGCTCGTGGGTCACCTCACCCAGGATGTGGGCCAGCACGGCGTATTTGGAGTCGAAGTAGAAGTAGAAACCGGAGCGGGCCACCCCGGCCCGGTCGCTGATCGTGCTGACCGACAGCTCCGCGAACGGCTTCTCCTCGAGCAGCTCGCGGACCGCCTGCACGATGGCGTGGCGCTGCTTGTCGCCACGCCTCCGCGGCGCCTCGGCGGCTTCCTGCTCTGCGGTCACCGCATCACCTTGCACCACGGCGCGCCGGAAGTGAAACTTGACACACGTCAAGTTTCCTGGAAAGGATGGGCGATACCCGAGGTACCGCCGGACCCCTTCCCAGGAGCGTTGATGGCCACGATCAGTACCCCGCACTACCTGCTGGACCAGGCCCGCCGCCGGTTCACCCCGACGCTGAACACGATTCCGGGCATGGGGGTCGTCGACAAACGGCTTCGGGAACGGGACTGGCCGCAGTTCGTGATGGCCGAGCCGCCGGCGGGCAGCGGCCTCAAACCGATCATGGGCGACAGCGGCCTGCCGGTGGTGGGCCACCTGATCGAGACCTTCCGCAACGGCCCCGAGTTCCTGCTCGAGGTCTACCGCAAGTACGGCCCGCTGCACTACGCCAAGACGCCGGCGCTGGACGCGGTCGCCGCGCTGGGGCCGGACGCCACCCAGGCCGTGTTCTCCAACAAGAACAAGGACTACTGCCAGCGGGGCTGGCAGCCGGTGATCGGCCCATTCTTCAAACGCGGGCTGATGCTGCTGGACTTCGAGGAGCACCTCTACCACCGCCGGATCATGCAGGAGGCCTTCACCCGGACCCGGCTGGCCGGCTACGTCGAGCACATCGACCGCGTCGCCGCGGCGGTGGTCGCCGAGGACTGGGCGACCAACGACGCCCGCTTCCTGTTCCACCCGGCGGTCAAGGAACTGACGCTGGACATCGCCTCGGTGGTGTTCATGGGCCACGAACCCGGCAGCGACCACGACCTGGTGACGAAGATCAACCAGGCGTTCACCATCACCACCCGGTCCGGCGGAGCGATCATCCGCACCCCGGTGCCGCCGTTCAAGTGGTGGCGCGGCCTGCAGGCCCGCAAGACCCTCGAGGACTACTTCACCGCCCGGGTCGCCGAGCGCCGCGATGCCGAGGGCACCGACATGCTCACGGTGCTGTGCCACACCACCGACGACGACGGCAACAGTTTCACCGACACCGACGTCGTCAACCACATGATCTTCCTGATGATGGCCGCCCACGACACGTCGACGTCGACGCTGACCACGATGGCCTATCACCTTGCCGCCAACCCGTATTGGCAGGAGCGCTGCCGGGAGGAGTCCGCCCGGCTGGGCGACGGCCCGCTGGACATCGACGCGCTGGAGAAGCTGGAGACGCTCGACCTGGTGATCAACGAGTCGCTTCGGCTGGTCACGCCGCTGCCGTTCAACGTGCGCCGGACCGTCCGCGATACCGAGTTGCTGGGCTACTACCTGCCGGCGGGCACCAACATCAATCTGTGGCCCGCGCTCAACCACCGGCTGCCGGAGCTGTGGACCGACCCGGAGAAGTTCGACCCGGACCGGTTCGCCGAGCCCCGCGCCGAGCACAAACGGCACCGGTACGCCTTCGCCCCGTTCGGTGGCGGCGCCCACAAGTGCATCGGGATGGTGTTCGGCCAGTTGGAGATCAAGACGATCATGCACCGCCTGCTGCGCCGGTACCGGCTCGAGCCGGCGCATCCGGACTACCGGCCGCGCTACGACTACGCGGGCATGCCGGTGCCGATCGACGGCATGCCGATCGTGTTGCGCCCCCTGCGCTGATCAGGCCAGCGAGTTCAGGGCCGCCCGCAGCTTGGCGCTCACCTCGTCGGCCACCGGCTGCAGTTCGGGCTGCTCGGTCACCTGCACCAGCAGTTGCGGGTTCATCGCCTCGACCAGCACGGTGCCGTCCTCGGCCGGATTGCCGCGCACCACGACATTGCAGGGCAGCAGCAGCCCGATCTGGCGATCGACACCGACCGCGCGGCGGGCCAGCGGCGGGTTGCACGCGCCGAGGATCAGGTATTCGCCGAGCTCGTCGCCGGCCTCCTGGCCGAGCTTCGCGCTCAGCGTGGCCTTCATGTCGATCTCGGTCAGCACACCGAACCCCTGCGCCGCCAACGCCTCCCGGGTCCGCGCGACGGCGTCGGCGAACGGCGCCCGCACCGTGGTGGACAGCGCGATGCTCATGCCAGCGCCAGGAAGAGCTTCTCCAGCTCGGCCTCGGTCATCGGGGCGTTGCCGTCCGCCGCGGCGCCGATGACGCACTCCCGCAGGCCGGTGGCCACGATCTTGAAACCGGCGCGATCCAGCGCACGCGACACCGCGGCCAGCTGGGTCACGACGTCCTTGCATTCCCGGCCCTGCTCGATCATCGAGATCACGCCGGCCAGTTGACCCTGCGCACGGCGCAGCCGGTTCAGCACCGCAGCGATGGCATCCTCGTCACCAACCATGGGGGCACCCTCCTTCGGGACTATGCGGCAAGCTTACCCTCCGGGGTATAACGCGGGGCCCGGCGATTTCATCCCGGCTCAGCGGGCCGCGACGGCGCCCCGCCGGTCCGACCAGGGAGGTGGCTACGGCTACCGGCATCGGCAGCCCGCCGAGCAGCGCAAGCGCGGGCACCAGCAGGAATCCGCCGCCGGCCCCGACGAGTCCACTGATCAGCCCGACCGCGGCACCCTGCAGCACGATCTTGGCCACCGGCAGCTGTGTTCCGTTTCGACTCGGTTGATACCCTCGGGGGTATTATGCTGTTATCATGAACATACCCAAGGGGGTATCCGCAAGGGCGGAATAAAAATACCCATGGGGGTATTTACGATTGTGGCTGAACCACCCCGACCGAAAGGACACCACCATGACCACCGTCGCCCTGGGCTTCGAGGACTTCGAGTCCACGATCACGGAGAACCCGATCGTGCTGGTCGACTTCTGGGCCTCCTGGTGCGGCCCGTGCCGCGCCTTCGGCCCGGTCTTCGACAGTTCGGCGCAAGCGCACCCCGATGTGGTGCACGCCAAGGTGAACACCGAGGCCGAGCAGGAACTCGCCGCGGCGTTGCAGATCCGCTCGATCCCGACGATCATGGCGTTCCGCGAGGGCGTTCTGGTCTACAGCCAGCCCGGCGCCATGCCCGCACCGATGCTCGAGGAGCTGATCACCAAGGTGAAGGACCTCGACATGGAAGAGGTACGGGCCTCGATCGCCGCGCGCCAGGCCGGCGCATCCGCCTGACCGTCAACAACCAACAGGAGCCGTCATGTGTTATCCCGTCGAATGCCCGCGCTGCCACCAGACCACCTGGGCCGGTTGCGGTGAGCATGTGGCCGAGGTGAAGGCCTCGGTGCCGCCCGCCCAGTGGTGCACCTGCAATACCAACGCCCCGGCGCGCTGAGCGGTCGGTGGCGGCAGGCCGTCACGACACGGCGTTGAGCTTGCGCCGGACGGCGCTGAGTTCCCGAGCGACGGTGCGGATCGTGGCCCGTTCCTGCGGGGCGAGCCCCGACATCGACACCGTGTCGTCGACGGGGCGACCCGCCAGCCAGGGCGCCGTCCGGCGGCTCCACCGGATCCGCGACAGCGCCCCGTAGCAGTCGCACAACGTGGACGCGTCGTCGGTGTCGATGACCGATGCGGCCGCCGCGTGGTTGAGCCGGTCGGTGGTCGACAGGGCGTGCGAACCGGCCGACAGCGCACCCCAGCGTGCGATCTTGACGATCGGGTCGACCACCGCCGCCTCGAGGTCCACCCGATCGTCCTGGGTCGCCAGGATCCGCAACCGCGACGGAATGCCGGCGCGCACCGAGGTGGCGTCCTGCAGCATCGAGGTGCGCGCCGCGGCATGACGCCGGGCCGCGGCGATCACCAGGGGCCGAAGCCGCTCGCCGCGAGCCGCCTCGGTGACACTCCAGGCGTCGGCGAGCAGGCCGATCATCACCACGCCACGGTCCGCGGCCGGGTCGGCCGCCCACCGCTCGATACCGTCCTCCCAGCTGACATCCCGGCGGCAGAACCTGGACCTGCTGGCCAACACACCGTGGGCATCCAGCGACAGCCCGCACCGCTCCAGCACCGCATGCACGTCGGCGGCCAGCACCAGGGCCCGGGCCTTGCCCGCCTCGTCGACGTCGTCGGACAGCGCCACCAGGGTCTCCAGGCGGGAGCCCGGGACGGCCTCGCCGCGTCCGACGGCGCCGGCGACGAACCAGGTCCACGCCGGCGCCTCGGCGCGGCCCACCAGCCGCGCGGCCGTCGCGACCGTCGTCCGCAGCGCCTCCGACCAGGCCGCCGCCAGCGCCGGTGTCGGGGTGCCACGCCGATCCCATTCGGCGGCCACCGCCGCCCGCGCCCGTCCCAGCACGGCCTGTAGCGTCGCCTCGTCGGGCGCAGCATCGATCTCGGCGATGGTCGCGACAATGCCCCCGCGGGGCGGCTCGTCGGCGGACATGACCATGATTCTCACCCCCAACCGCCACCGCGGCAGCCGGATCAGGTGAACGGGTTGTCGCCGGCGGCGACCCGCCCACCCAACTCGATCAGCCGGTTGGCCGAATCGTGCAGGCGCTCACCGGCTTCCCGGTGCGCCTGCCCGACGAGGTAGCGCGAGTAGGTCCCCTCGATCACGATTGCGAGCTTGAAGCAGGCCATCGCCACATACCAGTCCAGGTGGCCGACGGGCCTGCCGCCGGCGTCGGTGTAGGCCGCCACCAGTTCGGTGCGACCGGGCAGACCACCGAGTGCGGCCAGTTCCCGCCCGGCGTTGATCGGGTCGGGGTCGTGCGGCCAGCACACCAGGATCCAGCCCAGGTCGAGCAGTGGATCGCCGATGGTGCACATCTCCCAGTCGACGAACGCGGCCACCTCTGGCACGTCGCGGCGCAGCAGGGTGTTGTTCAGATGCGCGTCGCCGTGCATGATCCCGGGTTCGCCGTCGGGCGGGCGATGCTCCTCGAGCCAGCACGCGAGTCCCTCGACGGCCAGCGACTCGGGTCGGTAGCGGTCGTGCCGGTAGCTCTCGAGCAGGGCGAGGAAGTTCGGAACCTGCCGGGCCAGAAAGGATCCCGGGCGCTGCAGCGCGGCCAGCGGCCGCCCCCGCCACGGCGCCCGGCTGAGTTCGGCGAGCGCGGCGGCGTAGTTCAGGCCGACCCGGTGCCGCAGGCCCGGGTCGTGGTACGCCGGGGCGACCTCGGTGGCGGGGTTGAACCCGGCCACGTCCTCCATCAGATAGAAGACGACGCCGAGGACGTCGGGATCCTCACAGGCCGCGACGATCTCGGGGTGCGGCGCGGTGCTGCCCGCCAGCGTGCGCAGCACCGCGATCTCGCGCAGCATGGTGCGATTGCTGTTGGGCCGCGGGTGGGGGGGCGGTCGGCGGAGCACCAGCGGGCGGCCGTCGACCCGGAGTCGGACCACGACGTTCTGGGTGCCACCGGCCAGTGGCTCGACATCGCTGACTCCCGAGCCGACGCCCTGCGCGCGCACCCAGGTGTTCAGCGCGCCCACAGCCGCGTCGTCGAGGGTGCCGGTGACGGTCAGCAGATCCTCGGAAGTTGTTCGCCCAGTTCGCGTTCGATGACCCGGGTCGTACCGAACGGGGTGCGCCCGACAACCATGCCCGGATGCTCGGCAACGGCGCGGCCGATGATCGCCGCCCCCGCGCCCTCCGGGCGCGAGCGCATCGCCGCGAGCACCGCCTCGCTGTGCACCGGGTCGACGAAGGCGACCATCTTGCCCTCGTTGGCCACCTGGAGCGGGTCCAGGCCCAGAAAGCCGCACGCCGACGCCACGGCGTCGGGGATCGGGATGGCGTGCTCGTCGAGTTCGATGCCGACGCCCGCGGCCCGGGCGATCTCC
This sequence comes from Mycobacterium sp., assembly GCA_020438865.1. GTDB lineage: Bacteria > Actinomycetota > Actinomycetes > Mycobacteriales > Mycobacteriaceae > Mycobacterium. Next base: position 16,940 of record JAGQTU010000051.1, read on the forward strand.
ACCGTCGCCGCCACCAGCCCGCCACGGGTCGGATCGCGCAGGGCGTGCACGGCATTCGGGTCGGGCACCGCCGCCAGCATCGCCGCGACCAGCCGGTGCAGGGGCGCGCTGTCGGTGGTGACGGTGGTGCCGAAGTCGATACCCTCCCGCACGCTCATGATGGCCACGCCGTGCTCCCCGATGGCGCCCGAGACGATGACGTGATCGCCCGGGAGCGCCTGCTCGGGTCCGATCCGCACCCCGGCCGGCACCACGCCAACACCGGCGGTGTTCACGAAAAGCCCGTCGGCGCCGCCCTTTCCGACCACCTTGGTGTCGCCGGTGACGATGCCGACCCCGGCGTCGGCCGCGGCCTTGCCCATGGTCTGCGCGACGGTGCCGAGCACCTCGAGTTCCAGCCCCTCCTCGAGGATGAAGCCCGCGGTGAGCGCCAGCGGCTGCGCCCCGCTGCAGGCCAGGTCGTTGATGGTGCCGTTGACCGCCAGGTCACCGATGTTGCCGCCCGGGAAGAACAGCGGGTTCACCACATACGAGTCGGTGGTCAGCGCGATCTGGCCGCTGCCGACGGCCAGCAGCGCGGAGTCGCGGGCCGGCCCACCGGACGGCCCGAAGGCCGGCAGGAACAGGTTCTCGATGAGTTCCTCGGACAGGATGCCGCCGCCGCCGTGGCCCAGCACGATGCGCCTGGTCTCGCGCAGCGGCAGCGGGCAGACCCAGTCCGTCGGGTCGGGCACTGCCGATCCCCCGGTCACTTCGCTCCTGGCCGCCGGATCAGACACCGGCCGCCGTCTCCAGCCGCCGGAACTGGTAGTAGGCGGCGCAGGCGCCCTCGCTGGAGACCATGGTGGCGCCCAGCGGGGTGCGCGGTGTGCAGCTCGTGCCGAACGCCGGGCACTGGTTGGGCTTGAGCAGGCCCTGCAGCACCTCGCCGCTGTGGCATTCGGCCGACTCTTCGACCTGTAGATGGCCCACCCCGAACTTGAGCTCGGCATCGAAGTCGGCGTACCGCGGCGACAGCGTCCAGCCGGATTTCGGGATCATGCCGATGCCGCGCCACTGCCGGTCGGTCACGGTGAACACGTCGGCCAGCGCCTGCTGCGCCACGGTGTTGCCTTCCGCGCTGACCGCACGGGGGTAGGCGTTGCGCAGCTCGGCCTTGCCCGCCTCCAGCAGCTCGACCACCTGGCGCACGCCCTCGAGCAGGTCCAGCGGCTCGAATCCGGTCACCACGATCGGCACCCCGTACTGCTCGACCAGCGGCCCGTACTCCGAGGTGCCCATCACCGTGCAGACGTGCCCGGCGGCCAGGAACCCCTGCACCCGGTTGGTGGGCGAGCTCAGGATCGCGGTCATCGCCGGCGGCACCAGCACGTGCGAGATCAGCACCGAGAAGTTCCTCAGCCCGAGGCGCTGTGCGTGCAGCACCGACATCGCGTTGGCCGGCGCGGTGGTCTCGAAGCCGACGCCGAAGAACACCACCTCCCTGTCCGGGTTGTCGGCGGCGATCCGGGTGGCGTCCAGCGGCGAGTACACGATGCGCACGTCGCCGCCGCGGGCTCGCACGCTGAACAGGTCCTGGTGGCTGCCCGGGACCCGCAGCATGTCGCCGAACGAGCAGAAGATGACGTCCTCGCGCCCGGCGATCTCCAGTGCCCGGTCGATCATCTCCAGCGGGGTGACACACACCGGGCAGCCCGGTCCGTGGATGAATTCGACTGCACCGTCCAGCAATTGGTCGATGCCGTTGCGGATGATGGAATGGGTCTGGCCACCGCAGACCTCCATGATGGTCCACTGCCGGGTAGCGGTCCGCCGGATGGCGTCGACCAGTGCCTTGGCCGCCACCGGATCCCGGAACTCGTCGAGGTATCTCATGCGCCCAGCTCCTCGTCCAGGATGCCGAGGTCTTCGAACATCTTCAGCGTCTCGTTGGCCGACGCCTCGTCGAGGCGGGCGATGGCGAAACCCGCATGGACGATGGTGTATTCACCGATCTCCATGTCCGGCAGATACGCCAGGCACACGGTCTTGGTGGTGCCGCCGAAGTCGACGGTGGACATCCGGGTCCCCGCTTCCTCCCAGATCTCGATCACCTTGCCGGGGATTCCGAGGCACATACGCCACTCCTTTCCGGTTCGGCCGCAGCGTCCGCGTTGGTCAGGATCGCGGCGGCGATGGTGGCCTGGCCGAGCGCCAGCCCTCCGTCGTTGCAGGGCACCGTGCGGTGCGACAGCACCTCGAAGCCACTCTGGGTGAGCTCTGTTCGAAGTCCTTGCAGCAGAAGTCGATTCGCAAACACCCCGCCGGTCAGCCCGATCACTGAGATGCCGGCGGCGCGGGCGCGGTCGGCGGCCGCGGCGGCGGTCGCACGGATCACCGCGGCATGGAAGCCCGCGGCCAGATCCGCGCCGGCGGCACCGGCACGCAGGCCGTCGACCAGACCGGTGATCACCGGGGCGGGGTCCAGCACGCCCTGGGCGACGGCGAAGTCCAGCGCGACGGGATTCCCGCTGCGGGCCAGGTGCTCGAGTTCGACGGCGGCCTGGCCCTCGTAGCCGACCTCCTGGCAGACGCCGAGCAGGCTGGCCACGGCGTCGAAGAGGCGGCCCATGCTGGTGGTGGTCACACACCCGAGACCGCGCGGGATCTGCTGGGCCAGCACGTGCAGGCCGTCCGGGCCGACGGCGGCCACCGGCGGCAGGTCGGCACCCCAGTCGACGCCGGCCCGGTGCAGCAGGTCCAGGGCGATGCGGGCCGGGTGGCGCACCGCGCCCTCGCCGCCCGGCAGCGCGAACGGCCGGACATGCCCGACCCGGGTGAAGCCGGCGAGGTCGGTGACAGCGAGCAGTTCGCCGCCCCAGATGGTGCCGTCGGTGCCGTAGCCGGTGCCGTCGTAGGTCACCGCGATCATCGGGGTGCCCAGCCGCCCGTGCTCGGCGAGCAGGGCGACGGCGTGGGCGTGGTGGTGCTGCACCGCGACCACGGACCGGCCCGCGGCGGTGCGGTGCGCCCAGGCGGTGGTGGCGTAGCGGGGGTGCATGTCGCAGGCGATCACCTGCGGGCGGCGGTCGGTCATGAACGCCAGGTGATCCAGCGCCGCCGTGAAGCAATCCTGGGTGCGCGGGTCGGCCATGTCCCCCAGGTGTGCGGACATGTGCGCGTACCCGGTCCCGTTGTCCGAGCCCATCAGGCAGAAGGTGGTCTTCAGGTCGCCACCGGTGGCCAGCACCACCGGCGACGTCTCCGGCAGGGCCACCGGGACCGGCAGCGGCGCGTAGCCGCGCGAGCGCCGCACTGGCAGCACCTCGCCCCGATCGTCGATGGTCACCACGGAGTCCTCACACGGCACGTGGATCGGCCGGTCGTGGGTCAGGACGGCGTCGGCCAGTCCGTCGATCCAGTCCAGGTCGGCGTCGCGGAACACGATCGGCGAACCGCCCCGGTTGGCCGAGGTCATCACCAGCGGAACCGGCCCGAGGCGGTCGAACAGCTGGTGATGCACCGGGGTGTAGGCCAGCATCAGGCCGAGGTCGCCGAGGCCGGGCGCCACCGCGTCGACGACGGCCCCGGGCCGACGCGGCACCAGGACGATCGGGGCGGCCGGGCCGCTCAGCGCCGCCGCGGCCGCTGCGTCGACGACCGCGATCCGCCGGGCGGCCTCGAGGTCGGCGGCCATCACGGCGAACGGCTTGGCCGGACGGGTCTTGCGCCGCCGCAGTTCGGCGACGACGGCGGGGATGTCGGCCCGGCAGGCCAGGTGGAATCCGCCGATGCCCTTGATGGCGACGATCTGCCCGTTGCCCAGCGCGGCCACCGCCGCACCGATCGGGTCGTCGCAGCCGGCGCCGGCGGCGTCGGCGGTGCGCCAGGCCAGCCGGGGGCCGCAGTCCGGACAGGCGACGGTCTGGGCGTGGAACCGGCGATCCAGCGGGTCGTGGTACTCCGCCGCGCAGGCCGCGCACATCGGAAAACCGGACATCGTCGTCGTCGGCCGGTCGTACGGCAGGTCGGTGATCACCGTGTAGCGCGGGCCGCAGTTGGTACAGGTGATGAACGGGTGCCCGAACCGGCGATCGGCGGGATCCCGCATCTCGCGCAGACAATCCGCGCAGGCGGCGATGTCGGGCGGCACCAGTGTCCGGGCGGTGTCCGCGCCGCGGCTGTCGACGATCTCGAACACCTTGTCGCCCTTGGCATCCAGCGGTGTCATGCGCAGGGTGTGGATGTGTGCCATCGGAGGCGGGCGGTCCTCGATGGCGGTGACCGCCGCGTCCACGTCGGCGGGCGGCCCCTCCAGCTCGGCGTGCACCGACCCGGCGTCGTTGTAGACGAAGCCGCTGAGCCCGTGCTCGGCGGCGATCCGCGCGACCGCCGGGCGGAATCCGACGCCCTGCACCACCCCGGTGATGTCCAGGCGCACCCGGCGCAGGGGTAGAAAGGTGCTCATGAACCTCCTGAGCGAGAACACAGCCACCCGTGGCGGTGGGCTGTCCGCGCGGGTAGGTGGCACCCACGCTAGTCCGGCACGGCAATGACCACAATCACAGATCCGCACCGAAACCGTGCGCGTTTCCGCCCGGAATCACCCGGGGCCGCGGCGCCGGGCCCGGTAGGGTGCAGACCTGCTCGGTCCGGGCGGAAGCAGGCGGAAGGTCTGGTGGGCGACGGTGCATGAGTTGTCGCTGTGCCAGGCGATCGCCGGGGTGGTCAGGCCCTACGCCGAGGGCCGGCGGGTCGACGTGGTCCGTGTCCAGGTCGGCGCCCTGCGACAGGTCGTCCCGGAGTCATTGTCGTTCTGCTGGAGCATGGTCCGCGAGCACGAGAACATGCCCGGGGCAGAACTCGAGCTCGAGTTCGTCACCGCCGAGGTGCGCTGCCGCGGCTGTGGGCAGCAGTCGGAGATCGCCTCGCGGTGGTCGGTGTGCTGCCCGCAGTGCGACAGTGCCGACGTGGAGGTGGTCCACGGCAACGAGTTCCTGGTCACCTCCCTCGACGTGTCCTGAGTCAACAGCGAAAGGTCCTCACCATGGGTCGATTTCATCGTCACGATGACGGCACCGTGCACGCCCACGAGCACGGCGAGCACGATCACGCCCACGATCACGGTGACCACAGTGGCTACGACACCGGCTCGCAGCGCATCGAGGTGCTGGAGTCGATCTTCGCCGAGAACGACACCCGCGCCGACATCAACCGCACGGCCTTCGAGGCCAACAGGATCCGCGCCCTGAACCTGATGAGCTCGCCGGGCTCGGGCAAGACCACCGTGCTGGCGGCGACGCTCGACGAACTGGCCGGCGACATCGCCGTCGGGGTCATCGAAGGCGACATCGCCACCGACATCGACGCCGCCCGCCTGGGCGGCCGCGGCGCACAGATCTCGCTGCTCAACACCAACAACGGATTCGGCGGCGAGTGTCACCTGGACGCCCCGATGGTCAACCGGGCCCTGCAGGGCCTGGACCTGGCCGGCCTCGACCTGGTCGTCATCGAAAACGTCGGGAACCTGGTCTGCCCCGCGGAGTTCGACGTCGGGGAGCACGCCAAGGCGATGGTCTACTCGGTGACCGAGGGCGAGGACAAGCCGCTGAAGTACCCGGTGATGTTCCGCTCGGTCGACGTGGTGCTGCTGAACAAGATCGACCTGGTACCGCATCTCGACGTCGACGTGGACACCTACATCGCCCATGTCCGCCAGGTGAATCCGAGTGCGACCATCCTGCCGGTCAGCGCACGCACCGGCGAGGGCATGCCCGCCTGGTTCGACTGGGTCCGGGCGTTCACCGGGGCGAGGTCCTGAGTCCCCCCGCCGCCATGAAATTAACGCAGGCGCAATCCCATCGGCGAGCGTTGACAACGTCGTGAGCTCGGAGTAGACCCAGAAACAGCGCCGCGCAAGTGGGCCGGGGGTCGGCTCCGGCGACGCAGGGACGGTTGGGGTTCCGTCCCGGAAAGCCGCGACATGCCGACGGAAGCAGCAGTCCAAGCGGAAGACACTCTGATCCACGTTCTATGGATCAACGCGGGTCTCAGTTGCGACGGTGATTCGGTGGCGTTGACTGCCGCCACCCAGCCCAGCGTCGAGGAGATCGCCCTCGGCGCGCTACCGGGCCTGCCGAAGGTCGCCGTGCACTGGCCGCTCATCGATTTCGAATGTGGTCCCAACGGCGGCGCCGACGACTTCCTGGAGTGGTTCTTCCGGGCCGACCGCGGTGAACTCGAGCCGTTCGTGTTGGTGGTCGAGGGATCGATTCCCAACGAGGCGCTGCACGGCGACGGTTACTGGTGCGGGTTCGGCAACAACCCGGCCACCGGCCAGCCGATGACCACCAGCGAGTGGCTCGACCGGCTCACGCCGAAGGCCACCGCGGTGGTGGCAGTGGGAACCTGCGCCACCTACGGCGGGATCCACGCGATGGCCGGCAATCCCACCGGTGCGATGGGCGTTCCCGACTATCTGGGCTGGGACTGGAAGAGCAAGGCCGGCATCCCGATCGTATGCGTGCCGGGCTGCCCGATCCATCCCGACAACCTGTCGGAGACGCTGACGTATCTGCTCTACATGGCGACCGGGCAGGCCCCGATGATCCCACTCGACGACGCGCTGCGTCCGCAGTGGCTGTTCGGCCAGACCGTGCACGAGGGGTGCGATCGGGCCGGTTACTACGAGCAGGGTGATTTCGCAACCGAGTACGGCTCACCCAAGTGCATCGTGAAACTCGGCTGCTGGGGCCCGGTCGTGAAATGCAATGTGCCCAAACGGGGTTGGATCAACGGCGTCGGGGGCTGTCCGAACGTCGGCGGTATCTGCATCGGATGCACCATGCCCGGTTTCCCGGACAAGTTCATGCCGTTCATGGACGAGCCGCCGGGCGGCAAGTTGTCCACCACGGCGTCGGGACTGTACGGATCGGTGATCCGCAACCTGCGCCAGATCACCGGCCGCACGGTCGACAAGGAGCCGCGCTGGCGGCACAAAGGCAAGGAACTCACCACCGGCGCACGGCGCACCTGGTAGCCGTCGGCGACAATCGAGGGGATCAATCGATGACGACGATCATTCCCGAGCCCTCCCAGATCAAGAACGATCCCGGCTCCCTCGTTGAGATGGCGTGGGACCCGATCACCAGGATCGTGGGCAGCCTCGGCATATACACAAAGATCGACTTCGAGAACCGTGAGGTCGTCGAGTGCCACAGCACCTCGTCGATCTTTCGCGGCTACTCGCTGTTCATGAAGGGGAAGGATCCCCGCGACGCGCATTTCATCACCAGCCGGATCTGCGGGATCTGCGGCGACAACCACGCCACCTGTTCGTGTTACACGCAGAACATGGCCTACGGGGTACAGCCGCCCCACCTCGGCGAGTGGCTGATCAACCTCGGTGAAGCCGCGGAATACATGTTCGACCACAACATCTTCCAGGAGAACCTGGTCGGCGTCGACTACTGCGAGAAGATGGTCGCTGAGACCAACCCGAGCGTGCTGGCCAAGGCGGAGAACACCGCCGCGCCGCAGGCCGGGGCGCACGGCCACCGCACCATCGCCGACATCATGCGCGCACTCAACCCGTTCACCGGCGAGTTCTACCGGGAAGCCCTGCAGGTCAGCCGGTACACCCGGGAGATGTTCTGCCTCATGGAAGGCAGGCACGTCCACCCGTCGACGTTGTATCCGGGCGGCATCGGGACCACGGCCACCATCCAGTTGATGACCGACTACCTGACCCGGCTGATGCGCTACGTCGAGTTCATGAAGAAGGTCGTCCCGATGCACGACGACCTGTTCGACTTCTTCTACGAGGCACTGCCCGGCTACGAGAAGGTCGGACTGCGCCGCACGCTGCTCGGCTGCTGGGGGTCGTTCCAGGATCCCGAGGTGTGCAACTTCTCCTATCGCGACATGGAACGGTGGGGCCGCAGGATGTTCGTCACCCCCGGCGTGGTGGTCGACGGCAATCTCGTCACCACCTCGCTAGTCGACATCAATCTCGGGATCCGAATCCTGTTGGGCCACTCCTACTATGAGGACTGGACCGATCAGGAGATGTTCGTCAAGACCGATCCGCTGGGCAACCCGGTGGATCGGCGGCATCCGTGGAACCAGCACACCAACCCGCGGCCGCAGCGGCGCGACTTCGACGAGAACTACAGCTGGGTGATGTCACCACGCTGGTTCGACGGCACCGATCACCTCGCCCTGGACACCGGTGGCGGGCCGTTGGCCCGGCTGTGGTCGACCGCGTTGGCCGGACTGGTCGACATCGGCTACGTCAAGGCCACCGGCAAAAGCGTGCGGATCAGCTTCCCGAAGACCGCGCTCAAGGGCCCGGTCGAGTTGGAGTGGAAGATTCCGGTCCACGGCAGCAACACCATCGAGCGCAACCGCGCCCGGACCTACTTCCAGGCCTACGCGGCCGCCTGCGCGCTGCACTTCGCCGAGAAGGCGCTGGTGGAGATCCGCGCCGGTCGGACCAAGACCTGGGAGCGCTTCGAGGTGCCGGACGAGGGCATCGGCTGCGGCTTCACCGAGGCGGTGCGCGGCGTGCTTAGCCACCACATGGTGATCCGGGACGGCAAGATAGCCAACTACCATCCCTATCCACCGACTCCGTGGAACGCCAACCCGCGGGACAGTTACGGCACTCCCGGCCCCTACGAGGATGCGGTGCAGGGCCAGCCGATCTTCGAGGAGAACGACCGGGAGAACTTCAAGGGCATCGACATCATGCGGACGGTGCGCAGTTTCGATCCGTGCCTGCCGTGCGGAGTGCACATGTATCTCGGCGAAGGCAAGTCGCTGGACAAGCTGCACTCCCCCACCCAGACCCTGACCGGCGAGTGAGCCCGTGGGCGCCGACGAGGTCGCGGATTCGCACTGGCGCTCGGCGGGTGAGCGAATCCAGTCGCTGATCGAGGCCTGCGCGGCCGACGGCCCCGCCGCGCAGGCCCGCGCCGAGGCGTTGGTGCGTGAGGTGATCGAACTGTACGGCGCCGGGCTCAGCAGGATCATCACCGCAATTGACGATCGAGTTCTCGCGGGCCGGCTCGCCGCCGACGACCTGGTCGGCAGCCTGCTGCTGGTGCACGGTCTGCACCCGCACGGCGTGGCCGAACGGGTGGCCCGGGCCCTGGATGACGTGCGGCCCTACCTGAGTTCGCACGGGGGCGACGTCCAGCTGCTTGGCGTCGACAACGGCGTTGTGCAGCTTGCGTTTTCGGGCAGCTGCCGCAGTTGCCCGTCCTCGGCGGTGACCCTCGAGCTCGCGGTGCAGGATGCGGTGCGCGCCGCGGCGCCGGAGATCCGGTCGGTCGAGGCGGTCGCGATCCAGACCGGGGCGGTGATCCCCGCCGACGCACTGCTGTCCCGGGTGCGCACCGACCGCCATCAGCCCACGACCTGGTGCGCCGCACCGGAGCTGGACGGGCTGCGCCCCGGTGAGGTGGCCGGGTTCGCCGCCGGTGACACCGCGGTACTGGCCTGCCGGGTCGAGGACGCGGTGCTGGCCTACTTCGACCGATGTCCTGATTGCACCGGTTCGCTGGCCGGGGCGTCGCTGACCGGGGCGGTGCTGCACTGCCCGCGCTGCCACGCCCGCTTCGACGTGGTACACGCCGGCACCGGGATCGGAGGCACCGTCGGCCACCTCCGGCCGGTGCCGGTCCTGGCGCGCGACGGCGTTCTCGCCATGGCGGTTCCGGCGATGGAGGCCTCCGCATGACGTCCACGCTCGACGCCCTGGCCAGGATCCGGGCCCGCAGCCCGGCCGCCGAACCGTCCGGTGAGCGCTGCGAGATGTGTGCGGACCCGGTGGGCGGCGAACACCAGCACGTGGTGAACATCGCCGGCCGCCAACTGATGTGTGTGTGCCGGGCGTGCTACCTGCTGTTCACCGACACCGGTGCGAACCTGCGTTACCGTGCGGTGCCCGACCGCTTCCTGTCGTTGCCCGATTTCGGGCTCGGCCGCCGGGAGTGGGAGGCGCTGCAGATCCCCGTCGGGGTGGCGTTCTTCTTCCGCAATTCCGCACTGGAGCGCACCGTGGCGTTCTACCCGGGCCCGGCCGGCGCCACCGAATCCGAACTGGACATCGCGACCTGGGCTGCGGTGAGCCGTGACCCTCGGGTGGGCCTGCTCGCCGATGATGTCGAGGCCCTGCTGGTGCGGCTACCCGATGACACCGGCGAACCGGCATGCTTTCTGGTGCCGATCGACGCCTGTTACGAGTTCGTCGGCGGACTTCGCCTGCTGTGGCGCGGATTCGACGGCGGGGCGCAGGCCCGCGACTTCATCGACGGATTCTTCGCCGGCGTCGCCGAGCGCAGTGTCGTGCGGCTGCCATGACCACGGCTCAACCGGACGTGACGTTCAGTGTGCTGGACATCATCCCGCAGCCGTACGCGGTGTCCCCGATTCTGGAGGCACAGATCGCGGTCGCGGCACCCGGTGCGGAACACATTCACGCGATCGCACTGCGCTGCCAGATCCGTATCCAGCCGCTGCGGCGCGGCTACAGCGAAGCCGAAGCGGTCGGGCTGCTGGAATTGTTCGGGCCCCGGGAACGGTGGGCGAGCACCCAACAGAGCTTTCCGTGGCAGCATGCCATCGCCCTGGTGCCGGGGTTCACCGGCGAAACCCGGGCGACACTGCTGCTGCCGTGCACCTACGACCTGGAAGTGGCCGCCGCCAAGTACTTCCATGCGTTGCGGGGCGGGACCATCCCGCTGCAGTTCCTCTTCAGCGGGACGATCTTCGGCAGCGGCGAGCACGCCCTGCAGGTACGGCCGGTCTCCTGGAACTGCGAGGACCGTTACGACATGCCGGTCGCCGTGTGGCGGGACCTGATCGCGCTGCACTACCCGAACTCGGGCTGGTTACGGCTGAGCCACGACAGCATCGCCGCGTTGCGCGAGTTCAGGTCCCGGAACGGCCTGCTCGACCTCGACGACGTGATCAGGGCACTGATGGACGCCACCCCGAGGCCGGTGCCGTGACACCGGCCTGGGAGCAGGTCCGCGCCGTGGCAGACACGGTGCTCTACGAGGGGTACCTGCTCTACCCGTACCGGTCTTCATCGCGGAAAAATCAGTGCCGCTGGCAGTTCGGCGTGCTCGGGCCACCCGGTGCCGCCGAGGCGGGAGTCGGCGAGGAGGCCACGCTGGAGGCCGGCTTCCTCATCGAGGACGGCCGGACCCTGACCCTGGTCGTGCGCTTTCTGCAGCTGCAGCGCCGCCGGGTGCTGCGCGGGGACCCACGACTCGGACTGGTGCCGGTCGAAGAGCTCGTCACCCCCGCCGGCACCTGGCTGACGTGGGACGAGGCGGTCGAGCGCGAGATAGCGCTCGAACCGCTCAACCTGGCCGATTCGCGACGCTCCTGGACAATGCCCTTCACGGCGCCCTGCGGCACGGACGTCGAGGAGATCGCAGGCGGCCAGCTGGTACGCATCCGCCGGGAGTTGCGCGGCACGGTCAGCGTGGAGGCGGCGACCGACGGCGGCATGCAGCGCCTGCGGGTCACGGTCGCCAACACCGGCGTGCCGGCGGCGGACCGGGACGAGGCGATCGCCACCTCAATGATCGGCACCCACCTCATCGCCGCCGTCACGGGAGGGCGTTTCGTCTCACTGGTCGACCCGCCACCGGGCGCCACCGCCGCAGCGGCGCGCTGCCGGCAGCGTCGGTGCTTTCCGGTACTGGCCGGGCCGCCGGATGTGGACGACCTGCTGCTGATCTCGCCGATCATCCTCTACGACCATCCGGCGGTCGCCGAACAGAGTGATGGCGCGCTGTACGACTCGACCGAGATCGACGAGATTCTCACGCTTCGGGTGATGACGATGACGGACCAGGAGAAGGTTCAGGCACGGGCCACCGACGCACGGGCCGCCGCGATCATCGACCGCTGCGACGCAATGTCGCCGGAGGCGATGCAGCGGCTGCACGGGGTGCTGCGCGACCCGCACGCGGCCGACGCCTGGTGGGACCCCGATGCCGACCGAGCGGTCGACCCGGAGTCGGACACCGTCACCGTCGACGGTGTCGCGGTCGCGCGCGGCAGCCGGGTGCGGCTGCGACCCGGGCGGTGCGCCGACGCCCAGGACATCTTCGTCGCCGGCCGCACGGCGCGGGTCGCCGCGGTACATCAGGACGTCGACGGCAACACCCACATCGCGGTGGTCGTCGAGGACGACCCGGCCGCCGAGCTGCATGACTGGTACGGCCGCTATCTGTACTTCGCGCCCGAGGAGGTCGAGCCCCTCGGCACCGAACAACCGAGCCCGGAAGGGAGGCCGAAATGGAGGTCATAGGGTGGATCGCCACGATCGTGGTGGCGCTGGTCGTCCTGGCCGGCGTACTGATCGGCGTCCGATCGATACCTGACATTCAGCGGTACATGCGGATGCGGCACATGTAGTGGCCGTGACCGCGCGCACCCTGGTGGCCGGTGTCGGCAACATCTTTCTCGGTGATGACGGCTTCGGTCCCGAGGCGATCCGTCACCTCGGCCGGCACTACGACGGTGATGACGGCGTTCGGGTCGTCGACTACGGCATCGGCGGTATGCACCTGGCCTACGATCTGCTGGAGGACTGGTCAGCGCTCATCCTCGTCGATGCCCTTCCGGGCCGCGGATCGCCCG
>JAGQTU010000052.1 GCA_020438865.1 Mycobacterium sp.
TCGGGGCGCAGGGTGGCGGCCTGGCGGGCCAGGGTGCGCTCAGCGGTGGCGGTCTCCACCGGGCCGATGGCGGCGGGTAGCTCGCGCAGGAAGCGCTGGATAACCGCCAGGTGTTCACCGTCGAGCACTCCGGCGCGCCAGGCGGTGGCGGTGCCCTCCAGCAGCGGCGGCAGCGCCTGGCCGGTCAGGGAGCGCCGGGGCGCCAACAGCGCGGCGTCGCGCACCCGGCGCCGTGCTTCGGCGCGGGAGATGCGCAGCACGTCGGACAGCGCGATGTGCGGGGCGGGCCAGCCGGGCAGTTGCTCCAGGCCGGCCACCACGGTGTGGGCGACGGCGGTCTGGCGGCGCGCCGCGGTCTCCAGGCGCTCCAGCACCGTGTAGCGGGCGGCGGGAGCCACCGCGTCGACGTCGAGGCGCGACAGTTCCTCGAGGACACCCTCGAGGTCGTCGAGCACCGCTTGGATCGAACGCATGTTTGAAGCATAGGCCTCCCCACCGACACCCGCCGAGGTTATCCACAGCCCCAAAAATCCATCCACAGAACACAATTCGACGACTTGACAACCGGCCCGACACCACTCACTCAGGCCACGACTACGCTGCACCCATGCGAGTTGGGGTCCTGGGCGCCAGAGGCAAGGTCGGTACGACGATGTGCGCGGCGGTGCGTAACGCCGACGACATGACACTGAGCGCGGAAGTCGACGCCGGTGACTCGCTGGCGATGTTCACCGACAGCGACACCGAGATCGTCATCGACTTCACCCATCCCGACGTCGTGATGAACAGCCTGGAGTTCCTGATCGACAACGGCATCCACGCCGTCGTCGGCACCACCGGCTTCACCGATGAGCGCATCGCAAAGGTCGAGTCGTGGCTGGCCGCCAAGCCCGGCACCGGGGTCCTCATCGCGCCGAACTTCGCGATCGGAGCGGTGTTGTCGATGTACTTCGCCCAAAAGGCGGCACCGTACTTCGAGTCGGTCGAAGTGATCGAACTGCACCACCCGCACAAGGCCGACGCCCCATCCGGCACCTCGACGCGCACCGCCAAGCTCATCGCGGAGGCTCGAAAAGGCCTGCCGCCCAACCCCGATGCCACCAGCACCGGCCTGCCCGGAGCCCGGGGAGCCGACGTCGACGGCATACCCGTCCACTCGGTGCGGCTGACCGGACTCGTCGCGCACCAGGAGGTGCTGTTCGGCACCGAAGGCGAGACGCTCACGATCCGCCACGACAGCCTCGACCGGACCTCCTTCGTCCCCGGCGTACTGCTGGCCGTGCGCGAGATCGCCAAGCGGCCCGGACTCACCATCGGAATCGAACCGCTGCTCGACCTGTGAGACGCACCCAGCTGCTGATCGGCTTCATGTGCGCGGCGCTGCTGGTGTACTTCGTCGTCCTGGGCCGCACCGGAATCGCGCTGATCAGAACTGGCGGCCCGACCGCGATCGCGCTCGGCGCCGGTGTGTTGATCCTGCCCCTGGTCGGCGCGTGGGCGATGGTTGCGACACTGCGGGCCGGCTTCGCCCACCAGCGGCTGGCCCGGCTGGCCGCCGAGCAGGGCATGGAACTCGACGTCCGCGAAATGCCGCGAATGCCCTCGGGCCGCATCCCGCGCGAGGCCGCCGATGCGCTGTTCGCCACCGTCCGCACCGAACTCGAAGCGGATCCGGACAACTGGCTGCGCTGGTACCGGCTGGCCCGGGCCTACGACTACGCCGGGGACCGCGGCCGCGCCAGGGAGTCCATGCGCAAGGCCGTCGCGATGCAGGCTACTTCGTCAGCGTGAACTGGTTGACGTCGATATAGCCCTCGCGGAATGCCTGGGCGCAACCGGTGAGATACCGCATGTAGCGCTGGTAGACCTCCTCGGACTGAATCCTCACGGCCTCGACGTGGTGCGCGGATAGCGCCTCGGCCCAGAGGTCGAGGGTCCTCGCGTAGTGCAGCCGAAGCGACTGCCTGCGGTTGAGGATGAACTCCGCCTTCGAGGCGTGGAACTCCACCATCTCGATCGGGGGCAACTGGCCGCCCGGGAAGATCTCGGCGGCGATGAACTCCGAGAAGCTGACCCACTCCTCGGACATCGCCAGTTCCTTCTCGGCGAGCTGCTTCGGGGTGAGCCGCGTGATCGAGTGCAGCAGCAACACCCCGTCCTCGGGCATGATTCCGTACGCCTTCTCGAAGAAGTCGTCATAGCGGTCGTAGCCGAAATGCTCGAACGCGCCGATCGAGACGATCCGGTCGACGGGCTCGTCGAACTCCTCCCAACCGTGCAGCAACACCCGGCCGGTGCGCTCCGTGCCCAACTCGTCGAGCATCTTCTGCACATGAACTGCCTGGTGCTTGGAGAGCGTGAGACCCACCACGTTGACGTCGTACTTCTCGACGGCGCGCCGCATGGTGGACCCCCAGCCGCAGCCGACATCGAGCAGCGTCATACCCGGTTGCAACCCGAGCTTGGCCAGCGACAGGTCGATCTTGGCGAGCTGCGCCTGCTCCAGCGTGATGTTCCGGCGGCGGTCGAAATAGGCACAGCTGTAGGTCATCGTCGGATCGAGGAACAGCCGGAAGAAGTCGTCAGACAAGTCGTAGTGCGCCTGGACTTCCTGGAAGTGCGGCGTCAACTCGTCTGGCATTGGCGGTTATGCGCCTTTCTGAAATCCGGGGGCGATGGGACAGATTATCGAGGCTTCCCTCACACGCTAGAACCAAACGTCAACATACGCCCGCAAGCTGCTGGAATGCTGGTGGCGACGCCGACGAAGAGGTACCGAATGCGCCTGTTGATCGTCCATCACACCCCGTCGCCGCACTGCCAGGAGATGTTCGAGGCGGTGGTGGCAGGCGCGACCGACCCCGAGATCGAGGGCGTCGAGGTGATTCGGCGACCGGCGCTGACCGTTTCGCCGGTCGAGATGCTCGAGGCGGACGGTTACCTGCTCGGCACTCCCGCCAACCTCGGATACCTGTCCGGGGCGCTGAAGCATGCCTTCGACTGTGCCTACTACCAATTGCTCGACAGCACCCGCGGCCGGCCATTCGGGGTCTGGATGCACGGAAATGAGGGTACCGAGGGGGCCGAGCGCGCGATCGACGGCATCACCGCAGGACTGGGCTGGGTTCGGGCGGCCGGGAACGTCGTGGTGGCGGGCAAACCGGCCAAGGCGGACATCGAGGCGTGCTGGAATCTGGGCGCGACGGTCGCGGCTCAGCTGATGGGCTGACCGCACTACCCTCTTCAGGGACGAACAGGAGGTGTCATGCCCGGAATCGCAGAGATCGCGCTGGGGGCGGCCCCGATCGCCGGTGGCGCACTGATGGGCCTCGCCGCGGGCAGCCTCAAGGGCCCGGACTTCCGCGGGATGATCAAGTCCGACCTGGAGATGCTCGACAAGATCCCGCCCGAGGACGTCGAATTGCGCGCCGAACTCAAGGCCAGCATCGACCACCGGATCCGCGACCTCATCGCCACCACCGAGAAGAGCCGCGAACTGCTCGACGTCGCCGCCTCCTACAAGGGCAACTGGCGCGACATCGTGCTGTTCGTCTGCGCGGTGCTGTTCACCATCGTGTGGTGGAACATCCCGCACAGCCGGACAAACTGGCTGCCGACCTTCGTGTTCCTGATCATCCTGTCGGTGATCGTCTTCTTCTACGCGTCCCGCGGCGCGATCCGCGCGGTGCGCAGCATGCGCCGCCACCGCGGCGACGACTCAAAGGCCTAGGTGGGCCCCGAAGAAGTCCTTCATCGCGTCCCAGTGCTTCTCGGCCGCCGCCTCGTCGTAGGGCGCGTTGTCCGGTACCGCGAAACCGTGTAGCGCCGGATACCACTCGATGGTGTGCTCGACACCGGCATCGGTGAGTACGGAGTCCAGGGTCTCGGCCTGCGCCTCGGTGAACGACGCGTCGTCGGCGGCGCCGCCGACGTACACGGCGGCGCGGATCTTGTCGGCAAGCAGATGGGGACTGCCCGGGTCGTCGGCGGCCAGCCCGCCGCCGTGAAACGACATCGCCGCCGCGACCCGCTCGGGGACCCGGCCCGCGACAGTCAGCGACGTCCGCCCGCCCATGCAGTAGCCGGTCGTGCCGAACGTCTCCCCGCAGACCTCGGGGCGGGCGGCGAGGTAATCGAAGAACGCGCGCGCGTCGCACTCCATCGCGTCCGGCGTGACGCTGCCGATCATGGCGAACAGCCGCTGTCGCTCGGACTTGTCGTTGAACACGTCCTTCATGCTGAACGGCGCCCAGTCGCCACTGCGGTAGTACACGTCGGGCACCAGCACCACATAGCCCAGGCCGGCCAGCCGCTCCGCCATGTCGCGGAGGGCGGCACGGGCGCCGCCGGCGTCGGGGTACATGATCACGCCCGGCCAGGGACCTTGGCCGTCCGGAATCGCGAGCGTGACGGGGCAGCTACCGTCCGGGGTGGTGACGGCATCGGAGATGGTCGGCATGGCTTCGTTTCTACTCCTGGCGACCGGACGTAAGCTGATCGGCGTGCCGATTCCCACCCCGTACGAGGATCTACTGCGCCTGGTGCTCGAGCGGGGCACACCGAAATCCGACCGCACCGGCACCGGCACCCGCAGCCTGTTCGGTCACCAGATGCGCTACGACCTGGCGGCCGGCTTCCCGTTGATCACCACCAAGAAGGTGCACACCAAGTCGGTCGTCTACGAGTTGCTGTGGTTCCTGCGCGGCGACTCCAACATCGGCTGGCTCAACGAGCACGGAGTGACCATCTGGGATGAATGGGCCTCTCCCGCTGGGGATCTGGGGCCGGTCTATGGCGTGCAGTGGCGATCGTGGCCCACACCGTCCGGTGAGCACATCGACCAGATCAGCGCCGCGGTGGAACTGCTGCGTACTGACCCGGACTCCCGGCGCAACATCGTCTCGGCGTGGAATGTGGGGGAGATCCCGCAGATGGCGTTGCCGCCGTGCCATGCTTTCTTCCAGTTCTACGTCGCCGACGGCCGGCTGAGCTGCCAGCTCTACCAGCGCAGCGCCGACCTGTTCCTGGGCGTGCCGTTCAACATCGCCAGCTACGCCCTGCTGACCCACATGATGGCCGCGCAGGCCGGGCTGGATGTGGGCGAGTTCGTCTGGACCGGTGGCGACTGCCACATCTATGACAACCACGTCGAGCAGGTCACCGAGCAGCTCGGTCGTGAACCGCGGCCGTATCCGAAACTGGTTCTGGCGCAGCGTGACTCGATCTTCGACTACACCTACGAGGACATCGAGGTGCGCAACTACGATCCGCATCCGGCGATCAAGGCCCCGGTTGCGGTATGAGGCCTGCTCGCAGGGCCGAATCGTGAGCATGAGGCCTGCTCGCAGGGCCGAATCGTGAGCATTAGGCCTGCTTGCAGGGCCGAATCGTGAGCACGAGGGTCGGCCTCATCTGGGCGCAGTCGCCCTCTGGGGTGATCGGTCGGCACGGCGGCATCCCGTGGCACCTGCCCGAGGATCTGGCCCGCTTCAAGGAACTGACGATGGGCCGCACCGTGGTGATGGGTCGGCGCACCTGGGAGTCGCTGCCGGCCAAGGTCCGCCCGCTGCCGGGACGCAGAAATGTCGTACTGACCCGACAAGCTGACTACATGGCCGATGGAGCGACGGTGGTTGGCGACCTCGAGACCGCCTTGGCCGGGGGCGATGAGTACTTCTGGGTGATCGGCGGGTCGGAGATCTATCACCTGGCCTTGCCGGTGGCGACCCGGTGCGAGGTGACCGAGGTCGAGATCGACTTTCGGCTCGACGACGACGATGCGCTGGCCCCGATGCTCGACGAGTCCTGGGTCGGCACGTCGGAGCCCTGGCAGGACAGCAGCTCGGGGCTGCGCTACCGGTTCCACACCTTCGTGCGGGCATGACGCGGCTGACCGCCGACCAGGCGCGCCGGGTCGCGGTGGCCGCCCAGGGTCTGGCCGAGCCGAGGTCGGCGGGCCCGGTCACCCGAGCCCACCTGCGCAGGCTGATCGGGCGTATCCAGGTGCTGCAACTCGACTCGGTGTCGGTCGCGGTGCGCGCCCACTACGCGCCGGTGTTCAGCCGGCTTGGCCCGTACTCGCGGGACATGCTCGACGGCGCGGCCTGGAGCCGCACCGCCCGCTCACCGCGCCTGTTAGTCGAGTACTGGGCCCATGAGGCGGCACTGATGTCGGTGGAGGACTGGCCGCTGCTGCGCTGGCGGATGCGGGAGTACGTGCACGGCCGGTGGGGCACCGAGATCGTCAAGAAGAACGCCCGCCTGGCCGACGACATCGTCGCCGCGGTCGCCGAGTTGGGGCCGAGCACCGCGAGGCATATCGAGGCGCACCTGACTGGGGAGCGGGCCCGTCGCAAGGGGCCGGCGAAAAAGGAGATGTGGGACCGCAGCGACACCAAATGGGTGGCCGAGGCGCTATGGTCCTCCGGGGTGCTCACGACGGCGCATCGGGTGGGTTTCGCCCGGCACTACGACCTCACCGAGCGGGTCCTTCCCCCGCACGTGCTGGCCCGCGAGGTCGACGGCGCCGAGGCGCTTCGTGAACTGACGCTGCGTGCGGCCACCGCGCTGGGGGTGGGCACCGAGGCCGATATCCGGGACTACTTCCGGCTGCGGCCCGCGGAGGTCCGACCCGCGCTGACCGCGCTGGTCGACTCCGGCGATCTGGAGCCCGTCGAGGTAGCCGGCTGGACAGCCCCGGCCTATCTGCGGGCGGGGCAGATCGTGCCGCGCGCCGAGCGTGGTACCGCCCTGCTGTGCCCGTTCGACCCGCTGATCTTCTTCCGGCCCCGCGTCGAACGGCTCTGGGGTTTCGAGTACCGCATCGAGATCTACACCCCCGCGGCCAAGCGCAAGTACGGCTACTACGTGTGGCCCTTTCTGCTGGACGGTCGGCTGGTGGGCCGGGTCGACCTCAAGGCCGACCGGGCGGCGGGTGTGCTGAACGTCGTCGGCGCCTTCGTCGAGCCGGGAGCCGATCCGGGGCGGGTGGCCCCGGCGCTGGCCGGGGAGCTGCAGACGATGGCGGGCTGGCTGGGGTTGGGGTCGGTCTACGTCGCCGATCACGGCGATCTGGCAGCCGGTCTGCGTCG
This sequence comes from Mycobacterium sp., assembly GCA_020438865.1. GTDB lineage: Bacteria > Actinomycetota > Actinomycetes > Mycobacteriales > Mycobacteriaceae > Mycobacterium. The sequence continues at coordinate 7,092 of JAGQTU010000052.1, forward strand.
CTGCGTCTAGGCGGGTTGAACGGAGTTCGGCGGCGGTACGTGCCTACTCGGCACCCCGGGCGGGCAGCTGCTGTTCGTCGAGCACGGCCATGACCGCCTGGTGCGCTGGCAGGAGCGCCTGCACGGGCCGTGGCGCCGCATCGCCTGCGGCTGTCACTGCAACCGCGGCACCGCGGTGGCCTTGCGGGACAACGGGTTTGCCGTTGCGCAGGTGCAGGAACATCGATGGCGCCGGATGCCTAGGATCGTCCAACCGCTGCTGGCCGGCGCGGCCAGCCCGCTCCCGGCCTGAAGTTACCGTTCCAGCGCGCGGACGAGGAGTTCCTTGATCTCGGTGGTGGTGTCCTCCAGCGAGCGCACCCGGGTGTTGGTGTCGTCGAGCGTGGATTCGACCCTGGTGAGCCGGACCTCCACCGTGTCCAAGCGCGTCTCCACCCGTCCGAGGCGCTCGGCTCGCTCGCGCTGGTTTGCCCCCAGCGCGTTGACCGCGGCCGGCACCGCTCGGTAGTCGTACTGCGCGGCCTCCAGTGCGGCGACGCGCGCCTCCAGATCGACCAGCGAGGACACGGGATCGAGTCTAGAAGCGCGGCGCGCGCCCGTCAGTTCACCGGCGAGAGCCGCCCGGCGCTAGTGTTCTCCCGTGGCCGAGACGGCGCCGCTGCGCGTGCAACTGATCGCCAGGACCGAGTTCTTGGCCCCACCCGACGTGCCGTGGAGCACCGACTCCGAGGGCGGCCAGGCGCTGGTCGAGTTCGCCGGCCGGGCCTGCTACCAGAGCTGGTCCAAGCCCAACCCGCGCACCGCCACCAACGCCGCCTACCTCAAGCACATCATCGACGTAGGGCACTTCTCGGTGCTCGAGCACGCCTCGGTGTCGTTCTACATCACCGGAGTCTCCCGCTCCTGCACCCATGAGCTCATCCGGCACCGGCACTTCAGCTACTCGCAGCTGTCGCAGCGCTATGTGCCGGAGAACGAAGCCGAGGTGGTCATCCCGCCGGGCCTCGAGGACGACCCCGAACTGCAGCAGATCCTGCTCGCGGCGGCCGACGCCAGCCGGGCCGCGTACAACGAATTGCTGGACAGGCTCGAGGAGAAATTCGCCGACCAGCCCAACGCGGTGCTGCGCCGCAAGCAGGCCCGCCAGGCCGCGCGCGCGGTGCTGCCCAACGACACCGAGACCCGGATCGTGGTGACCGGCAACTACCGGGCCTGGCGGCATTTCATCGCGACGCGCGCCAGCGAGCACGCCGACGTGGAGATCCGCCGGTTGGCGATCGCCTGCCTGCGCCACCTGGCCGACGTGGCACCCTCGGTCTTCGCCGATTTCGAGATCACCGCCTTGGTCGACGGCACCGAGGTGGCGACGTCGCCGCTGGCGACCGAGGTCTGACGTCGCCGCTGGCGACCGAGGTCTGACCTCGCCGCTGGCGACAGGGGTCTGAGGTCGAGCGGGTAATCTAGACGGTCGTGAGCACCAGCGGATTCGACGCCAGGGCCCGGTTGGGCACGGTTCTGACCGCGATGGTGACGCCGTTCAAGCCGGACGGCTCGCTGGACACCGACACCGCCGCGCGACTGGCCACCCGATTAGTGGACGCCGGCTGCGACGGACTGGTGATCTCCGGAACCACCGGCGAGTCCCCGACCACCACCGACGCCGAGAAGAGCCTGCTCCTGCGTGCCGTCGTCGAGGCGGTCGGCGACCGGGCCCGGATCGTGGCCGGCGTCGGCACCTACGACACCGCGCACAGTGTCCACCTGGCCGAGGCGGCTGCCGCCGAGGGCGTGCACGGACTGCTGGTGGTGACCCCGTATTACTCGCGCCCGCCGCAGTCGGGACTGGTCGCGCACTTCACCACCGTCGCCGACGCCACCGACCTGCCGGTGATCCTCTACGACATCCCGCCGCGTTCGGTGGTCCCGATCGAATGGGACACCATGCGAACGGTGGCGCAGCATCCGAACATCGTTGCGGTCAAGGACGCCAAGGCCGACCTGCCCGGCGCCGCTCAGATCATGGCCGAGACCGGGCTGGTCTACTACTCGGGCGACGACGCGCTGAACCTGCCGTGGCTGGCGATGGGTGCGGTCGGGTTCATCAGCGTCTGGGGTCATGTCGCGGCCGGCCAGCTGCGAGACATGTTGAGCGCCTTCAACTCCGGCGACATCGCGACCGCCCGCAAGATCGCGGTGGCGCTGGGCCCGCTGAACGCGGCGCAGGGCCGCCTCGGTGGGGTGACGCTGTCGAAGGCCGGGCTGCGGCTGCAGGGTTTCGAGGCCGGCGATCCCCGGCTGCCGCAGATGCCCGCCACGCCCGCCGAACTCGACGAGTTGGCCGCTGATATGCGCGCGGCGGCTGTACTCCGGTGAGCCGGTGAACAGCGAGGAGCTCACACCCCCCGGTCCACTGGCCCCGGGCGCCCTCCGCGTGACCGCACTGGGCGGAATCGGCGAAATCGGTCGCAACATGGCAGTTTTCGAGCACCTCGGCAGGCTGCTCATCATCGACTGCGGGGTGCTGTTCCCCACCCACGACGAACCCGGGGTGGACCTGATCCTGCCGGACCTGCGCCACATCGAGCATCGTCTCGACGACATCGAGGCCCTGGTGCTCACCCATGCGCACGAGGACCACATCGGTGCGATCCCGTTCCTGCTCAAGCTGCGCGGTGACATCCCGGTCGTCGGCTCCAAGTTCACGCTGGCCCTGGTCGCCGCGAAATGCCGCGAGCACCGGATCAATCCGGTGTTCGTCGAGGTTTCCGAGGGCACCCGTAGCACCCACGGCGTCTTCGAATGCCAGTACTTCGCGGTCAACCACTCCATTCCGGATGCGCTCGCGATCGCCGTGCACACCGGGGCGGGCACCGTCCTGCACACCGGTGACATCAAGCTCGACCAACTGCCCCTGGACGGCCGCCCGACCGACCTGCCCGGGATGTCGCGCCTCGGCGACGAGGGTGTGGACCTGTTCCTGTGCGATTCGACCAACTCCGAACTGCCCGGCGTCGGGCCGTCGGAGAGCGAGGTCGGACCCAACCTGCACCGGCTGATGCGCGGGGCCGACGGTCAGCGGGTCATCGTCGCCTGCTTCGCCTCCAACGTCGATCGGGTGCAGCAGATCATCGACGCCGCCGTGGCACTCGGTCGCCGGGTCTCCTTCGTCGGCCGTTCGATGGTGCGCAACATGGGCATCGCCAAGGAACTCGGCTTCCTGCACGTCGAGGACCGCGACGTCGTCGACATCGCCGCCGCTGAGGAGATGCCGCCCGAGCGGGTGGTGCTGATCACCACCGGCACCCAGGGCGAGCCGATGGCGGCGTTGTCGCGGATGTCGCGCGGCGAGCACCGCAGCATCACCATCACCGCGAACGACCTGATCATCCTGTCCTCGTCGCTGATTCCCGGTAACGAGGAAGCCGTCTTCGGCGTGATGGACGCCCTGGCCAAGATCGGCGCCCGGGTGGTCACCAATCAGCAGGTGCGCGTTCACGTTTCCGGCCATGCCTACTCGGGCGAACTGTTGTTCCTCTACAACGGGGTGCGACCGCGCAACGTGATGCCGGTGCACGGTACCTGGCGGATGCTGCGCGCCAACGCCAAGCTGGCGGCCGGCACCGGGGTGCCCGAGGATCGGATCATGTTGGCCGAGAACGGGGTCAGCGTCGACCTGGTCGCCGGTAATGCGAGCATCGCCGGGGCGGTGCCGGTGGGCAAGATGTTCGTCGACGGCCTGATCACCGGCGACGTCGGTGAGTCCACCCTGGGTGAGCGCCTGATCCTGTCTTCCGGCTTCGTGGCGGTCACGGTCGTCGTGCAGCGCGGGACCGGTCGTGTCGCCGTCCCGCCACATCTGCACTCCCGCGGCTTCTCCGAGGACCCCAAGGCGCTCGAGCCCGTGGTGCACAAGGTGGAGGCGGAACTGGAATCGCTTGCCGCGGAGAACGTCACCGACCCGGTGCGGATCGCCCAGGCGGTGCGCCGCACCGTGGGCAAATGGGTGGGGGAGACCTATCGCCGCCAGCCGATGATCGTGCCGACGGTGCTGGAGATCTAGCCGCTGCTTCGCCGAGCAGACGCAAAGTGTCCGGAAACCCGGCGTGTCACGGCACCTTTGTGTCTGCCCGGGGGTGTAACTAGCCGCGCGAGCGCAACCAGGAGACCAGCCGGTCCCGGTAGCTGGCTATCCCCTTGTATCCAGCGATGTCGTCGGGAAGTTCGGCCAGCACCGAGGCCATCCGGACGCGCCACTCGTCGACTCCCGCGACGTCGGTAAGCGGCAGCAGGTAAGTGCGGATCAGGAAGCAGATCGCACCGGACTCGGCCAGCCGGATCAGGTGCTGGACCTCGACCCGCAGATGCAGCACGCGGCCGAACGCCTCGTCGTCGAGGCTGTCCAGCGCCGCGCGGGCGGGCGCCCGGTCGGCCAGCGTCTCCACCGACACGTCGAGCGTGCGCCCGATCGTCATCGACCAGTTGGTGCGGCGGTAGATCTGGTTGGGCTGCAACCGCATCAGGAAGTCCCGGGCCCTGGTGATGACCCCGGATTCGCGCAGTCCGGGGACCGGGCCGTGGATCTCCAGGAACGTCATGCCGACGTCGAACCCGAATGACCAGCCCGCGGAGAACGTGACCACGCCGGCGTCGGCGAACAGGTCGCCGTCGCGCTGGTCGAGCAGCACGATGTCGTCCTGCACCTGGGCGGCGATGTAGTCCAGCGGGTCACACGGCAGGCTGGAGTCGTCGCCGACCACGAAATCCTGCTCGATACCCAGTAGGCCGTTGCTCCAGCGCCAGGTGTCACCCTCGCGGGTCAGCGACATCGAGTCCGGGTAGGCCGTGGCCAGTTCGCTCATCAACGCCAGCATGGTGTCCCAGCACGCGACGCGCATGTGCGGCAGGACGGCATGCCGGGTGGGGTCGGCGGCCAGGATTCGGTGCCGCTCGGCGAGTTCGCGGGCGTACTCACTGTCGATGTGCAGCACGGTCTCGCCCCACTGGCCCGTCCGGGTGCGCACCGCGGTGTGGGCCGGTTCGAGGTTCGTGCTGTAGCGGTAGGTGTCGGTGGCGTACGGAAACGGGAACGACGCCACCAGGTCGGGTGCGGAAACGAAGGTGTTCACAGGCTCAACTCCAGACGGCCGTCGGCACGCGACACGCACGCCATCATCGCATCTCCGGCGTCTCGTTCGGCCTCGCTCAGGTACAGGTCGCGGTGCACCACGACACCCGAACGCACCGGCAGCCGGCATTCACCGCACACCCCTTGCCGACACATGCTCGGCACCGAGTGTCCGCGCGCCTCGAGCGCCTCCAACAGGGAGGTTCCCGAATCGACGACGAAAGTCTCCCTGCTGCTCGCGATCTCCACCTCGAACGGCTCGCCCGGCGCCAGCTCGCCGCCGAAGTGCTCGACGTGGATGCGGCCGGCCGGCCAGCCCAGGCCGGTGGCCAACGCGACCACGTCGTCGATGAACGCACCCGGACCACAGATGTACGCGTGGGTGCCGAACGGCGAATCGGCCAGCGCCGCAGCAAGTTCCGCCAAGAAGGTGGAGCGGTCGGTGAAGAAGCGGGCGTGGTCGGTGAGTGCCTTGATCTCGTCGAGGTAGGCGCCGCGGCCTTCCCGGTGGATGTAGAGCAGCCGGGCGTCGCGGCCCCACCGCCGGGCGCTGCGCAGGTGCGACACCATCGGGGTGATCCCGATACCCGCGGCGATCAGCAGATGACGTTTGGCGCGCAGGATCGGGGCGAAGGCGCTGCGCGGCCCGCGCACCGCAACGGTGTCCCCGACCGACAACCCGTGTATCCACCGCGAACCGCCGCGCCCGTCAACGCATTCCAGCACCGACACCACATACTCGGCGGGGTTGGACGTCTCGCCGGTGAGCGAGTAGGCGTTGGCCCCGCCGCCGTACTCGACGACGAGGTGGCTGCCCGGAGTGAACGACGGCAGTGGCGCGCGGTCCGGGCGAGCCAGGGTGAGCTTGCGGATCCCGGGCACCGCATCGTCGACGTCCACCACGTCCATCAGCAGCCGGCTCATGACGTGCCCCGGTACTGCGCCCCGCTGACGAACCCGAGGTGAGTCCCGAGTCGGCGGGATACGTGGTAGTACACGAACAACTCGCGGCCGCACCCGGGGCAGGGCAGCGTCCCGGTGAGCTCGACCCGTGCGACGGTGATGGTTCGGCAATGGGCGCAATAGATCTCGCGGGTGGCCACCTCGGTGCTGGCCACCGTGATCTCGTCGTCGCCCGCCCCCGCTTCGAGGGCGTCGGCGCGCACCCGCAGACAGGCGTGCGCCGGACCGGCGAGCAGCAACCGCCACCCGACCACCGCGTCGGCCAGATCGTCGTGCAGCGCCCGGCGGGCGGCCCCGATGTCGTCGACCAGATGTACCCGTGGATTTGCATCGGGGCGGTGCGCGGCGATCTGGGCGATCCAGTCCGCGGCGATCGAGGCGGCGTCGTCGCCGATGGCCAGCACCGTCCACTGCCTGCCGGTCAGATCGGCCGGCGGGCACAGGGGAGTCACCGCCCACGGCGGGACGCTGGTCAACTCCAGGGGTGGTGCCATATGCGCCGACCCTAGCGCTTGTTGACGTACCCCGCGTCGACCGGAAGCGTGACTCCGGTGACGTAGCGTCCGGCGTCGGACACCAGGTAGAACGCCGCGTTGGCGATGTCCTCCGGCTCGAGTGCCTGCACCGGCAGCGCGTTGCTCATGTCCGGACCGCCCAGGTTCTGCTGCGCCAGCCCGTCGAGCCACGCGCGGGTGGCCTCGTTGTCGATCATCGGCGTCTTCACCGCCGCCGGGTGGATCGAGTTCACCCGAATGTTGAAGGCGGCCAGGAAGTTCGCGTAGGCCCGCATCAACCCGACCACGCCGTGCTTGGCGACCGTGTAACCCAGTGACCCCGCCACCGGAGCGCCGAGACCGGCCAGGCCCGCCACCGAGCTGGTCAGCACGATGGCTCCGCCGTCGCCCTGCTTGATCATCGGGCGCATCGCCACGTCCACCGTGTGGTAGACGCCGGTGAGGTTGACGTCGATGACGTCCTGCCAGGCATGCTCGTCGGCCATCGGCGCGATCCCGGCGTTGGCGATCACGATGTCGAGCCTGCCGAGTTCGGCGATGCCCGCTTTCAGCGCCGTCTTCAGCGCCGACCGGTCGCGGACGTCGGCCTCCCGGGCGACGATCCGCGCGCCGGTGTCCTCGACGAGCTTGACGGTGGCCGCCATGTCGTCGGTGGTGCCCATCGGGTAGGGCACGCTGGCGATCTGGTCGCAGAGGTCCACCGCGATGATGTCGGCGCCCTCGGAGGCCAGCTTCACCGCATGTGCGCGGCCCTGGCCGCGGGCCGCGCCCGTGATGAACGCAACCTTGCCCCGCAGTGCGTCTCCCATCAGGCCCGCAGCTGGCCCTTGGCCGGGTCACCGGCGATGACCGGGTTCAGCATCTTGATATCGGGTGCGCCGTCGAGGTGCTCGCCGATCTCACCGAACAGGGTGGTGACGCCGGGGGCGGTGCTGTGGGCCTTGAGGGCGTCAGCGTCGGCCCACTGCTCGACGAACACGAAGGTCCGGTCGGCCTCGTGCAGCGAGTACAGCTGGCAGCCGGGTTCGTCGTGAACGGCCTCGATGGCTTTCTTGCACGATGCGCGCACCGCGTCGACCGATTCCGGCTTGGCGGTGAATGAGGCAACGACGACGACGGGCATGGCGGCTCCTCGCTGGAAAGGTGTGTGACGCCGCTTACATTAGACGTGCTTCATATTGCGGCACGATGCTGGTCGGATTCTTCGGGGCCGACCGATTCCGGCGTTGATCGCAGTCTGGCAACAGCCGCCCTGGAACCAGTGTGGCGGGTGGTGCAGATGGGGCAGATGCGACTAGTCTTGCCCGCATGGCTAACAAGACGGCCGCTCGCTCTGGCGCGCGTACGACCAGGTCAAAGGGTGGTTCGCGGCCGAGCAAGCCGGCCCCGGCACGCCGCAAGCCGCCGGCCAAGAAGCGCGCCGGGTCGCCGATGGCCACCGCTGCCGCCGCCGGCGGGCGCGCGGCGCGGGCGACCTGGCTGATGCTGGCCAAGGGTGCGGGCTCCACTGCCCGCTCGGTGGGCCGGGCCCGCGAGATCGAACCGGGACACCGCCGGGACGGGATCGCGCTTGCGCTGCTGGGCCTGGGGGTGGTGATCGCGGCCAGTTCCTGGTTCGACGCCGCCCGTCCGGTCGGCGCCTGGATCGACTCGGTGCTGCGGACCTTTGTCGGCGGCGCCGTGGTGCTGCTGCCCGTTCTGATCGCCGCCATCGGCGTCATGTTGATGCGCACCGAACCCAACCCGGAGGCGCGGCCGCGGCTGATCGTCGGGACCGCGATGATCCTGCTGCCGGTGCTGGGCCTGTGGCACCTGTGGTCCGGGTCGCCGTCGGCTCCGGCGGACCGCCAGCGCGCGGCCGGTTTCATCGGCTTCGCGATCGGTGGCCCGCTCTCCGACGGCGTCACCGCGTGGATCGCCACCCCACTGTTGATAATCGCCGCGCTGTTCGGGGTGCTGCTGCTGTCCGGGACCACGATCCGGGAACTGCCCGAGACGCTGTACGCGATGTTCGGTACCCGCGGTGGCCAGGCCGAGTACAGCGACTACTACGACGACTTCGACGAGCCCGGCGACCGGTACGAGGCCGCACCGGAGGACTTCTCTGACGGCTACTACGACGACCCGCGGGCCTACGCCCAGGAGGAGCCGCCGGCGTGGCCGGGGGCGGCGGGCCCGGTCGGCACGCCGCTGGACAACTACCCGCTCGATGAGGGCGCCACCGCCGTCATCGAGCCGACCAGGTCGCGCCGCAAGAAGCCCACCCCGGACAAGCGGGAAGCCAAGCAGGACACCGTGGCGATCGACCGTGTCGTGGAGGGGCCCTACACGCTGCCCTCGCTGGATCTGCTCATCGCGGGCGACCCGCCGAAGCGGCGCAGCGCGGCCAACGAGCAGATGGTCGACTCGATCACCTCTGTGCTGCAACAGTTCAAGGTCGACGCAGCGGTCACCGGCTGCACCCGTGGACCGACCGTCACCCGCTACGAGGTCGAACTCGGCCCCGGGGTGAAGGTTGAGAAGATCACTGCGCTGCAACGCAATATCGCCTACGCGGTGGCCACCGAGAGTGTGCGGATGTTGGCGCCGATCCCCGGCAAGTCCGCCGTCGGCATCGAGGTGCCCAACACCGATCGCGAAATGGTGCGCCTGGCCGACGTTCTCACCGCGTCGTCCACCCGCCGCGACCACCATCCACTGGTCATCGGCTTGGGCAAGGACATCGAAGGCGACTTCATCTCGGCCAATCTCGCGAAGATGCCGCACCTGCTGGTGGCCGGTTCCACCGGCTCCGGCAAGTCGAGCTTCGTGAACTCGATGCTGGTCTCACTGCTGGCCCGCGCCACCCCCGACGAGGTGCGGATGATTCTCATCGACCCCAAGATGGTGGAACTGACGCCGTATGAAGGCATTCCGCACCTGATCACCCCGATCATCACCCAGCCCAAGAAGGCGGCCGCCGCGCTGGCCTGGCTGGTGGAGGAGATGGAGCAGCGCTACCAGGACATGCAGGCCTCCCGGGTGCGCCACATCGACGACTTCAACCAAAAGGTGAGATCAGGCGCCATTTCAGCGCCGCTGGGCAGCGAGCGGGTGTACAGGCCGTATCCGTACATCGTGGCGATCGTCGACGAGCTGGCCGACCTGATGATGACCGCGCCGCGCGACGTCGAGGACGCCATCGTGCGGATCACCCAGAAGGCCCGCGCCGCCGGGATCCACCTGGTGCTGGCCACCCAGCGTCCGTCGGTGGACGTGGTGACCGGCCTGATCAAGACCAACGTCCCGTCCCGGCTGGCGTTCGCGACGTCGTCGCTGACCGACAGCCGGGTCATCCTGGACCAGCCGGGCGCGGAGAAGCTGATCGGCATGGGCGACGGGCTGTTCCTGCCGATGGGCGCAAGCAAGCCGCTGCGCCTGCAGGGCGCCTACATCACCGACGAGGAGATCCACGCCGTCGTGCAGGCCTGCAAGGACCAGGCCGAGCCGGAGTACACCGAGGGCGTCACCACCGCCAAGCCGTCGGGGGAGAAGACCGACGTCGACCCCGACATCGGCGATGACATGGACGTCTTCCTGCAGGCCGTGGAACTCGTCGTGTCCAGCCAGTTCGGCTCGACCTCGATGCTGCAGCGCAAGCTGCGGGTCGGCTTCGCCAAGGCGGGCCGGCTGATGGACCTGATGGAGACCCGCAACATCGTCGGACCCTCGGAAGGCTCCAAGGCCCGCGAGGTGCTGGTCAAGCCCGACGAACTCGCCGCGACGCTGATGCTGATCCGCGGCGACTCGGGCCCCGACGAATCCGACGACGCCTTCTGAGCGCTACAGGCTCATCCGGCCGGTCGACAGCAGCACCACGGCGAGCACCGCGCCGAGGGTGATCACGCCGAACAGCAGTCCCTCGGCCGCGGTGAAGATCCGGGCATTGTGCTCGCGGCGCGCCACGACGTAGAGCCCGGCCGCGGGCGTGTAGAGCAGACATGACAGCAGCAGGTGCTCGGGGCCGGCCGCGTACACCAGGAACGTGGTGTAGGCGACCGCCAGCAAGGCGATCGGCATGTCGATGCGCCGGGATCGGCCGTCGCCGTAGGTCTCGCCGGTGACGGTGAGCTTGACGGCGTACGCGGCGGCCAACAGGTAGGGGATCACGGCCAGCGCGGCAGTCAGGTCGAGGACGAAATCCAGTGCCTCCGAGACGAACAGCAGCGCGATCAGCAGCGCCTGCACGTATCCGGTGACCATGAACAGGGCCGACACCGGGGTGCCGCGGGCGTTGACCCTGGTCAGAAAGCGCGGCATGTCGCCTGTGGTTGCCGGGACGTACATCACCTCCGACGCCATCAGGGTCCAGGCCAGGTAGGCCCCGAGCACCGAGATGATCACGCCCACCTTGATGAACACCGCACCCCACGGGCCCACCAGCGCCGCGAACACCGTTGCCATGGACGGCGGTGCGGCGGTGGCCAATTCGGCCTGCGGCAGCGCACCGTAGGACACCAGGGTGACGAGTGCGAACACGGCGAGAACCGACACGAAGCCCAGCACGGTCGCCCGGCCCACATCGGAACGCTTGCGCGCGTAGCGCGAATACACGCTGGCGCCTTCGATCCCGAGGAACACGAAGACGGTGATCAGCATGGTGTCCTTGGCCTGTTCGAAGACGGCCCGCACCGAGTCCTCCGCACCGCCCCAGAAGTTGCCGGTGAAGGTTCCGCTGTCGAACATGACCAGCGCCACCACGATGAACACCGCGATCGGCACCATCTTGGCGATGGTCACGATGCGGTTGATGGTGGCGGCCTCCTTGACCCCGCGCATGACCAGCAGGTGGAAGGTCCAGACTCCCGCACTCGACAGGGCGATCGCCAGCACCGTCTCGCCGCGGCCGAGGGCCGGGAAGACCGCGCCGAGGGTGGACATGATGAGCACCCAGTAGGAAACCGTGCCGGCACACGCGGACGCCCAGTACCCGAACGCGGCGTTGAAGCCGACATAGTTGCCGAAACCGGCCTTGGCATAGGCGAAGATACCGGCGTCCAGGTCGGGCTTGCGGACCGCGAGGAACCGAAAGACCAAGGCCAGCATGAGCATTCCGGTGCCCGCGATGGTCCAGGCGATCAGCGCGCCGAGCACGCCGGTCTCGGCGCCGAACCGGCGGGGCAGCACGAACACCCCGGAGCCGACGATGGAGCCGACCACCATCGCGGTCAGCACCCCGAGGCTGACCTTCTTCGTCGACGCAACGGCATCGTCAACAGTGTCGGCGACGGACATGCGCAGGATTGTGCCCGGCGAATCGAACGGTTTCTGACGCATCCGCCAATTTCTGTCGAATCGGCATTCATCCGCCGAAACGCCTACTACCTTGCGTCATAGACAACGACGTCAGGGGAGGCATCATGTCCGAGACGGAGGTCAAAGAGCCGTCGGCGGGGCCGCCGGTGGCGCAGGCGGGTCTGGGGCTCGTCGCCCTGATCGCCATCGTGGTCGGCTCGATGATCGGCAGTGGCATCTTTGCGCTGCCGTCCCAGATGGCCGGCAGCGCCGCTCCCGGTCCGCTGCTGATCGGCTGGGTGATCACCGGCGTCGGCATGCTGATGCTGGCCTTCGTGTTCCAGACCCTGGCCGAGCGCAAACCCGACGTCGACGGTGGCGTCTACGGGTACGCCCGCGCCGGCTTCGGCAACTACATCGGCTACACCTCGGCGTTCGGCTACTGGGCGTCGGCCTGGATGGGCAACGTCGCCTACCTGGTGCTGCTGTTCGCCACGCTGGGCTACTTCTTCCCGCAGTTCGAGGGTGGCACGACCCTGCCGGCCATCATCGGCGCCTCGATCCTGCTGTGGATCGTGCACTTCCTGACCCTGCGGGGCGTGCAGACCGCCGCGTTCGTCAACGTGATCGTCACGATCGCCAAGATCGTGCCGATCCTGACCTTCATCGGCATCGCGGTCGTCGGCTTCAAGGCTGGCCTGTTCACCGCGGACTTCTGGGGCCATCACACCCAGATTGAGGGAAACCCGTTGGGCAGCACCATGAATCAGGTCAAGAACATGATGCTGGTGACGGTGTGGGTGTTCATCGGCATCGAGGGCGCGGCGGTGTACTCGCAACGCGCCCGCAAGCGCACCGACGTCGGCCGGGCCACCGTGTTGGGCTTCCTGGCGGTGTTGGCCCTGCTGCTGGCGGTGAACTTCCTGTCCTACGGCCTGATGGAGCAGGCGAAGCTGGCCGGCCTGGCGGACCCGTCGATGGCCGGTCTGATGGAGCAGCAGGTCGGCAGCTGGGGGGCCGGGTTCATCTCGATCGGGCTCATCATCTCGCTGCTCGGCGCGTTGATCGCCTGGGTGCTGCTGTGCGCCGAGATCCTCAGAATTCCGGCCCAGGACGCGGTGATGCCGGAGGTGTTCGGCCGGGAGAACGCCCACGGGTCGCCGGCGGCGGCGCTGTGGCTGACCAACGGCTGCATCCAGGTGGTGCTGATCCTCACGCTGTTCGCCAGCAGTACCTACCTCGGACTGGTGCTGTTGGCCACCTCGCTGATCCTGCTGCCCTACCTCTGGTCGGCGGCCTACCAACTGTTGCTCGCGGTGCGCGGCGAAACCTACGGCGACGGTCAGGGTCGCACCAAAGACCTTGTCATCGGGGCTGTCTCGCTGATCTACGCGATCTGGCTGGTCTACGCCGGCGGCCTGGAGTATCTGCTCACCGGCGCGGTGGCCTACTTCATCGGGAGCATCCTGTTCGTCTGGGCCCGCCGGGAGAAGGGGTTGCAGATCTTCACCGGGGCGGAGTGGGGGATCTTCGCCGTCGTCGCGGTCGCCGCCGCGTTCGGCCTGTACGGGATCGTCACTGGCGACATCAAAGTCTTCTGAGGCAACGGAATTCGAAAGAGGGGACGTCATGGCTGACGCAGCGCAGGTAGGGGTCTGGTCGGAGATCGGCAAGCTGCGCCGGGTGCTGGTGTGCCCGCCGGGCCTGGCGCACGACCGGCTGACCCCCGACACCGCCGAGGAACTGCTCTACGACGACGTGCTGTGGGTGCAGCAGGCGCGTCGGGACCACTTCGACTTCGTCGCCAAGATGGAGGATCGCGGCGTCGAGGTGCTCGAGCTCGACGAGTTGCTCGAGGACGTCGTCGCCGATCCCGCCGCCCGTGGTTGGCTGTTGGATCGCAAGATCACTCCGGAGCAGGTCGGTGCCGGTATCGCCAAGGAGGTGCGACCCTGGCTCGACGAGATGGCGGCGAAGGAACTCGCCGAACTCCTCATCGGTGGTATCCCGTTCCATGAGGTGCCCAAAGAGGTCGCGGGACTGTTCACGACCGCCTTCGGCGAGACCAGCCACACCGGTTTCGTCATCAAGCCGCTGCCCAACACCCAGTTCATGCGCGACAACTCGTCGTGGATCTTCAACGGTGTGACGCTGAATCCGATGTACTGGCCGGCCCGGCGGCAGGAGACGCTGCTGACCACCGCGGTCTACAAGTTCCATCCGGCCTTCGCCGGCGCGGACTACCAGGTCTGGTTGGGCGACCGGGACGGTGAACCGTGCGACTACGGGGCGATGACCCTCGAAGGCGGCGACGTCATGCCGATCGGCAAGGGCGCCGTCCTGATCGGCATGGGGGAGCGATCTTCTCGCCAGGCCATCGTGAAGGTCGCGCAGAACCTGTTCGAGGCCGGCGCCGCCGAACGGGTGATCATCGCCGTCCTGCCCAGGTCGCGAGCGGCCATGCACCTCGACACCGTCTTCACCTTCTGCAACACCGACGTCCTCACCGCCTATGCGCCGGTGATCGACAATGCCCGGGCGATCAGTCTGCGGCCGGACGCCAAGGCGCCGGCCGGATTGAGCGTCGAGGTGGAGGACAAGAGCCTCGTGGAGGTGGTCGGGAATGCCCTCGGGGTGAGTTTCACGGTCGTGGAGACCGCCGGTGACGTCTACGGCGTCCAGCGTGAGCAGTGGAACGACGCCAACAATGTGGTCGCCCTCGAGCCCGGGGTGGTGATCGGCTACGACCGGAACACGCTGACCAACACTGCATTACGCAAGGCCGGTATCGAGGTCATCACCATCGACGCCGGCGAACTCGGCCGCGGCCGCGGTGGCGGCCGCTGCATGACCTGTCCGATCCTGCGCGATCCCGCCTACGACTAGCCGAAGGACCATCCGCCATGCCGTTCAACCTGACCAACCGAGACCTCCTGAGCCTGGTCCACCACAGCGAGCGGGATCTGCTGTACCTGATCGACCTCGCCAGGGATCTCAAGCGGGCCAAGTACTCCGGCGATACCCGAGAGAGCCTCAAGGGCAAGAACATCGCCCTGATCTTCGAGAAGACCTCGACCCGCACCCGGTGCGCGTTCGAGGTGGCGGCCTATGACGAGGGTGCGCACGTCACCTACATCGACCCGAGCTCCTCGCAGATCGGGCACAAGGAGTCGATGAAGGACACCGCCCGGGTGCTCGGCCGGATGTACGACGCCATCGAGTACCGCGGCGCCGGGCAGGAGATCGTCGAGGAGCTGGCGCGCTACGCCGGTGTCCCCGTCTTCAACGGGCTGACCGACGAGTACCACCCCACCCAGATGCTGGCCGACGTGCTGACGATGACCGAGCACAGCTCGAAACCGTTGCACGACATCGCCTATGCCTACGTCGGGGACGGCCGAAACAACATGGCCAACTCGCTGCTGCTGGTCGGCGCCAAGCTGGGCATGGACGTTCGCATCGGGGCGCCCAAGCACCTGCAGCCGGCCAAGGAGCACGTGAAGATGTGCGAGCAGTTCGCCAAGCAGTCCGGCGCCCGTATCACCGTCACCGATGATCCGAAGAAGGCCGTCAAGGGCGTGGATTTCATCCACACCGACGTGTGGGTGTCGATGGGCGAGCCGATCGAGAGCTGGGCCGAGCGGATCGACGAGTTGATGCCGTTCCAGGTCAACTCGAAACTGATTGCCGCGGCGGGCAATCCGCGGGTGCGGTTCATGCACTGCCTGCCCGCCTTCCACAACTCGGAGACCAAGGTGGGCGCCCAGATCGCCGCCCAGTATCCGCAACTCAAGAACGGCATCGAAGTCACCGAGGACGTCTTCGAAAGCCCCGTCAACATCTGCTTCGAGCAGGCCGAGAACCGGATGCACACCATCAAGGCGGTTCTCGTGGCCGCACTCGCGTAGGGCGCGATGAGGATCGTCATCGCCCTCGGCGGCAACGCGCTGCTGCAGCGCGGTCAGCCGATGACCGCCGAGAACCAGCGGGCCAACATCCGGCTGGCCGCCGAGCGCATCGCGTCGATCGCGCCGGGAAACCAGATCATCGTCGCCCACGGCAACGGACCCCAGGTCGGGCTGCTGGCGCTGCAGGACCTCGCCTACGAGGCCGTCGACCCCTATCCGCTCGACGTGCTGGGCGCCGAGACCGAGGCGATGATCGGCTACGTCATCGAGCAGGAACTCGGCAACCTGCTGCCGTTCGAGCAGCCTTTCGCCACCGTCCTGACCATGATCGAGGTCGACGCGGACGACCCCGCGTTCGCCCACCCGACCAAGCCGATCGGCCCGGTGTACGACAAGGCGACTGCCGAACGGCTCGCGGCCGAGCACGACTGGTCGATCGCCCCCGACGGCGACAAGTACCGGCGGGTGGTGGCCAGCCCCAAGCCGCAGCGCATCTTCGAGATCCGCCCCATCCGGATGCTCGTCGAGCAGGGCGTCATCGTCATCTGCGCCGGCGGCGGCGGGATCCCGACGATGTACGACAAGGACGGCAAGCTGCGCGGGGTCCAGGCCGTCATCGACAAGGACCTGGCCGCCGCGCTGCTCGCCGAGCAACTCGAGGCCGACCTGTTGGTGATCGCCACCGATGTGGACGGGGTCTACACCGGGTGGGGGACGCCCGAGCAGGCCAGGCTGGGCAACGTCACCGTCGACCAGGTCGTCGAGATGAACCTGCCGGCCGGATCGATGGGACCCAAGGTCGCCGCCGCGTGCGGATTCGCCACCCAGACCAAGAACGAGGCCGTCATCGGCTCACTCGCGGACATCGACAAGATCGTCGCTGGAACCGGGGGGACCCGGGTTCGCGCCGGCTGAACTACAGCACCAGCAGCATCCGGGTGTTGCCCAGGATGTTCGGTTTGACGTAGCTCAGGTCCAGGAATTCCGCGACACCGATGTCGTAGGAGCGGCACATCTCCTCGTACACCTCGGCGGTGACCGGGGTGCCCTCGATCTCGGTGAACCCGTGGCGGTTGAAGAACTCCGTCTCGAAGGTCAGCACGAACAACCTCTTCAGCTGGAGCTCGCGGGCGACCTCGAGCAGCCGGTCGACGACGGTGTGGCCGATGCCGCGGCCCTTCACCCTGGGGTCGACCGCCACGGTGCGCACCTCGCCCAGATCGGACCACAGCACGTGCAAGGCCCCGCAACCCACCACTTCGCCGTCGAGTTCGGCGACCCAGAATTCCTGCACCGCCTCGTAGAGCGTGACCAGGTTCTTCTCCAACAGAATCCGGCCGGCATAGGTGTCGACCAGACGCTTGATGTCCGGCACGTCCGAGGTGCGGGCGCGCCGAACCACCACGTCGACGTCGGCTTGCTGGTGCGCTCCGGCCACGGGTGCAGAGTATCTGTCGCAGGCAGGCGCACCGCCAACCGATATTGTGATGCTCGTGTCGGGACAACCCGAGAACGATCCGGCTGTCCCGCGGGTGCGGGTGGCCAACATCGCCAATGTGCTCACCGGGGTGCGCCTCGTCCTGGTCCCGATCTTCCTGCTCTTCCTGTTCGCCGGCGACGGCCATGAATCGGCAAGCCGGATAACCGCGTTCGTCATCTTCGCGGTGGCCGTCATCACCGACCGGCTGGACGGGTCGCTGGCGCGGACCTACGGCATGGTCACCGAGTTCGGCAAGCTGGCCGACCCGATCGCCGACAAGATGCTCATCGGGGCCGCGCTGATCGGACTGTCCATGCTGGGCGATCTGCCCTGGTGGGTGACGGTGGTGATCCTGGTCCGTGAGATCGGCATCACCGTGCTGCGGTTCGCGGTGCTACGCCGCGGGGTCATCCCGGCCAGCCACGGCGGCAAGCTGAAAACCCTGGTCCAGGCCATCGCCATCGGCTTGTTCATCCTGCCGCTGCACAACTGGCCGGCCCAGTGGCTGACCGTCGCCTGGGTGGTGATGTGGGCCGCGATCGTCCTGACCGTGGTCACCGGCGTCGACTACGTGGTCTCGGCGATCAAGAACTCCCGGCAACGCCTTGCCGGTTGACGACCCGCTGATCGACGACGACGCTCGCGGGCTGATCGCGGCGCTGGCCGACCGGGGCCAGACCGTGGCCACCGCCGAATCGCTGACCGCGGGTCTGCTCGCGGCCACCCTGGCCGGCGTGCCCGGGGCCAGCGTGGTGCTGCGCGGCGGCCTGATCACCTACACCGTCGAGACGAAGATCACGCTGGCCGGCGTGCCCGCCGACTTGCTGGAGCAGGTGGGGCCGGTCGCCGCGCCCACCGCGCTGGCCCTGGCCGAGGGCGCCCGGCGCCGGTGTGAGGCCAGCTGGGGAGTGGGCCTGACCGGTGTGGCCGGCCCGGAACCGCACGGTGGGCACGCCGTCGGCACCGTCTTCCTCGGCCTGGCCGGCCCGCCGGGGAGCGGGCCGACGGAGGTCGTCGAGCTGCATCTGAGCGGCTCGCGCTGGGATATCCGGTTCGCCGCGGTGCGCCGGGCGATCGGCCTGCTGGCCGCGAAGGTCGCCGGATCGGCGGATCCGGGAACCAACTGAGACCGCCGGGGCGTTGCACTAGTGCTGCGACTAGTGGAGGAGGACAGCGCCATGGCGGTACTGCTGCGTGAGGTGATCGGTGACGTGCTACGTCGTGCCCGCACCTCCCAGGGACGAACCCTGCGCGAGGTCTCCGATTCGGCCCGGGTGAGCCTTGGCTACCTCTCCGAGGTTGAACGGGGCCGCAAGGAGGCGTCCAGCGAGCTGCTGGGCGCCATCTGCACCGCTCTGGAAGTTCCGCTGTCGCGGGTGCTGACCGATGCCGGTGAGCGGCTGGCGCACCAGGAACGGGTGACCGCGCTGAGCGCCGTCCCGCGTGAGGCCGGAGCCAGGATTGACGTGACCACCAAGGTGGTAATCCCTCAGCCTGTCGTGATGGCGGTCGCCTGACCCGTCACCCGGACCCGTCCCAGGGCCGACATTCCCACAAGGGTGTGGTGGGAGTTGTTGAACCGATAAATTGGGCGGCGACTGTAATGCGGCACTCGATTCGAAGGCGGAGCTACTGATGGCCAATCCGTTCGTCAAGGCGTGGAAGTACCTGATGGCGCTGTTCAACTCCAAGGTTGACGAATACGCCGATCCCAAGGTGCAGATCCAGCAGGCCATCGAGGAGGCCCAGCGCACCCACCAGGCGCTGACCCAGCAGGCCGCCCAGGTCAAGAAGGCCGTCGAGCAGAACGCCATGATGCTGCAGCAGAAGATCGCCGAGCGCACCAAGCTGCTCAGCCAGCTCGAGCAGGCCAAGATGCAGGAGCAGGTCAGCGCTTCGCTGCGGTCGATGAGCGAGATCGCCGCGCCCGGCAACACCCCGAGCCTCGACGAGGTGCGCGACAAGATCGAACGCCGCTACGCCAATGCGATGGGCGAGGCCGAGCTGGCGCAGAACTCGGTGCAGGGCCGGATGATGGAAGTCCAGCAGGCCAGCGTCCAGATGGCCGGGCATTCCCGGCTCGAGCAGATCCGGGCGTCCATGCGTGGTGAGGCATTGCCGTCGGGGGGCGCCTCCACGGCGTCCGCCGCCCCGGCCACCCCCGCGGTCACACCCGAGCCCGAGAAACCCCTCGGTCAGTAGGAGGCGAACTCTTCGATGGCGGTGAAACAGGGCCGGCCCGGCTTCGCGGCCCGGCAGTGGCAGTCCGCGGTGCAGCGCGGGATCGACACCGTCAGCGAGTACACCGAGGTGGCGGCTCAGAAACTGGCGGCCGCCGCCGACCCGCGGGCGCGGCTGTTGCGCAAGCGCCGCTGGGCGCTGCGCCTCGGGCTGTTCTTCACCGTCGCATCGGTGTTCTGGGTCGGCGTGACGGCCGTCCTGGCGTCGTGGAGCACCCCGGTGTGGGCGCTGCTGATCACCGGCATCATCGCCGCCGGGGCGGCCGCGCCGGCCACCCTGCTGTTGCTGCGCTACCGTTGGCTGCGCTCGGAGCCGCTGCCGCCCCCGCGCCAGGCCAGCGGCCGCCGGCTGCCGCCGCACGGATCGGCCGCCCGTCCGCCGATGGCGGCGCTGGCGGCGTCCGAGCGTGGGATGCACTCGCTGCTCGGGGTTTTGGAGCGTGGCCGGATGTTGCCGCCCGAGGAGATCCGCGAGTTGCGGGCCGCTGCCAGTCGCACCGCGGCCACCATGGCGGCCACGGCCGGCGAAGTGGTGTCGATGGAGCGTGCCGCGGCCCAGACGCCCGGTTCGCATTCCTACCTGGTGCCCACCATCGACGCGTTCACCGCTCAGCTCAACGCCGGTGTGCGGCAGTACAACGAAATGGCCACCGCCGCAGCGCAACTCGTCTCGTCGGCCAACACCGGGTCGATGTCGAGCTCGCCGATGTCGCAGCAGCGGTACCGCGACGAACTGTCCGGCGCGACCGACCGACTGCTCGGCTGGTCGCAGGCCTTCGAGGAACTCGGCCAGCTGCGCCGGGCCTGAGTTCTAGAGGCTCGGCCTGAGTGCGGGCACCACCGCGCCGACGAGGCCGCGGCCCGTCGCCTTGAGCAAGTCCCACAGGTCGATGTAGTCCCGCCACAACGTGATTCGGCCGTTGCGGACCTCGAAGACCCCGCACGCCCAGATCTGGATGCGGACCGGCCCCAACACCAGCGCATCGGTCCGCTCGGTCAGCACCGATGAGCCGTTGACCGCGATGCGGTGAGTCTTCACCTCGAAGCCCATCCGGCCTTCCATTCCGCGCATGAGTTTCATGACGCGTGCGCGCCCGCGCATGTTCGAGAATCCGACGTTCTGATAGACGATGTCGTCGTCCAGCTGGGCCGCCGCGGTGTCATAGTCCTCGTCCTGCAGCGCGGACAGGAAGACCTCGACGGTGTGGGCGTTGTCGACGTCGGAGCTCACGTTGGCGATCTGCTCGGTCATGGCCGCCAGCGTAGTCGCCGCTGTGGCAGGGTGGGCAGGTGCGAGTCGCCGTGGTCGCCGGGCCCGACCCCGGCCATGCGTTTCCCGCGATCGCGTTGTGTCTGCGGTTCCTCGCCGCCGGTGACGCCCCGGTGCTACTGACCGGCCTCGAGTGGCTGGACACCGCGCGTTCGGCAGGCCTGGAAGCCGTCGAACTGGCCGGCCTGGATCCCGGCGAAGACGACGACGACACCGACGCGGGCGCCAAGATCCATCAGCGGGCGGCGCGGATGGCGGTGCTCAACGTCCCGGTGCTCACCGAGTTGGGCTGTGATCTGGTGGTCTCCGATGTCATCACCGCCTGCGGGGGAATGGCCGCCGAACTCATCGGGATCCCGTGGGTCGAACTCAGCCCGCATCCGCTCTACCTGCCGTCGAAGGGCCTGCCGCCGGTGGGCAGCGGGCTGGCTCCGGGCGCCGGTATAGGCGGGCGGCTGCGCGACACCGTCATGCGCGCGTTCACCGCCCGGTCGGTTCGGGAGGGCATGCGGCAGCGCTCAGGCGTGCGCGCGGAGATCGGGCTCCCGGTCCAGGATCCCGGTCCGCTGCGCCGGCTGATCGCCACGCTGCCCGCCCTGGAGGTGCCCCGACCGGACTGGCCGGCCGAGGCCGTCGTCGTGGGGCCGCTGCATTTCGAACCGACCACCGCGGTGCTGGCGATACCGGCGGGGGAGGGACCGGTGATCGTGGTGGCGCCGTCCACCGCGACGACGGGAACCGCCGGGCTGGCCGAGGTGGCGCTGGAGCTGGAGCCCGGTGTGACGCTGCCCGCCGGCTCCCGGGTGGTGATCTCCCGGATCGCCGGCGACCCGCTGATGGTGCCGCCGTGGGCGACGGTCGGCCTCGGCCGTCAGGACGAACTGCTGCGCCACGCCGACCTGGTGGTCTGCGGCGGCGGGCACGGGATGCTGTCCAAGACGCTGATGGCCGGGGTGCCGATGGTGGTGGTCCCGGGCGGCGGTGACCAGTGGGAGCTGGCGAATCGGGTTGTGCGGCAAGGCAGCGGGCGACTGGTCCGGCCGCTCACCGCGGAGGCCCTGGGCGCCGAAGTCGGTGAGGTGTTGTCGTCGCCGCGCTACCGGGGGGCGGCGATGCGGGCGGCCGCGAGCATCGCCGAGGTCGCCGATCCGGTACGGGTGTGCCATGAAG
>JAGQTU010000053.1:0-5139 GCA_020438865.1 Mycobacterium sp.
GTACACCGGCAGCACCGCGCCGCCCGGGATGCCGAAGACCAGCTCGACGTCGAGTTCCTCCAACGACCGCACCACCGACTCGGCCCCGGTGAGCTGGTAGGGGGCGATACGTTTCGGCACGCCAGACTTGGCGGCGGCGCCGGTGTTCGGCCCTGCCGCGCCCGAGCCGTTGACCTGCTCCGGCGCCGCGGTGGGCTCGGGCGGTCGCGTGGTTGGTGCGCTCACTTCGATTCCTCGGTCCTAGTCGATTCCTTCAGGCAAGAAAAAACCCCCGTCAGCGTCGGCGGCTGTACGAGGGTTGCGCGCTGGTGCGATTGGCTATGCCCGACTGCGGACAAGCGCGGCACCAACGCGCTGACCAATTACTACGAGCATTCCGCCGGTCTTCATACCTTGCGACGGTAGCCTCTGCACAGGTCAGGCGTCAAATCCCGACCCGGGGCGATCGGCGCCGCGGACGCGGTGTCCAGGCAATGGGATGATGCAAGGCATGGCCTCCGGTTCCTCCCCCGACACCACCGCGCCGGTGGTGATCCGGGTGTGGCCGATGGCGCACCTGGCCTCCGGGTTCCTGGCGCTGGGTTTGCTGGTGTTGATCCCGGTGTTCCCGGCCTGGGGTGAGGTCTTTCTGGTGATCCCGATCCTGGCGTCAGTGGCGATCGTGCGACTGCGCACCGTGGCCGACCGCGACTCCGTCACCGCGCGGAGCCTGCTCGGTAGCCGCACGGTGGGCTGGGACGACATCGAGGGCCTGCGGTTTACCAAGAGTAAGTGGGCGCGCGCGCGGCTGCGCAGCGGCCAGGACCTGGTGCTTCCGGCGGTGACGTTCGCGACGCTGCCGCTGCTGACCGAGGCCAGTGGCGGGCGGGTGCCCAACCCCTACGCCTGAGCGGCGCGCCCGCTTCGCTATTGCAGCGGGTTGTTGCTGTGCAGGAACACCCAGGCGGCGATGCCGCCGCCGACGCCCAGTAGCAGTGCCACGAAGGAACCGATGAACGGCCGACGTGCCCAGCCGCGTCCGGCGTCGAAGCCGTAGCGGCCCGGCCCGGCGAGGACGATCGCCACCACCGCGGTGATCAGGACCGCGAGGTACTCGACGCCGTCCGGGCCGAAGATCGCCAGATAGCCCTCCTGCCGCTGGGCCGAGAGCACCGTGAGCAGGCTGTTGACCAGGTAGGCCAGCGCGCCCGCAGCGGCCAGCGGGGTGAACAGGCCGAGCACCAGCAGCACACCGACCGCGATCTGGGCGCCCGCGCCGACGTAGGTCAGGATGCCGGCGTGCTGGTAGCCGGCATCCGCCAGGGCGGTCTTGAAGCCGTCGATGCCGCCGCCGCCCCACCACCCGAACGCCTTCTGCAGGCCGTGGGCGATGAAGATCGCGCCGATGCCGACGCGCAACAGCAGCAGGCCGAGGTCCTGGGTGCCGCGCCGGGCTGCGGCTTTGGCACGTTCCTCGGCGTCGATCGGATCGATCTCCATCGGCTCGGCCAGCGCGTGACCCGCGGTGGAGTGCGGCTGCACGTACGGCAGCGGCTCCGGATCGTGCAGCAGGCTGTACCCGTTGGCCGGCGCCGGGGCAGGCGCGGGGACCGGCGCAGGCGGGATGTCCGAGCTGTAGTGCGGGATCTTGGTGGTCTCGAAGTCGCCACCGTAGGTCGCCGACGGCAGGTCGTCTTCCGGGTCGACCAGCTGGGCCGACGCCGGCCGGGCCGACGGGTCGTCCGGGCGTTGCCAGCGAGGATCGGGGCCTTGACTCGTCACGACAGCCAGCGTAAGTGCAACTCGACGCAAAGCTGGGATTTGAGCGGCGCTTCCGCCGGGCAATATCGCCTGATTGGGGCCGTCGTCAAGGGCCGGGCCACGAGCGGGGCCACGGGCCGGCGGTCCCGCTCGTGGCGAACCCGGTCGTCCTGTCCGTACCCTGTCGGGCATGCGAGTGCGCCGGCCGATCCAGGGGGTGCTGGCCGCGCTGTGCGCGGCGGCGATCCTCGCGTCGGGCTGTGCGCGGTTCAACGATGCGATCTCGCAGCCGTTCACGACCGCGCCGAAGATGGCTCCCGGGCCGACCTCGACCCCGCCCCCGCCGCCGCCACTGCCGCCCAAGCCGTTCCCCAAGGCCTGCCCGGCGCCCGGCGTCATGCAGGGCTGCCTGGAGAGCACCAGCGGGCTGATCATGGGCCCGGACAGCAAGACCGCCCTGGTGGCCGAGCGCACCACCGGCGCGGTCAAGGAAGTCTCGGTCAGCGCCGAACCGAAGGTGAAGATGGTCATCCCGGTCGACCCGTCCGGCGACGGCGGCCTGATGGACATCGTGCAGTCGCCCACCTTCTCCCAGGACCGGCTGATGTACGCCTACATCAGCACGCCGACCGACAACCGGGTGATCCGCGTCGCCGAGGGCGACACCCCGAAGGACATCCTGACCGGCATCCCCAAGGGCGCCGTCGGCAACACCGGTTCGTTGATCTTCACCAGCCCGACGACGCTGGTCGTGCAGACCGGCGATGCCGGCAATCCGGCGCTGGCGGCGGATCCGAAGTCGTTGGCCGGCAAGGTGATCCGCATCGAGCAGCCGACGACGGTGGGTCAGGCGCCGCCGACCACCGCGCTCACCGGGATGGGCGCCGCCGGGGGCATGTGCATCGACCCCACCGACGATTCGCTGTTCATCACCGACCGCACGCCGGCCGGGGACCGCCTGCAGCGCATCGGGCCGGACGCCAAGGTGTCCACGGTGTGGACCTGGCCGAACCGGCCCGGCGTGGCCGGCTGCGCGGCGCTCGACGGAACGATCCTGGTGAACCTGGTCAACACCAAGCAGACGGTCGCGGTGCGCCTGGCGCAGGGCACCGGCGCGGTCACCGGGGACCCTGAGGTGGTGCGCCAGGACACCCACGGCCACGCCTGGGCCCTGCAGGTGTCGCCGGACGGAAACATCTGGGGCGCAACGGTCAACCGCACCGCCGGTGACCCGGAGAAGCTCGACGACGTCGTGTTCCCGCTCTTCCCGCAGGGCGGCGGGTTCCCCCGCAGCAACGCCGACAACACCTGAGTCCGGCGCGTTAACCGACGGCCAGTTCCAGATACTCGTAGCGCCGCGCCAGCACGCTGGGCAGCCACGGGCCCACCTCCGCGGCTTCGAGCCAAGTGGTGCGCTGCAGCAGCATCGGCAGCACGGTCATGGCCTCCAGCCGGGCCAGCGGCGCGCCGAGGCAGAAGTGCACGCCCTTGCCGAAGGTCAGGTGGCCCTTGATGGTCGGCCGGTCCAGCCGGAACTCGTCGGGCCCCTGGACGTGGGCCGGGTCGCGGTTGGCCGCACCCCACAGCAGCAGCACCATCGAATCGGCGGGTAGGTCCACACCGGCGACTCGGGTATCGCGCAGCACGTGGCGGTAGTGCGCGCGGAACGGCGGTTCCAGGCGCAGGGTCTCCTCGACGAAGGCGCCCATCAGATCCGGGTGTTCACGCACCCGTCGTTGAACGTCCGGTTTGCGGGCGAGCATTCCCACCGCGGTGCCGAGCAGCGACGCGGTGGATTCGCCGCCCGCACTGAACAGCGACACCAGGATCAGCTGGGCGGTGAATCGATCGATGACCCCGGTGCGGCAGGCGCCGGCCAACTCGCTGACCAGGTCGTCGCGCGGGTGTTCGGCGGCATCGCGCAGCTGTTCGACGATGTAGGCACTGAGATCGGTGATCGCCGCCATCGAGGCCGCCAACTCGTCGGCCGACATCAAACCGTCGAGCAGCTGAGTGCTGGCATACCCCCAGTGCGCCAGCTGGTCGGCGTCGTCGTCGGGCACCCCGATCAGCCGGGCGACGACCATCATCGGCAGTCGGTTGGCGACCGCGTCCATCCACTCGATGCGACCGTCGACAACGCCTGTCGCCCATAGCTTTTCGAAGATCTCGGCGATCAGCGGCTCGAACTCGCGCACCCGTTTCGCGGTGAACTGCGACA
The DNA here is from genome assembly GCA_020438865.1 of Mycobacterium sp. Taxonomy (GTDB): domain Bacteria; phylum Actinomycetota; class Actinomycetes; order Mycobacteriales; family Mycobacteriaceae; genus Mycobacterium. The sequence goes on from JAGQTU010000053.1 coordinate 3,962, forward strand.
GCAGCAGCTTGCGGTGCGCCGCGTGCACCGGGTCGTCGGCGGTGACCAGGATGTGCGTGCGCCCGCCGACCTTGTCCATCGCGAACGGCGCCACCCCACCGTCGGCGGTGTAGGTCATCGTGGCGGTCAGGTTCGACGAGAAATCCTCCGGCCGGCTGACGACCTCGGTGATGGCATCCCGGTTGCACACCAGATAGAAACCCGAGTCGCCGATCCGGTGCACGGGGCCGGCCGCGCGCAGCCGGTCATAGAGCGGGTAGGGATCCTGGATCGCCCGGGTCCCGAAGAACTCGGCCGGGTCCACCGTCAACGCGCTCATCCGATCAATCCGACCAGACCGGGGTCGAAGGTGGCCCGCGCGGCGACCGAGGCGGCGGCGGCGGAAACCACCAGGGCCGCGTCCTGCTCATGGCCCTTGGGGAACACGATCTCGGCGCTGTCCGGGTCTTCCCGGTGCGCCATCAGCCAATCGTAGAGCAGCCAGTCCACCGCGCAGGTCACCGCGAGCGGATCTGCATCCGACGACCGCGCCGCCGACACCACCGCCTGCAGCGCGTCGCGGTGCTCGACGCGGGCCGCTTGTTTGTTCACGCCGGAACTGTCGAACAGCAGCATCGACAGGGTGAGCGGAAAGCGTTGGCCCGCTTCGGTTCGGACCACCCAGCGGCCGCCCTTCCACGGCCGGTCCGGGTCGACCCGGTGAAACTCACCGAATCCGCCGATCACGCCGACCGACGGGTTGTCGAGTTCGCCGTCGAACGGCGCGGGGCCGAGCAGACCCAGCGGCTGCCGCGCCCGAATCGAGAACAGGGCCGCGGTGCCGATGATCTTGCCGGCCCGCAGATCGGCGGGCGGGCCGGTCTGCTCCAGCGCCGCGGCGTATTCGAAGCACAGCCGGTCCAGTACCCGGTGCAACTCAAGCAGGCTGTCGCGCTCGGCGGCGTCGGCCGGCGCACGGCCACCACCGAGAATGTCGCCGAACCGCTGTGCGGCGTCGATGAGCGCGTCGTCGAGGGCCTCGAGGTGGGTGGCCACCAGCCGGTCGGGTTCGTCGTCCTCGGCGACCAGCGCCTGCAACGACGTCGGCGTGCCGGACGGGGTGGCCCAGTAGAAGCCGAGTTGGCCGTCGGACTGGACGATCCGGGGTCTCATCGCTGCCTTCTGCTCTTCGCGCAAGC
>JAGQTU010000053.1:5238-28915 GCA_020438865.1 Mycobacterium sp.
CGCTCATCGCTGCCTTCTGCTCTTCGCGCAAGCGCTCATCGCTGCCTTCTGCTCTTCGCGCAAGCGCTCATCGCTGCCTTCTGCTCTTCGCGCAAGCGCTCATCGCTGCTTCCAGAGCATCACCCGGTTGTTGCCGGAGTCGGCGACGGCCAGGGTGTCGCCACGCATGGACAACCCGTACGGCCAGCACAGCGTGTCGCGCTGGACCGAGGTCCAGCGGTTCTCGCCGTTGGAGCCGAAGTCGGGTTGGGCCAGCACATGGTCGGCGCCGCGGCCGGCCCCCTTGCGTGGGTCCGGCACGCCGTCCCACAGCAGCACCCGGTTGTTGGCGGTGTCGGCGACGGCAAGCCCCCCGCCATCGAGGCACACCGCGTACGGGAACCGGAACCGGTCGTTGGTGTGCGGCCCGTACGGCCATTCTTCGGCGGTGGTGAAGTCCGGCTGGCCGAGCACCAGGTCGGCGTCGCGGTCCGCGGCCGGCGGGGGTGACCAGCCCAGGATCCGGTGGTCCCCGGCGTCGGCGACGAGCATCAGGTCCTCGTTGCCGGTGATGTCGTGGGGCCAGCGGAAACTGGCCGGCCCGGCGGCGCCACCACGGTTCTCCTCCCGCGCGCTCGGATCGGGCTGGCCCAGGACGATGTCGGCGGGCTGGTCGGGATCCGGAATGCCGGTGCTCCAGCCGAGAAGCCGGCGGTTGCCGGTGTCGGCGACCCAGAACGTCGATCCGACGAGGGCGATCCCGAACGGCCAGTAGAACGTCGACGCCGAGCACGCGCGTCCGCGGTTCTCCTGCACCGCGGACGCATCGGGCTGCCCCAGCACCAGATCGGGTGCCACGTCGTCGGCCTGCGGCACGGTGTCCCACACCAGGATCCGGTGATGCCACGCATCGGCCACCACCAGCCGGCCGTCGTGGATCAACACCCCGGTCGGCAGGTTCATCCCCCGCTCCGGTCCGCGACCGCCCGCCCCGGGCCCCTCGGTTTCGCCGTCGGGCTGGCCCAGCACCACATCGGCGGGCTGCTCGTCGCAGCAGGGCATTTCGTGCCAGATCAGCACCCGGTGGTTACCGGAGTCGGCCACCACCAGCTGCTGCTCGCCGAGGAACACCCCGCGTGGGGAGTACATCCACGCCATCGAGGGTTTCGCGGGCGGCAGTGCCAGGCCACCCGGAGCGGGCGCGCCCAGCCACAGCTCCGGGGACCAGCCACCGGTGCGGTCGACGGCGGGCGGGACGTCCGGGCGCGTCCCCAACCCGCCGGAGCTGCTGGGCCAGCGACCTTCAGCCGGGTTGTTGTGCCGAACGGTGTATCGGCTCATACGTTGACGCGGATCCAGACGTCCCCGTCGTCGACCCGCAACGGCAGTTGCTCCAGCTGGGCGCCGGGCGCGCTCAGGCACTCCCCCGACGTCGCGTCGTAGCAGAAGCCGTGCCACGGGCAGGTCAGCGTGTTGCTGTCCAGGTCGAGCACCGCGTTGTTCAGCGGTAGCGCCTCGTGCGCGCATTCGTTGCGGTAGGCCGACAGCCGCTGACCGGCATTGACGACGATCACCTCGACGGTCGCGTCGGTGGCCGCGGTGAGGGTCACCGCCGACAGCTCGTCGACGGCGAGCTCGGTGGCAGGGCCCACCCTGACCCAGCCCTCGGTCGCCGGGTCGCGACCGATCCGCAGCGACTCCACCGGGATCAGCGTCGGGGTGGGCTCGTTGGGCAGCACCTCGACCGCGGTGATCGACGGAACCCCTTGTACGAGAGCCTCTTCGACGAGGTTGCGCAGCGTCACCGAGGACATCGAGCACCCGTTGCACGCCCCCTCCAGGCGGACGAACGCGGTGCCGTCCTCCACCCGCGCCAGCGTGACGTCGCCGCCGTGGCTGTGCAGTTGGGGCCGCACCGACGCCAGCACCTGGTTGGCGTGGGTGAGCGGATCCGGGCGCACGATCCCGTGCAGCGACAGCAGCAGGTGCACGGTCGGGTCGTCGACGAGGTCGAACAGGGCCGCCCGCGCGGCATCGTCGGCGCGCATCCGGCGCACCATCGTCACCAGCCCGGCGCGATGGATCGCCTCGACCGCGGCCTTGAGTTCCTCGGCCACCGCGCGGGCGTCGGAATCCAGGCCGGCCAGTGCGGCCACCGCGTCGTCGACGCGCTTGGCCAGCTCCTCGAAAGTCGGCTCGGCAACCGGCCGTTCGGTCGTCGTCGACATCGTCCGCTACCCCTGCCCGGCGTCGTCGGTTCGGTTCAGGGTGGTGTGCCGGGCGATCTCGTCGAGCACGCCACGCACGGTGCGCATCGAGTCGTGGTCGCCGAACTCCTCGAAGATGAAACGCGCCTCGTACAGCTTGGCCTTGGCCTGGTCGAAGGCGCCCAGGTGGGCCAGCACGTTGCCCTGGTTGGCCAGCACCCGGGCGCGCCCGAGTGGGTCGGTGTCGCGGTCACGGGCCTCCAGCACCGCCTCGTAGAGTTCGACCGCCTCCACCAGGTTGTCGGCCTGATGCTTCGACGGGGTGTACACCAGCGAATTGGCCAGGTTCAGCTGCACGCTGGCCCATTGCTCCGGGTGGTCCTCGCGGGTGTAGACCTTCAGGGCCGAGCGCAGCGACTGCGCGGCCACGCCGAGCCGCAGCTGATCGGACGCCTCGGTCATCGGCATGGTCAGGTACGCGGTGGCCAGGTTGGCGTGCGCCGAGGCCCACAGCAGCGGCGCCTCCTCACGCAACACCAACTGCAGCGCCGAATGGTAGTGCGGGATGGCGGCATTGAGCAGTTCGGGCCGCTCGGCCGCCTGCTCGTGCAGCAGCCCGGCCAGGTTCAGGTGCAGTTCCGCGCGGGTGACCCGCAGTCCGTCGGCACCCTCGAGGGCCGCCAGGGCGGTCTCGAACCGGCGGTAGGCGTCGGGGGTCCCGGCATGCGCGGCGATCGAGGCGGCCGCACCGAGCAGCACCCCGCACAGCGGCTTGGACGCGCCCTCGGCGGCGTCGACGGCCTGGTCGAGCAGCGAGGTGGCGAGCGTCTCCGCGCCCTCGTTGAACGCCTTGCTGGCCTGGGTGGAGAGCACCAGCGCCGCCAGTTCCCCATCGGCGGCGCCCAACTGCGGCGGGATGTCGGTGCGGCCGAGGGCGAACAGCACCACATCGATCAGCACGCCGAAAACACCCAGCGCCGAACGCAGCTCGTCGGCGTCCTCGGAGTCGGGATCCATGACGAACCGGTTGTAGCGGCTCACCGGGTCGTCGCCGGACAGCGCCGCCAGCGCGCCGTCGCGATCGCCGGCCAGCGCCAGCTCGTGGGCCCGCAGCGCCGCCGGCCACCGGGGCACCTGCCCGGACAGCAGCGCAAGCCGGGCCTCCTCGGTGTCCGGTACGGCCGGAATCAGCAGGTAGCCCAGCGGAAGTGGGAACGCACCCAGCGGCTGGGGGCGCACCGCCAGGGCGGTCGGGTCCACGAGATCGGCATCGGCCGATACGGAGATCGATTCAGCGGTCAAGACATCCCTTTCATCACCCGTGGATGGGTCCACGGATATCGCGCTCGGCGGCGCGCTTGATCAGATTGGCCGACAACTCGGCGCGGGCCTTGGTGGCGTGGGTGTCGATCCGCTTGCGCACCACCCCGTCGGCGAACACCACGACGATCTCGACGGCCCACCGGCCGCGCTCTTCGACCACGACGGTCTGCACCTCGAAGGCTTCGTCGGTCGAGGTGACCTCGGGAACTTCGGTCTTCCGGCGGCCCGCTGACTCCTCGCTCATCTGCGATCACAGCCCGGACCTCTAGTGCCGATCCAGGGGGATCCGCAGCGCCTTATTCGCATCGTCCCAGAATGCCTCACGAACGCCTTCGGGGATACGGTCGGCGAGCACCTCACGAACCAGGGTGGCCCGGTCGCCGGCGGGGGTGCGCTGTTTGAGCAGCAGCCCGCCGCTGCGCGGGCCGCGCAACGGAATCAGCCAGAGATCGGAATCGCGGACCACCGCCGCCACTGCGTCGGAGGGGAATCGGCTGGCCGCCAGGGCGGCGTCCAGTCGCAGGTAGCCGTCGGCGGTGAACTCGACATGTGCTTCGGCGCCGACCTGGGGCCGCAGCGGGGCGAAGAAGTCGCGCTCCACCAAGGCGATCACCTCTTCCATCGCCTTCTCGACCGGCTCGGACAAGTCGGCCCCGAGCGCGACGTCGGCCGCCTCGATCAGGAACACCGTGATGTCGCTCGGGCAGGCCTCCCCCAGCGCCCATCGGGCGAACGGGATGGCGTGGTCCCACCGGAACGAGTGGGTGTGCAGTCCCTGCAGTGGCGGCAGGTCGTCGAGTTCCTCGCCGGGCAGCCGGTAGATCGTTCCCGGCGCCGCCTCGGTCGCCCCCCGAGTCAGACAGGCGTCGATGATCACCACCCGCTGCGCGCCGCGCATCTGGAAGGCGACGTCCATGCCGGCGGTGCCGCCGTCGACCAGTCGGGCGCCGTCGGGCACGCCACGCTCCCAGAGGTGGCGAACGAGAACGGGACCCACACCGTCGTCACCGCGGAGCAGGTTGCCGCAGCCGACGACCAGCACCGCGTACCCAGGCGGCTCGATATCGATTTGAGGGGTGCCGGTATCGAGACCGCCTGGGTCGTCTGCGGGGTCGGGTGACCCGGGATGTACCGCCGGGATCACTCGCTGCCGAACGGGTGTGACCCCATCGGTCACACCATTCCGTTGATGATGAACTTCGAGAGCTCCTTACCGGTCTTGCCGTCGTAGGCGTGGACCGTGCAAACCAGGCAGGAGTCGAAACTCCGTGCCACGTGGCCGAGTTCGACCGGATCCTCGGGATCGACGATCGGCGAACCGACCAGGGCCTTCTCGATCGGGCCGAGGACGTCCTTGCCGTCGCGCGGGCCGATGTTCCACGCCGTGGGCGTGACCACCTGGTAGTTCTTGATCTTGCTGTCCTCGATGACGATCCAGTCGCTCAGCGCGCCGCGGGCCGCCTCGGTGGAGCCGAAGCCCTTGCCCTCGGCGTGCTCGGTCGGCTTGGTGTAGAAGCTCTCCTTGAGGTCGAGCTGATCCAGCCAGGTCTTGACCCACTTGTAGTACTTCGGCCCCTCGTGCATGCGGGCCAGCTGACGGGTCAGCACGCTCGGACCGATCTTGTTCAGGATGTCGACGAACAGCGGGTCGTTGTCCTGGTGCGGCGCGGCGTTCGGGCCACCCGCGGCCATCCGGCGCGCCAGCGGGCCGGCCTCCAGCGGGATGGTGCCCAGGTCACCGACGTTGTAGCGCGGCGACTTGGCCCAGCTGTACTTGCCCTGCTTGCGGCCCTGCTCCGGGTCGATCGGGATGGTCTCGCCGTCGAACGGGTGCAGCGGCTGGCTGCCCTGATAGAACGAGTGCGAGACGTCCTCACGCACGTTGGCCTGGTCGAACTCGTACCACTGGCCCTGGGCGTAGACGCCGCTGCGGCCGATCAGCGCCGCGTTGCGGCCCTCGATGGTCGGGTGGTCGTACAGCGCCGGATCGAAGTAGGTGCCGGTGGAGATGTAGTTGCCCACCCCCTGCCCGTACTTGTCCAGGCCGATGTCCAGGCAGTAGCGGATGAAGAAGCCGCAGTCGCTGTTGTGCTGCGACTCGTTCTCGTCCACCCAGGCCAGCACGTCGTCCCAGGTCTTGTTCTCCAGCCAGCGGTCGACGCTGCAACCCAGCCACTCGGCCTCGAGCCAGTTGTCCTTCCAGTGCTCGAGGATGGCGATCGAGCGGGTGACGTCCGACAGGGTCGGGGCCGACATCACACCGCCGGGCACCATGAAGCTCGAGTGCGGCCACTGCCCGCCGAAGATGGCGTAGACCTCGACCGGCTTGTTGGAGAGCACCACACCCTTCTGGTAACTGGTGCCGACATAGGGCGCGAAACGGCGCACGGCCTCGTCGTACATCTTCGACTTGGCGTAGTTCTTGTTGGTCAGGTCGATGGCGAACAGCGCGTAGAAGTAGCGGGGAATCGACTGCAGCGTCTCGCACGCCTGACAGATGTTGCGGATCAGGGTGGCGTTCGCAGGCATGTGGGTGCGCCAGGCGGTGTCCAGGGCGTACGCGGATTTGTAGAGGTGGCTGCCGCCGCAGATCCCGCAGATGCGGGGACACACGACGAGCCCGGCCTGCGGGTCCTTGCCCCGCAGGATGATCTCGAAGCCGCGGAACATCGCGGCCTCGGTCCAGGCCGACGTGACGACACCGTCGTCGATGGTGACCCGGACGTCGAGGTCACCCTCGACGCGCCCCAGTGGGCTGACGAATAGGTCGAGCGAGGTCATGTGCAGTTCCTCCAAGAAGTTTGTGCTGAAACAGGTCTGGTGGGATGGCGGCTAGACGACGAACATGTCCTCTTTGGACCACTGCGGGGCCGCGATCCGGGCGGCCGCGGCGTGGGCCATGTAGGTGAGGTGGTCGGATCCCTCCGGAACCTCTTTCGGGATCACCCCGCCGACCTTCTGGGTCTTGAACAGCGTCCCCGGCGCCAGGTCGAAGTGCGGGAACTCCGGCTCCGTGCAGCCGATGCACGGCATGCCGGCCCGGGTCTTGGAGGACTGCCGGTTCCACAGGATGCGGTTGCACGGCGAGTGGGTCATCGGACCGCGGCAGCCGAACTCGTAGAACAGGCAGCCGGTGCGGGTGCCCTCACCGAAGGACATCGTGGACTGCTTGTACTCGAAGAACTGCACACGGGTGCAACCGGTTTGGGTGAACGTCTTGAAGAACGTCTCGGGACGGTGCAGTTCGTCGAGCGCGATGTCGCCGGCGCGGCCGGTGGCCAGGGCGACGATGATCTGGGTGATCCAGTCCGGGTGCGCGGGGCAGCCGGGGATGTTGATGACCGGCAGTCCCATCTTGGAGCGGAAGTCGGGCCCGAGGAACCCGCCCTTCTCGCGCTTGTGGAACTGCAGGCCGGTGGACGCCGACGGGTTGGGCTCCATCGCCGGAATACCGCCCCAGCAGGCGCAGTCGCCGATCGCGACCACGATCTGGGCCTGGCCGGCCAGGTCGGTCACCCAGTCCTTCATCGGGCGGTCGGCGAACATGTCCATCCGGCCGGTGCCGTCGGGCGCCTCGATGACGGTCCCCTCGAAGACGAAGATGTCCAGCGGCCGTTCACCTTTGGCGCAGTCCCAGAACACCTTCTGGGCGTTCTTGCCGAGCTCGAGCCCGAGCGACGGATGCCAGATCAGGTCCAGACCGAAGTCGACGATCAGGTCGACGACGTTGGGCTCCTCGGCGTTGAGAAACGACATGGTGTTGCCACTACACGCCCCTCCCTGAAACCACAGAACGGAAGCCATGCAGAACTCCTCTCAGAGAGCGACCCGGGGCGAGGCCGAAAAGGGATGACTGGAGACGGACGGAACGAACGAATGACATGCAGGCACCGCGGTCACTACTGGCCCACCCGGCGGCCGAAGGACTTCGCGACGGCGAGCAGAAAGCCGAGGCCGCGGGAGACGTCGGGATCCTTGGTGGCCTTGTACAACCCGTACAGGCCCTTCGGCGGGTTGGCCGCGCCGGCCTTACCGTCGATGAGGGCGTCGCCCAGAGAGGCGAGCACCTGCGCCGCCTGCGGATCGGTGAGTTTGGACGTCAGCAGGGTGTTGAGCGCGGGCGTCGCACCGGCGACCGAACCGGACAGGGTGGCCAGGCTGGCGGCCAGGGTCTGCAGGTCCACCCCCTTGAACGCCTCGGCGCCGGGGATCGCACCGGCCGAGGAGGCACCCCGGAACTCGGAGACCGCGGAGGAAAGGCTGCTGGTGATCGTGTCGCCGCGGCGGACGAAGCCGTCCAAGCCGCTGACCAGGACCGCCAGCACGTCGGCGTGGTCGAGCAGGGTGTTGAGCGCGGCCGCGACCTGCGGATCATCTAACCGGTCCCGCACCGTGTCGGCGGGGGTGACCGCGACTGCCTGCCCGTTAGCCGTCATGCATCCTCCTGGCAAATGTGGCCTCGATCACAAAAGTAGTCTTATGGAGCCAGGCTGCCTATCGCTTTCGCGCAACGACTGTCAGGATTGCGAAGAGTTATCCGCGTTGAAGCGCGACAGATGTTTGGGAGGCCGGGTGCCGGGTGCCGTCGACGGAGGGGCCATCCACCTGCTCTTGCCTGCGCAACTAAGTGAACCCTGATGTCGCGGCTCACCCGGCTGGGCTACATCGACGTACGGCGCACCAGTAACCCGGTCCGGCGCAAGGTCCGCTCCCGCGGCGTGCCGCCGGCGCTGGCAAACAACGAGATCTTCTACACCGAGGACGTCAGGGCAGCCTCCAGGCTGATCGCCAAGACGCTCGGGCCACTCCAGCTCACGGTCGGGGCCGACGAGGTGGTCGGCTTCGCGGCCACCATGCACGGCGTGCGGTTGCGCAACGTCAGTCTGCTCTACCTCGACCTGCACGTGGCCTCGGCCGTCGAGATCCCGATGCTCGGCCCCCAGTACGCGGTGCACATGCCGATGAACGGCCGAGCGGTCGTCGAGCACCGGGGCCGGACCTTCGAGGCCAACACCATCCGCTCGGTGGTCAGCAGCCCGGGCACCTCGTTGCGGATGGCCTTCGACCACGATTCCCCGCAGCTGATCGTCCGGATCGAGGAGCGCGCGCTGGCCGCGCACCTGACCCGACTGCTCGGCCGGCCCCCGGACCGGCCACTGGTCTTCGACCCCGAGTTCGACATGGCCACCGAGGCCGCCATGCGCTGGCATGCCGCGGTGCAGCTCATCCATACCGAGGTGTTTCACGAGGGCTCGCTGATCCAGCGCGGGCAGGGCATCGGCGCCGTCGAGGAGTTCGTGATGAGCAGCCTGCTGCATCTGCAGCCGTCGAACTATCACGCGGAGTTCCTCGCGCCTGCCCAGCCCGACCAGCGCCGCGCCGTCGTGCAGAACGCGATGAACTACATCGACGACCATCTCGCCGAGCGCATCACGATGGACGCCGTCGCCAAGGCCGTGCACATGAGCGTGCGCTCGATCCAGCAGGGCTTCCGCGAGGAACTGGGCATGACGCCGATGACCTATGTGCGAGAACGGCGGCTGGAACGGGTGCGCGAGGAGCTGACCGACGCGATCCCCGCCGACGGGGTGACGGTGACGCAGGTGGCCGAACGCTGGGGCTTCAACCATCTGGGCAGTTTCGCGGTGGAGTACCGGAAGCGTTGGGGCGAAACACCTTCGGAGACACTGCGGCGCTGAGCTCGCCCGCACGGCGGAGCACGAGAGCGGCGGCCGCTCACCCCTCCAGCGGGATCGTCACCGTGACGGTGGTGCCCGCGCCGGGCCGGGACTTGACGTTCAGCGCCCCGCCGACCAACTCGGCCCGCTCGGCCATCGACAGCATTCCATACCCACCGGTCTGCGTGCCGGTGTCGAAGCCCACCCCGTTGTCGGCCACCTCCAGCAGTGCCACCCCGTCGTCGACGGCGAACCGCACCGTGGCCACCATCGCGCGGGAGTGCTTGACGACGTTCTGCAGGGACTCCTGGGCGATGCGGTACAACGCGACCTCGATGTGTTCGGGTACCCGATTGTCGACGAGTTCTAGATCGAGGTCGACCTCGGGGATCGACGCCGCGAGGCTGGCCAGACCGCCGGCCAGACCGAGGTCGTCGAGCACGGGCGGACGCAGCCCGCTGATCGCCGAACGGGCCTCGGCCAGGGTGAGATCGACCAAGTCGCGGGCCTTCTCGAGTTGCTCGGCGGCCGCGGACTGATCGGCGTCGTCGACCGCGCGGGCGGCCGCGTCGAGCCGATAGGTCAGCCCGACCAGCCGCTGCGAGATGCCGTCGTGGATGTCGCCGGCCAGACGGCGCCGCTCACTCTCCTGCGCGGCGATCACCTGTTCGGCGAAGTTCTCGTGCGCGCGTTCCCGCGCCGAAAGCTGGCGGTGCAGCCGGGCCTGATGCAGCGCGCCCGCGATCAGCCTGCCGATCACCAGCAGCAGTTCGATGTCGCGCGGGGTGAAGTCGCGCCGCTCGATGGTGTGCACGTTGAGGACCCCGACCAGCCCGCCGGGCTCGGTCTCCATCGGCACCGACGCCATCGACGTGAAGTCGTTGCCGCGCAACGCCGCAATGGGCACATACCGCGGGTCGGCCTCCTTGTCGCTGACGATCACCACCGGCTCGCGGTGGCTGGCCACCCATCCGGAGACACCGGAACCCAGCGGCATCCGGACCAGTCCGACCTGTTCGTCGAAGGGTGGGGTGGCACCGGCGAGGGTGAGCGAGCGGTCGGTGTCGTCCAGTACGTGGACGAAGCAGACATCCGATGCCGTGGCCGCCGTGATCATCCGGGCCACCGCCGCCGCCATCGGCTCCACCCCCGGCCCGCTTGAGGTCGCGGCGATGATGTCGAGCAGCAGCGCCACCTCGCGGTCGGCGTCGACCAGGCCGTGTACGGCCTGCGCGCTGACCCCACCGGATCCGCTCACCGAAAGATCCCTTCCCGCAACGCCGTTGCGGCCGCGCTGGTGCGGTCGCCGACGCCGAGCTTGCGGTAGATCGAGCTGAGGTGCGTCTTGACCGTCTCCTCCCCGATCACCAACCGGCCGGCGATGCCGCGGTTGGACAGCCCGGTGACCACCAGGGAGAGGATCTCGCTCTCCCGCTGCGTCAGACCCTGCCGGGCGCCGGGCCAGAACTGGTCGCTCTGCAGCCGGGCGGCGGTCTCGGCGGCCCGGGCCGCCAGGCCGGCGTCGATGGCGGTCGCCCCGGCTCGCACCCCCTCGAGCTGGCGGACCAACTCGTCGCTGCTGATGCCCTTGAGCAGGTATCCGGACGCCCCCACCCGCATGGCCTGGAACAGGTACTGCTCGTCGTCGTAGACCGACAACAGGATCACCTTGCGGCCGGGGTCACGCTCCCGGATCTCCCGGCACAGGTCCAGACCGCTGGCACCCTGCATCCGCACGTCGCACAGCACGATGTCGGGCTGCAGTTCGGCGATCACCGGCAGCGCCTTCTCGGCGCCCACCGCCTCACCCACCACTTCGACGCGGTCCGCGAACGGCGTCAGCATGGCCTTGAGTCCCTCGATGACCATCTCGTGGTCGTCGACGAGGACCACGCGCACGGGACCGGCAGTCATGCGTTCACGGTAGTGCCGGGCCCGCGGGCAGGCGCCGCATTTGCGGGAAGCTCACCGCGCCAGCAATTTACACCCGTCAACACCGCATCCGCCCGGCCTTCCGGGGCGGCCCGGCGGATGCGGACGGGTGAGGCCGGCCCCCACCCTAGGCCGTCCTATCCCCTGATCGGGGGATGCCCGACCGGCTCCGGCCGGTCGATACTGCGAACGTGGCTGCGACGGCAGTAGAGACCATCTCCCGAAACCGATCCTTCTGGTGGGATCGGGCCCGGTGCGCGCACACCGACGTGCGGGTGCTCGAGGCCGTCATCTTCGACTTCGACGCCCCCTGCGGAGCCAGCGAACGCGACGCGCACATGTTCCGCGATCTGATCTGGAGCCTGCACTGCGCCGACATCCGCATCGCGGTGACCGCCGCCGGCCGGCGGGACCGGATCGAGCCGCTGGTCAGGGACCTAATCGGCGACGGTGTCGTCGAGGTGCTGATCACCGGCGACGACGTGCAGCGGCCCCGGCCCGACCCGGAAGTCTACCACCGGGTGCTCTCCGAACTCGGTCTCGGCGCGCCCAGCGTTTTGGCCTTCGAACACTCGATGATCGGCTTTCACACCGCCCGGTCGGCGGGCCTGGCGACCGTCGTCGTCACCACCGACGAGATCCGCGGACACGACTTCACCGGCGCCGCCGAGGTGCTCGATCGGCACGATTGGCCCGATCCGCTGTCGGCCTCCCGATGTCGGCGGCTGCACGAGCGCTGGTGGATCGATCAGACCCGGTTGAGCGCCCGGACCGCCTAACCGCCCTGGCCGCAGGCGGCCAGCACCAGTTCACGCACCCGCGCGGCATCGGCCTGCCCCTTGGTGGCCTTCATCACCGCGCCGACGATCGCGCCCGCCGCCTGCACTTTGCCGCCACGGATCTTCTCCGCGACGTCCGGGTCGGCGGCCAGCGCCTCGTCCACCGCGCTCTGGATCAACGAGTCGTCGCGGACGACCGCCAGGGCGCGGTCGGCCACCACCTGCTCGGGCTCACCCTCCCCGGCGAGCACGCCCTCGACGACCTGACGGGCCAGTTTGTTCGAGAGGGTGCCCTCCTCGACCAGGGCCACCACCTTGGCGACCTGCGCCGGGGTGATCGGCAGGGTGTCGAGTTCGACCCCTGACTCGTTGGCCTTCTGAACCAGGAAGTTGCCCCACCATGCGCGGGCCGCGGCACTGGACGCGCCGTGCCGGACGGTCGCGGCCACCAGATCGACCGCACCCGCATTGACCAGGTCGCGCATGACCTCGTCGGAGACTCCCCACTCCTGCTGAATTCGCTTGCGCGCCAGCCACGGCAGTTCCGGAATGGTGGCCCGCAGCCGGGTTACCAACTCGGCGCTGGGCGCCACCGGCTCGAGGTCGGGTTCGGGGAAGTACCGATAGTCCTCGGCGGTCTCCTTGGTGCGGCCGGGTGAGGTGTAGCCGTCCTCGTGGAAGTGCCTGGTCTCTTGGTGGACGGTGCCGCCGCCACTGAGAACCGCTGCCTGACGGCGCATCTCGTAGCGGACCGCCACCTCGACGCTCTTGAGCGAGTTGACGTTCTTGGTCTCGGTGCGGGTGCCGAACTCCTGCCGGCCGACCGGCCGCAGCGACACGTTCGCGTCGCAGCGCAGCGAACCCTGATCCATCCGGACGTCGGAAACGCCCAACGCACGCAACAGATCTCGCAGGGCGGTCACGTAGGCGCGGGCCACCTCGGGGGCGCGTTCGCCGGTTCCCTCGATGGGTTTGGTGACGATCTCGATCAGCGGCACGCCGGCGCGGTTGAAGTCGAGCAGGGAAGTGGTCGCCCCATGGATGCGGCCGGTCGCCGAACCGATGTGGGTCAGCTTGCCGGTGTCCTCCTCCATGTGCGCCCGCTCGATGCCGACCCGGAAGGTACTGCCGTCGTCGAGTGGCACGTCGAGGTGTCCGTTGACGGCGATCGGTTCGTCATACTGCGAGATCTGATAGTTCTTGGGCATGTCCGGATAGAAGTAGTTCTTCCGGGCGAAGCGGCACCAGGGCACGATCTCGCAGTTCAGCGCCAAACCGATGCGGATGGCGGATTCGACCGCGGCCTCGTTGAGGGTGGGCAGCGCACCCGGCAACCCCAGGCACACCGGGCATACCTGGGTGTTGGGCTCGGCGCCGAAAGTCGTCGAGCAGGCGCAGAACATCTTGGTCGCGGTGGACAGCTCGACGTGTACCTCTAGACCGAGCACCGGGTCGAACCGGGCCACGACCTCGTCGTAGGCGAGCAGTTCGGCTTCTCCCGTGACACCACCGGCGATCGTCATGCGTCGATCCTAGTAGGGCGGCCATGGCCGCAAGGACACGGAAGGCGACGTTGCTCCCCCGCCTGGACTCGAACCAGGAACCGTCCGATTAACAGTCGGATGCTCTGCCAATTGAGCTACAGGGGACTGCTTCCCGCCGAAGCGCTGGCGCGCTGACGCGGGGCCGGAGAGTGACTCTAGCCTACCGAGGGTCGCCGGCGCCAAGACGGGCACGCGGCGCCGCCGCCGTCCCGTCAGGCAGGATGGAAGGGCGAGCCATCGCGAAGGGAGCACAGTGATCGGGTATCTAGCCGTACTCGGAGTCGGCTACGTGTTGGGCACCAAGGCGGGCCGGCAACGTTACGAGCAGATCGTGGGCACCTACCGCGCCGTGACCGGCCATCCCGCCACCAAGTCGATGATCGACGCCGGCCGGCGCAAGATCGCCGACCGGGTCTCGCCGGACCCGACGCTGGTCACATTGACCGAGATCGACGCGCAGACGACGGTGATCGAGCCGCAACGCCCGGAGAACCAGTAGCCGCGCTCAGCCGACCGGGATGTTGAAGGTCTGACCGGGCATTACCGGGCCGGTGTTGATCCCGATGCCGCCGGGATTGTTATTGCCCCCGAAGCCCACGCCGGGGCTTCCGACATTGATGCCGTTGCCGTTCGAGTACGCGATGCACTGGCCGTCGGTCATCGATCCCGACCAGGCCAGGCACTTGCCGGTCGCCGTCGAGGTCGAGGCTCCGGTGTCAGCCAGCAGGGCAAGGGCGGGCACCGCGGCAGCGGCCACGGCAAGCGCGCCGACGGCGGCGAACCGCCGCACCCGAGTATTCGCGATCGTCATGACTGACCTTTCGCCGGAGACAAGCAGCACGTTAACCATAGCCTGCCGGGCGGTGTCACGCAGTCAGGTCGTCCCCGCTGGCCTGCTCCAGCAGGCTGCGCCGATAGGCCTCGAGCGCCACCAGGTCACCGAACAGGGCGTGATATTCGTCTCCCTGCTCCACCGGTGACATCCGCTGCAGCTTGGATTTCACCTCGGCGACCTGCCTGCCGACCCAGACCTCCTGCAGCCGGGCCAGCACGCCGCCGATGTAGCGGGGCAGTTTCTCTTCGTCGTCGACCCGGATCGCCTCCACCCCCAACTCGGTGACCAGGCCCGCACTGGCCGTGGCGGCGGCCTGTGAGCCCACCTTCTCGATCCACTGACCTCCGGCGATCCCGGAGGAGGTGCCGCCCGCGGCCTCGATGGCGGCACGCACCGCGGCGTATCCGGGGTGGGTGAAGCTGCCGGCCGCCAGCGAGTCGAAGACCGGCCCGGCCAGCGCCGGGTACTGCAGCGCCGCCTTGAGCGCCTCGCGTTGTGGCCACAGCGTCGGATCGCGCGGGTCGGGCCTGGCCACGGCGGGATCGGCAGGCCGGGGCCGCCCCTCGGCGGCCCTGCGGTTGTCGGTCCGGGTACCGGGCTTGTGCCCGGCCTGCTCGCGCACCCGCCCGATCACCTGGGCCACGTCGTCCCAGCCCACCCAGCCGGCGAGCTGACGGGCGTACTCGTCGCGCAGGGTCGGGTCCTTGATCTGGGCGACCATCGGCACGCAGCGGCGCAGGGCTGTCACCCGACCCTCGGCGCTGTCCAGGTCGTGTTCGGCCAGCGCGGTGCGGATCGCGAACTCGAACAGCGGGGTGCGCCGGGCCACCAGGTCGCGCAGGGCGCCGTCGCCGAACTGAAGCCTGATGTCGCACGGATCCATCCCGGCCAATTTCTCTTCCGAGGCCACCGCCACGAAACTCTGGCCGGCGAGGTTCTGCTCGCCGCCGAAGGCCTTGAGCGCGGCGGCGCGGCCCGCCGCGTCGCCGTCGAAGACGTAGATCAGCTCACCACGGAAGAACTTGTCGTCCATCATCAGCCGCCGCAGCATCGCCAGGTGCTCGTCGCCGAACGCCGTCCCGCAGGAGGCAACCGCGGTGGAGACGCCGGCCAGGTGCATCGCCATCACGTCGGTGTAGCCCTCGACGACGACGGCCTGATGGCCCTTGGCGATGTCCCGTTTGGCCAGGTCGATGCCGAACAACACCGCGGACTTCTTGTAGAGCACGGTCTCGGGGGTGTTGACGTACTTGGCGGTGATCTGGTCGTCGTCGAAGATCCGGCGGGCCCCGAACCCCACCGTCTCACCGCTGGCGGTACGGATCGGCCACAGCAGCCTGCGGTGGAAGCGGTCGATCGGGCCGCGGCGACCCTCCCGGGACAGCCCCGCCGCCTCGAGCTCCTTGAACTCGAAGCCCTTGCGGATCAGGTGCTTGGTCAGCGAGTCCCAGCCGGACGGGGCGAACCCGCAGCCGAACTGGCGGGCCGCGGCGGCGTCGAAGTTGCGCTCGGTCAGGTACTTGCGGGCCGGTGCTGCCTCCTCGGACTCCAGCGCGGTCGCGTAGAACTCCTGCGCCGCGGCGTTGGCGGCGACCAGTCGGCTGCGGCTGCCCCGGTCGCGCTGCACGCTGGTGCCGCCGCCGCTGTAGGTGACCGTGTAGCCGATCCGGTCGGCCAGCGTCTCCACCGACTCGACGAAGCTGATGTGCTCGATCTTCTGCAGGAAGGCGTAGACGTCACCGCCCTCACCGCAGCCGAAGCAGTGGAAGTGGCCGTGGTTGGGCCGCACGTGGAACGACGGCGACTTCTCGTCGTGGAAGGGGCACAGCCCCTTCATCGAGTCGGCTCCGGCGCGGCGCAACTGGACGTAGTCGCCGACGACGTCCTCGATGCTCACGCGTTCGCGAATGGCGGCGATGTCGCGGTCGGAGATGCGGCCTTTCCGCTCACCGCCCCCGCCCAACGCACCGGTCATCGGCTCAGTCTAGAGCCCGGTTCAGTCACCGATCCCGGCGTCGAGACGTTCGAGCCGGCCCTCGGTATAGGAGGCGATCTGGTCGACGATCACCCGGGTCCGTGCGGCGTCATCGGCCGCGGCGTTGAACGCGGGCACGAAGATCGCGTCCAGCGTCACCGGGGCGGTTCGGGTCAGCCAGTCGGCCACCCGATGGATGCGCAGCCGTTGCCGCGCCTGCAGTTCCAGGTGCAGCGGGTCGGACATGATGAACTGCAGCGCCAGCGTCTTCAGCAGCGCCACCTCGGCGCGCACCGTCGCGGGCACCTGCAGGTCGGCCTGATAACGCCGCAACGGCTGCGGACCGGCGACCGCGCGGGTCTCGGCCACCGCAGCGGAGGCGAATCGGCCCACCAACTCACTGGTCAGCCGCTTGAGGGCCACCGACGCCGCCAGCGTCCCGTCGTACTTGCCGACCGCCGCGACCACCGGCAACTGCGAGAGCCGGCGGGCGGCCGCCTCGAGATCGCCCGCGCCCAGGCCACCGCCGGCGTCGTTATCGCCGGACGCCCCCAGCCGTCCCAGCGCGGCCGCGGCGTCGTCATCGGCGAGCACCCGAAGGTCGATGCGGGCGGACACCACGCCGTCCTCCACATCGTGCACCGAGTAGGCGACGTCATCAGCCCAGTCCATGACCTGCGACTCCAGGCACGGATGAGCCGACGGCGCACCCGCGCGCACCCAGTCGGCCACTTCAAGATCGTCGGCGTAGAAGCCGAACTTGCGCCCGCGCGCGCCGCGCTCCCACGGATATTTGGTGACCGCGTCCAGCGCCGCCCGGGTCAGGTTGAGCCCCACGCTGTTGCCTTGGGCGTCAAGCACTTTGGGCTCGATGCGGGTAAGGATCCGGAAGTTCTGGGCGTTACCCTCGAAACCGCCGCAGCCGGCCGCGAATTCGTTGAGCGCACGTTCGCCGTTGTGGCCGTAGGGCGGATGGCCGATGTCGTGTGCCAGGCCCGCCATGTCGACCAGGTCCGGATCGCAGCCCAGCGGGATCGCCATCCCCCGGCCGATCTGGGCGACCTCGAGCGAATGGGTCAGCCGGGTGCGGAGGGTCTCGCTCTCCCGCGGCCCCACCACCTGGGTCTTGTCGGCGAGCCGGCGCAGCGCCGCGCTGTGCAGCACCCGGGCGCGGTCGCGGGCGAAATCGGTGCGGTGCTCGGTAGCGGTTCCGGGCAGCGCGGCGGCCTTGGGTGGCTCGGCCACCCGCCGCTCCCGGTCGGCCGCGTCATAGCCGGCCCGCTGATTCGTCGTCACCGAGGCACAGTCTGCCAGCAGCGGCCGCCGGTGTTTGCGAGGAACTTGACCGGGGCACCGTCCCGGCGGCACTACATTTGACGCTCATGCGCCCCGCACGTCTGCTCAGCGTCCTGCTCGCCATCCTGGCGGCCGCCACCCTGCTGGCCCCGTCGGCCGCGGCCGAGCCGCCGTTCCGGCTGCCCGATTACGTCACCGACAACTCAGGCGTGCTCAACGACAAGCAGCTCAACGATGTGCAGAAAGCGGTCGACAAGCTCTACAACGACCGCCACGTGCGGTTGTGGGTGGTCTACGTGGACTCGTTCGCGCCACAGAGCGCGATGGGATGGGCGACGAACACCCGCACCGTCAGCGACCTGACCGACTCCGACGCGATCCTGGCCATCGCCACCAAGGACCGCTCGTATGCGTTCCTGGTGCCGTCGGCGGCCGCCGGCGGCAGCTCGACCAAGGTCGACAACATCCGGCGCGACCAGATCGAGCCCGCGCTGCGCCGCAACGACTGGACCGGCGCCGCGGTGAACGCCGCCAACGGCCTCGCCGCCACCGGCACCACCGGCTCCGGGGCCGGGGTGTCGCTGGTGCCGCTGTTGATCATCGGCGCGGTCATCCTGCTGCTGGTCGCTCTGCTGCTGCTGTGGAGCCGGCGGCGGCGGCGCAGGCGGCACGAGGCCGAGGTGGCCGCCGCCAAGAGGGTGGACCCGACCGACCCCAACGCGCTGGCCGCGGTCCCCATCGACGCCCTCGACGACCTTTCGCGCTCGATCGTCGTCGACGTCGACAACGCGGTGCGGACCAGCAACAACGAGCTGGAGTTTGCCGTCGAGGAGTTCGGCGAGGCGCAGACCGAGCCGTTCGCCAAGGCGGTCGAGGCGGCGAAAGTCATTCTGGCGCAAGCGTTCAACGTGCGACAGCAACTCGACGACGAGGTACCGGAGACCCCGACTGAGCGTCGCGACCTGCTGACCCGGGTGATCGTCGGGGCCGCACGGGCCAACCGGGAGCTCGAGACGCAGACCGAAGCCTTCCACCAGTTGCGCGACCTGGTGATCAACGCGGGTGACCGGCTGGACGCGCTGACCCGCCAACTCGTAGATGTCACCGCGCGGCTGGAACCCTCGGAGCAGAAGCTGGCCCAATTGCATTCGCAGTTCGCCGAATCCGCGCTGGCCTCGGTGGCCCGCAATGTCAACGCCGCCCGGGAGCGGGTCGGTTTCGCCGACCAGTCGATCACCCGGGGCCGCGAGTTGGAGTCCAAACCGGTGGCCGGCACCCAGACCGAGCTCGTGGACTGTGTCCGAGGCGCCGAATCGGCGCTGCAGCAGGCGAGTTCGATGCTCGATGAGGTGGACAGCGCCGCGACCGACATCCGTAAGGCGATCGATGCGCTGCCCGCAGCGATCGCCGACATCCAGAACGGCATCAACCAGGCCGGAACGCAGCTGGCCCAGGGCAACCTGGCCAAGTCCGGTGAGCTGTCCGCAGCGCGCGACGCCGCGGTCAAGGCCGTGTCCGCCGCGCAGAGCAACGGCAGCGCCGACCCGCTGGGGGCGTTCACCGAGCTGACCCAGGCGGATGCCGCCCTGGACCGGCTGTTGGCCGCCGTCGCCGAGGAACGGGAGGCCACCGAGCGGCTCGGGCGGTCCTATGACCAGGCGCTGTTCACGGCGCAGTCGCGGGTGCGGTCGGTGTCGGACTACGTCGACACCCGCCGCGGCAGCATCGGGCCCGAGGCCCGCACCCGGCTCAACGAGGCGGTGCGCCAGCTGGAGGCGGCTCAGGCCAAGAAGAAGTCGAACATCACCGAGGCGATCGCCCACGCGAACGGCGCCGCCATGCTGGCGGCCCAGGCCCAGCAGTTGGCCAACAACGACGTGCAGAACGCCCAGCGGGCCTACCTGAACCGCTACGGCGGCGGGGTCGGCGGATCGTCGAACATGGGTGCGGTGATCGGCGGGATCATCCTGGGCAACATCCTGTCCGGCGGGGGCATGGGCGGGGGGGGATTCGGCGGGGGCGGCTGGTCGTCGACCACCTACGGCGGCTCCCCGACGAGCGGTGGCGGGGGCGGCGGGATGCTGGGCGGCGGCGGGCGGTTCTAGCCCGCTCGGCTCGGCCCGACCGTGCGCGTAGCGACGCAACCGACGGCGAGTCGCCGTACCGACACGCACGCTCGGCGGGGCGCCCGCTCCGCCGGCGGGCTCAGCCCTTGAGCCGCACGGCCAGGTAGTCCACCACCGCATCCAGGCCGATGCGCTCCTGGGTCATGGCATCGCGATCGCGCACGGTGACGGCCTGATCCTCGAGGGTGTCGAAGTCGACCGTGACGCAGAACGGGGTGCCGATCTCGTCCTGGCGGCGGTAACGCCGGCCGATGGCACCGGCGTCGTCGAACTCGATGTTCCAGTTCTTGCGCAGCTCCGCGGCCAGGTCCCGGGCCTTCGGGCTCAGCTCCTCGTTGCGCGACAGCGGCAGCACGGCGGCCTTGACCGGCGCCAGCCGGGGATCCAGCCGCAGCACCGTGCGCTTGTCCACCCCACCTTTGGCGTTGGGTGCCTCGTCCTCGGCGTAGGCGTCGACGAGGAACGCCATGAACGAACGGGTAAGGCCTGCTGCGGGTTCGATGACATAGGGGATGTAGCGGGTGTCGCTGGCCTGGTCGTAGAACGACAGATCGGCGCCGGAATGCTGCGAGTGCGTCTTCAGGTCGAAATCGGTGCGGTTGGCCACGCCTTCGAGCTCACCCCACGGGTTGCCCTGGAAACCGAACTTGTACTCGATGTCGACGGTGCGATCGGAGTAGTGCGACAGCTTCTCCTTGGGATGCTCGTAGAGCCGTAGGTTCTCCGGGTCGATGCCCAGGTCGACGTACCACTGCAGGCGGGTGTCGATCCAGTACTGGTGCCACTCGCGGGCGGTGTCGGGTTCGACGAAGAACTCCATCTCCATCTGCTCGAACTCGCGGGTGCGGAAGATGAAGTTGCCCGGGGTGATCTCGTTGCGGAAGCTCTTGCCGATCTGGCCGATGCCGAACGGCGGCTTCTTGCGCGACGTGGTGACCACGTTGGCGAAGTTGACGAAGATGCCCTGCGCCGTCTCCGGGCGCAGATAGTGCAAACCCTCCTCGGTCTCGATCGGGCCGAGGTACGTCTTGAGCATCATGTTGAAGTCGCGCGGCTCGGTCCACCGCCCCTTGGTGCCGCAGTCCGGGCAGGTGATGTCGCTCATCGGCACCGAGTCCGGATCTGGGATGCCTTCCTTCGCGCCCCGCTTTTCCAGGTAGGCCTCCTGTAGGTGGTCCTGCCGGTGTCGCTTGTGGCAGTTCAGGCACTCGACGAGCGGATCGTTGAAAACCTCGACGTGGCCGGAGGCCACCCACACCTCGCGGGGCAGGATGATCGAGCTGTCCAGACCGACGACGTCGTCACGGCCGGTGATCACCGATTTCCACCACTGCCGCTTGATGTTCTCCTTGAGCTCCACGCCCAGCGGGCCGTAGTCCCACGCGGACTTGGTGCCGCCGTAGATCTCGCCGGACTGGTAGACCAGGCCACGTCGCTTGGCCAGGTTGACGACGCTATCGATCACGGACGCCACGCGGATGCACTCCTGTCGGGGGTGAGGGGAACGGCTACACAGCCTAGCGACGGGGCTTTGACATGCGTGATCGCGCATGAAACAGTTGAGCTCAAGTGGAAATGATTTCCAATAGTGGTCCCGTTTCCGCAGGGGGTGACGCCATGACCACGGCCACCGACGGCCGACGCGAGGCCGGGCTCCCGCCGCTGGGCGATGACCTGCTGGATCGCGCCGGCGAGTTGCTCCGCGCGCTGGCGGCGCCGGTGCGCATCGCGATCGTCCTGCAGCTGCGCGAGTCGCACCGCTGCGTGCACGAGCTGGTCGACGCCCTCGACGTGCCCCAGCCACTGGTCAGCCAGCACCTGCGGATCCTGAAGTCCGCCGGGGTGGTCGCCGGGGAGCGGTCCGGGCGCGAGGTGATGTACCGGCTGGTCGATCACCACCTGGCCGAGATCGTGGTGGCCGCGCTCAGCCACGCCGACGAGGAACATTCGTGACCGCAGCACGCTCGGCGGTCGCCGGGGTGCGCGCCACCCGCCAGCGCGCGGCGATCATCGCCCTGCTCGACACCGTCGACGAGTTCCGCTCCGCCCAGGAGTTGCACGACGAATTACGGCGGCGCGGCGAGAACATCGGCCTGACGACGGTGTACCGTACGCTGCAGTCACTGTCGGCCGCCGATCTGGTCGACATGGTGCGCACCGACACCGGTGAATCGGTCTACCGGCGCTGCGCCGCCGACGATCATCACCACCATCTGGTGTGCCGCGGCTGCGGATCGGCCGTCGAGGTCAGCGGCCGCGAAGTCGAGGCCTGGGCGGCCGAAGTGGCTCAGGCGCATGGGTTTTCCGAGGTGAGTCACACCATCGAACTCTTCGGCACCTGCGCGGACTGCCGCCGCGGGTAACGCGCCACAGCGAGATCGACGCCAGCGGGACCGGCACTCGTCGCACTTTCCCGCGTGGCGTCGACCTCGGCGAAGAATCCCCTAGGCGAGCAGCCCGCGGCGCGCGTCGACGCCGGCGGCCAGCACCATCAGCACCAGGGTGCGCAGGGCCGCCGCGCCCAGCCCGTCACCGGGGAAGTTGTAGCGCAGCATCACATCACCCCGCTTGGCGGTTTGCTCGACCAATGTCACCGTGCCCAGCATGGTGGCCTGGGCCGCCGCCGCGACGCGCTTGCGCAGCTCGGCGTTCACCGGCAGGTCCCACGCCAGAACCTGTGTCAGCGAGATCATTTCGATGTCGTCGGCGATCGACACGGTGCGCAGCGATGCGACGGTCCCGTCGTGGCGCACCGTCAGCGCTCCGTCGGCGTCGACATCGACCGGCAGGACCTCACCGAGGATGTCGGCCAGCCGCGCGGACAGCTCCACCGCTACGCGCGCCCGAATCGGCGGTTGCGGTTGACGTACTCCTCGCAGGCCGCCCACAGGTCGCGCCGGTCGTAGTCCGGCCAGAGCTTGTCCTGGAACACGTATTCGGCGTAGGCCGCCTGCCACAGCATGAAGTTGCTGGCCCGCTGTTCCCCCGAGGTGCGGATGAACAGATCCACGTCGGGGATGTCGGGGCGGTGCAGGCGCTCGGAGATCGTTCTCTCGTCCACCCGCTCGGGGTCGATGCGGCCCGCGGCTGCGTCGCGCGCGATCTGGCGTGCGGCTTCGGCGATCTCGGCGCGCCCACCGTAGTTGACGCAGTAGTTGACCGTGATGACGTCGTTGTCCGTCGTCATGTTCTCGGCGATGTCGAATTCCTTGATGACACTGCGCCACATCCGCGCCCGGGAGCCCACCCACCGCATCTGCACACCCATGATGTCCAGGTTCTCCCGGCGGCGTCGCACCACTTCCCGGTTGAAGCCCATCAGGAAGCGGACCTCCTCGGCGCTGCGCCGCCAGTTCTCGGTGGAGAACGCATAGACGGTGAGGTGCTTGATCCCGATCTCGATGGCGCCGCAGGTGATGTCGATGAGCACCGCCTCGCCCATCTTGTGCCCCTCGGTGCGGCTCAGGCCGCGCTGAGTGGCCCATCGGCCATTGCCGTCCATCACCACGGCGACGTGTTTGGGCAGCTGGTCGGCGGGGATCGCCGGCGGCACCGCCTTGGAGGTGTGCTGGGGCGGGCGCCGGGGGCCACCGCCCGGGGTGGGCGGCAACTCCGGGAAGACCACCGGCCAGCTGGAGACGTCGGGGAACGTCGGGTAATCGTCGGGCGCTGGGGGAAGCTGCGGAAAGTTCTCCTTCCGCCGGCGCTCACCCCCCCGCCACGAGCTGCTCACCCGGTTCATCGCCATGGCGCACATCCTGCCTGAACACCTCCTCACCGCGGTCGGTGGGCTGCCGGTAGACCCGCTCCACCAGCGGCAGGGTGCGCAGCTGGCGTTCCAGGTGCCACTGCAGGTGGGCGGCCACCAGGCCGCTGGCGTGGCTGCGGTGGGACGGCGAGGAGGCCTCCGCGGCCTCCCAGTCGCCGTCGTGCAGCGCCGACATCAGGTCCACGACCGCCTGCGGCGGGGTGGTCGAGCCGGACGGCCTGCAGTGCATGCACA
>JAGQTU010000054.1 GCA_020438865.1 Mycobacterium sp.
GCGATCATGTCGATCATCCACCGCACGTGGGTGTTGTCGTCCAACGGCTACATCACCGATGACTTCGGGCCGGTGTACCGGGCGGTGTCGAACTTCCGCCGCGGCCTGGACATCTACAACGAGCACTTCAACTACGTCGACCCGCACTACCTCTACCCACCCGGCGGCACGCTGCTGATGGCCCCGTTCGGCTACCTGCCGGTGTTCGCCTCGCACAACTGGTTCGTGGCCTTCAACACCCTGGCGATGATCATCGCCGCCTGCCTGTTGGTCCGGCTGTTCGGCTTCTCGCTGACCTCGGTGGCGCTGCCCGCATTGCTGCTGGCGATGTTCTGCACCGAATCGGTGACCAACACGCTGGTCTTCACCAACATCAACGGCTGCATTCTGCTGGCCGAGGTGCTGTTCTTCCGCTGGCTGCTCGACGGCAAGGTCGGCCATCAGTGGTGGGCCGGCGCGGCGATCGGGTTCTCGCTGGTGGTCAAGCCGGTGCTCGGGGTGCTGCTGCTGCTGCCGTTGCTCAATCGGCAGTGGCGCGCCCTGGTGGCCGCGGTGGCGGTTCCGCTGGTGTTCAACGCCGCCGCCTGGCCGTTGGTGGCCGACCCGATGAACTTCGTCAAACGCACCCTGCCCTACATCTTCTCGACCCGGGACTACTTCAACTCCTCGGTGCTGGGCAACGGCACCTACTACGGGCTGCCGACCTGGCTGATCATCACGCTGCGCCTGGTGTTCGTGGTGCTGGCGGTGATCAGCCTGTGGCTGCTGAACCGGTACTACCGCACCCGCGACCCGCTGTTCTGGATGCTCACGTCGTCCGGGGTGCTACTGATCGCGTCGTGGCTGTGCCTGTCGCTGGCCCAGGGCTACTACTCGATGATGCTGTTCCCGTTCCTGATGACGGTGGTGCTGCCGAACTCGGTGGTGCGCAACTGGCCGGCCTGGCTGGCCAGCTACGGCTTCCTGACGATGGACTTCTGGCTGATGTGGCGCTGGCCCACCACCGGCCGGTTCCTGGAGTACATGAAGATCACCTACGGTTGGTCGCTGATGCTGGTCGTGGTGTTCGCGGTGCTGTACTTCCGCTACCTCGACGCCAAGGCCGAGGACCGGCTGTCCGAGGGCATCGACCCCCGCTGGATGCCAGACGTGGAGGCGGCCCGCGGGCCGAGAGTCACACCAGCGTGACGTTCCGGCGCCCCGGTGGCGCTGGGCGTGGCTTTCGGCGACAGCGGGGCGGGCCGCAACGCGGTAGCGTGAAGCCCATGAGTTCGGCTCCCCCGCCCAGACTGGAACTGACCGACGACGAGTGGCGCACGCGGCTGACGCCGCAGGAGTTCGCGGTGCTCCGTCAGGCCGGCACCGAGCGGCCGTTCACCGGCGAGTACACCGACACCACCACCGAGGGTGTCTACCAGTGCCGGGCCTGCGGCGCCGAATTGTTCCGCAGCACAGAGAAATTCGAGTCGCACTGCGGTTGGCCGTCGTTCTTCGACCCGTCGCACTCCGATGCGGTCATCCTGCGACCCGACGACTCGCTGGGCGTGCGGCGGGTGGAGGTGCTGTGCGCGAACTGCCACAGCCACCTCGGTCACGTCTTCTCCGGCGAGGGCTACCCCACCCCGACCGATCACCGGTACTGCATCAACTCGATCTCGTTGAAGCTGGTGCCGAGCGCCTGAGCAGTTCGACCAGCTCCGCCGACGTCACCGGCGGACTGAAGTAATAGCCCTGCCCGACGTCGCACCCGTACTCGCGTAACCGCGCCGACGTCTCGGCGTCCTCGACCCCCTCCACCACGGTGGTCAGGTTCAGCGTGTGGCACAGGTCCACCACCGACCGGACGACGGCGGCGGCGCGCTCGTCGACCAGGACGGGCGCGATGAAGCTGCTGTCGAGCTTCACCTCGTCGATGGGTAGGTCCCGCAGATAGGACAGCGCGGAGTAGCCGCTGCCGAAGTCGTCGATGGCGATCCGGATGCCGCTGTGCCGCAACCGCTCCAGCACGGTGCGGGTGCGTTCCATGTCGTCGAGGAAGAGGTCTTCGGTGATCTCGACGGTCAGCACGGTCGGGTCCAGCCCGCGATCAGACAGCGCAGCTTCGATCTGCGCCGGGACGCCGAGGTTGGCCAGCGAGGGTGCGAACAGGTTCACCGCCACCGGCAGGCGGAACGACGCGGCCTGCCAGGAAAGGGCGTCGTCGAGCGCCTGGTTGAGCACCCGCTCGGTGACCGACGCGATCAGGCCGTGCCTGCGGACCAACGGCAAGAACTCCTCCGGTGTCAGCACTCGCCCGTCGGCTCTGGGCCAGCGCAACAACGCCTCCGCGCCGACGATGCGGCCGGTGGCCATCTCGAACTTGGGTTGATAGACCAGGGACAGTTCGGAGTTGGCGATGGCGTGCCGAAGGTCCCCGAGTAACCGGATCGCGGCTACCCCACCGATCTCCGGCGAGTTGGGCGGCCGGCTGAACATCTCCGCCTCGATGCTGTCGGCGCCCAGTTGCATCTCGGAGTTGTAGGTTTGCACGCCCCGGGTGCGGCCGCGCTTGGCCATGTACATCGCGAGGTCGGCGCGCCGGAGCAGTTCCTCGGCGGACAGGTCCGGCTCCTCGGGTTCGGCGGTGGCCAGCCCGAGACTGGGGCGCATCAACAGTTCGTGCTCGCCGACCAGGAATGGCTGCTCGAAGGATTCCACCACCCGGTGCGCGATCAGATGTGGTGCGTCCGGGCTGCCCTCGACCACGATGGAGAATTCGTCGCCGCCGAGTCGGGCGACGGTGTCGCCGGGCCGAACCGAGTTCACCAGGCGGCTGGCCACGCCCACCAGCAGGTCATCGCCCACCGGATGGCCGAGCGTGTCGTTGACCAGTTTGAAGTCGTTGAGGTCGACCGCGACCACCCCGACGGTGATGCCGTCACGTTCCCGTCGTTCCATCCCCTGATGCAGTCGTTCGTTGAACAGGGCCCGGTTGGCCAGCCCGGTCAGCGGGTCGCGCAACGCCTGCTCTGCGACCGTCGCCAACAATTGGCGGTTCTCCTTGACCGCGAGGAACTGCCGGGCCAGCACGGCGAGCACCAGCAGGCCCGCGATGACCTCGACAGGTTGCGACTGCAGCAGGGCGGGCGGCTTGGCGGCAGCGACTATCCCGGCCAGCAACAGCGGCGCGTACGGCAGCCAGATCGACGCCCAGCCCGGCAGTTCCGGCGCCTCGGAGTTCTCGTGGGTGGTCTGCCTGCTGGCCGCTGCCGCGACAGCGATCAGCAGCAGACCCGCCGCCCAGCCGATGTCGATCACGTCGCCGCTGGCGTATTCGTTCTTCGACGAGAGGTAGCTGAACAGGCTGTCGGACAACGCGATACAGGCCAGGCCGACCGTCAGCAGCGTAAGGGTCAGCCGATGTTCGGGCCCGGAACGCACCAGGACGACCGCCGCGAGGGTGAGGACGACCACATCGGAGACGGGGTAGGCCAACGACACGACGAAGAGCAGCCGGTCGGTGGCCTCGGCGGCGTAGATGGGGCCGAGGATGGTGACCCAGCTGACCAGGAACAGCGAGCCGGCCACGATCAGGCCGTCGAGGAACACCCGGCCGCGGAACGGTCCGGCGTACTCACTGGGGAACAGCAGCAGGGCCACGCACGCCCCGACCGGGAACAGCAGGAAGAAACCGTCGGCCACCGACGGAAACGGGACCTCGCGCAGCACCAGTTCGTAGTGGGTCCAGATGGCTTCGCCGATCGCCCAGGCCGCCACTCCGATGGCCATCGCGACCCACGCCATGCGCAGCCGCCCCTGCGCCGATCGCGCGGCGATGGCCGAGAACACCGCCGCGGGCACCGCGAGCACGAGCAACACGATGTCGTCGATCGCCGCCCGCGAGGCCCCCAGTGACACGTCACTCACGATCCAGGCGACGAACGAGAGGAAGACGACACCGGCGGCGGCAGCCAGATGGGAAGCCTTGGGCAATCCACCGCCTCCTCCCCCGCGTGGCCGCCGAGGACCTGTTTGACGGCGAAACCGAAGTCTAACCGAGCACACTTCTCCGGGTATGCCGCTCGGAATGCCGGTCAGAGTTGACGCGTCAAGCTCAGTCCGGTGCCGCCCGCGGGCTGTCCCAACAGCGACAATAACTGGAGGGACGACAGCGGCGGGCTGAGAAAATACCCCTGTCCGACGGGGCAGCCGTGGTCGCGGAGCCATGCCGCCGTACCGGCGTCCTCAATGCCTTCGGCGACTGCGGTCAGCCCGAGCCCCCGGGCAAGATCGATGACGGCGAGAGCGACGGTCGCGGCCCTCTGGTCAGTCAGGATCGGCCCAATGAACTGCCGGTCCAGCTTCACCTCGTCGATCGGCAGGTCGCGCAGATACGACAGCGCCGAGTAGCCGCTGCCGAAGTCATCGATGGCGATTCGCACGCCGCCGCGCCGCAACTGCTCCAAGACGGTGCGGGTTCGCTGGACATCGTCGAGGAACATGTCCTCGGTAATCTCGACCGTGAGAGCGCTGGGGTCGAGGCCGCGATCGGCCAGAGCGCGGATGATCGTGTCCGGGACACCGAGGTTGGCCAGCGATGGTGCGAACAAGTTCACCGCCACCGACAGATCCAGGGGAGCGGCATGCCAGACCTTCACGTCGTCCAGCGCGCGGTTCAGGACGAATTCGGTTACCGACACCATCAAGCCGTGGCGGCGTACCAGCGGCAGGAAGTCATCCGGACTCAGGACCTCACCGCTCCGCCGCGGCCAACGCAACAAAGCTTCGACACCAACGATGCGAGACGTGATCAAATCGACCTTCGGTTGGTAGACCAACGCGAGCTCGCCGTCGGCGACGGCTTGGCGAAGGTCCGCGAGCAACTCGATAGCCGCCACGCCGCTGACCCCGGCCGGGACCGATGCCGGGCCGTTGGGTTCCACGTCGACCGCGCCGGTAGCCAAGTGCATATCCGGGTTGTAGGTCACCACTCCGCGGGCACGGCTTCGCTTGGCCGCATACATCGCGGTGTCGGCACGCCTGATCAGATCCTCGGCGGACAGGTCCGACTCATCGTGTCCGGCGATCGCCAGCCCGAGGCTCGGGCGTATCGACAGCTCGTGACCGCGTAGCACGAACGGCGCCTCGAAGGCCTCCGCCAGCCGGTTGGCGACCAGGTGCGCGGCGTCCGGGTTGCCCACCAGCACCACCGAGAACTCGTCCCCGCCGACCCGGGCTACCGTGTCGTCGGGGCGGACCGACTTCATCAGCCGGTCAGCCACCCCGACCAACAGATCGTCGCCCACGGGATGGCCCAGGCTGTCATTGACCATCTTGAAGTCGTTGAGGTCCAACGCGATCACGCCAACCGCGTTGTTGTGCCGCGTATCCGCTTCCATCGCGTCGGCCAGGCGCATATTGAACAATGCCCGATTGGCCAGGCCGGTGAGGGGATCGTGCAGTGCCTGTTCGGCGACGGCCAGCAGCAACTTTCGGTTCTCGCGAACTGCGACGAACTGGCGGGCCAGCACCGCGATGACGAGGATTGCCGCCGTGGACTCCACCGGGCCGGTGAAGACGTGATCCAGCGGCTGGGCCGCCACCACTACAGCGGCCAGCAGCAGCGGTGCATAGGGCAACACGATCGCCGCCCAACCGGGCAGCTCCGGCGTGCCGTCCTCGGCGGCCGAGGCATCACGTCCGGCAACGGCGGCAACGGTGACGATCAGCAGACCGGATACCCACCCGATATCGGAGATTGCGCCAGTGGCGTACTGGTTTTTTACGGTCAGATACGCAAACCCGCTGTCCGCCAACGCCATACAGGTCAGACCTAGCGCCAGCAGGGTCAGCACGAACCGCTGCTCCACACTGGCCCGCACCAGCACCACCGCGCAGATGGTCAGCACCAGCACGTCGGTCAACGGGTAGGCGATCGAGACGACAAAGCCCAGGGGGTTCGCGTCGGGTGCGTGGTAAAGCGGCTCGAGGATGGTGATCCAGCTGACCAGGAACAACGAAGCCGCGACGATGACGCCGTCGATGAGAACCCGGGCGCGCGCGCCGGCGTTGCGCCCGGCTGGGAACAGCAGCAGCCCGGCGCAGACACAGACCGGCAACAACAGGTAGCCAACGTCCGCCGGAGAGGGCACCGGCGGCTGGCGGCCGGTCAACTCGTAGACCGACCAGATGATTTCGCCGATCGCCCACGCAGCAAATCCGAGGGACAGCGTCCCCCAGGACGCCCGCAACCGCCCCCGCGCGGCCTTGGCCGCCCACGCCATGCTGGCCGCGGCCGTCATCGCGAGAAAGGTCGTCACGATGTCGTAGATTTCCGTCAGCGCACTCTGCGAGGCGCCACTGAGAACCCACGCCAGGAAGGCGGCGAAGACGAAAGCGCTGGCTACCGCCGCGCGCGTTGTCCTGGTCACGACCCGGCTTCTCCCCTGACAATTGACGAGATCGACAGTTTACGGTGCACCCGGCGGCGCTGGCCCGCCGCGGTCGGCCCGGACGCCGCGCCGGTCAGCGCGGCTGCGTCGACCCGATCTCGGTGCGCGATTCCCGGTGCCTCGCGACGAAGGCCAGCAGGTCGGCGGGCGGCAGCGGCCGGCTGAAGTAGTAGCCCTGACCCACGTGGCAGCCGTGCTCGCGGAGCCAGTCCGCCGTCTCGGCGTTCTCGATGCCCTCGGCGACGGTCGTGAATCCCAGTTCGTCGGCCAGGTTCAGCACCGCGCGCACCACGATGTCCGCCCGGGCGTCGGTGAGGATGGGCGCGATGAACTGCCGATCCAGCTTGACCTCGTCGACGGCCAGTTCGCGCATGTAGGCCAGCGCCGAATAGCCACTGCCGAAGTCGTCGATGGAGATCTGGATTCCCAGGCCCCGCAGGTGCTCGAGCCCCGTCTTGGCGGCCTGCATATTGTCGAGGAACAGATCCTCGGTGATCTCGACGGTCAGGTCGGCGGGTTCCATCTGCCAGTCTGCCAGCGCCGCGGCGATCATCGCGGGCAGTTCGACGTCGGCCATCGACGGCGCGAAGATGTTCACCGCGACCGGCAGGTGCACCGACGCGGCGCGCCAGTGCAGTGCGTCGGCGAGGGCGCGGTTCACCACGAACTCGTTGACCCGTCCCATCAGCCCGTACCGCCGGACCAGCGGCAGGAACAGGTCCGGCATCAACAGACCGCGACCGGGATGCGGCCAACGGATCAACGCCTCGACCCCCACGATCGCCGCGGTGCGCAGGTCGAACTTCGGCTGGTAGACCAGGACCAGTTCACGCCGTTCCAGTGCCTGCCGCAGTTCGCCGAGCAGCCGAATCGCCTCCACCCCGCCGGCGGCCGGGACCGGGCGTCCGAACGGGCTCCCGTCGACGGAGGCCGCCAACAGCATGGCCGCGTTGAAGGTGTGCACGCTGCCGGTGCGCGACCGCTTCGCCGCGTACATCGCGATGTCGGCCCGCTTCAGCAGGTCCTCGGCCGTCAACTCGGCATCGCCGGCACCCGTGACGACCAGCCCGACGCTGGGCCGGATCAGCAGGTCCTGGTTTTCGACCACGAACGGCCGCTCGAACGCCGCCAGGACGCTGTTGGCAACCGCCTGGGACTGGTCGTCGGCGCCCGTGACCAGAACGGCGAATTCATCGCCGCCGAGCCGGGCCACCAGGCAGCCGGCGGGAACCGCCCGCCGGATCCGCTCCGCGACCCGGCCGAGGAGTTCGTCACCGACCGGGTGCCCCAATGTGTCGTTGACGAGCTTGAAATCGTCGAGATCCGTCACCAGCACGCCCATCGGGACGTCGCCGCGCCGGTGGGACTCCAGGGCATCGGCGACCTGGTCGCGGAACGCGATCCGGTTGGCCACACCCGTCAGCGGATCGCGCAACGCCTCCGCCGCCGCCGCATCGAGCAGCCGGCGATTCTCGGTGACCAGCAGCAGCTGCCGGATCAGGAAGGCCACCACCAGCACCACGCTGGGCACCATGATCGGGACCGTCCGCACGTCTTCGGGAGACTCGATCAGCCCGACCGAGAACGCCGCCGCCACCGGTACGAACGGCAGCCACACCGAGGCAGCCGAGTTCGATTGCGGCACAAGAACTTCCCGGTAGGGATAGCGCCGGCCGATGACTGCTCCCGCCATCAGCAGCAGCAAGCCGGCCACCCAGCCGAGATCCACCCAGTCGTTGCTCTCCTGCTTGTTCGTCGCCGCCAGGTAGACGAAGTAGCCGTCCGCGACGGCGATGCAGGCCACCGCGGTGGCCAGCAGTGCCAGCGTGAGCCGTTGCCCCGGCTGTGCGCGGGCCAGTATCAGGATGGCGATCGTCAGCACGGCCGCGTCGAGCACCGGGTAGGTCATCGACACCGCGATCTTGAGCTCGTCCTGCGCCGTCGCCTGCCAGACCTCGTCCAGGAACCCGGCCCACACCACGATGGCGAACGAAGCCGCCACCATCAGCCCGTCCAGGATCAGCCGGGTGCGCGATGACCGGCTCAGCCCGGTGGCCAGCAGCACCAGCGTCGTCCCCACGGCGATCGGCAGCACGAGGTAGGCGGCGTCAGCCACCGAGGGATACGGCGGGACGCGCCGGGCGAGCACGTAACCGAGCCAGATCGCCGACCCGACCGCGAATCCCACGAGTCCCACCACGAGTGACACCCAGGCGGCGCGCACCCGGCCCCGGGTCATCCGGGCGCTGACCGCGGCAACGGCCGACGCCACCACCGCGACCGCCACCATGTAGGTGTCGGAGTCGGTGAAGAACATCCGGATCGACGCGGCGGACCCGCCACCCGTGAGCAACCCCAGACCGGCCAGCACCGCAAGAGAGGCCAGCCCCGCTGCGGCGGCCACCTTCGACGTCGTACTCAGCCGCGCCACTCGGCCCCCGATCGTCGCCGGCAGTTGCTGCCCCTGGCAAGGGGATTTTAGTCGACGCGGGGGCGCCGAGGGCGGGTTCTCCGCCAGCGCGCCGGTGGGTCTACGGCAACCGCGCGACCAGCTCCTCCACCCCGACCCGCGGGCCGGTGAAGAAGGGGATCTCCTCGCGAACGTGCCTGCGCGCCTCGGTGGCCCGCAGATCACGCATCAGGTCGACGATGCGGTGCAGTTCGGGCGCCTCGAAGGCCAGGATCCATTCGTAGTCGCCGAGGGCGAACGCCGGCACGGTGTTGGCCCGGACGTCCTTGTAGCCGCGGGCCGCCATGCCGTGGTCGGCCAGCATCTTGCGGCGCTCCTCGTCGGGCAGCAGATACCAGTCCAGCGAACGCACGAACGGATACACGCAGACGTAGTTGCCCGGCTCCTCGCCGGCCAGGAACGCCGGGATGTGGCTCTTGTTGAACTCCGCGGGGCGGTGCAGGGCGACGCTGCTCCACACCGGCCTGGTGGCGCGGCCAAGGGTGGTGGTGCGACGGAAGTCGCTGTATAGCGCCTGCAGCGACTCCACCCGCTCGGCGTGGGTCCAGAACATGAAGTCGGCGTCGGCACGCATCCCGGCCACGTCGTAGATGCCGCGCACCACCACGCCGGTGTCCTCGTGCTGCTTGAGGAAGGTGGCGGTCTCGTCGACGACGGCGGCGCGGGCCTCCTCGTCGTAGCCCAGCGCTCCCGGCTGCACCGCGAACGCCGAGAACATGACGTAGCGGATGGTGGCGTTGAGCTCGTCGTAGTCCAGTCGGGCCATGGCACCCATGGTGCCACGTGGATCGAACGCTAGCGGCGCGCGGTGGCGGCCACCACGCTCGCGGCGGCGCGGCCCGCGGCGGCCACACACGCCGGGACCCCCACCCCGTCGATGTAGTTGCCCGTGATGGCCAGCCCGGGCGGCAAGTCGGCGCGCAACGCCGCCGCCAGTTCGCCGTGTCCGGGGCCGTACTGCGGCATGGCGTCCAGCCACCGGTGCACCAGCACGTCCACCGGGTCGACGGCGATACCGAACACCGTGCGCAGGTCCGCCACCGCCCAGGCCTGCAGCTCGGTGTCGGGGGTGGTCTGCGCGATCGCATCACCGAACCGGCCGAACGACATTCGCAGCAGCTCGGCGTTCCCCCGCGAGCCCCATTTGCGGCTGGACAGCGTGATCGCCTTGGTGTGCAGGCGCTCTCCACTGGCCACCAGCACACCGGACTGCGGCGGCAACGGGGTGCCGCCGGGCACGGCCATCGCCAGCACGGCCGCCGAGGCCACCGGTATCCGGGCCGCCGCCGCGGCGGCGCGCGGCGCGATGTCCCCGACCAGGCCGGGCAGCTGCGGGGCCGGCACGGCCACGATCACCGCATCGGCGCGCCACGACGAGTCCTCGTCGTCGCGCAGCACCCAGCCGGGCCCGTCGGCGGCGATGTGCCGGACCGCGGTCTGCACCCAGCGCAGCCCGCTGCGGCGCACCAACTCGTCGAGCAGTACCCGGTAGCCGCCCTCGATGGCGCCGAACACCGGGCCACGGGTGCTGCCGGGTAGCGCCCGACGGCAGGCCTCGGTCAGGCTGGTCGCCCCCGCGTCGAGCGCGGCCGCCACCGTGGGCACCGCGGCGCGGATGCCGATCGTGGCGGCCGAGCCGGCGTACACCCCGGCCAGCATCGGATCCACCGACCGGGCCACCACCTGCTCGCCGAACCGGTCGGCGACCACCGCGCCGACCGCCGGATCGGAACCCGGCCGCCACGGCATCGGCCGGTCGGGCTCGGCGGCGATCCGGGCGATCGTCGCGTCGTCGACCAACCCGGTCACCGACCGCGCCGAGCTGGGGACGCCGTTGACGGTGTCGGGCGGCAGCGGATGAATGCGGCCCCCGCCGTAGACGGTCGGGCGCACCCCGGTGGTGCCGATCTGCAGGCCGCCCAGCCCGAGCTCGGCGAGCAGCGCCGGCACCTCGGGGCGGCGCACCACGAACGCCTCGGCGCCGATGTCCATCGCCTGGCCGGCCAGCTTCTCGGTGCGCAGGATGCCCCCGAGCCGGTCGGCTGGATCGAAGACGGTGATCGTGGCGTCGGCCCCGACCGCGGAGCGCAGCCGGTAGGCGGCGACGAGGCCCGAAATACCGCCCCCCACAACGCAATAGGCCCGGCTCATTCCCGGGTCGCTCCGCTGCTGCCCGCCGCTAGACCGCTCACAGCGAATGCACCAGCGCTACCAGATCGGTCAGCAGCTGCGGGTCGGTCGCGGGCAGCACCCCGTGGCCGAGGTTGAAGATGTGGCCGGCCGCGCCGGCGTCGATCGCGCCCCGCCCATCGTCAACCACTGCGCGGGCCGCCTTCTCCACGACCGGCCAGCCGGTCAGCAGCACCACCGGGTCCAGGTTGCCCTGCAGCGCCGTGCCGGGCTCGACCCGGGCGGCGGCGTCGGTCAGCGAGGTGCGCCAGTCGACGCCGACGACGGCTCCGGTCCCGCGCCCGGCGACCGCCTGCGACATCGCGCCCAGCAGTTCGGCGGTGCCCACCCCGAAATGGGTCATCGGCACGCCGTGGCCGGCCAGTTCGGCGAACACCCGGGTGCTGTGCGGCAGCACATAGCTCCGGTAGTCGGCCTGCGACAGCGTGCCCGCCCACGAGTCGAACACCTGGATGGCGTCCACCCCCGCGTCGAGCTGCAACCGCAGGAACGCGATGGTCAGGTCGGTGAGGAACTCCATCAGCGCATGCCAGGTGGCCGGCTCGCCGAACATCATCGCCTTGGTGCGCTCGTGCAGCTTGCTGGGGCCGCCCTCGACCAGGTAGGACGCCAGCGTGAAGGGGGCCCCGGCGAACCCGATCAGCGGCACCTCCCCCAGCGCCGCGACCAGCAGCCCGACCGCGTCCGCGACGGCGTCGACACCGTCGAGCACACCCGATCGCAGCGCGGCGACGTCGGCCCCGGTGCGCACCGGATGGGCGATCACCGGGCCCACGTCGGGCACGATGTCCAGATCGATGCCGGCCCCGCGCAGCGGGACCACGATGTCGGAGAACAGGATCGCGGCGTCCACCCCGTGCCGGCGCACCGGCTGCAGGGTGATCTCGCAGATCAGCTCGGCGTCGAAACAGGCCTGCATCATGGTGTGCTTGGCGCGCAGCGCGCGGTACTCGGGCAGTGAGCGGCCGGCCTGGCGCATGAACCAGACCGGGACGCGGCTGGGCTTGCGACCGCTCGCGGCCGCGAGGTACGGCGCCTCGGGCAGGTCGCGACGGGTACTCATCGCGTCCATGCTGCCACGGCCGGAACCGCCGAGTTCCGACCAGAGGTACGAATTCGGCGCGCCTGCCCCCGAGACCTCGGCGGGAGGGCTAGCGTCAATCGACGTGACACCTGCGGAACCGGCGCAATTCCGCGAGGCGGTGGCGGCGATGAACGCCGCGGAGGTACGGGCGGAGATCGAGCTGGGGCCGATCCGCCCACCCCAACGTCTCGCGCCGTACAGCTATGCGCTGGGCGCCGAGGTCAAGCATCCGGAGACCGAGATCGTGCCGGAACGGTCCGAGGGTGATGCGTTCGGCCGGCTGATCCTGCTGCACGACCCCGACGGCTCCGAGGCCTGGGACGGCACCATGCGGCTGGTCGCCTACATCCAGGCCGACCTGGACCCCAGCGAGGCGGTGGATCCACTGCTGCCGGAGGTGGCGTGGAGCTGGCTGGTCGACGCCCTGGATGCGCGCGCCGAGCACGTCACCGCGCTGGGCGGCACCGTGACCGCCACCACCTCGGTCCGCTACGGCGACATCTCCGGACCGCCGCGGGCCCACCAGCTCGAGATGCGGGCGTCCTGGACGGCGACCAACCTGACGCTGGGCACCCACGTCCAGGCGTTCTGCGAGGTGCTCGAGCATGCCGCGGGCCTACCCCCGGTGGGCGTGACCGATCTGAGCACCCGCTCCCGCGCCTGAGATGTCCGAACCCGACATCATCGAGGCCCCGGAGGCCCCGGAACCCGAGCCGGTGACCGACGAGGGACCCGAACCCACCCCCCTGCTGTGCCCGGCCGAGGGGGTGCCCGCACTGTCGGTGAGCGCCGACGACATCGCCGCCGCCGCCGACAGGCTCGCCTCGGGCACCGGTCCGTTCGCGGTCGACGCCGAGCGGGCGTCGGGCTTTCGCTACTCGAACCGCGCCTACCTGATCCAGATCCGCCGCACCGGGGCGGGCACGGTGCTGATCGACCCGGTCAACCACGGCGGGTCTCCGATCGACGCCCTGGCCCCCGTCGCCGAGGTGCTGGCCGAAGACGAGTGGATCCTGCACGCCGCCGATCAGGACCTGCCCTGCCTGGCCGAGGTCGGCCTGCGCCCGCCCGCGCTCTACGACACCGAGCTGGCCGGCCGGCTGGCCGGTTTCGAGCGGGTCAACCTCGCCGCCATGGTGCAGCGCCTGCTGGGCCTGGGCCTGGCCAAGGGACACGGCGCGGCGGACTGGTCGAAGCGGCCGCTGCCGGACGCCTGGCTGAACTATGCCGCCCTCGACGTCGAGGTGCTCGTCGAGCTGCGCCACGCCATCGCCGACATCCTGGCAGAGCAGGACAAGACCGGTTGGGCCACAGAGGAATTCGAGTACCTGCGCTGTGCCGAGGCGGCCCCGACGCGGCGCGACCGCTGGCGGCGCACCTCGGGCATCCACAAGGTTCGCAAGCCCGAGGCGCTGGCCGCGGTGCGCGAACTATGGACGGTGCGCGACCAGATCGCCCGCAGCCGCGACATCGCGCCGGGACGCATCCTGCCGGACTCCGCGATCGTCGCCGCCGCGATGGCCGACCCGAAGACGGTCGACGAGCTCACCGCGCTGCCGATCTTCGGCGGGCACAAGCAGCGCCGCAGCGCCAAGGTGTGGCTGGCCGCGCTCGAGGCGGCCCGCGCCGACCCCGATCCGTCCGACACCGCCGAACCGCAGAACGGGCCGCCGCCCGCGGTGCGGTGGAGCAAGCGCAAACCCGAGGCCGCCGCCCGGCTGGAGGCCGCCCGCGCGGCGTTGGCCGAGGTCGCCGCGCGGGTGAGCGTGCCGACCGAGAACCTGGTCTCCCCCGAGCTGGTGCGCAGGCTGTGCTGGGACTGGACGGAGACCGCCGACACCACCGGCGCGGTCGAGAGCTTCCTGCGCGAGGGCGGTGCCCGGTCGTGGCAGCGGCAGCTGGCGGTGCCGGCGCTGGCGCGGGCGTTGGGCGCGACACCGGAGACGGCACCGGGGACGGCGTAGCCCGCCGGGGACGGCGCCGGGGACAGCGTAGCCCGCCGACTCTGCGGTGGGAGCGAACTTTCGCCGAAACCGAAGCGCTGAGCGCAGACTCGGCGCGCTGAGCGCAGACTCGGTCAGTCGATCTGCTCGGTGACCCCGGACTCGTCGAGGGCGCCGAGCGCGGCCACCCAGCCGGTGACCCGGCGGGCGACGTTGCGCTCGGTCAGGCCGACCTGCTCGAGCACCTCCGAGCGCGAGGCGTGGTCCAGGAACTCCTGCGGCACACCGAGATCGCGGCACGGCACGTCGATCTCGGCGGCGCGCAGCGTCGCCGAGACCTCCGAGCCGACCCCGCCGCGCACCCCGTTGTCCTCCAGCGTGACGACCAGCTTGTGCGTGCGCGCCAGCGGGCACAACGCCTGCGGCACCGGCACCACCCAGCGCGGGTCGACGACGGTCACGCCGATGCCCTGCGTGCGCAACCGTTCGGCGACTGCCAGCGCCATCGGCGCCAGCGAGCCCACCGCGATCAACAGCACATCGTCGCCGAGGCCGTCGGCGGCGCGGGCCAGCACGTCGATGCCCTCGACCCGCTCGAGGGCCGGAATGTCTTCGCCGACATCACCTTTCGGGAACCGGATGGCGGTCGGGCCGTCGGAGACGTCCAACGCCTCGCCGAGTTCCTCGCGCAGCCGCGCACCATCGCGCGGGGCGGCGACCCGCATGCCCGGCACGATGTTCAGCACCGAGAGGTCCCACATGCCGTTGTGGCTGGCGCCGTCGGAACCGGTGATACCGGCCCGGTCGAGCACCATGGTGACCGGCAGCTTGTGCAGCGCCACATCCATCATCATCTGGTCGAACGCCCGGTTGAGGAACGTCGAGTAAATGGCCACCACCGGATGCATGCCGCCCATCGCCAGGCCGGCCGCCGAGGTCATCGCATGCTGCTCGGCGATCCCGACGTCGAACAGCCGGTCCGGGAAGCGCTGGCCGAAGGCCGACAGGCCGGTGGGTCCGGGCATCGCGGCGGTGATCGCGACGATGTCGCGCCGCTTGCCGGCGAGCCGGATTAGCTCGTCGGAGAACACCGAGGTCCAGCCCGGCGCCGCGGCCGTGCGGGCCAGCCCGGTGCGCGGGTCGATGACCCCGCAGGAGTGCATCTGCTCGGCCTCGTCGTTCTCGGCCGGCGGATAGCCCATGCCCTTGCGGGTGACGACGTGCACGATCACCGGCGCGTTGAAGCCGCGGGCGTGCCGCAGCGCGTTCTCCACGGCGTGCTCGTCGTGCCCGTCGATCGGCCCGACATACTTCAGACCCAGGTCGGTGAACATGAACTGCGGGGACAGCGCGTCCTTGATGCCGGCCTTGATGCTGTGCATCGCCTGGTAGGCCACCTCGCCGACGAGCGGCACGCCGCGGACCGCGGCCCGGCCCCGCTCGAGCACCCGCTCGTAGCCGGGCTGCAACCGTAGGGCGGCCAGGTGGTCGGCGAACCCGCCGATGGTCGGGGCATAGCTGCGGCCGTTGTCGTTGACGACGATCACCACCGGGCGCCGGGCGGCGGCGATGTTGTTCAGCGCCTCCCAGCACATGCCCCCGGTCAGCGCGCCGTCGCCGACCACCGCCACCACGTGCCGGTTGCGGTGACCGGTCAACTCGAACGCCTTGGCCAGGCCGTCGGCGTAGGACAACGCCGCCGACGCGTGGCTGGACTCGACCCAGTCGTGCTCGCTCTCGGCCCGCGACGGATAACCCGACAGGCCGCCCTTCTTGCGCAGGGTGTCGAAGTCGGCCTGGCGCCCGGTCAGCATCTTGTGCACGTAGGCCTGATGGCCGGTGTCGAAGACGATCGGGTCGTGCGGCGAATCGAACACCCGGTGCAGGGCGAGCGTGAGCTCGACAACACCCAGGTTGGGCCCCAGGTGGCCGCCCGTGGCAGCCACCTTGTGGATCAGGACCTGGCGAATCTCGGCGGCCAGGTCGGTCAGCTGCTGC
The DNA here is from genome assembly GCA_020438865.1 of Mycobacterium sp. Taxonomy (GTDB): domain Bacteria; phylum Actinomycetota; class Actinomycetes; order Mycobacteriales; family Mycobacteriaceae; genus Mycobacterium. Next base: position 16,117 of record JAGQTU010000054.1, read on the forward strand.
TGGGAAAGGTGCTGCAGATCAGCGGGGCCGCGGACCTTCTCAAGCATCAGGTCAGTCTACGCACCGCGACCGCGATCAGTCCGGTCGAGACTCGTAGACGTCGGGCACACCGTCGTGGTCGCGATCCCTGGTTTCCATCAGCCAGACCGACCGGTAGTGCCGGTTGCGCAGCCGCAGCACGATCGCCGCCAGCAGGGCCGCCAGCAAACTCCCGACGAGCACCGCGACCTTCACGATGTCGTTGCGCGCCGACCCGTACTCGTACGCCAAATCCCCGATCAGCAGGGATACCGTGAACCCGACGCCGGCCAGCATGGACATGCCGAAGACGTCGATCCAGCGCAATGCCGAGTCCAGGCTGGCGCGGGTGGCCGCGGCCAGCGCCCAGGTGGTGCCGAACACCCCGAAGGTCTTGCCGATCAGCAGTCCGGCCACGACGCCCAGCGCGATCGGGTCGCTCAGCGCGGTCATCAAACCGTCATAGCCGCCCAGGGTCACCCCGGCGGAGAAGAACGCGAACACCGGCACCGCCACCCCGGCCGAGATGGGGCGCATCAGGTGCTCGAAGTGCTCGGCCAGTCCGGGCCCGGCGTCCGGCCCGACTCCAGCCGTTTCGCCGACCCCGCGAGCGTCGCCGGCGTCGCGTTCGTTGCGCAGCACCGGCACCGTGAAGCCCAGCAGCACGCCCGCCACGGTGGCGTGCACCCCCGACTCGTGCACGAAGATCCAAGTGAGCGCCGCCAGCGGGATCAGCAGCCACCAGGACCGGATCCGCTTCTGCACCAGCAGCGCGAACGTGGCCAGCGGGAGCAGCGCGAGCAGCAGCGGAATGACCTTGATCTTGTCGGTGTAGAACACCGCGATCACGGTGATCGCAAGCAGGTCGTCGACCACGGCCAGGGTGAGCAGGAAGGTGCGCAGCGCCGTCGGCAGGTGGGTGGAGATCACCGCCAGCACCGCGACCGCGAAGGCGATGTCGGTGGCGGTCGGGATCGCCCAGCCACGCATCGCGCCGTCACCGGCATTGTGGGTGAACGCCACGAAGACGACCGCGGGCAGCACCATCCCGCCGACCGCCGCGGCGATCGGCAGCGCCGCCCGGCCGGGGTCGCGCAGATCACCGGCGACGAACTCGCGCTTGAGTTCCAGGCCGACGACGAAGAAGAAGATGGCCAGCAGCCCGTCGGCCGCCCAGCCGCCCAGCGACAGGTCCAGGTGCACACCCAACCGGTCGGTGCCGACGTGGAAGTTGGACAGCGCGTGATAGGACGCCGACCATGGCGAGTTGGCCCAGACGAGGGCGACGGTGGCGGCCAGCAGCAGCAGTCCGCCACCGACGGTCTCCTTGCGCAGAATGCCGGAGATGCGCGCGGTCTCCGACCACGAACCGCGGGAGAACAACCTGCGGGGCAGCAATCGACTGGGCTCGGCCACACATCACCTCGGGGTCTGAAGATCGCGGAACATCATGCCGACCAGACTTCCCGGCGCGCCTCGTGACAGGAGTCTAACGGCGGCTGAGCTGTCTCACCTCGTCAACAGCGCCACGCATTCGACGTGGTGGGTCAGCGGGAACGAGTCGAAGACCCGGATCTGCGCCACGGCGTACCCGGCGGCCCGGTACAGGCCGATGTCGCGGGCGAATGCCGCCGCCTCGCAGCCGATGTGGATCACCCGGGGCACCCCGGCGCCGGCGAGCAGGTCGACCACCTCACGACCGGCACCCGACCGCGGCGGGTCGAGCACCGCGACGTCGGCACCTCCGCGCCGGGCCCCGAGCGCGCGGCGCACCGAGTCGGTGAGCACCCGCACCTGCGGCAGGTCGGCCAGCGCGGCCGCCGCCGCCCGGGACGCCGCCCGCGCGGTGTCGACGGTGAGCACCGTGCCGCGCTCCCCCACCACGCCGGCCAGCACGGCCGCGAACAGGCCGGCGCCACCGTAGAGGTCCCACGCCGTGGACGGAGGGTTGGCCGCGCCGGTGCCGCCCGCCCACTGCTCCACCAGCGCGCTGTAGGTGGTCGCGGCGTCGCGGTGGGACTGCCAGAACGCCGTGACCGGCAGCCGCCACACCCGCTCGCCGACGCGTTGCACCGCCTCCCGGGAGCCCTCGACGGCCCGACTGCCGCGCTGCCGGCGGGCCGTCGCGACGACATGCCTGCGGGCGTCGTCGTCGAGGACGACGTGCAGCTGATTTCCCGGGGCGGCCCGCAACTCGCCGACTCCGTCGAGCATGCCGTCGGGGAGCTGCCCGCAGCGCAGATCGGTGACCAGTTCGGTGCTGTGGTAGCGGTGGAAACCGGGCCGCCCGTCGGCGCCGACGGCCAGCCGCACCCGGGTGCGCCAGCCCTCCGGTGCGCCGGAACCAACCGGCTCGGCCGCCCCGTCCCATGCGAAGCTTCCGAGCCGGGCCAGCTGGTTGGCCACCACCTGGCCCTTGAGCCGCCGGGCGGCCGCCGGATCGGCGAACGCCAGGTCGCAGCAGCCGGCGCCGTCCACACCGGCGATCGGACACAGGGGATCGATCCGATCCGGTGAGGGCTCGACGATCTCGAAAGCCTCCGCGTGCCAATAAGATCCGCGGTCCCCGGTGATGCGGGCCCGCACCGTCTCTCCCGGCAGGGCGTACCGCACGAACACCACCCGGCCCTCGTGCCGGGCCACGCAGCTGCCGCCGTTGGCGGCCGCGCCGGTGGTCAGCACCAACTCGGTGGCCGCGGGTGGGAGCGGCCCGGTCACTCCAGGAAGCCGCGGCGTACGTCACCGGGCGCATTGTGGTCGGCCAGTTCGTGCACCCGCTCCGAGGAGGTCAGCTGCCAGGGCACCGAGGTCACCATGACGTTGTTCATGAACAGCAGCCGGGTCTTGAGCCGCAGCGCGCTCTGGTTGTGCAGCAGTTGCTCCCACCAGTGACCCACCACGTACTCGGGGATGAACACCGTCACCACCGTGCGCGGGGCCTCCTTGCTGATCCGCTTGACGTAGTCCAGCACCGGCCGGGTGACCTCGCGGTACGGCGAGGCCACCACCTTCAGCGGCACCGTGATGTCACTGACCTCCCACTTATGCACCAGCTGGCGGGTCTCGGCGTCGTCGACGCTGACGGTGATGGCCTCCAGCACGTCGGGCCGGGTGGCCCTGGCGTAGGACAGCGCCCGCAGCGTCGGCAGGTGCAGCTTGGACACCAGCACCACCGCGTGGTTGCGGCTGGGCAGCACGATGTCACCCTCCTCGGCCTCCTGGGAGGCCAGTTCCCGGGCGACCGTCTCGTAGTGCCGATGGATGGCCCTCATCAACACGAACAGCGCCGACATCGCCACGATCGCGATCCATGCACCGGCCATAAACTTGGTGACCAACACCACGATCAGCACCGAGCCGGTGCAGATGAACCCGATGGTGTTGATCACCCGGGAGCGCATCATCCGGCGGCGCTCGGCCGGGTTCGTCTCGGCGCGCAGGTGCCGGGTCCAGTGCCGCACCATGCCGATCTGGCTCAGCGTGAACGAGATGAACACACCGACGATGTAAAGCTGGATCAGCGCGGTCACCTCGGCGCGGAAGGCCACGACGAACGCGATCGCGGCCAGCGCCAGGAACAGGATGCCGTTGGAGAAGGCCAGCCGGTCGCCGCGGGTGTGCAACTGCCGGGGCAGGAAACGGTCCTGGGCCAGGATCGAGCCCAGCACCGGGAAACCGTTGAATGCGGTGTTGGCCGCCAGCACCAGGATCAGGGCGGTGACCCCGGTGATCAGGAACAGCCCGGCCGGGAAGTCGTGGAACACCGAGTCGGCCAGCTGGGCCACCAGGGTCTTCTGCTGATAACCCTCCGGCGCGCCGACCAGTTGCTCGTCCGGGCGCTCGGCGACCTTCGCGCCGGTCTCCTTGGCCAGCACGATCATTCCCATGAACAGCGCGACCGCGATGCCCCCGAGCATGGCCAGTGTGGTCGCCGCGTTGCGGGACTTGGGCTTGCGGAACGCAGGGACGCCGTTGCTGATCGCCTCCACACCGGTCAGTGCGGCACAGCCGGACGAGAACGCCCTGGCGACCAGGAACACCAGCGCGACCCCCAGGACGTCGCCGTGCTCGGAGCGCACCGAGAACGACGACGACTCCGCCTTCAGCGGGTGCCCCAACACATGAATCTGGAAGAAACCCCACAGCAGCATCGCGAACATGCCGAACATGAACGCATAGGTCGGGATCGCGAACGCCGTGCCGGACTCGCGGATGCCGCGCAGGTTCGCCGCGGTCAACAGCGCGATCGCGGTGACCGCGAACGCCACCTTGTGCTGGGCGATGAACGGCAAGGCCGAGCCGATGTTGGACATCGCCGAGGCCATCGACACCGCCACCGTGAGCACGTAGTCCACCAGCAGCGCGCTCGCAACCGTGAGGCCCGCGGTCGGGCCCAGGTTGGTGGTCACCACCTCGTAGTCGCCGCCGCCGGACGGGTAGGCGTGCACGTTCTGCCGGTAGGAGGCCACCACGATGAGCATCACGAACGCCACCGCGAGTCCGATCCACGGCGCCATCGTGTAGGCGGTCAACCCCGCCACCGAGAGCACCAGGAAGATTTCCTCGGGGGCGTAGGCGACCGACGACATGGCGTCGGAGGCGAACACCGGCAGGGCGATCCGCTTCGGCAGCAGGGTGTGGCTGAGCGTGTCGCTGCGGAACGGGCGCCCTAGGACCAACCGGCGCGCGGCGGTCGAAAGCTTAGACACGAGTGCCAAGGGTAAGCCCATCCGGGTTTGGCTGTAGCGTTCCACCCGAACGGTCGGTGCCCGCGGGATCGGTCAGCCATGTTTCGGCCCCGACTCCGGCGCGCCGGCGCATGACGGAGCCGAAAGGACCTCAGGTGCGGGTAGTGGTGATGGGGTGCGGCCGGGTCGGCGCCTCGCTGGCCGACGCGCTGTCCCGGATCGGCCACGAGGTGGCGATCATCGACCGCGACCCGGCGGCCTTTCACCGGCTCTCGCCGGAGTTCAGCGGCCAGCGCGTGCTCGGCATGGGATTCGACCGGGAAGTGTTGCTGCGCTCGGGAATCGAGGATGCCGGCGCATTCGCGGCGGTGTCCTCCGGCGACAACTCCAACATCATCTCCGCGCGGGTGGCGCGGGAGACGTTCGGAGTGCAGCGCGTGGTGGCCCGCATCTACGACGCCAAGCGGGCAGCGGTCTACGAGCGGCTGGGCATCCCCACCGTGGCCACCGTGCCATGGACGACCGACCGGCTGCTCAACGCGCTCGTCGGGGACACCGAGACCAGCAAGTGGCGCGATCCGACCGGAACCGTCGCCGTCGCCGAGGTGGCGCTGCACGAGGAGTGGGTGGGCCGCCGGGTGACCGATCTCGAGGAGGCCACCGGCGCCCGGGTCGCGTTCGTGATCCGGTTCGGCACCGGCATCCTGCCCGACCCCAAGACCGTCGTGCAGGCCGGCGACCAGGTGTACGTCGCGGCGGTCTCGGGCCACGCCGCCGAGGCGCTGGCGATCGCCGCGCTGCCGCCCGCCGAGGACGCCGAGGAGCGCAAGAAATGACGGGCGCCCGCGCCAGGATCGGAGAGCTGCGGTCATGAAGGTAGCCATCGCCGGGGCCGGGGCGGTCGGCCGCTCGATCGCCCGTGAGCTGCTCGAGAACGAGCACGAGGTGACGCTGATCGAGCGCAACGCCGAGCACATCGACGTCGACGCCATTCCGGCCGCGCACTGGCGCCTCGGCGACGCCTGCGAGATCAGCCTGCTGGAGTCGGTGCACCTCGAGGAGTTCGACGTGGTGATCGCCGCCACCGGGGACGACAAGGCCAACGTGGTGCTGTCGCTGCTGGCCAAGACCGAGTTCGCGGTGTGCCGCGTGGTGGCCCGGGTCAACGATCCGCGCAACGAGTGGCTGTTCGACAGCGCCTGGGGCGTCGACGTCGCGGTGTCCACCCCGCGGATGCTCGCCTCCCTGGTGGAGGAGGCGGTTGCGGTCGGAGATCTGGTGCGGCTCATGCAGTTCCGCCAGGGCCACGCCAACCTGGTCGAGATCACGCTGCCCGACGACACCCCGTGGGGCGGTCGGCCGGTGCGCAAGCTGGCGCTTCCCCGCGACGCCGCCCTGGTCACGATCCTGCGCGGCCAGCGCGTCATCGTGCCGGAGCCCGACGAGCCGCTCGAGGGTGGCGACGAGCTGCTGTTCGTTGCGGCGCCGGAGGTCGAGGAGGAACTCCGCACGGCGCTGTTCGCCGCCCGCTCCGGTTAGTTCTCCTCGCTGCCAAGCACGGCGTCGTCGCCGGCCGGATCGGCCGGCGCATGATCCTGGGCATGCTCGTGGGCCTCGTGGTGCGCACTCGCCTGGTGCGCACTCGCCTGGTGCGCACTGTGGATGGCCCGCTGGGCCGAGCGGATCGCGAGGTAGGTGACCAGCGCGGCAACCGCGGTCAGCGGCCAGCCCATCGCGATCCGCGCGACGCCCAGCCAGCCGGTCTGGTCCGCGTCGTACAGGTGCCGCTGCACCAGGAACCGGGACCCGAACACCAGCACCCAGGTCAGGGTGGCGATGTCGAAGGCCAGCACCGCCCGCCGGGCGTTGCGCCAGGCCCGGTCGTGCCCGTTGACCCAACTCCAGACGTAGCCCACGATCGGCCGCCGGATCAGCACCGACACCGTGAACACGGCGGCCCACACCAGCGACGACCAGATGCCGAGCAGGAAGTAGCCCTTGGACGCCCCGACCACCCAGGCGATCAGTGCGCTCAGCCCGACTCCGATGAACCCCGACACCGCGGGCTGGATCGAGTCGTGCCGGAACAGCCGCCAGGCCAGGATCACGGCGGCCACGCCGAGCGCGGCGCTGATGGCGGGCACCAGTCCGAAGGCGGTGTTGACCGGGACCAGCACTGCCACCGGCAGCGCCGAATAGATCAGGCCGCTGACACCGCCCATCTGCGCCATCAGCGCCTGCGCGGGAGTCGGCTTGTCCTCAGCCACGTTTCACGCCGCGGCCCGGACCGGCCGCGAGGGGGCGGGTGGGGTCAACGCTGGATCTCGTAATGCGGGTTGTAGACGGCCTTGGCGCCATTCTCCAGGGTGCCGAGCCGGCCGTGCACTCGCAGGGTGCGCCCGGATTCGATACCGGGGATGCGTCGCTGGCCGAGCCACACCAGCATGACCGTGTCGGTGCCGTCGAACAGTTCGGCGCGCACGCCGCCCGCGCAGCCCTTGGCGTTCATCTCGACGCTGCGCAGGGTGCCGACCATGGTGACTTCCTGGCCGCGCTGGCAATCGATCGCTCGCTGCGCGCCGGTGAGCGCCGCTTCGTCGGTGAGTTCCTCGACGTCGCGCTGTTCAGGGTCCTCCGTCAACCTCCGGGTGAGGCGGCGCACAAAACCTTCGGCCGCAGCCATGGTCTCTCCTGATCTTCGATCACTCTGCCAACGCAACGGTAGACCTGTTGGTTCCCCGATGCCACGCGGCCTACACCCAATGCACGGCCGGCCGGCCCACCGGTGCACGATCAACCGATGGCGGTGAACCTGAGCGGCGTTTCAACCGTCCTGCTGCCGGGCACCGGCTCCGACGACGATTACGTCCACCGGGCGTTCGCCGGCCCACTACGCGGCGCCGGGGCCGTCGTGCTGGCGCAGCGCCCCGACCCGGCCCGGCTGGTGGCCGGCTACCTCGAGGCCCTCGACGAGGCGGCCCGGCAGGCCCCGATCGCCGTCGGCGGGGTCTCCATCGGGGCGGCAGTCGCCGTCGCCTGGGCGCTGGCGCATCCCGGGCGCGCCGTCGCGGTACTGGCCGCCCTGCCGCCATGGACCGGCGAGCCGGACTCCGCGCCGGCCGCGCTGTCGGCCCGGCACACCGCGGCCGCGCTGCGCCGGGACGGCCTGACGGCCACCACTGCGGCGATGCGGGCATCGAGCCCGGCGTGGCTGGCCGACGAGCTGAGCCGGTCGTGGCTCGAGCAGTGGCCCGAACTGCCCGACGCCATGGAAGAGGTCGCCGCCTACGTCGCGCCGCGCACCGCGGACCTGGAGCGCCTCGACGCGCCGATGGGGGTCGTCGCGGCCCCCGACGACCTCGTCCATCCGCTGGAGGTGGCGCTGGAGTGGGTGTCCGCCGCGCCGCACGCCGCGTTGCGGACGGTCATGCTCGCCGAGTTCGGGCCAGAGCCGGCGCTGCTGGGCGCGGCGTGCCTGGCGGCCCTGTCGGACGCCGCCGGCCCCTGAGGATCAGCCGCCGGTGCTGGTGCTGCGCAGCTGCTGCATCGCCGAGCCGGCCGCGCTGCGCCGCTCGGCGGTGTCCTGCGCCGCCTGCTGCTCGGTGCCGGCCTGCTGGGCGGCGAGCATCGCGGCCTGCTGTGCGGCGGCCTCGCGCAGCTGGGCGGCCATCGGCTCGGGCAGTTCCACCGGGAGCGGGGTGCGGACCGGCATCGCCGTGTCACCGCGCCGAACGACGGTGTCCGCCAGGGCATCCCGGGCTTCGACCGCGAGCGCGTCGATGGTCTCCTGCGCGCCGTTGACGACGCAGCGGATCATCCAGCGGTACCCGTCGACACCGATGAAACGCACCACGCCGGCGCCGACGCCGACCACCTCCCGGCCCCATGGGCCGTCCTCGATGGCGACGGCGGCCTGGTCCTTGCGCAGCGAGTCGGCCAGCTCGGAGGCCACCTCCCGCCACAGGCCGGGCGACTTCGGCGCCGCGTAGGCGGCGATGGTGAACCGGCCGTTGGGGGTCACCACCCAGATCGCGCTGGGCACACCGACCTCGTTGAGCTCGACCTGAACCTGGCCGCCGGGGGGCATCGGGATCAGCACCGAGCCGAGGTCGAGCCGGGCGGTCGCGGCGTCCTCGGCGTTGTCGAAGTCCTCGATGTCGAACGGGCCGTCGGGCCGCTCGCTGTCATCGGGCTCGGCGGCGGCTGCGGCTTCGGCGGACGGCTCCGGGGTGGTGAGCGGGGTCTCGTCCGCGGTGGGGTCGGGGTTGTTCTTACGTCTGCCGAATGCCATCACAAACTCGCATGTCCGCCGGAGGAACCGTGGCCGCCGTCGCCACGGGTGGTGTCGGCCAGGCCGGCCTCGTCGAACGAGGCCACCTCGACCAACTCGGGTAGTTCGACCCGCTGGACCAGCAACTGGGCGATGCGGTCACCGCGCCGAATCGTGATCGGCGTGCTGGGGTCGAGGTTGATCAGCGCCACCTTGATCTCGCCGCGGTAGCCGGCGTCGATGGTCCCGGGGCTGTTGACGATCGAAAGGCCAACGCGCGCAGCCAAACCGGAGCGCGGATGCACCAGTCCCACCATGCCGTGCGGGATGGCGACGGCGATGCCGGTGCCGACCAGGGCGCGCCGGCCCGGTTGCAGGTCGAGGTTTTCGGCACTGTACAGATCGACGCCCGCATCGCCGTCGTGGGCACGGCTGGGCAGGGGAAGATCGCGGTCCAGACGAACCACCGCAAGACTGGTGGGCACGGTGCCACAGACTACCCTTGGGCCCGTGTCCGACTCGCGTGTGACCTCGCAAACGGTGCGGTACCGCGAACGGTTGTGGGTGCCGTGGTGGTGGTGGCCGCTGGGCTTCGGCCTGGCCGCCATCCTGGCCAAGGAAGTCAACATGGGGATCCGGACGCTGCCCGAGTTCCTGCCGTACGTGGTGCTCGGCGTGGTGGCGGCCGGTGTGCTGCTGTGGCTGGGCCGCACCGAGGTCGTGGTGGCGAGCACCGGGTCCGATGTCGAACTGCGGGCCGGCCAGGCGCATCTACCGATGTCGGTGGTGCGGCGCTGGGCGGAGATCCCGCGCACCGCGAAATCGGCGGCACTGGGACGCCAGCTCGATCCGGCCGCCTATGTGGTGCACCGGGGCTGGGTGGGGCCGATGGTTCTGCTCGTTCTCGACGATCCGGACGATCCGACGCCGTACTGGCTGGTGAGCTGTCGGCGACCGGATCGGGTGCTCGCCGCGCTGCAGAGTTGAGGAAGGGGGGCGAACCGGTCAGGCCGCGCAGTCGGTGCAGATCATCACACCGTTCTTCTCACTGGCCAGCCGGCTGCGGTGATGCACCAGGAAGCAGCTCGAACAGGTGAACTCGTCGGCCTGCTTGGGGATGACCCGGACCGACAGTTCCTCGCCGGACAAATCGGCACCCGGCAGCTCGAAATTCTCGGCGGAATCGGTCTCGTCGACGTCGACAACGGCGGACTGCGCCTCGTTCCGCCGCGCCTTGAGTTCCTCGAGAGAGTCCTCGGACACCTCGTCGGTCTCGGTACGCCTCGGAGCGTCGTAGTCGGTAGCCATTCGTTCTGTCCCCTCGTAACCTCAGCAAGGCTTTGTATCAGCGTCGAACGCATCCGCCAAACGATTCGTGCCCAGATCACAAGATGTTCAAGTGTGATTTACATCACAACTATCGGCGTTCGTCGACTGGCGTGTTCCTCCGCCGCCTGTCCCCTGCCTCTAGAGTGCAGACGTGGTCGCTCAAATCACCGAAGGTACCGCCTTCGACAAGCACGGTCAGCCGTTCCGGCGGCGCAACTACGTGCCGGGGATCGTCGCCGCGTGCGCGCTCTTCGCGATCACTGCTCTCATCTGGGGAATCGTGTTGACCAGGCCGGTGGACGTACACCAGGCCGAGGCTTGCAACGAGCCGCCGGCCCCGACCGACCCGGCCGCCCCGCGGCTGGGCAGCCCGGTGTCGTTGTCGTCGATGGTCGACGTGGCACCGGCCAAGCTGGCCGACACCAAGATCCGGGTGCTCAACGCCAGCGGCCAGGGCGGTCAGGCCGGCGAGGTGGCCGGCGCGCTGCGCGACCTCGGCTTCGCCCAGCCGACCGCGGCGAACGACCCGCTCTACGCCGGCACCCGGCTGACCTGCCAGGGCCAGATCCGGTTCGGTGCCGCGGGCAGGCCCGGCGCCGCGGCGGTCTGGCTGGTGGCGCCCTGCGTCGAGCTTTATCAGGACGACCGTCAGGACGATTCGGTGGACCTGGCCATCGGGACCGAGTTCACCACGCTCGCGCACAGCGACGATATCGACGCGGTGCTGGCCGGGCTGCGTCCGGACGCCACCGAACCGGCCGACTCGGCACTGCTGGCCAAGATCCACAGCGGCACCTGCTGAGCGTTCACAACGAGCGTTGGGTCAGAACTCAGGCACATAAGGTGCGGGTCAGTCCAGCGGCGCCAATCCCCCGCACCGGTCCAGCGCGTCGAGCAGTTGTGCGGCGATACCCGGCGCGGCGGCCACCAGTAGCCCGGCCCGGACCTCCTCGTCGGCCGGCTCGGGCAGGACCAGCACCGCGCCGGCCTCGGTGGCGATCAGCGCGGCCGCCGCCCAGTCCCAGACGTGCAGCCCGTGCTCGTAGTGGGCGTCGAGGTGGCCGGCCGCGACCAGGCACAGATCCAGCGCCGCCGAGCCGATGCGCCGCACATCGCGCACCACCGGCAGGATTCGGGCCAGCAGCGCGGCCTGCTCGGCCCGCCGCCGTGCCGCGTAGCCGAATCCGGTGCCCACCAGCGCCATCGACAGGTCGTGCGCGGTACTGCACTGCAGCCGGCTGCGCACGCCGTCGCGAAGCACATCAGCGCCGAGACCGACCGCCGCGGAATAGACGTCGCCGGCCACCACATCGGCGACCGCGCCCGCCACCGACACCCCGTCGATCTGGGCGGCCACCGAGACGGCGTAGGCCGGCACGCCGTAGAGGAAGTTCACCGTTCCGTCGATCGGGTCGAGCACCCACCGCACGCCGCCGACCGCGTCGTGCGCCGGGCCGCCGCCCTCCTCGCCGAGGATCGGCTCGCCGGGGCGCAACCGAGCCAACCGATCCCGCAGCAGCGCCTCGGTTTCGGTGTCCGCGAGGGTGACCGGATCGGTGGGGGTGCTCTTGGCCTGCACCGCGCCCCGCGGGATCGGATGCGCGCCGCCGCCGAACAACTCCGCGCGGCGGCGCCGCACGAACACCGCAGCCTCCGCCGCCAATTGCTCAGCGACCGCACGAAGTTGCTCGGGCCGCCGCTCGCTCACACCGCTATCGCAGCACATCTCGACACCGCCACCAAAGGGCCGCCCACCCGTTAGTGTGTGCATCGCGCCGATCACCAGCCTCGCCGAGGAGAAGCCATGACCGGGACGGAAGCCAGCACCGCAGGACAGCGTCGGGGGTTCGGCGTCGACGTAGGCGGCAGCGGGGTGAAGGGCGGCATCGTCGATCTGGACACCGGCCAACTGATCGGCGAGCGGTACAAGGTGCTCACCCCCCAGCCGGCGACCCCGGCGGCGATCGCGAAGACGGTGGCGGAGGTCGTCCGGCACTTCGACTGGACCGGACCACTCGGCGTCACCTACCCCGGCGTGGTCGTCAACGGTGTGGTGCAGACGGCGGCCAACGTCGACAAGTCGTGGATCGGGACCGACGCCGACGATGTCATCGGCGCGGCCCTGGGCGGCCAGCGGGTGACGGTCCTCAATGACGCCGACGCGGCCGGACTGGCCGAGGAGCGCTACGGCGCCGGCCGCAACGAAAGCGGTGTGGTGGTGCTGCTGACCTTCGGCACCGGGATCGGCTC
>JAGQTU010000055.1 GCA_020438865.1 Mycobacterium sp.
GATCTTGCGCACCCCGGCGTAGCGAAGCGGGACGGCGACGTTCTCGGCGCTGGTCAGTGACTGCAGCAGGTTATAGTCCTGGAACAGGTACCCGAGCCGGAGCAGTCGAAGGGTGGCCCGCTCGCGTTCTGACAAGGTTCCGGCATCCTGCCCGCCGATCCGGACCGTCCCGCTGTCCGGTGTGAGCAACAGGCCCATCACCAGCAACGCGGTGGTCTTCCCGCCGCCGGACGGTCCGACGATCGAGACGATCTCACCACGGTCGACAGACAGTGTCACACCGCTCAGCGCTTGTACCGCCGTGTCGGCGGTCCCATAGTGGTGGCTCACGTCGGTGAGTTGGATCACCGAATCGCCGGTGGGCTCGAGCAAGGGCCGGCGGCACCGGGAGCACCGCGGCAGTGACGCGTCGTGTTGGCAGACGGGGCAACGCATGGGAGTCCTTTCAGCGCCGGAACGCGGTGACGGGGTCGATGCGGGAGACGCGGCGCAGTGGCAGCAGGGCGCCGAGTCCGGCCATCACCGCGGTGGCTGCGGCCATCGCGGCGAGCATCGTCGGGGTGATCGCGACCGCGACGTCGCCCATCCGGTCCCCGATCAGGAATTGTGCGGCGAACGCGACGGCCCCACCGATAACGAATCCCAACGCGGCGACGACCGCCGCCTGAGCGATCACGATGCGACTCAATTGAATCGGACGGACTCCCAGCGCGCGCAAGATGCCGAAATCGGCCATTTGCTCGGCGGTCACCGCCCACATCGTCAGACCGATCAGCGCGGTTCCGACCAGTACCGCGATCGCGATCATCGTCTTCAATGGCCGGCCGATCATCTTCACGATGATGTCGCGGCTGTTGTCGGCGAACCGCGCCGAGGTCAGCGCCGAGACGCCCGGTAGGTCGCGTGCGATCGCCGCGACGACATCCTCGTCGGTGTACCCGGGCTTGGGTTGGGTGAGAAAGTAGGACACCCGATCTCCGGCCCGCAGCAACCGCTTCGCGTCCGCAAGCGAGATGAAGCTGTAGAAGTTCGTCGCCGCCGCGGTCTGCTTGGACAGACCGACCACGGTGAAGTCCTCATCGACGATCCGCACCGTGTCACCGATGCGGACGTCGTTGATACGGGCCAGGGCACGGTCGAGGACGACCTCGCCCGACGCTTCGACGTTGCGGCCTTCGGCCAGTATCCACGGGCCGCCCACACCGGTGCTGGTGTCGTAGCCGACGACGAAGAAGGCGGTGTGGGTACCGCTGCGGACGAAGTCGGAGGGCAGACCGAGAATCGGATCCGCCGAGGAGATTTCGGGAACTTCCAGCAGCTTCGCCTTGTCGTCGTTCGGTAGCCAGGAGACCGACTTGAACATCTGGGAGACACCCGGTTGCATCACCCAGACGGCGTTGCGCGAGTGGTCGATATAGGTGGTGACCTGGCGGGTGGTGCCGACGAAGATGCCGGACATGATCAGGACAAGCAGTACGGCGACGGTGACGCCGAGGACTGACAGCACGAACCGGGTCCGTTCGGCCAGGAGGTTCCTGACGGCCAAGCTCACCGTAGTACTACTCCACTTCCGGCCGTCCGGCGGAGCCGGTCGACGGCCCGAGCCGCCGCCGCAACGACCCGGTCGATGTCTTCGTGGGACAGTTCCGCACCGAACGACAGCCGTACTGCGGAGCGTGCCTCATCTTCTGTCAAGCCCTGGGCCGTCAGAACATGCGAGACCGCGTCCTCGCCCGCGCTGCAGGCGGACCCGGTGGACAGGTAGATGCCTTCCATGTCCAGCGCGTCGGCCAGGGCGTCGGCGCGGATTCCTTCAAACCGGACGCTGACCGTCTCCTGAACAACCGGATCGGTCGCGTTGACTTCTACACCGCCGATCGTCCGCAATCCGTCGGTCAGTCGACTCCTCTTGGCGCGAGTGGCCTCGTGGTGCGCTGGTGAAATCCTGGCCAGACTGACCTGGGCCGCGGCTGCCATGCCCATCGCACCCGCTACGTTCTCAGTGCCGGCTCGCCGACGTTTCTCCTGTGAGCCGCCCAGGATGAGTGGTGTCAGCCGACTGCCCTTCGCCACGGACAGCGCACCTACACCGCGGGGGGCGCCGAACTTGTGCCCCGAGATCGAGACCATCTGCGCACCGATGCCGGCAATGTCGATCTTGCCCGCGGTATGTACCGCATCCACGTGCAGGGCCACTCCGGCATCCCGGGTGATCGCGGCGATCCGCTCAACTGGCTGAATGGCGCCGGTTTCGTTGTTGGCATGCATCACCGACACCAGGGCGGTGTTCGGGCGTATCGCGGCGGCGATGTCACGGGGATCCACGTGGCCGGTAGGCAGTGGGTCGACGAACGTGATCTCGACGCCCAGTTCAGCGAGCGCGCGGGCATTCTCGAGGATCGAAGAGTGCTCGATCGAGGTGGTCACTAGATGCCCGGCGAACCTTCGGGCTGCGAATGTGCCCAACAGCGCCATCGCGTTGGATTCACTGCCGCCGGAGGTCAGCACGACCTCGTCTGCTTCCACGCCGAACAACGATGCGACAGAGCCCCTGGCCGCCGACAGCGCTTCGGCCGCCGCCAGTCCGGCGCTGTGTGCACTGGAAGGATTTCCGATCAGCCCCTGGCCGGCCAGCACGGCCGCGGCCGCGGCCGGGTGCAGCGGCGCGGTGGCCGCGTAGTCGAGATACACGCTGTCAGGCACCGCAACTCAGCCCGTCGTCACTGAGCCCGTTGCAGTAGTTGCCGGCCAGGCGATGTGCGACGTCGGCGCCCAATTCGGCGACGTGGCGCTGGTCGGGACTCAACCCCCCCGACCACTGCAGCACCTGATCGGTGGTGACGGCGGCGACCTCGGGGACGGTCAGGCCGGTCAGCCGCTCGGTGAGTATCGACGCGATGGCCAGCGATGCCGAACAGCCGAATGCCTCGAAGGTGACGTCGCTCACGGCATCCCCGTCGACCCGGGCGGTAAGCAGAATCTGGTCTCCGCACACCGGATTCCCGACGAAGGCCGCGACATCGGCGCTCGGTAGGCGGCCGCAGTTACGGGGGCTGGTGAAGTGGTCGACGATCGTCGGACTGAACCGCGCCATCGTCAGGCCCTCCCGGGAGTGTCCGCGAGTTCGCACTCGGGCACGAGTTGATTGGAGTCCAGGTACCTCTCGATGCTGACGGCGCAGCAGCCGAGTTCGGCCCCCTGGCGACGGCGACGGAACCGCACCGTCTGCCCGGTGCGGCCACACGGGCAGTCACTCTCGTCGACCTCCCCGACGTCATCGGAGAGCAGGAAGCCCGGATAGGCGGTGTTGAGGGCATCGAGGATCGCGATGCCGCCGGTCTTGCCGGGCCCGAGTTCGACTGCGGGGTCGGTGATGTCGCGAATGGATACGTAGCACCACGGGGGGACGTGCTTGCGGTGGTGCTCGCACTCGATGGCGAGCATGTCCGACTCGATCATTCCGTACATGTCCCTGATCCGGGAGCGCTCGACAGCGAGGAGGCGTTCGGCCTTGTCGTTGAACTCATCGCGGCTGATCGAGCGACCGGTGTACTGCTTCCATCCGCCGAGCATGATGATCATCGACTCCGGGTCCAGGGCCAGCGGAATCTCCTCCAGTTCGAGGAACCGCATGAACCGGGCCACGATGAACGGCGGACCGATGATGTGGCGCGTCATCGCGCCCTCCCAGCGACGCAGATATGCCAGGGCGTCCTGCGGGTGGAAGGAATATTCGTGCACGAGATAGCGGTGATCGTCCAGCATGGCGGTGAGCAGGTTGAACACCTTGACCATGCCCATCTCGGGAACCTCCGCCGTCGACGGGCACAAGAACAACCCCGCTCCGTTGGAGATGCCGAAGAAGTCGCGGTAACCGCCGAGGATTCCGATTGAGGCGCGGGTCGTCGTCAATGCGTCGCGGCGGGCGACCGACGGCACCCCACTGGTCCCGGTCGAGCGAATCTCGGTCTCGATATCGGCGAGGCCGGCAGTCAGCAGGACATGCGCCCCAGTCTGTTTGAACATGCCGACCGGCAACAACGGAATCCTGTGTAGGTCGTGGTAGCCGTCGATATGAGCGGGCGACACCCCCTCGCACTGGGCGCGGTAGAACGCGTTCTTCCCGTAGTGGTACCCGAAGGCCTCGCGCAGCGCATCGGTGAGCGACTGGCGCCATTGCGCGCGGGGCACCCGCAGTGCCTCGCCCGGCATGCCCACCATCTCAGCGATGTTCACGTCCTCACGTCCCATCTTCTGTTGCAGGCGGCTTCAGCGGTGGCGCCGCGCGGGAGTAGTCGCAGGGGCCGAAGAGGTCCGCGTCCCGGGAAGTTCCCGTGTGCGATCAACTCTTCACTTGTCCTGGCAGCAGGGGGGGACCTTGCCGCGGAGCCGGCAGACCAGCATGTAGGGGCCGCGGCTGAGGCATATTCCGAATACCGCGCGCATCAACGCGGCGAATAGGGCGAAGCCGGTAGCGATCAGACCGACGAGGGGTGCCCCAAGGACGAAGCCGGCGACGCCGACGGCGCAGAAGATGAAGCCCATGAGTTGCGCGAACCGGATCTGCTCCACCGCCTCGAGCTTGGTCGCGGGACCGCGTCGAGGCGCGATGAGACGGCGGAACATCAGTCCGTAGGGATGCCTTGCCGGACCCCATACTGCACCAACGACGAAGACCAGCGCTTGAACCGAAAGCAGAACGGCGGCCGTGCGCACACTGAAGCTCGCCAGAATCAGGACCACTGCGAGCACGGTCGCGGTGACCGTGGCCACAAAGCGGGTCGCCCGCACATCCACCTGCCCGGGCGTTGCCGTAACGGCACCATTGACCGACATGGAAATCCCCTCTTTCGTTTGGGCCGCATCCATCAGCCCAACCCACACTCATGCAGAGAGGTAGTCGTATCGTTCCGCGGTGCGGTTCCCGGAGGAGTTGAGGTACCTTTTCGGGCGCGCAGCACTGGGTGGCGAGCGTTCGCTGGGTTGGGCGGCCAACGGCAGCAGGCTGGCGGTGAGCATCGCCCGAGGGGTTTCAAGCCACCGCCAGGTTTGCGAGGACCGTCTCTGCTGACGCCATCCTCCGGTTTGGCGCTGCCCTCTCTCCGAAGTAGAACATGATTCATGTTCGGATTATGGGATGACCGACTGCTGCCGGTCGCGCCATGAGCGCCCGCCCGGACCCGAACCGCATCGGCGGGCTGGAGTGCACGCGCCGGACGAAGGGAGGGCTCACCCGCCGGGAGCGCCTCAGAATGTTGGGCTCGGTGGCGACCAGTCAGCGGGACTACTTCCTGCATCGACTGCGGCGGGACAGGCCCTCGGCCACTCCTCGACCGGGCGAGCGAGAGATCCGTCCGCCCGACAGCCGGTTCGCGTGCGAGGTCGAGGCTGCGGCCGCCGACAGCATCCGGTGATCCTCAACCACAGCTACCGGTCGTGGATCTTCGGACGCGCATTGGCCGACGTCGACGACAGCGACGTCGACGAGGAGTTGCTGTTCGCCGGCATGCTGCTCCACGATCACGGCATCGAGCCGGTGGTGCCCGGAGAGGACTTCACGCTGGGCAGCGCCCAGCGTGCCGACGAGTGCGCCAGGGCCGCCGAACTCGATGACGCGCGGACAACCACCCTGGCCGACGCCATCACCGTGCACACCACACCCGGCATCACCGTCGAACGCGACGGCGCACCGGGCTATTACATCCAGAACGGCGCCCTGGTCGACGTCGGAGGCAACCGGATATGAGATCTCTCCACGGGCCTGATCGACGACACACTTGCCCGAGATGACCGGCATGGCTTCACCCGCGGAATGGGCGGCCATTTCAGGACCGAACCCAAAGCCGTTCGGGGGCGGTCGGTTCTCGATGCTGCGCCGCTGCGGCTTCATCCCCCTCATGTACATGGCGCCCTTCGACAGGAGGTCCAAGTGACCGCGCCGCGCGATCAGAGCAGTGCGCGCAGTCCCGCTTCCCTGTTCGAGTTGGGCCTCTTCGGCGGGTGCCCACAGCACCAGAACTTCTGCCGGGTCGCCGAGATCCTTCCCGCCACAACGCTCAAGCCGTCGTCCACCCCCATCCATGGCCGCGCGCCGAGGATGTGGAACCACCGCGGACATACGAATTCCAGGGAACGACCAGGTCGGTGCCGGACTTCTTCGTCGAGCCCGATACGGCAGCCCTTCTGGTGATCCAGGAGGGAGCGATTCGGTATGAGCCGTACGCGCTGCCCGGGGGTGCCGATGCAGCGACGTGACATCATTCGCTCAACACGTTCAGTCGGCCGGATAGGGGTGACAGGACCATGACCTTGCCGAGTCCGGCACACCTGCGCCGCTCACCGAGCCAGCAGCGCAGCCGTGATCGCGTCGAACGCATCCTCGACGCGGCGGCGGCGATCGTCGAAGATGAGGTTCTGGACGCCCTCAAGGTCATCGACATCGCCAAGCGGGCCGGCGTTCCCCTGGGCACGCTGTACCAGTTCTTCGCCCGCAAGGACGACATCGTCTACGCCCTCGCCGAACGGTTCGCGCAGCGCTTCGCGGACGTTCTCGAGTCTTCCCTGGCGGGGCTGGACACCGACTGCGAATGGCATGAGCTCCTGGACCTGCTTCTGGATGCCTACACCGCGTATTACCGCAACGAACCGGCCCTGCGGGAGTTGTGGTCGGGGCGCGGCTCGATCCGGAGTTCGTCCGCGCAGACCACCAGCACAACAACACCCGATTCGCGCACACCGTCGCAGACGCGATGGCCGGCAAGGCGAAGGTCCCGCGTGGCGAGTTGTCGACGATGATCTACGTCTGCTGGGAGGCCAGCCAGGCGCTGCTGGAGACCGCGTTCCGCAGCGACCCCGACGGTGATCCGACGATCATCGAGCAGACGAAGATCATGGCCTCGCGCTACCTCGCACCGGCGTTCGCACGGTAAGAGCGGGCAGCCACATGACAACCTCAACGATCGACGTATCCGCTGCACAACAACGCGACGTCGACGAGTTGTCGACCGTGCTCAGCCGCGCCTTTCACGACGATCCGGTCTGGAACTGGATGCTGCCGGACCCCCGTGGGCGAACAAGGCTGTTCGCCACGCTGGTCCGCTACCACCACTTCGCGGGCGGCGGCATACACATCGCCCGCCGTGGCGCGGCGATCGGCGCCGCCGCCCTGTGGGATCCACCCGATCGCTGGCAGCACACGCCGATCGAGCACCTGCGGGCCGCACCGAGTCTGTTGCGTGCGCTAAGCGTGCGGCTGCCGAGGGCCCTGCGGCTCGACGCGACCGCGCAAGCGGCCCACCCCGAAGAACCGCACTGGTACCTCGCGGTTATCGGCACCGAGCCGACGGTGCGCGGCGGCGGCTTCGGCGAAGCGCTGATGAGCGCGGGGCTCAGGCGCTGCGACGCCGAACACGCACCCGCGTACCTGGAGTCGAGCAAGCCCGACAACGTGCCCTACTACGAACGATTCGGGTTCGAAGTCACCGGCGAGATCGTGGTGCCGGACGGACCGACGTTGATACCGATGTGGCGCCGGGCGCGGTAGACGCGCCGGCCGAGCGCGCCCGAAGGGATTCGAACCCCTAACCTTCTGATCCGTAGTCAGATGCTCTATCCGTTGAGCTACGGGCGCCGATGTTCAATTGTTCGTGGCTGACTGGTCAGCCGCGGCGGAGGCGAGAGGATTTGAACCTCCGGTCCCCTTTGAGGGGGACAACTCATTAGCAGTGAGCCCCATTCGGCCGCTCTGGCACGCCTCCTGAACCACCTGAGCGTACCGGAACCGTGGCGAGGCTCCGGAGCCGCCGATCGATGAGAGTACACAGGCCGAACAGGGATAAGCAAAGCGCCCACGGCCCCTACAATTGGGCCGATGACCGCCCGCCTGCGACCCGAGCTGGCCGACCTTCCGGCCTATACCCCGGGCAAGACGGTGCCGGGCGCGATCAAGCTGGCCAGCAACGAGACGGTGCAGGGCCCGCTGCCCAGCGTGCAGGCCGCGATTGCCGCGGCGGCCAAGACGATCAACCGCTACCCGGACAACGGCTGTGTGGAGCTGCGGGAGCACCTGGCCAAGCATTTGAGCAAGGACGGGCCTTTCGCACCCGAGCACATCGCGGTCAGCGGTGGTTCGGTGAGCCTGTCCCAACAGCTGATCCAGATCACCTGCACGGTCGGCGACGAGGTGATGTACGGCTGGCGCAGCTTCGAGGTCTACCCGCTGCAGGTGACGGTGGCCGGCGCCACCCCGGTGCACGTTCCGCTGCGCGACTACACCTTCGACCTCGACGCCATGCTGGACGCCATCACCGACCGCACCCGACTGATCTTCGTGTGCAATCCGAACAACCCCACCTCGACCGTGGTCGACCCCGACGCGCTGGACCGCTTCGTGGCCGCGGTGCCGTCGGACATCATGGTGTGCATCGACGAGGCCTACGTGGAGTACATCCGCGACGGCCTGGTGCCCGACAGCCTCGGCCTGGCCGGCAAGCACAGCAATGTCGTTGTGCTGCGGACGTTTTCGAAGGCGTACGGCCTGGCAGGGTTGCGGGTCGGCTACGCGATCGCCGATCCGGAGGTGATCGTCGCGCTGGGCAAGGTGTACGTGCCGTTCAATGCGACCACGGTCTCGCAGGCCGCGGCCATCGCCTCGCTGGCCGCCGAGGACGAGTTGTTCGCCCGCACCAACGCCACCGTCGCCGAACGCACCCGGGTCACCGAGGCGCTGCGTCAGATGGGCTACATCGTGCCGCCGCCGCAGGCGAACTTCGTCTGGCTGCCGCTGGCGGAGCGGACCGTCGACTTCGCCCAGCAGTCCGCCAACGCGCGGGTGTTCGTGCGGCCGTTCGCCGGCGACGGCGTGCGGGTGACCATCGGCGCGCCGCACGAGAACGACGCGTTCCTCGCGTTCGCGCGCGCCTGGATCAGCGGGCGCTAGCCGGACGGCGCCCGGTCAGCGCGACCAGCCGGTCCAGTGGGTCGGCGTCGTCGGACACCTCGACCGGCTCGTCGAATCCGGCGCGGCTCCTGGTGGCGGGCGTGATGACCCGTTCGGCGAGTCCGATGACGTACTGCGACAACGATTCCGGAGCGCTTATCGGCCTGCCGATCGCGGTGGCGTAATCCCAGGCGTGCACCAGGAATTCGAGCGACAGGATGCCGGCCAGCACGCCCGCCGGCGCCTCGGAGTTCCCGAACGGGACGGTGCCGTCCAGCCCGCGGCGGTGCCAGGCGTCCAGGGCCGGGCGGGCGGCGGCAATGAGTTGGCGCTCCACCGAGTCGGCGCGGTCGCGCTGCGGCAGCTCGGCACCGGCGACCGAGCCGATCGACGTGATGGAGTTGAGCAGGTGGTCGGTGAGCGCGGCGACATCGAACTCCCGGCACGGTGTCGGCCTGGCCAGGTCGTCGGTCGCGACGCCGTGCACCACCTGCTGGAGCACACGCAAGGTCGCCTCGGCGGCGGCCAACTCGTCGGCGGGTGGGGCTTCGGGTCCTGAGGTGAGATCGGCGGGCATACCCGCCACGTTAGAGGCCGGCGGCCCGGACCGGGACACCCGGGAATTGTCGGCGCGTGCACCGGTTGATAAGGGGAAAACTGCATCACGCACAATGCCTGAAGCAGCGTGCTGTCATCCCCGCCATGAGGAAGGGCCAGCCATGGGCAAGATCTACAACAACGTCAGCGAGCTGATCGGGCGTACCCCGCTCGTTCGGCTGAACCGGTTGACCGAGGGACTCGACGCGCAGATCGTGGCCAAGCTGGAGTTCTACAACCCGGCCAACAGCGTCAAGGACCGGATCGGGGCGGCGATCATCGACGCCGCCGAGCAGTCCGGTGCGTTGAAGCCAGGCGGCACCATCGTCGAGGCCACCAGCGGAAACACCGGCATCGCGCTCGCCATGATCGGCGCCGCCCGCGGCTACCGGGTGATCCTCACGATGCCGGAGACGATGTCCACCGAGCGCCGGGTGATGCTGCGTGCCTACGGTGCCGAGATCGTGTTGACCCCCGGTTCGGAGGGGATGGCCGGCGCGGTGGCGAAGGCGAAGCAGATCATCGCCGAGACCGACAACGCCGTCTCGGCGAACCAATTCGCCAATCCGGCCAACCCGGCGATCCACGAGAAGACCACCGCCGAGGAAGTCTGGGCCGATACCGACGGACAGGTCGATATCTTCGTCGCCGGCATCGGCACCGGTGGCACCATCACGGGAGTCGGGCACGTCCTCAAGGCCCGCAAGCCCGAGGTTCAGATCGTCGGCGTCGAGCCGAAGGACTCCCCGCTGCTGACCGAGGGCACCGCCGGGCCGCACAAGATTCAGGGCATCGGCGCCAACTTCGTCCCCGAGGTGCTGGACCGCGACAGCTACGACGAGATCATCGACGTCGAGATCGACGACGCCGTTCGGGTGGCCCGCGAGTTGGGGACCGAGGAGGGCATCCTGGGCGGCATCTCCTCCGGTGCGATCGTGTGGGCGGCGCTGGAATTGGCGAAGCGCCCGGAGAACGCCGGCAAGCTCATCGTCGCGGTCGTCTGCGATTACGGCGAGCGCTACATCTCCACGGTGCTCTACGAACACATTCGGGACTGATTCGTGGGCCTGCTGTCGACATTTCGCGAAGACCTACAGAGCGCACGGGCCCATGACCCGGCCTCGCGCGGCGACCTCGAGAATGCCCTGGTCTACTCCGGCCTGCATGCAATCTGGTCGCATCGCCTCGCCCACCGACTGTGGTCGAAGCCGGCGCTGCGCGGGCTGGCCCGTGTCCTGAGCCAGGCGACCCGTTTCCTCACCGGGATCGAGATCCATCCGGGTGCGTCGATCGGGCGCCGGTTCTTCATCGACCACGGCATGGGGGTGGTGATCGGTGAAACGGCGGAGATCGGCGACGACGTGATGATCTACCACGGTGTGACCCTCGGTGGACGGTCGCTGCAGCGGGTCAAGCGCCATCCCACCATCGGCGACCGGGTCACCATCGGCGCCGGGGCCAAGGTTCTCGGCCCGGTGTCCATCGGCGCCGACACCGCGATCGGCGCCAATGCGGTCGTCACCCGCGATGTTCCCGCGGAGTCGATCGCGACCGGCATACCCGCGGTCATCCGGCCGCGCTCAGAGAAGCTGCGCGAGTCCGGCGTGGATCCGACCACCTACATCGATCCGGCGATGTACATCTGAGGGGATCCAGACTGCGTTTGGCCCACTCGTCGGACCGGTGTGACGGATCCGACATCGTGACCGGGCGCAGCCCCTGGCCATATACCCATGGGGGTATATAGGATGGCGATAACCGAACACTCCAGGAGATGCATCGTGACCACACCCGAGACGTCCGCTCCGATCGCCGGCATGCCGCGGATCGGAGAGCCGGCCCCCTCGTTCACCGCGATGAGCACGCAGGGCCCGATCAACTTCCCGGGCGACTACGCCGGAAGGTGGGTCATCTTCTTCTCGCATCCCGCGGACTTCACGCCCGTCTGCACCAGTGAGTTCATCACCTTCGCATCGATGCGTGAGCAGTTCGCCGCGTACAACACCGAACTGCTCGGCTTGTCCGTAGACGGCCTGTACAGCCACATCGCCTGGCTGCGCACCATCAGGGAGAAGATCACCTTCCGTGACATGCACGATGTCGAGGTCACCTTTCCCCTGATCGACGACATCAGCATGCAGGTCGCGCGGCAGTACGGGATGATCATGCCCGGCGAGGACTCCACCAAGGCGGTACGCGCGGTCTTCGTCATCGATCCGAAATGCGTTGTCCGCGCTATCATTTACTATCCGCTGAGCCTCGGCCGCAACTTCGATGAGTTGCTGCGCGTCATCAAGGCACTGCAGACCGCTGATCATTTCGAGGTGGCCACCCCCGCCGACTGGAGACCCGGCGACCCGGTGATCGTGCCCCCCGCGGGCTCCTGCGGCACCGCCGCGGAGCGGATGGCCGGACAGGACGCCGGGCTGCACTGTGAGGACTGGTTCTTCTGCACCAGGGAGATTCCCGCCGAGGAGATCGAGTCGGCGATTCGAGCGGAAGGCGCGCGCTGATGCAGGTCCTGGAAGTCGATCCGGCCGGGGCGCTGCGGCTCGTAACGGCCTCCGGCGCCGTCCTGCTCGACGTCCGTGAGGACGACGAATGGGCAGCCGGGCATGCCCCCGGTGCGGTCCACGTGCGCCTGGGGGTCCTCGATCCGCACACTCATGACGCCGCCGTTCCGGTTGTCGCTGTGTGCCGGTCCGGCAAGCGATCCGGTGTGGCGGCAGCCCGACTCGCCGCCGCGGGTGTGACCGTCTACAACCTGCTGGGCGGCATGCAGGCCTGGCAGGCAGCGGGTCAACCGGTGATCCGCGACGACGCAACGGTCGGCACCGTCATCTAGCTAGGTGACGGACAGCCGCCGACATCCGATGTCGTCGACCGTTTCGTGAGTCGCCACCACCACCGTGCGTTCCGGGCCGAATAGGTCGGCCGACTGATCGAGCAGCTCGCTCAGGAGCCGGTGCGCGTCGGCGACGTCGAGGTGTTCGGTCGGTTCGTCGAGCAGGATCACCGGCGCCGGGCACAGCAGGGCTCTGGCCAGCAACAGCCGGCGCCGTTGGCCCGCCGAGACCGCCGCCGCACCACCGGAGAGCACGGTGGAGAGCCCATCGGGCAGGGCGGCCAACCAGTCACCCAGGCCGACGCCGCGTAGGGCGCCCGTCAGCTCGTCATCCGTACAGTCACCGCGAGCAACCAACAGATTGTCCCGCACGGTGGTGGCGAACAAGTGGGCGTCCTCGGCGAAGTAGCAGACCGCGCTGCGCAATTGGGCCTCGCTGAGCATCACGGTCGGCACGCCGTCGACCGTCACCGCACCTTGGACGGGGGGTAGCAGCCCGGCGAGTGTCATCAACAGGGCGCTCTTGCCGGCACCGCTCTTCCCGGTGACCGCCAACCGGGCACCCGGCTCCAGGTCGATCGTCATCGGCTGACCGGCCGCCGAGGCTGGGTACCCGGCGCTGAGTTCGACAGCGCGCAGATGCGGTGTGGACGCCGGCGGTGTGACCGCCACGGGCTCACTCGGCAGCGGCGGCGCCGAGGGCACCAGGCCGAGAACGCGAGAGGCCGCGATCCTCGACCTCGTCAAGGCGGCGGCGGCGCCCGGAAGCGCACCGGTGGCCTCGAACGCCGACAGTGGCAGCAGCATCAGCACCGCCAGCATGGTGGGCGCGGTCGAGGACGCGATGCCGATCCCGACGGTGATCGCACCGATCACGCTGACCCCGATGGCGACATTCGGTACCGCGGCGGCCACGGCGGCCGGTGCGGCGGCCCGGTCCATCGCCTCACCCCAATTCCGCTCCTCCGCCACGGCTTGCGCTATCAGGTTCGGCAGCCTGCGCGCGACCCGCAACTCGGGTGCATGGTCGAGCGCCGTGACCGCCGCCATGTCACGCCCGGAATGGTGTCGGCGGGCTACCTCTTCCTGGGCGCCGGAGGCACGCCCGGACAGCCAGGGCGCCACACCGCCCGCCAGCAGCAGGCACACGAACAGCACGGCGGCCGCAGCCGGTGAGATCAGCGCGATGATCGCCGTCGCGCTGACGCCCAGGAGGATCGCAACGCCGATCGGGACCAGGGCGCGCACGAGCACATCGGCGAGCGTGTCGACATCGGCGCCGACACGAGCGAGCAGATCACCGCTGTGCAGTCGCGCGGTGGCATCCGCCGGGCCCCGCGCGAGCCGACGGTAGATCTCGCTGCGGGCGGACCCGGCCGCCCGCAACGCGGTGTCATGGGAGGCGAGTCGTTCGCAATAGCCCAATATGCCGCGCGAGATGCCGAAGGCACGAACGGCGACCACGGCCACCGACAGGTCGAGCACCGGTGGCATCTGCCAGGCCCGCGTGATCAACCAGGCAGACACCGCGGCCAATCCCAGCGCACTGCCCAGCGACAGCGCGCCGAGGGTGATCGCCAACAACAGCCGCGGGAGGCGGGGCTGCAGCAGGGCCAGCGTGGCTCGTAACGAATCAGACCGCGACATCATGGTCCGCCTGCACCATGGTCCGCCTGCACCGCGATGACCTGATCGGCGATCGCCAGCACGCTGTTTCGGTGGCCCACCATCACCACGGTGGTGCCGGCGGCGGCGCGTTCCGCGATCGCGCGCAATACGGTCGCCTCGGCCGCCGGGTCCAGGTGTGCGGTCGGTTCGTCCAGCAACAGCACCGGGGCGTGCGAACCCAGCACACGGGCCAGGCCGAGGCGCTGTCGCTGCCCCAACGACAGGCCGACTCCCCCACGCCCGAGCGCGGTGTCCATCCCATGCGGAAGATCGGCCAGTACGTCGTCGAAACCCGCTGCGCTGCAGGCCCTCTCCACGTCGGTCAGCGCGCCGAACAGGGCCAGATTCTCCGCGACGGTGCCGGGAACCAGGACCGGTCGCTGGGCCAGCCAACAGAGTTGGGACCACCACCCGGGCTGATCGAGCTCGCGTACGTCGACGCCGTCGACGGTCACCCTGCCGTCGGCCGGCGGAACCAGGGCGGCGATCGCCTGCAGGGCGGTGCTCTTGCCCACGCCGTTGTCACCCGTCAGGACGGTCACCCGGCCGGGCGGGACGGTCGCGGTGAGCAGGTGCGGCGACATGCCGTCACGTCCGGCGACCGACAGTTGCTCGAAGCGGATCGTCGTCCCCGCCGCCGCCACCGTGCGTGCACCGACCGGAAGCTCCGGGGTCTGCCCGATCAAGGCGAAAGCCTTGTCCGCGGCGGTCTTGCCGTCCTGCGCGGCGTGGAACTCGATGCCGACCCGGCGCAGCGGCCAGAAGACATCGGGCGCCAGCAGTAGTGCCGTCAGGCCCGCGGCCAGGGTGATCTCGCCGTACACCAGCCGCAGGCCGACGCTGACCGCGACAAGCGCTACGCCGAGGGTGGCGATCAGCTCCAGAACCAGTGCGGACAGGAACGCGACGCGTAACGTCGCCATCGCCGAGCGGCGTTGCGCGGCACTGAGTTCGGCGATCCTATCGGCGGGGCCGTCCGCTCGGCCGAGGGCGCGCAAGGTTGGGATGCCCGCGATCAGATCCATCAGACGCGACCGCAAAGTCGTCATCGCCGCCATGGCGGCCGCCGACCGGTCCGCGGTGGCCAGACCGATCAGCACCATGAACACGGGGATCAGTGGCAGTGCGATCAGCACGATCAACGCCGCCTGCAGATCGTTGAGCGCGATGACGACGACCGTGGCCGGAGTCAGCGCGGCGGCCAGGAACAGGGCGGGCAGATAGGCGGTGAAGTAGGGCCGCAATCCATCCAGACCGTTGGTGACCACCATCGCGGCATCGTCGCGGCGGGCCGCCAGTGCGGCCGGGGGCAGTGCGGTCACACCGCGCAACACCTGACCACTCAGATCGCCGATCACCGCACTGGCTCCGCGCTGGCCGAGCCGGACCTGTAGCCACTGGGCGCAGGCCCGAACCACCCAGAGCACCACCAGGATCAGTAACGCCGATCGCCAGTGCTCGAGTGTGCGGGTCGTCGGCTCGGTGATGACCCCGGCGACGAGATGGCCGAGCACGACGGCGGTGCCGATTGCACAGCCCGCGATCAGCACGCCGCAGCAGACCGACGCGACCAAGTAGCCGCGCACCGCGGACGAGACCCGCCACAGGCGCGGATCCACCGGTGCGGACCGGGTCCGGCTCAGGGCACACGCCTCAGGGGCAGACCGATCGAGTGCGGGATCGACTCGGCGAAGACCCGCTTGCGGAACACCCAGTACGTCCAGGCTTGGTACACCAGAACAAGCGGTGTGAAGATCACGGCCGCCCAGGTCATCACCTTCAGCGTGTATGGACTCGATGATCCGTTGTAGATCGTGATGCTGTACGCGGGATCGATGGTCGAGGGCACCAGATTCGGATACAGCGATCCGAACAGCACGATCACCAGCGCGGCGACCACCACCGTGGTGGACAGGAAGGCCCAACCCTCGCGAGCGGCGGCCGCCGCGGCCACGGCGGCCAATTGCGCGAACAACCCCACGACGAGCACTATCCAGGTCCACGGCTTGCCGTGGCCAAGTTGTGTCCACAGGCCGAAAGCCGCGACCAGCACTGCCGACGGAACACTCAGGACAGCGGCCAGCCGGACGGCCGCGGTCCGCACGGAGCCGCCCGTCTTCAGCGCGACGAACACCACGCCGTGGAACAGGAACAGCGCGCAGGTGGCCACCCCACCGAGCACCGTGTACGGGTTCAGCACATCGGTGATCGGCATTGCGACCACGTTCTTGTCCGGGCCGATCGGCAGCCCCCGAACGAGCACCGCGAAGGCCACGCCCCACAGGACCGCCGGCACCCAGGAGCCGGCCGCGATGCCGATGTCGCACCAGGAGCGCCACTTCGGGTCGTCGATCTTGCCGCGCCATTCGATGGCGACGATGCGGGCGATCATCGACAGCAGGATGGCCAGCAGCGGCAGATAGAGGCTCGAGAACACGGTGGCGTACCAATGTGGGAACGCCGCGAACATCGCGCCACCCGCCGTGATCAGCCAGACCTCGTTGCCGTCCCACACCGGCCCGATGGTGTTGAGCACGGCACGGCGGTGCGATTCGACCCCGCCCGTTGCGGCCGCCGCGCTGCGGCGGCCCAGCCATCCCATCACCATCCCGACACCGAAGTCGAAGCCCTCGAGGACGAAGAAGCCGAGAAACAGCACAGCGACCACCACGAACCAGAACTGTTGGAGTCCCATGAACTCAGCTCCTCTCTAGCGGCGGATCGGTAGGCGTCAGTAGGCGAACGACAGCGGGGCGACCTCGTCCTCGGCCACCGGTACGGACGGCGCCGGCTCGGCGTCGTGTTCCTGCGGCCCGGCGACGACGTAACGACGCACCAGGTAGAACCAGATCACCGCCAGCACCGCGTAGATCAGCGTGAAGGAGATCAACGACACCCAGACCACCCCCGCGCCGTGCGGGGTGACCCCTTCGTGCACGGTGAGCCGGACCAGTTGGTCACCGTCGGGATTGGGCGCGACGACCCAGGGCTGGCGCCCCATCTCGGTGAAGACCCACCCGGCGGCGCTGGCGAGGAATGGGGTTGGGATGGTCCACACCGCGAAGCGGGAGAACCACTTCCGGTCAGGGATACGACCTCGTCGGGTCAGCCACAGCGCGGTGAGCGCGAACAGCATCGGAATCGCCATCAGGCCGATCATCGCGCGGAACGACCAGTAGGTGACGAAGAGGTTCGGCACATACCAGTCCGGCCCGAACCGGTGTTGGTACTGCTCCTGAAGGTCTTTCGCGCCCTCCAGGGTCACCCCGCTGAACCTCCCCTCGGCGAGGAAGGGCAGCACGTAGGGCACCTCGATGACGCGAGTGATGCTGTCGCAGTTGTTGTGCGTGCCAACGGTGAGCACCGAGAACTTCGGATCGAGTTCGGTATGACAGAGGGATTCGGCCGCGGCCATCTTCATCGGCTGCTGATGGAACATCAGCTTGCCCTGCACGTCACCGGTGAAAACCAGCGCCGCACCACTGAACAGAGCGAACCAGCACCCCAGGATCGTGGCCGCGCGGAACATCGCGGCGCGGTTGGCCGAACCCTTCGATCGCACCATCCACCAGGCGGATACTGCCGCGACGAAGGTGCCGGCGGTCAGGAATGATGCCGCCACGGCGTGCCAGAAGGCCGCCACGCCGGTGTTGTTGGTGAGCAGTTGCCAGATGCTCTCCAACTCGGCACGCCGGGTCACCGGATTGAACCGCGTGCCGACCGGGTGCTGCATGAAGGAGTTCGCCGTGATGATGAAGAAGGCAGACAGATTGACCGCGAGGGCCACCAACCAGATGGCGGCCAGGTGCAGCCACCTGGGCAGCCTGGTCCAGCCGAAGATCCACAGGCCGATGAACGTCGACTCGAGGAAGAAGGCGACCAGGGCCTCCATTGCCAGCGGCGCACCGAACACGTCTCCGACGAACCGCGAGTATTCGCTCCAGTTCATCCCGAACTGGAACTCCTGCACGATGCCGGTCGCCACACCGATCGCGAAGTTGATCAGGAACACCTTGCCGAAGAACCGCGTCATCCGGTACCAGGCCGGGTTGTCCGTCACGACCCACAGGGTCTGCATCACCGCCACCAGGGGGGCCAATCCGATCGTCAGCGGGACGAAGATGAAGTGATAAAGGGTGGTGATCCCGAACTGCCAGCGCGAGACATCTACGACATTCATGTCTTGCTCTCCAAGGGGTGCCGAAGTTGGCTTCGTGGGGTCGGTGCGCCTCACTCTACACCGACTCTCGATACCCCCCTAGGTATAATCTGGTGCTTTTGATCACTCCCCGCCGACTACTCCACCACCACTCACACCGGCTGCCGGACAACGGCTTTGAATCAGGCGATGCGTCTGTTACCGGTCGATGTAGTCGGCATCACAGCAACACGTGCGCCGCTGCGTCCGCGGTCGGCCGGTACCCCTGAACTCCCGGTACCGACCACGGCGTCGTAGCCTTCTGCTCATGAGCGAGCGCTATGAATCCCTCGACGTCGAGATCAAGGACAACGTCGCGCAGGTAACGCTGCTCGGCCCGGGCAAGGGCAATGCCATGGGCCCGGCGTTCTGGGAGGAGATGCCAGTCGTCTTCGCCGACCTCGACGCCGACTCCGAGGTCCGCGCGATCGTGCTGACCGGATCCGGCAAGCACTTCAGCTACGGGCTGGACCTGATGGCCATGGGCGACACGCTGTCGTCGACCATGAGCGGCGGCCCGTCGGCCCGGCCGCGGGCGGACTTCCACAAGAAGCTCAAGCGGATGCAGCAGTCCATCACCGCGGTGGCCGACTGCCGCACGCCGACCATCGCCTCGGTGCACGGCTGGTGCATCGGCGGGGGTGTCGATCTGATCAGCGCGGTGGACATCCGCTACGCCAGCGCGGACGCCAAGTTCTCGGTGCGCGAGGTCAAGCTGTCGATCGTCGCCGACGTCGGCAGCCTGGCCCGGCTGCCCTACATCCTTTCCGACGGCCACCTGCGCGAGCTGGCGCTGACGGGTAGGGACATCGACGCCGCCCGGGCCGAGAAGATCGGTCTGGTCAACGACGTGTTCGCCGACGCCGACGCCGCACTGGCCGCCGCGCACGCGACCGCCGCCGAGATCGCCGCGAACTCCCCGCTGGTGGTGCACGGCATCAAGGACGTCCTCGACGAGCAGCGGACCGCCGACGTGGCCGCCAGCCTGCGCTACGTCGCGGCCTGGAACTCGGCGTTCCTGCCGTCGCGCGACCTCGGCGAGGGCATCAAGGCGATGTTCGAGAAGCGCAGGCCGGAGTTCACCGGCGAATAGCCGTCAGCTGCCGGCCTTGATGGCCGGCGCCGCCATTGACAGTGGTCAATGTGGTCGGCCCAGCACGGCGAATGCGCCGCTGCCGAGGGTGACGCCAGTCTTCTCAAATTTCCTTTCATGTCGCACAACACCTTTCGAGTGTCAATGGGCGACCACCAGTGGCCCGAGAACCGCCGCATCGCGATGCGGGTAACAGCCGATTCGGATATTTCCGTTCTACGCCCGGGCGGTTCGGATGACACCGTCTGCAAGGGGACCCACAGAAACTCGGGTGGCAGTCCACAGCGATGGGAGATGGCGGTGGCGGAGGGATTTGAACCCCCGGACGGTGTTAGCCGTCTCTCGCTTTCAAGGCGAGTGCATTAGGCCGCTCTGCCACGCCACCGCCGACCAGCGTAGCGGTCGGTCAGACCCGGCCGACCCGGGCCGAGGATCCGCCGCTTTTCAGCGCGGCGCTGATCCGGCGGCTGTTCTCGCCCATCGCGGCCATCTGCGGGCGTGACAGCGGACCGAGGAAGTGCTCCCGGACGCCCTTGGCGTAGGTGCCGATCGCCTCCGCGACGACGGCGCGGCCGCGATCGGTGATGCTGGCCAGCACACCGCGGCCGTCATCCGGGCTGGCGTTGCGCCGCACCAGCCCGGATGCCTCGAGCCGCCGGATCTGGCGCGTCACCCGACTCGGCAGCGACATCAACTGTTCCGCCAGGTCGCCCATTCTGGCCGCACCGGTCTCGGAGTTGTCGAGGATCTCGAGCAACCGCACATCCACCAGGCTGAGCTTGTGCTGATCGACGAGCGTTCGATTCAACGTTCCGTAAAGACGTAGCGCCGCGTCGAGAAAGTTCTGCCAGGACTTCTGCTCGGCGATATCCAACCCTGGCATCTCGCTGGCGGTCCGTCCCCCAATAGTTCCTCCCATGTCGCAATCGTAGGCGACACTTCGGCACGCGCGGCGAAAATCAGTGCGTAGTAGCCTCACTCGCATGCGTCCGGGAATTGACGAGGTCGTGATCAAAGTAATTGCCGCGGGCGTCAATCGGGCAGACCTGCTGCAAGCCGCCGGGAACTACCCGCCACCGCCCGGGGCGAGCGACATCCTGGGGCTGGAGGTTTCCGGCCGGATCGCCGCCGTCGGCGACGGCGTGTCGGAATGGATTGTGGGGCAAGAGGTTTGTGCCCTGTTGGCCGGTGGGGGTTATGCCGAGTCGGTGATCGTGCCCGCGGCCCAGGTGATGCCGGTCCCGTCCGGGGTCGGCCTGCACGACGCCGCGGCCCTACCCGAGGTGGCGTGCACGGTCTGGTCGAACCTCGTGATGGCGGCACACCTGGCACCCGGTGAGGTGCTGCTCGTGCACGGCGGCGCCAGTGGAGTCGGCACCCACGCCATTCAGGTCGCCAAACAGCGCGGCGCCGTCGTCGCCGTCACCGCCGGATCCGACGCAAAGCTGGATTTGTGCCGGGAGCTCGGCGCCGACGTTCTGATCAACTACCGCGACGACGACTTCGTCGAGCATGTCCGCAGGGCGACCGACGGCAGGGGGGCCGACGTGATCCTCGACATCATGGGAGCGGCCTACCTCGACCGCAATCTCGACACCCTGGCGGCCGACGGCCGGCTGGTGATCATCGGCATGCAGGGCGGAGTCAAGGGCGAACTGAACATCGGCAAGTTGGTCGGCAAGCGCCTGCAGGTGATCGGCACCGCCCTGCGCGCCCGGCCGGTCGGCGGCCCGAATGGTAAAGGCGACATCGTCGCGGCCGTCGTCGAATCGGTGTGGCCGATGATCGCCGATGGCCGGGTTCGGCCGGTGATCGGGGCGCGCTTCCCGCTGGCCGAGGCGCAGGCGGCGCACCGCGCGCTGGCCTCCGGTGATGTCTCCGGCAAGATCCTGCTGACGGTCCGCGACTGAACGCTCTCAGCCCAGCGACGCCACCGCCCGCACCAGCTGATCCACCTCGGCCATCGTCGAGTAGTGGGCCAGCCCGACGGTCACCGCGCCGCCGATATCGTTGACCCCGATCAGATCGAGGACGCGTGAGTCGGCGTTGCAGACGGCCAGGATCCCGTTGTCGGCCAACCGCTGCACCACCCGCTCCGCGGGCACCCCGTTGACGGCGAACGTGACCACCGGGATGTGCTGCTCCGGGCTGCCGATCACCATCACCAACGGCAGCGAGCGCAGCGACACCATCATGTAGTCGAAGAGCTGGTGCAGGTAGGCGCCGGCGGATTGCAAAGAGGTGGAGAGCTTTTCGCGCCTGGTGCCGGTTGCCGCGTCGTCCAGGTTGGCCAGGTACTCGATGCTGGCGACCACACCGGCCAGCAGCCCATACTGATGGCTGCCGAGTTCGAGGCGCGCCGGCCCGCTGGCGTACGGGTTCGTCGACATCGAACTGAAGGTGTCGATCAGCGCCGGGTCACGGAACACCAGTGCACCGATCGGCGGTCCACCCCAGGCCGACGCGTTGAGCGCCACCACGTCGGCGTCGACCTCGCCGATGTCCAGCAATTGGTAGGGTGCGGCCGCGGTGTGGTCGACCACCACCAGGCCGCCGACGTCATGCGCCAGCTTGGCGACGATGCCGACATCGGTGACGGTGCCAAGTGTCGCCGACGCCGAGGTCATCGCCACCAGCCGGGTCGGCGGGGTGATCAGGCCCTCCCACTGCCAGGGCGGCAGCTCGCCGGTCTCGATGTCTACCTCGGCCCATTTCACCTTGGCGCCATAGCGGTTCGCCGCGCGCAGCCACGGCGCGATGTTCGCCTCGTCGTCGAGCCGGCTGACAACCACCTCGTCGCCGATGCCCGCACGCGACGAGGAGGCGTCGGCCAGCGAGGTCAGCAGAATGGCGCGGTCGGCGCCCAGCACCACGCCGCCCGGGTCACCGTTGACCAGATCGGCCACCGCCTGCCGGGCGGCCTCGAGGACGGCGATGCTGCGCTGCGCCGACGGGTGGGGGGTGGCGGTATTGGGGGCTGACCCACGGAATGCGGTGGACACCGTGGTGGACACCGAATCGGGGATGAGCATGCCGGCCTGCGCGTCGAAACGCATCCAGCCGTCGCCCAAGGCAGGGTGCAGACCACGCACCCGGGCGACGTCATATGCCATGTCAGCCCACCTTAGTGCGTCTGCGATCTCGGCCACTCCAGACACCGACGGCGGCCCCCGTGCGCGCCCCTGCCGATCCGGACCGGGTCACCTCGGTAGCCATACTAGTGCAGTGAACTTCGGCTTCGGCGTGCTCGCCGCGGTGCTCCTGTTGATCCTGCCGGGTGCCGCAGTTGCGCTGGCCGGGCGGCTGAGCTGGCCCGTCGCCGTCGCCCTCGGACCGGCCCTGACCTACGGCGTCGTCGGGCTGGCCATCCTCCCGTTCGGTGCGGTCGGCATCCCGTGGAATGCGCTGACCGCCCTGCTGGCCCTGCTGGCGGTGACCGCGGTGGTGCTGGCGGCGCGGGTGCTGCTGGCCCGGTTCCGCTCGACCGGCGGCCAGCCCGTCACGCTGGGGCCCGCGCTCACCGTGGCGGCGGGGGTGCTGTTCGGCGCCGTCGCGATCGGGTACGCAGCGTGGCGCGGCATGCCGAATTGGCAGTCCGTTCCGAGCACCTGGGACGCGGTCTGGCACGCCAACACCATCCGATGGATCCTCGACACCGGGCAGGCCTCGCCGACCCACATGGGTGAGCTGCGCAACGTCGAGACCCACGACCCGCTCTACTATCCGTCGACGTTCCATGCCCTGGGCGTAGTGCTGGCCCAGCTGACCGGCGCCGCGCCCACCACGGCCTACACCCTGAGTTCGCTGGCGGCCGCGATCTGGCTCTTTCCGGTCGGGGCGGCGGTACTGACCTGGAACCTGCTCCGGGAGCGGTGGACGCAGTGGCGCACCGCCGGGGCCGCGGCCACCGCCGCCGCGCTGTCGGCGTCGTTCACCTCTGTGCCCTACGTCGAGTTCGACACCGCGTCGATGCCCAACCTGGCGGCGTACGGGCTCGCGATCCCGACGTTCGTCCTGATCACCTCGTCGCCGCGGCACCGCGATCGGATCCCGCTGGCGGTGATCGCGCTGGTCGGGCTGTTCTCGGTGCACATCACCGGCGGGGTCGTCGTAGTGACGTTCGTCGCGGCCTGGTGGCTACTGGACGCGCTGTGGCGACCGGCGCGCGGTCGGGTGCGGGACTTCGTCACCCTGCTGGCCATCGCGGTGCCCACGCTGGCGGTGCTGTTGCCGCAGTTCCTCGGGGTGCTGCAGCAGGCGGAGATCATCGCCGGGCACGCCTTCCTCACCCATGAGGGCCGTAAGCGGGCGTTGTTCGACGCCATCGTGCAGCACACCCGCCACCTCAACGACTATCCGATCCAGAACATGCTGATCGCGCTCGCCGCCGCCGGCTTCGTCCTGCTGCTGATGAAGCGGATCTGGTGGCCGGCGGCGGTGTGGGCGCTGCTGGTGATCTCGATCGTGCATTCGTCGGCGCCCTTCGGCGGCCCGGTCGGCACGATCACCGGCATGTTCAGCGACCTGTTCTACAGCGACCCGCGGCGACTGTCGGCGGTGGTCACAATGCTGCTGATGCCGATGGCGGGGTATGCGCTGTTCTGCGCGGCGCTGCTGGTGGTCGCCGGGGCCCGCAGGCTGACCCGGCGGCGCGCCGGTCGGGATCCGGGCCGCGGCTTCTGGATCGGCGCGACGGCGGCACTGCTGGTCGTGGTGATCTTCGGGATGACCTGGCATTACCTCCCGCGGCATCGGCACCTGATGGGCGAGAAGTACGACCAGGTGATGGTCAACGACAAGGTGCTGCAGGCGATGGCCTACCTGGCCACGCTGCCCGACGCCCGCGACACCCTGATCGGGGATGCCAACACCGACGGCACGGCGTGGATGTACGCCGTGGCCGGCCTGCATCCGCTGTGGACGCATTACGACTATCCGGTGCAGCAGGGTCCGGGGCGCAACCGCTTCCTGTTCTGGGCGTACGCCGACGACGCGGACCATGATCCGCGGATCGCCGAGGTGGTCAAGGCGCTGAACATCCGATATGTGCTGACGGGTCGCCGGGTGGTCCGCGGGTTCGTCATGCCCGACGGTCTAGTGTCACTAGACAAGTCCGCGTCGTGGGCGAAGATCTACGACAACGGCGAGGCCCGCATCTACGAATGGCGCGGATCCCAGCCGAAGGACACCCAGTAAAGAGGGAACGCTGCACGAATGACGACGAACACCGACGACGACAACATCGAGATCATCCCAGGACCCGACGCCGCGTCGGCGGACTCCGACGACGATCAGCGTTCGGTGACCGACCTGGTCCAGCAGCCCGCCAAGGTGATGCGGATCGGCACCATGATCAAGCAGCTGCTCGAAGAGGTCCGGGCCGCTCCCCTCGACGAGGCCAGCCGCAACCGGCTGCGCGAGATCCACGCCACCTCCATCCGGGAACTCGAGGACGGGCTGGCCCCCGAACTGCGCGAGGAGCTCGAGCGCCTGGCGCTGCCGTTCTCCGACGAGACGGTGCCCTCGGACGCCGAACTGCGGATCGCCCAGGCCCAACTGGTCGGCTGGCTGGAGGGGCTGTTCCACGGGATCCAAACGGCGCTGTTCGCCCAGCAGATGGCGGCACGGGCACAGCTCGAGCACATGCGCGGCCAGGGTGCGCTGCCGCCCGGGATGGGGCAGCCGGGTGTACCGGGCGGGCCCGGCCACGGCACCGGGCAGTACCTGTAGCAGAGCGTCCGTTGTCCGCAGATCCCTACATCGAAACCCGCGACGCCTGGGTCGAGTTTCCGATCTTCGACGCCAAGACTCGCTCGCTGAAGAAGACGTTCCTCGGCAAGGCCGGCGGCGCCATCGGGCGCAACACCGAGAACGTCGTCGTCATCGAGGCGCTACGCGACATCTCGCTGCAACTGCGGATGGGCGACCGGGTGGGTCTGGTCGGACACAACGGTGCGGGCAAGTCGACGCTGCTGCGGCTGCTGTCCGGCATCTACGAACCCACCCGCGGCTCGGCGACCGTAAGGGGCCGGGTCGCACCGGTTTTCGACCTCGGCGTGGGCATGGACCCGGAGATCTCCGGCTTCGAGAACATCATCATCCGCGGTTTGTTCCTGGGACAGACCCGCAAACAGATGCAGGCGAAGGTCGACGAGATCGCCGAGTTCACCGAACTCGGCGAATACCTGTCGATGCCGCTGCGCACCTACTCCACCGGCATGCGGGTGCGGCTGGCCATGGGCGTGGTGACGAGCATCGACCCGGAGATCCTGCTGCTCGACGAGGGCATCGGCGCCGTCGACGCCGACTTCCTGAAGAAGGCGCAGTCCCGGCTGCAGAGCCTGGTCGAGCGGTCCGGAATCCTGGTGTTCGCAAGCCATTCCAACGAGTTCCTGGCCCGGCTGTGCAAGACCGCGATGTGGATCGACCACGGCGCCATCAAGATGGCCGGCGGGATCGAGGACGTGGTGCGCGCCTACGAGGGTGAGGACGCCGCGCGGCACGTGCGTGAAGTGCTCGAGGAGCACCGAGGCGATTGGTCGCCGA
Organism: Mycobacterium sp.; assembly: GCA_020438865.1. Taxonomy (GTDB): domain Bacteria; phylum Actinomycetota; class Actinomycetes; order Mycobacteriales; family Mycobacteriaceae; genus Mycobacterium. Next base: position 25,886 of record JAGQTU010000055.1, read on the forward strand.
CAGAAGACTCCAGCGGCGATTGGTCGCCGACAGAAGACTCCAGCGGCGATTGGGCCCAGACATGACCGGCATGGTGTGTGCCGTCGTCGTCACCCACCGCCGCCCCGACGAACTGGCCAAGTCCCTCGACGTGTTGAGCACCCAATCGCGCATGGTCGACCACCTCATCGTCGTCGACAACGACTTCGACGAGCGGGTGCGCGACCTGGTGGCGGGCCAGCCGGTGCCGTCGACCTACCTCGGGTCGCGCCGAAACCTCGGCGGCGCAGGAGGATTCGCGTTGGGCATGCTGCACGCGCTGGCCCTGGGCGCGGACTGGGTGTGGCTGGCCGACGACGACGGCCGGCCGCAGAATGCTTCGGTTCTGGAGACGTTGCTGTCCTGCGCCGAGCGGCACGGGCTGGCGGAGGTCTCTCCGATGGTGTGTGACATCGACCATCCCGACCGGCTGGCGTTCCCGCTTCGGCGTGGGCTGGTCTGGCGGCGTCACGTCGAGGAACTACGTTCCGAGGGTGGCGACGATCTGCTGCCGGGCATCGCCTCACTGTTCAACGGGGCGTTGTTCCGCGCGGAAACCATTGCCGCCGTTGGTGTTCCGGATTTTCGGCTGTTCGTGCGCGGGGATGAGGTCGAGGTGCACCGCAGGCTGGTGCGCAGCGGCCTGCCATTCGGCACCTGCCTGAACGCGGTGTACCTGCACCCGTACGGCACCGAGGAGTTCAAGCCGATCCTCGGCGGCCGCATGCACACCCAGTACCCCGACGACCCGACCAAGCGGTTCTTCACCTACCGCAACCGCGGCTTCCTGTTGTCACAGCCGGGGCTGCGCAGGCTACTGCCGCAGGAGTGGCTGCGCTTCGGTTGGTACTTCCTGGTCACCCGGCGCGACCCGGCCGGCCTGCGGGAGTGGTTCCGGCTGCGCCGCATGGGCCGTCGCGAACAGTTCGGAGGACCTCCCGCGTGACATTCACCGACGCTGCCGCGCAGTCGAAGACCTTCACCCGGGCGTGGGGCGACTTGATCGACGGTTACCGCAGACGCGAACTGTGGTTGCATCTGGGCTGGCAGGACATCAAGCAGAAATACCGCCGTTCGGTGCTGGGCCCGTTCTGGATCACCATCGCCACCGGCACCACCGCGGTCGCGATGGGCGGCCTGTACTCCAAGCTGTTCCACCTGGAACTGGCCGAGCATCTGCCGTATGTGACGCTGGGACTGATCATCTGGAACATGATCAACGCCTCGATCCTCGAGGGCGCCGACGTGTTCATCGCCAATGAGGGCTTGATCAAACAACTTCCAACACCGCTGAGCGTGCACGTGTACCGGCTGGTGTGGCGGCAGATGATCCTGTTCGCCCACAACATCGTCATCTACGTGGTGATCGCGTTCATCTTCCCCAAGCCGTGGTCCTGGGCCGACCTGTCGGTGATCCCGGCGCTGCTGCTGATCATGCTGAACTGCGTGTGGGTGTCGTTCTGCTTCGGCATCCTGGCCACCCGGTACCGCGACATCGGCCCGCTGCTGTTCTCGGTCGTGCAGCTGCTGTTCTTCATGACACCGATCATCTGGAACGACGACACGCTGCGCCAGCAGGGCGCCGGCCGGTGGGCAAAGATCATCGAGCTCAACCCGCTGCTGCACTATCTCGACATCCTGCGCGCGCCGCTGCTCGGCGCACACCAGGAGTTGCGGCACTGGATCGTGGTGGTGGCGCTGACCGTGCTCGGCTGGCTGGTGGCGGCGCTGGCGCTGCGCCAGTACCGGGCGCGGGTGCCGTACTGGGTTTGAGGTTTTTGTCACAGCCCAATGGCATACTCGAACACATGTTCGATGATGAGCTCGTTTCGGCCGACGAGGCCGCCGTGGTGGCCGCCATCGAGGAATGGGCGGCCAGCGAGGCCCGCGCCGCGGCCCGCAGGATCGCGGCGATCGGCGAGTTGGTCCGCAGGCGCTGCAGCGACGACGAGCACGCACATTGGGCCTGCGATTCCTGGGACGCGGCGGCTGCCGAAGTCTCGGCGGTACTCGGCATCACCCACGGCCGGGCCTCCGGTGAGATGCACTTGAGCCAGACCCTGAGTCATCGCCTGCCCGACGTCGCCGCGTTGTTCATGGCGGGGCGGCTGAGCCACCGGGTGTGCCAAGCCATCGCCTGGCGCACCGATCTGGTCACGGACCGCGAAGCGCTCGCCCTCATCGACGGTGCGGTGGCCCGGGCCGCGGTGACGTGGGGGCCGCTCTCTGACCACAAGCTCGAGCAGGCCATCGATGTGTGGGTGGACCGATTCGATCCCGGTGCGTTACGGCGGACCCGCGCGAGCGCCCGCAGCCGCGACCTCCACGTCGGATCACGGGACGACGCCGATGGCACCACCGCTGTTTGGGGCAGGCTGTACTCGACGGACGCTGCAGCCGTCGACCGCAAGCTCACCCAGATGGCGCACGGTGTGTGCGAGGACGACCCGCGGACGATCGCCCAACGCCGTGCGGACGCGCTCGGCGCGCTCGCGACCGGCTCCGACCGGCTGGCCTGCCGGTGCGGATCACCGGACTGCCCCGCGGCCGACGACGACGGGCGCGGGTCGAACGTCGTCGTTCACGTACTGGCCGAGGCGGACGCGCTCGCCGCCGAACCCGATCCCGCCA
>JAGQTU010000056.1 GCA_020438865.1 Mycobacterium sp.
ACGCCACCGCGCTGACCGAGGCCGGCTACGTCGGCGAAGACGTCGAGAACATCCTGCTGAAGCTGATCCAGGCCGCCGACTATGACGTCAAGCGCGCCGAGACCGGCATCATCTACATCGACGAGGTGGACAAGATCGCCCGCAAGAGCGAGAACCCCTCGATCACCCGCGACGTCTCCGGCGAGGGAGTGCAGCAGGCGCTGCTGAAGATCCTCGAGGGCACGCAGGCCTCGGTGCCCCCGCAGGGTGGACGCAAGCACCCGCATCAGGAGTTCATCCAGATCGACACCACCAACGTGCTGTTCATCGTCGCGGGCGCGTTCGCCGGGCTGGAGAAGATCGTCTCCGACCGGGTCGGCAAGCGCGGCCTGGGCTTCGGCGCGGAGGTCAAGTCCAAGGCGGAGATCGACACCCAGGATCACTTCTCGGAGGTCATGCCCGAGGACCTGATCAAGTTCGGTCTGATCCCGGAGTTCATCGGCCGGCTCCCGGTGGTGGCGTCGGTGACGAACCTGGACAAGGAGTCGTTGGTCAAGATCCTCTCCGAGCCGAAGAACGCACTCGTCAAGCAGTACACCCGGCTGTTCGAGATGGACGGCGTGGAGCTGGAGTTCACCGACGACGCGCTCGAGGCCATCGCCGACCAGGCCATCCACCGTGGCACCGGTGCCCGCGGCCTGCGCGCGATCATGGAGGAAGTGCTGCTGCCGGTGATGTACGACATCCCCAGCCGCGACGACGTCGCCAAGGTCGTGGTGACCAAGGAGACCGTGCAGGACAACGTGCTGCCGACCATCGTGCCGCGCAAGCCGTCGCGCGCCGAGCGCCGCGACAAGTCCGCCTGACGACGATGCGCGCCGTGTAGCGGCGCGAGGAGGAGTCAGGCAATCGAGTTCTGCCTGACGTTCAGCGCACCTCGATCAGGGGCAGTTCCCGGCGCGCCGCGATCGAAAGCCGCTGCCGCCCGAGTTCCGGCCAGGCCTGCACCGCGCAGAACGGCGCGCACTGGTCCTGACCGGACCGGGTTCCCACGTGCACACAACACTGCAGCAGGCGCTCCTCGATCATCGTCGACATGTCCATGAACGGCTTGACGGTGAGCCGGACGACGCGCTCGCCGAGTAGCCGGCGGAGCTTGCGACGTCGCCCGGGCAGCGCCGAGGACGCCAGGGTCAGCAGCGTCGACATGCCGAGATCGCAGCTCTCGCAGATGGTCTGCCAGATGTCGCCGATCTGCGGATGGGACAGTGACGACTGCTCGGAGAGCAGGCCGAGCAGGGATTCCCGCACCGCGGTGCGCAACTGTCGGGGTATCTCGGCGTCGGCGATGCGGTTGGCCACCAGGCCCAGCTTCTCCTTGAGGCCGTCCGCGCCGACCAGCGACACCAACGAGCGCCATTGGCCGGCGTCGTCTTGCAGCAGGTAACCGACCGAACAGCAGTGCGGATGCGAGCACGGCAGCGCGGTCAGGTCGCGCCAGGTCATCAGCCCGCCGGTCTGCGGCCCGAGCCGCCTGAGCGCCCCGGTGTGCGTGAGCCGATCGCCCGGATCGATGGGTCCGGACCGGCCGGAGCCGAACTGCGGCTGGATGGTCAGGCCGCCGACGTAGGGGGTGTCGAGGGCGAGTCGCACCATCTGCCCGATCTCGGTGTCGTTGACACCCAGCGCGACGGTCATGACCAGCGTGGTGAAGATCTCGCGTTCGGACAGGCGCTGCAGGGCCTGGGCCTTGGTGCGGCCCAGATCGCCCCCGCGGTGGAACCGGTGGGTCGCCGCCGACACGCCGTCGTACTGCAGGTATACCTCGACACGTTCGCGGTGTTCGGTCAGCAGGTCGAGCAGTGCGTCATCCGTTGCGATCCGGATTCCGTTGGTGTTGACCAGGATCCGGGTTATCGGTCGAGTGACCAGCTCGGCCAACAACTCGCCGAGCCGCGGGTGCAGGGTCGGCTCGCCACCGCTGAGCATGAGCACGTCGAGGCGGCCGCTCTCCCGGGCCAGCCGCTGATCGACGTTGGCCAACACGTCGGCGGTGTCGACCACGGTGCGCGGATCCGGGGAGGAATCGGCGAAGCAGGTGGGGCAGCGCAGATTGCAGGTTTCGGCGATGTCCTCGAGCAGGATGCAGGTGTGCTGGGTCTGCATCTCCGGCAGCCCGCGCAGATAAGCCGACGGCACGGGGTCGAAGTTCCCTGCCACATCGGGAGTGTGGCTCTTGGTGGGTGCCGTCCACTCCTCCAGATAGGCCATTATCTCGGGGTCCTCGTCATAGAGGGTGCGCACCAGTCCGTGTGTGGCGCAGCCGCGTTCGAGCCAGACCCGCCCGTCACGCTCGGCCAGCCAGCCAGCGAGTCGGGTGACGTCGGCCAGTGCTCGGTCGGGATCCTCGCGGTGGCAGTGGGGGCAGAACGCCGTCACGTAGCGCAGCACCCGATCGCCGCGCAGTGCCATCCCGCTCATGACGAGGCATACATCGTCGGGTTGATGCCGGTGCAGAATCCGACAGTGACCAGCGAGGTGAGCGCCCAGCCGATCATCAACCCGAGGCCCAGTCCTTTCGCGTAGCGGCTGCGTGACGCCAGTAGGCCCGCTCCGCCGCCGAACGCGATGAGCGCCAGCATCGCCGCGGCCACTCCGAGCACCGTGTTGCCTCCCTTGCTGTCTGAGCCGGCGGCGGCTATCGCCGCGAAGGCCACGACCAGATTGATCGCGAAGTACGCCCCCGTCCCGGCGAACACCATGCCGATGGCGATACGCGAGCGTGGCTGGGGTGGCCCGTATGGGTAGCCCGACGGCGGGGGACCGGGGTAGTACGGGTAGCCCGGTGGCGGCGGGCCCGGGTGGTAGGGATAGCCCGGGGGTGGCGGCGGACCGGGTCGCCACTGACCGTCCGGCGGGCGATCGTCGTCCGGCCTCTGGCCGGGTGGGGGCGTTGTCATACGCGCACTTCCTGATCGCGGACGAGGTGGCGATAGTAGCCGTGCCGGTATCCGTACCACAGCCGAACGCCCAGGATCGCCAGCGAGGGCAGCAGAAACCATTGTGGCCGAGTCAGATCCAGCCAGACCGTCTCGTTGGCTCGGACGAACTCCACGAAGAACCGGAACAGCGCGTAGGCCGCCACATAGATCACGAACAACTCACCCGGCCGGTCGATCCGGTTGCGCAGGCAGAGCAGGATGGCGAACGCGGTCAGCTGGAAGATGACCTCGTAGATGAACGACGGGTGCATCGCCTGTCCGGCAACGCATCCCGGGCAGTCCGGGGTGCCGGCCGGCGCGTGCACGCCCCATGGCAGCTTGGTGGGACGTCCGGGCGCCTCGGTGAGGTGGCAGCCGATGCGGCCGATCGCCATTCCCAGCGCGACCGCCGGCGCGAAGAGGTCACCGGTCTTGCCGCGGTAACCGCCGATCCGCTTGGCGATCAGGACGCCGAGGTAGGCCCCCAGCAGGCCGCCGAGGATGCTGCGGGATCCGTATTGCCATGCCTGGGCGAGGCTCGGGTTGGCGGTGAAGTCGAGGTGCCGGGCCCAGCCCGAGAGGCGCATCCCGATCGCCCCGCCGATCAGGGCGCCGGCGACGGCGACGGCCGACTGCTCGTTCACCGCGCCGCGCCGCCGCGCCTCGGCCACGAACACCACCATCGCCACCAGGACACCGAGTGCGACGAACAGCCCGTGGATCGGGACCGTGACGGGCCCGACGTGCCAGGAGGGGACCACTGGAGAAATCTATCGGGCGCGGCTGCCGGCCCGCAGCCGAACGCTATCGGCCGATCCGGTCCGCCCGGCTGTAGACGTTCATCGAATCGTCGCGTAGGAACGCAACCAACGTCAGCCCGGACTGGGTGGCCAGATCCACCGCCAGCGAGGACGGCGCTGACACCGCGGCCAGCACCGGGATGCCCGCCATCACCGCCTTCTGCGTCAGCTCGAAGGAGGCCCGGCCGCTCACCAACAACACGGTGCCGCCCAGGGGGATGCGTTCGGCCTCCAGCGCCCAGCCGATCACCTTGTCGACGGCGTTGTGGCGACCGACATCCTCGCGCACCGCCAACAGGGTGCCGTCGGCGGTGAACAACGCCGCCGCGTGCAGGCCCCCGGTGCTTGCGAAAACCTTCTGGGCCGAGCGTAATTGGGCCGGCAGCAACGTCAGCGTCGCCGTCGACACCGACGTCGGGTCGTCCCCGGGCGAATGCCGGCTCGACAACCGGACCGCCTCCAGGGACGCCTTGCCGCACACTCCGCAGGAGGAGGTGGTGTAGAAGTTGCGGGTGACATCGGTGTCCGGGGCCGGCACATCCGGGCGCAGGGTCACGTCCAAGACGTTGTAGGTGTTGGTGCCGTCGGGGTTGGATTCGGCTCCGCGGCAGTACTGCACCCTCAGCACGTCGTCGCGGCGGCCGATCACGGCCTCGGTGAGCAGAAAGCCCTGAGCCAGTTCGATATCGGAGCCCGGCGTTCGCATGGTGACCGTCAACGGCGAGCCGTTGACCCGGATCTCCAGTGGCTCCTCCACGACGAGGGTCTCCGGCCGTTCGGTGCTGCGCTCGGCGGTCAGGTGGCTGGCGCGGCGCCGCGCCGTCACCCGCCCCATCGGTCGATTCCCGGGTCGCTGCGCTCCTGCCCACCGGCGCTGATTCCCGGGTCGCTGCGCTCCTGCCCACCGATCGGCTCCAGCCGGATCGTGATCGCCTTGGAGGCCGGGGTGTTCGATTTGGCCGCAACGTGATCCAACGGCACCAGGGGATTGGTCTCGGGATAGTAGGCGGCGGCATTGCCGACGGGTGTGGAGTACGGCACTACCAGGAAGTCCTTGGCGCGGCGCTCCTGCAGTCGGCCCGAGGCGCCGGTGTACTCCGAGACCAGGTCGACCCGTTGGCCCTCGCTCAGACCGAGGGTGGCGATGTCGGCGGGGTTGACGAAAACCACCCGGCGGCCGCCCTTCACACCGCGGTAACGGTCGTCGAGGCCGTAGATCGTGGTGTTGTACTGGTCGTGACTGCGCAGGGTCTGCAGCACCAGCCGCCCCGGCGGTACCGGCACCCACTGCAGTGGATTGACCGCGAAGTTGGCCTTGCCGGTGCCGGTGTGGAACTCCCGGGCATCGCGGGGCGGATGCGGCAGCTGGAAGCCGTCGGGTTGGCGGACCCGGCGGTTGTAGTCGGCGCAGCCCGGAACCACCGCGGCGATGGCGTCGCGGACCGCGTCGTAGTCACCGGCGAACTTCTCCCACGGCACCGGATGGTCGGGGCCGAGCAGGGCGCGCGCCAGCTGACAGACGATCGAGACCTCGCTGCGCACGTGATCGCTGGGCGGCTGCAGGCTGCCGCGGGACAGGTGCACCATCGACATCGAATCCTCAACGGAGACAACCTGTTTGGTCCCGTTGTAGACGTCGCGATCGGTGCGGCCGAGGGTCGGCAGGATCAGCGCGGTGCGGCCGTGCACGAGATGGCTGCGGTTGAGTTTGGTGGAGACCTGCACCGTGAGCGCGCAGGTGCGCAGTGCCGCCTCGGTGACCTCGGTGTCGGGGGTGGCCGAGGCGAAGTTGCCGCCCATCCCGACGAACACCGACGCCCGCCCGTCGCGCATGGCCCGGATCGCCTCGACGGTGTCGTAGCCATGCTTGCGCGGGCTGGTGATCCCGAACCGGGCGTCCAGTGCGGCGAGGAAGCTCTCCGGGGCCCGCTCCCAGATACCCATGGTCCGGTCGCCTTGCACGTTGGAGTGCCCGCGCACAGGGCAGACGCCCGCGCCGGGTTTGCCGATCATGCCGCGCAGCAACAGCACGTTGGTCATCTCGGCGATGGTCGCCACGGCGTGGGTGTGCTGGGTGATGCCCATCGCCCAGCACACGATCGTGCGTTGCGAGGCGGCGGCCATGTCCGCCACCCGGCGCAATTGCGACTCCTCGATACCGGTTGCGGCCAGCACCGCGTCCAGGTCGACCCCGCGCACGTCCCGCAGGTAGTCGTCGAACCCGTGGCAGTGGGTGGTTACGAACTCCCGGTCGATCACGGTTCCGGGCGCGCGGGCGTCGGCCTCGACGAGCAGTCGGCCGAGGCCCTTGAACAGGGCCATGTCACCGCCGAGGCGGATCTGCACGAACTCGTCGGCGATCGGGATGCCGTGTCCGATCACCCCGCGCACCTTCTGCGGGTCCTTGAACCGGATCAGCCCGGCCTCCGGCAGCGGGTTGACCGCGATGATCCTGGCGCCATTGGATTTTGCCTTCTCCAGCACCGACAGCATCCGGGGGTGGTTGGTGCCGGGATTCTGTCCGGCGATGACGATCAGGTCGGCGTGTTCGACGTCGTCGACGGTCACCGAACCCTTGCCGATGCCGATCGACTCGATCAGCGCGGTGCCCGAGGACTCGTGGCACATGTTGGAGCAGTCCGGCAGGTTGTTGGTGCCGAAGCTGCGCACCATCAGCTGATAGAGGAACGCCGTCTCGTTGCTGGTGCGCCCCGAGGTGTAGAACACTGCCTCGTCCGGACCGGCCAGCGCTCGCAGGTGCTCGGCGATCAGCGCGTAGGCCCCGTCTTCGCCGTCCCAGTCGATGGGGCGGTAGTGATCGTCGCCGGGCCGCAGCACCATCGGGTGGGTCAGCCGCCCCTGCTGGGACAGCCAGTACTCCGGCTTGGCGGTCAGCTCAGCTACCGAATGGCGGGCGAAGAACTCCGGGGTCACCACCCGGCGGGTGGCCTCCTCGGCGACGGCTTTGGCGCCGTTCTCGCAGAACTCGGCGAACTTGCGCCCGCCCTGCTCCTCCGGCCAGGCGCAGCCGGGGCAGTCGAACCCGTCGCGCTGGTTGAGCCGCAGCCAGGCCGCGGCGGTGCGAACCGGCCCCATCTCGGCGAGGCTGCGGCGCAACGACACCAGCACCGCCCGCACCCCGGCAGCCTCGGTCTTCGGCGAGCCGACGACGACGGCGTGTTCGTCATAGTCGGCTCTGACGTCCTCGCTCATAGCGTCAAATCTAGGCGTCGGCGCGGACAGCCCCAAGCGCCGATCCCGGTCGTACAGTTTGCGAATGACCGATGAGGTGAGGTTCCGCGACGACGGCGGCATCCGGGTGGTGACCCTGAACCGGCCGCACCGGCACAATGCGTTCACCGCCGACGGGTATCGTACCCTCGCCGGACTGCTCGCCGAGTCGGCTGCGGACGATGACGTGCGTGTGGTGATGCTTACCGGTGCGGGTACAGGCTTCTGCAGTGGCGTAGACCTGGCGGAGCTCGCCGCCGCAGAGGGGGACCTGTCCGAGTTCGACACCACCTTCCACGCGCTGCTGCGCACGTTGACGACGTTTCCAAAGCCACTGCTGGCAGTAGTCCACGGGGCCGCGGTGGGGTTCGGGTTCACCGTTCTGCTGCACTGCGACATCGTTGTGGTGGCGCAGGACGCACGGATGTGCGCCCCGTTCGCTGCGCTGGGGACCGCACCTGAGGCCGGAAGCAGCCACCTGCTGCCGCGGCTCGTCGGGCCGCAGCGGGCCGCAGAGTTGCTTCTCACCGGTCGGTGGCTGACCGCCGAGGAGGCCGTGCAGTGGGGCCTGGCGACGCGGGTGGTGACGAGTGGCACAGCGTTGGAGGAAGGCCTGGCGCTGGCCCGTTCGATCGCCGAGCATCCGCCTGCCGCCGTCGCCGAGGCCAAGCGGCTGCTGTTGCGCGGCCGATCCGATGAGATCGCCGCGGCCATCACTGCGGAAGGGCGTGGCGCTGCCGCCCTCGCCGGCGTTCTCGGTGGCCCTCGCCCGGGTCGCTGACAGCGCATTCTGGCGTTGACGCCGACGTAACAAGTTCGGAATCGAAGCTTCCTAGGGTGGGCCGGTCACACGTCCGCGAACAAGACGCGGGTGTCTTGGGTGCGGAGGAAACACAGTTGAGCGGAAACACGGTCCGGCTGCAGGCGATCAACAACGTCGAGGCATACACGCCTCCGGCGGTCAGCTTCGTTCCGGGGGAGGAACCGGGGTCGATCTTCGGTTCGAACGTGTTCACCAAGGCCGAGATGCAGGGCCGGCTGCCCAAGTCGATCTACAAGTCCGTGGTCGCCACCATCGACAAGGGCGAGAAGCTCGACCCGTCGATCGCCGACGCCGTCGCCGCCGCGATGAAGGACTGGGCGCTGGAGAAGGGCGCCACCCACTACGCGCACGTCTTCTACCCGATGACCGGGCTGACCGCGGAGAAGCACGACAGCTTCCTGGAGCCCATCTCCGACGGCCAGACGCTGGCCGAGTTCGCCGGCAAGACCCTGATCCAGGGCGAGCCGGACGCCTCCAGCTTCCCCTCCGGCGGGCTGCGCAGCACCTTCGAGGCGCGCGGCTACACCGGCTGGGATGTCACCAGCCCGGCCTACATCCTGGAGAACCCGAACGGCAACACGCTGTGCATCCCGACGGTGTTCGTGTCGATGACCGGTGAGGCGCTGGACTACAAGGCGCCGCTGCTGCGCAGTCAGCAGGCCATGGGCACCCATGCCGAGCGGATTCTGAAGCTGTTCGGCCACTCCGACTTCGAGCACGTCGTCTCGTTCTGCGGTCCGGAGCAGGAGTACTTCCTCGTCGACCGGCACTTCTTCCTGGCCCGCCCGGACCTGATCAACGCCGGGCGCACCCTGTTCGGCGCCAAGCCGCCCAAGGGCCAGGAGTTCGACGACCACTACTTCGGTGCGGTGCCCGAGCGGGTGCTGGGCTTCATGATGGATACCGAGCGAGAGCTGTTCAAGCTCGGTATCCCGGCCAAGACCCGGCACAACGAGGTCGCGCCCGGTCAGTTCGAGATCGCCCCGATGTTCGAGCGGGCCAACATCGCCTCCGACCACCAGCAACTGCTGATGACGGTGTTCAAGACGATCGCCAAGAAGCACGGCATGGAATGCCTGTTCCACGAGAAGCCGTTCGCCGGGGTCAACGGATCGGGCAAGCACGTCAACTTCTCGGTGGGCAACTCGCAGTTCGGCAGCCTGCTGGTGCCCGGTGACACCCCACACGAGAATGCCCAGTTCCTGGTGTTCTGCGCGGCGATCATCCGCGCGGTGCACAAGTTCGGCGGGCTGCTGCGGGTCTCGGTGGCCTCGGCCACCAACGATCACCGGCTCGGCGCCAACGAGGCGCCGCCTGCCATCATCTCGATCTTCCTCGGCGAGCAGCTGGCCGACGTGTTCGAGCAGATCGCCAAGGGGGCGGCCACGTCGTCAAAGGGCAAGGGCGTCATGCACATCGGCGTCGACACCCTGCCGACGCTGCCCACCGACCCGGGCGACCGCAACCGCACCAGCCCGTTCGCGTTCACCGGCAACCGCTTCGAGTTCCGCGCGCCGGGCTCGGGTCAGACGGTGGCGGTGCCGATGATCATCATCAACACGATCATGGCCGACTCGTTCGACTACATCGCCAGCGTGCTCGAGACGGCCGTCGGTGCCGGGGAGGACTTCGACTCAGCGGTGCAGACGCTGCTGACCGACATCATCACCGAGCACGGAGCGGTGGTGTTCAACGGCGACGGCTACTCGGAGAACTGGCAGATCGAGGCCGCCGAGCGGGGCCTACCGAACCTGAAGACCACGCCCGACGCGCTGCCCGAACTGATCAAGCCGGATACCGTCGCGCTGTTCGAGAAGTACGGCGTGTTCAACGAACGCGAACTGCACAGCCGCTACGAGGTGCGCCTTGAGCAGTACGCGTTGACCATCGCGGTGGAGGCCAAGCTCGCGCTGGAACTGGGCACCACGGTGATCCTGCCTGCGGCCATCCGCTATCAGACCGAGCTGGCGCAGAACGTGGCCACGCTGAAGGCGGCCGGTGTCGACGCGGATACCAGGCTGCTGCAAGCGGTTTCGGCGCCGATCACCGCGCTGACCGGTGCGCTCGGCGGGCTCAAGGACGCGTTGACCGGCCATGTCGAGGGCAGCTTCGAGGAAGCGCTGTACGCCCGCGACTCGTTGCTGCCGGCGATGGCGGCGGTGCGGGAGGCGGCCGATGCGCTGGAAAACGTTGTCGCCGACGACCTCTGGCCGCTGCCGACCTACCAGGAGATGCTGTACATCCTGTGATGGGTCGCGAGTGTGCGATGTCATCCGCTCGCCGCGACGTGTCGCGGATGACATCGCACACTCGACGGGCGGGGCTGACGCCTCAGCGCCGTGACAGGGCGAACACCCGGAGTTCGCGGTCGGTGCGGGTCCGATAGGACTGGTACATCGGGTAGGCCAGAAACCGCTGCAGGCCGCGCTCACGCTCGGCGTCGGTCAGCAGCGTGGCCGTCACCGGTATCTCAGCCCCGCCGAGTGCGACGGTGGCCTCTGGTTCGGCGATCAGGTTCGACGACCAGCCGGGGTGATGCCGCTGCCCGAAGTTGCTGCCGAGGACCAGAAGCCGGTCACCGTCGCGCAGATAGCTCAGCGCCGACGTGCGCTGCAGGCCCGACTTACGGCCGGTGGTCGTCAGCAGCAACTCGGGCAGCGAGGTCGGGCCGAACATCGAGTACTTACCCTTGGTCGCCCGCATGACCCGCTGATCCAGTGGCACCAGCAGCCTGATGAACCGCGAACCAAGCGCCGAACTGGCGAGAGCGTAGACGGGCCGGAAGAGGGGACTGAGGTCTTCTCGTCCCCAGTGCGCGTCGGGGAAGGCGTCGGGCATGACTGTCATGGTGCCTGACCGCCGGCGTGGCCGGCCCGGGACTAGCATTTCGCGGCAACGTCTGACGGTGGGCGACCACAGCTGAATCAGGAGACCGATCGGTGCGGCGACAGCCCGGCAAGCTCGTCCCGGGTGTGACGGTGCTGGGCAACCTGGCTCTCGACGTGATCAATGGGGCACCCACCAGTCCCGGCGGGTGCGCGGCATTCTGCGGGGTCGCCCTGTCGGCGGCGGGCGTCGAGGGCCGCATCGTCGCCCTGGCCGCGCAGCGAGACCACGCCTTGTTCGAGCCGCTGCTCGAGCGGTTCGGATCGCTGGTCGAGATCCTGCCCGCCGATCGCACGAGCGCATTCCGCCTCGACTACGACGACCTCGATCATCGCAGGATCTCGGTCGATGCGATCGGTCCGGTGTGGGGCCCGGCTGAGATCGCGGCCGCCGACCCGAGCACCACCTGGGTGCACCTGGCGCCGCTGCGGACCGACTTTCCCGCCGCCACCCTGGCCCTGCTCGCCGACCGGGGACACCGGCTCGCCTACGACGGGCAGGGCCTGGTCCGCGCCGACCGGACCGGCCCGCTGATAGTCGACCGGTACTACCCGCCGGAACTCCTGCGGCACCTCAGTATCCTCAAGCTGGCCGAGGATGAGGCCGTCATCGTGGCCGACGGCGAGTTCACCGCCTCGACCGCCGCCCGCCTCGGCGTCCCGGAGATCCTGGTCACCTACGGGTCGGAAGGTTGTGACATCTACACCGAGGGCACCGTCGTGCGGGTGCCGGCGGCCTGGCGGGTGGAGGGAGTGCAGACCACCGGCGCGGGCGACATGTTCACCACGGCCTACGTCGCGAACCGCGCCGTGGGCACCGCCCCGGGGCGGTCCGCCGCAGTTGCCAGCGAACTGGTCGCCCGCGAACTCGATCGGCGCCGCCGGGTGGGCTCGGTGGGCCCGGCGTGAGCCCGCGACGGGCTACTCGCCGGTAACTTTCGAATCTTAGAAATGACGTTCTCCAAAAGTGACGAACGACACACTGATGTCCCATCGCCCCGCCGGTCAACGCTGTGAGCTGCGGTTTGTTCGCCCCCGTCGCGGCGTGTCAGTGCCACACCTCGGCATGGCTTGCCTTAGAAAGTGCCATAATCGGTACCACGAGTGACAGCAACCCGGCGCTTGTGTGAATTCCGGTAGCGCGCTAGAGGACAGCGACGCGGAATCCGCTCCGGAGCGAACCAACGAAAGGCGTGCACGTGGGGCCGAACGGCAACGGAGCTGCCGCAAACCGCGAGAAACTCGAGAAGGTCGTCATCCGGTTCGCCGGCGACTCCGGCGACGGGATGCAGCTGACCGGTGACCGGTTCACCTCGGAGGCCGCTCTGTTCGGCAATGACCTTGCGACACAACCGAACTACCCGGCCGAAATCCGTGCGCCCCAGGGCACACTGCCCGGGGTTTCGTCGTTCCAGATCCAGATCGCCGACTACGACATCCTCACCGCCGGAGACCGCCCCGACGTCCTGGTGGCGATGAACCCGGCCGCCCTCAAGGCCAATATCGACGACCTGCCGCGCGGCGGTCTGGTGATCGCCAACTCCGACGAGTTCACCAAGCGCAACCTCGGCAAGGTCGGCTACGAGACCAACCCACTCGAGGACGGCAGCCTCGCCGAACACGTCGTGCACGCGGTCGCCATGACGACGCTGACGCTTGGCGCGGTCGAGGCGATCGGCGCGTCGAAGAAAGACGGCCAGCGGGCCAAGAACATGTTCGCCCTCGGCCTGCTTTCATGGATGTACGGCCGGCCGATCGAGGCCAGCGAGACGTTCATCCGGGAGAAGTTCGCCCGCAAGCCCGATATCGCTGAGGCGAACGTGCTGGCGCTTAAGGCGGGCTGGAACTACGGGGAGACCACCGAGGCGTTCGGCACCACCTACGAGGTCGCGCCGGCCAAGCTCGCCCCGGGCGAGTACCGGCAGATCTCCGGGAACACCGCGCTGGCCTACGGCATCATCGCCGCCGGGCAGCTCGCCGGCATTCAGGTGATCCTCGGCAGCTACCCGATCACCCCGGCCTCGGACATCCTGCACGAGCTTTCCCGGCACAAGAACTTCAACGTCCTGACTTTTCAGGCCGAGGACGAGATCGCCGGCATCGGCGCCGCGATCGGTGCCTCCTACGGGGGCGCGCTCGGCGTGACCAGCACGTCCGGGCCCGGCGTGTCGCTGAAGTCCGAGGCCATCGGGCTGGCCGTGATGACCGAGCTGCCGCTGCTGATCGTCGACGTCCAGCGCGGCGGTCCGTCGACCGGGCTGCCCACCAAGACCGAGCAGGCCGACCTGCTGCAGGCGATGTTCGGCCGCAACGGCGAATCCCCCGTGGCCGTACTGGCCGCGTCCTCGCCCTCGGACTGCTTCGATGTGGCCATTGAGGCCGCGCGCATCGCACTGACCTACCGCACCCCGGTGATCCTGCTCTCCGACGGTGCGATCGCCAACGGCTCCGAGCCCTGGCGCATCCCCGAGGTCCGCGAACTCGAGCCGATCGCGACCAACTTCGCCAAGGCCGGGGAGGAATTCGCGCCCTACGCTCGTGACCCGGAGACGCTGGCCCGTCAGTTCGCCATCCCGGGTACACCGGGCCTGGAGCACCGCATCGGGGGGCTGGAGAAAGCCGACGGCACCGGCGAGATCTCCTACCACGGTCCCAACCACGACCTCATGGTTCGGTTGCGGCAGGCCAAGATCGATGGCATCGAGGTGCCTGACCTCGATGTCGACGATCCCACCGGCGACGCCGAGTTGTTGCTGCTCGGCTGGGGCAGTTCGTACGGACCCATCGGCGAGGCCTGCCGCCGGGCGCGACGGCGGGGCGTCAAGATCGCGCACGCCCAGCTGCGCTACCTCAATCCATTCCCGGCCAACCTCGGCGAGGTGCTGCAGCGCTACCCGAAGGTGGTGGTGCCGGAGATGAACCTGGGCCAGCTGGCTTTGCTGCTGCGGGGCAAGTACCTGGTGGACGTGCAGTCGGTGAGCAAGGTGGCGGGCATGGCTTTCCGCGCCGACGAGATGGAAACCATCATCGATGACGCCCTCGACGGCATACTGGGTGAGAAAGAACGCGACAAGGCGAAGTTCGCCAGACTGGCGGCGGCGACTGCGGGAGCGAGTGCATGACTGACCTGATGGGGACGGACCTCGGACTGACACCCGGGGTGTCGAAGACCGCCGGGGTGCCCACCGCAGCGGAGCCGCAGAAGGCCAGGGACTTCACCAGTGACCAGGAAGTCCGCTGGTGCCCGGGCTGCGGTGACTACGTCATCCTCAACACCATCCGCAACTTCCTGCCGGAGCTGGGACTGCGCCGGGAGAACATCGCGTTCGTCAGCGGCATCGGCTGCTCGAGCCGGTTTCCGTACTACCTGGAGACCTACGGCTTCCACTCGATCCACGGCCGGGCCCCCACCGTCGCCACCGGCCTGGCGCTGGCCCGCCCTGATCTGTCGGTCTGGGTGGTCACCGGAGACGGCGACGCGCTGTCCATCGGCGGCAACCACCTGATCCACGCGCTGCGCCGCAACGTGAACCTGACGATCCTGCTTTTCAACAACCGGATCTACGGACTGACCAAGG
Organism: Mycobacterium sp.; assembly: GCA_020438865.1. Classification (GTDB taxonomy): domain Bacteria; phylum Actinomycetota; class Actinomycetes; order Mycobacteriales; family Mycobacteriaceae; genus Mycobacterium. The sequence continues at coordinate 14,278 of JAGQTU010000056.1, forward strand.
GTCAGTACTCGCCAACCTCGGAGGTCGGCAAGGTCACCAAGTCCACCCCGATGGGCTCGCTCGACCACCCGTTCAACCCGGTGTCGCTGGCGCTGGGCGCCGAGGCGACCTTCGTCGGCCGCGCCTTGGACTCCGACCGCAAGGGGCTCTCGGAGGTGCTGCGTGCCGCCGCCGAGCACCGGGGCGCGGCGATCGTCGAGATTCTGCAGGACTGCCCGATCTTCAACGACGGTTCCTTCGACGTGCTGCGCAAGGAGGGCGCCGAGGAGCGGGTGATCAACGTCCAGCAGGGCGAGCCGGTCATCTTCGGCAACGACGGTGAGTACTGCCTGGTCAAGTCCGGTTTCGGGCTGGAGGTGGCCAAGACCGCCGACGTGTCGGCCAGCGAGATCGTGCTGCACGATGCGACGATCGAAGACCCGGCCTACGCCTTCGCGCTGTCGCGGCTGAGCGATCAGAACCTCGAGCACACCGTCATGGGCATCTTCCGGCAGGTCAGCAGGCCCACCTACGACGACGCCGCGCGCGAGCAGGTGACCGCCGCCCGCGATGCCACCCCGTACGGCCTGCACGTACTGCAGTCGCTGCTGCGGGGCCGCGACACCTGGACCGTGGACTAGACCGGTCCGGTTGTGAGTTCCACCGTCGCGCTGGCCGCCGTCGTGCTGGCCGGCGGCGCGTCCCGCCGAATGGGCCGCGACAAGGCCACCATGCCGCACCCCGACGGGGCCACCACCATGGTGGAACACACCGTCGAGGTGTTGCGCGGGCGCTGCCGCCCGGTCTTCGTCGTCGCCGCGCCCGGTCAGCCGCTGCCGGCCCTGCAGGCCGAAGTGCTGCGCGACGACATCCGCGGTGTGGGACCGCTGCTGGCCACCGGCCGCGGACTGCTTGCGGCGGCCCAGGCTGGCCTGGATCGCGCCTTCGTCAGCGCGGTCGACATGCCGTATCTGTCGGTGGACGTCATCGACGAACTGGTGGCCTACGACAACGCCGACATCGACATCGTCCTGCCGTGGGATGGCCGCGATCACTACCTGGCGGGCATCTACCGCACCCGGCTCGCCGAGCGCATCAATGCGCTGGTGGCCGCGGGGGAGCGCAGCATGCACTCGCTGACCGACACGGTGCTGACGCAACGCGTGGTGTTGCCGCCCACCCGGGCATTGACGAACGTGAACTCCGCCGCCGATCTGGCGCAGCAAATGACGCCGTGATTCGTCGCAAATTGCCTCAATTCGGCTGATTTTCTCCGAGTGAATTCGCCTTCCGTCGATTCCGCGGCGCCGGGTCACGGGCAGATCACGAACACGCCTCGCGCACAAGGGACTTCGGGCCGTCGGTGAGATCCGCGAGTGGGCTTGGGTGGGTGAGGGCACCGGGGGTGCTCGATCGGGGCGCCGGCTAGGGTCGTGACGCAACATCGCCGTCAGCGCAATGGCTACCCGATACCCCCGCCCGCGGCCGTTCCGCGCGGTGCCCGGGTCCACCGCGCGGTCGTGAACCCGGCGGCACCGGGTTCACGCTGAGTCGCTGCCAGCCGCCGGAGTCGAACCGCGATTCCGCCGAAGTGCGCTACGAAAGTTATTGTGGCACAGCGTCATTCTTGCCATCCGCCGCGTCGGATCGGTTCGATTCGTGAGCGAGCGGGGGACGCCGCCGGCGCGGGGGCGGTGGTGGCCGAACCGGGCCGCAGGCCGCCGAGACGATCGCGATCTGCTGTGATCCAAGCCCCAAAAGCACCGTGATTTAGGTCACAAAACTGACGTTTCCGTCAGTATTGGGGCCGCTCGCGACACGCCGTCTTGACCTGCGCAGACTATTCACAGCGTCCGTTCGTGATCACGTTGTTATCAAAACGAGATTGGCGTGTCGTGATGTGACTTCGCCTAATTCGCTCCGTACGGTCCTATCCGATCCCGTTTCGGGAGCAAATAACTACAGATTCGCAAACCCTGCGTGTGAGTGCGGGGGCCGCAGGCCGGAAGGCCGCTGGGCGTCGGTTGGCCTCAACCCCGATTGCCCGCACCGGCCACCGCCGTCGTGCCCGACCGAGACGGCGCGACCCGACGACACCGCCTGGTATCAGCCATCCGGGTGTCCCGGCACATGCTCGGCGAAAGGAAAGATTTTGCAGAACCTCCGCAAGACGCTCGGTACCGCCATCGTCGGCGGCACCCTCGTTGCGGCGCCGCTGGCCCTGGCCGGCACCGCCCAGGCCGACAGCGGCGTGAACTGGGACGCCGTTGCCCAGTGCGAGTCCGGCGGCAACTGGTCGATCGCGACCGGTAACGGCTACTACGGCGGCCTGCAGTTCAGCATGAGCACCTGGCGCGCCAACGGCGGCAGCGGCTCGCCGCACCAGGCCTCGCGCGCGGAGCAGATCCGGGTTGCCGAGAATGTCCTGCGCACGCAGGGTATCGGCGCCTGGCCGGTCTGCGGCCGTCGCGGCTAGACGCAGCAAGCCTCAGGAGTGGCGCCGGATCAGTGGATCCGGCGCCGCCTCTGTATCTGGAGCCCCTGTTCTCACAGCTTTCTCAGAGAAATCAATTGACCCGGCTGTAACGCCTGCCTCAGGGGTTGCGATTCACATCACAACCGCACGGTGTGCGGCCCTTACGTCGGGAAAGGGAATCCAGTGAACGCCATCCGCAAGATCGCCACCCTCATCACCTTCGCCCTCGGGCTCGCCCTCGCCGCATTCGCGCTGGGCAGTGGGACGGCATCGGCGGACAGCGGCCTCAACTGGGATGCCGTCGCCAAGTGCGAGTCCGGCGGCAACTGGGCGGCCAACACCGGTAACGGCTTCTACGGCGGCCTGCAGTTCAAGCCGGCGACCTGGACCGCCAACGGCGGCGTCGGGTCGCCGCACACCGCCTCGCGTGCGGAGCAGATCCGGGTGGCGGAGAACGTCGTCGCCAAGCAGGGCCTGGGTGCCTGGCCGACCTGCGGCAAGCTGGCCGGTACCCCCGCCGTGCCCGGCCTGACCCCGACCTCGAGCACCACCATTCCGGTGTCGTACACCACCACCGCCGCCCCGGTTCAGTCCGTGTGCGGGAACTTCGGCCGCGGCCCGCTCGGACTGATCGACTTCGGCAAGATCTGCCAGAACCTCACCGGCGCCCTCGGCGGCCGCTGACACCCGCGCTTACGACGCCCGGACGGCTCAGGCCGTCCGGGTTTCGTCGCGGGTGGGCAGCCGGAATGCCGTGCTCGCGGCGATCGTGGCCAGGTGCCGGGTCACCAGCGCCTCCGGCATCAGCACGCTCGCCCGGCTGACCATGGCGCTGAGGGCCGCCGGACGCAGATTGACCAGCCGACCGAGGGTCCGCGACTCGCGTACCACCCCGGTCACCCGACGCCGACGAAACGACTCGAACGCCGTGAAGGCCGCGGGCAAGTCGGGGCGGAGGTCGACCATCGCGGCCAGCACCGCGGCATCCTCGAGCGCCTGACAGCCGCCCTGGCCCAGGTGTGGCCGCATCGGATGGGCGGCGTCACCGACGAGCACGACGGGCCCGTCCGCCCATCGGCGGGCCGGGCCGCGGTCGTAGAGATCGTTGCGCAGTACGCAGGCCGGGTCGGTGGCAGCCAGCATCGCCGGCACCGGATCAGCCCAACCTGCGAACTTGTCACGCAGGTAGGCCAGTTCCCCCTGCTGTGCCCGCCGGCCCTCGGCGACCCGTTCGGTGGCGAACCAATAAGTCCGGTCGGCGCCCATCGGCACATGCCCCACCTCCACGCCCGGCCCGATTGTCTCGCCCGCCACCTCGTCGGCCACGGCCATCGCGGCGACACCCCGCCAGGCCGTGTACCCGGCGTACCGGTGGGTCAGCGCGCCGTTGAGGTGACGGGACACCACCGAATGCGTGCCGTCGGCGCCGATCACCGCGTCCGAGTCGCGGATCGTCGAGTCCGACAACTCCACCCGTGCCCGCGCCCCATCGACCTGCACCGACCGGGCGGCGACCCCACCGACGACGGTGCCGGGCTCCAGGGCGCCGGCCAGGATGTCGCGCAGCGCGACCCGCTGGATCACCACCAACGGCTCGCCGAGCGCGCTGACGATCCGCTCCGGCGACGGCCGGCGCAGCCATCCGCCGTCGCGCCAGCGGATCGCCCCGCCGGTTACCCGGCCACCGGCGGCCCGGACCCGATCACCGAGGCCGAGGACGTCCAGCGCCGCCAGGGCGTTGGGCCAGATGCTGATCCCGGCGCCCGAACCGGTGTCGGTGCGTTCCTCGATCACGGTGACGGTATGGCCGCGCCGCTGCAGGGCCCCGGCGGTCGCCAAGCCGGCGATGCCGGCACCGATGACGACGATCTCGGCCACCACTCGACGATATCGTCGGTGCCAGCGACGGGGGAGGGACCCATGACCGATAAGTCCGACTGGTTCGCCGGGTTCTCCGCCGTCGACCATCGAGCCGGGGACGTCCCGATCCATGCCCGGATCGGCGGCCGCGCCGATGCCCCGCCCCTGGTGCTGCTGCACGGCTTTCCGCAGAACCATGTGATGTGGCAGCGGGTGGCGCGCCAGTTGGCGCCGCACTTCCGGCTGGTGCTGCCCGACCTGCGCGGCTACGGCGACTCCGGCAAGCCGCCCGGGGACCCCGCACACGTCACCTACGCCAAGCGGGCGATGGCCACCGATATCGCCGACCTGATGGCGGCGCTGGGCCACGAGCGCTATGCCGTCTGCGGCCACGACCGCGGTGGACGGGTAGCGCACCGGCTGGCCCTCGACCATCCCGCCGCGGTCACCCGGTTGGCGGTCCTGGACATCGCGCCGACCCTGGACATGTACGAGGCCACCGACATGCGGTTCGCGACCTTCTACTACCACTGGTTCCATCTGATCCAGCCCAGCCCGCTGCCCGAGACGATGATCGGTGGTGACCGGCTCTTCTATCTGCACTGGACGCTCGGCGGTTGGGGTGCCGGTGGGCTGGCCCACATCGAGCCGGAAGCCCTGGCGTCCTACGAGCGGTGCTTCGATGACTCGGCCGCCGTCCACGCGATGTGCGAGGACTACCGCGCGGCGGCCACCATCGATCTCGGGCACGACCGCGCCTCCCGCGCGGCGGGGGACAAGATCGGCTGCGACACCCTGGTCTTGTGGGGCGGGCGCGGCGTGGTCGAGGCCCTTTTCGACCCGCTGGCGTTGTGGCAGGCGCAGTGCGCGGGCCGGGTCAGCGGCCGGGCGCTGGACGGCGGCCACTACCTGGCCGAGGAACTGCCTGAGGAGACAGCCACCGCGCTGCGCGAATTTTTCGGGTGAGGTCGGACCCCGGTAGGTTGGCGGCTATGACGGCAGCGCAGCGCGAATTCGACATCGTCCTGTACGGCGCCACCGGGTTTGTCGGCAGGTTGACTGCCGAGTACCTGGCCAAGGCCGGCGGCGGCACCCGCATCGCGCTGGCCGGGCGCTCACCGGAAAAGCTGCTTACCGTGCGCGAGACTCTCGGCGAATCCGCGCAGTCCTGGCCGATCCTGACCGCCGACGCCGCATCCCCGTCGTCGCTCAACGACATGGCGGCACGGACCCGGGTGGTCATCACCACGGTCGGTCCCTACAGCCGATACGGCCTGCCACTGGTGGCGGCCTGCGCGGCGGCGGGCACCGACTACGCCGACCTCACCGGGGAGGCGATGTTCGTGCGGCAGAGCATCGACGACTACCACAAGGAGGCCGTCGACACCGGCGCCCGCATCGTGCACGCGTGCGGATTCGACTCCATCCCCTCCGATATGAGCGTCTTCGCGCTCTACCGGCGAGCCCAGCAGGACGGCACCGGCGAACTCGGCGACACCAACTGGGTACTGCGCGGCCTCAAGGGCGGCGTGTCCGGCGGGACCGCGGCCTCGATGGTCGAGGTCTTCCGGGCGGCGTCCAGCGATCCCAACACCCGCCGCCTCTTCGAGGACCCGTACACCCTGACCCAGGACCGCGCCGCCGAACCGGAACTCGGGCCGCAGCCCGACCTGCCGTGGCGGCGCGGCCGCGACATCGCCCCCGAACTGGCCGGGGTGTGGACCACCGGCTTCGGCATGGCGCTGTACAACACTCGCATCGTGCGACGCAGCAACGCCCTGCTGGGCTATGCCTACGGCAGGCGGTTTCGGTACGCCGAACACCTGAGTGTCGGCTCGTCGGTTTTCGCCCCGGTGCTGTCGGCGGTGGCGTCGGCTGCGAACAACGGCGCAGTTGCGCTGGGCAGCAGGTTCTTTCGGCTGCTGCCACGCCGCCTCGTCGAGCGCGTCGTACCCAAGCCCGGTACCGGACCCAGCGAGCAGGCCCGGGAGAGCGGCTACTACCGCGCGGAGACCTACACCACTACCACCGGCGGTGCGCGCTACGTCGCCACCATGTCCCAGCAGGGGGATCCGGGCTACAAGGCCACCTCGGTGATGCTCGGGGAGTGCGGGCTGGCGTTGGCGCTCGACCGCGACAAACTGTCCGATCTGAACGGTGTACTGACCCCCGCCGCGGCGATGGGTGACGCATTGCTGGCCCGGTTCCCGGCCGCCGGAATCGAGCTGGAAACCACCCGGCTGCACTGAGTTCTTCTGTGAGCGTAAATACTCCAGGAGGGCTCCGGCTCGACTAGTCTCGGCTCCGATTGCCGCAACATCCAGCAGCGAAGGTGGAGCATTCCCATGGCCGGTCTCGAAGACCTCTACAACCAGATCCCGGTGGCGGATATCGCCAGCAAGCTCGGCGCCGATCAGGGCGAGGTGAACCAGGCCATCCAGACCCTGGTGCCCACCCTGCTCGGCAGCATCCAGCACAACGTCGTCGCCGAGGACATCGATTCCAGCAAGCTCGAGTCGGCCATCGCCGCCGAGGGCGCCTCCGGTCTGATCGACGGTGGGGTGAACGTCGACGACGTCGACACCGGCCAGGGCGAGCAGTTCGTCGCCCGCATCTTCGGCGGCAACGACACCAACCAGGTCGCCTCGGCGCTGGCCGGAACGGGCGCCGGCGGCGGTGACCTGATCAAGCGGCTGCTGCCGATCCTGGCCCCGATCGTGCTGGCCTACATCGGCAAGCAGTTCGCCGGGAACCAGGCCGGCGCGTCCACCCAGGCGGCCGGTTCCGGCGGTGGACTCGGTGACGTGCTGGGCAGCATCCTCGGCGGCGCCACCGGTGGTGGCGGCGGCGGGAACAACCCGCTCGGCAGCATCCTGGGCAGCGTGCTCGGCGGCCAGCAGGGCGGCGCCATCGGCAACATCCTGGGCGGGCTCCTGGGCGGAAAGCAGTAGTAGTCGGGCCGGCGTACAGGTCGGCCGATCACCGCCGCGCACCCGTTCCTAGAATTGACGGGTGACTACCACCCCTGACTCCCGCGCCGAGGCCCTCCCCAAGTCGTGGGACCCGGGTTCGGTAGAGACCGAGCTCTATCAGGGGTGGGTCGATGCCGGTTATTTCGCCGCCGACGCATCCAGCACCAAGCCGCCGTACTCGATCGTGTTGCCGCCACCCAATGTGACCGGCAGCCTGCACATGGGCCACGCGCTGGACCACACGCTGATGGATGCGCTGACCCGGCGCAAGCGCATGCAGGGCTATGAGGTGCTGTGGCTGCCGGGAATGGACCATGCCGGCATCGCCACTCAGAGTGTGGTGGAGAAGCAACTCGCCGTAGACGGCAAGACCAAGGAGGACTTCGGCCGCGAGTTGTTCGTCGAGAAGGTCTGGGACTGGAAACACGAATCCGGTGGGACCATCGGCGGGCAGATGCGCCGCCTCGGCGACGGCGTGGACTGGAGCCGCGACCGGTTCACCATGGACGAGGGCCTGTCCCGGGCGGTGCGCACCATCTTCAAACGTCTCTACGACGCCGGCCTGATCTACCAGGCCGAGCGGCTGGTCAACTGGTCACCGGTGCTGCAGACCGCGATCTCCGATCTGGAGGTCAAGTACGCCGATGTCGAGGGCGAGCTGGTGTCCTTCCGGTACGGCTCGCTCGACGACTCCGAGCCGCACATCGTGGTGGCCACCACCCGGGTGGAGACGATGCTTGGCGACACCGCGATCGCGGTGCACCCCGACGATGAGCGCTACCGGGACCTGGTGGGACGCACCGTGCCCCATCCCTTCGTCGATCGGGAGATCGTCATCGTCGCCGACGAGCACGTCGACCCCGAATTCGGCACCGGCGCGGTGAAAGTCACCCCGGCGCACGACCCCAACGACTTCGAGATCGGCATGCGGCACAACCTGGCGATGCCATCGATGATGGATGAACGGGGCCGGATCGCCGACACCGGAACGCAATTCGACGGCATGGACCGGTTCGAGGCCCGGGTGAAGGTGCGCGAGGCGCTGGCCGAGCAGGGCCGCATCGTCGCCGAGAAGCGGCCCTACCTGCACAGCGTCGGCCATTCCGAGCGTAGCGGCGAGCCGATCGAGCCGCGGCTGAGCCTGCAGTGGTGGGTCAACGTCGAAACGATGGCCAAGGCCGCCGGCGACGCGGTGCGCGACGGCGACATCGTCATCCATCCGAAGAGCCTGGAGCCGCGCTGGTTCGGCTGGGTCGACGACATGCACGACTGGTGCATCTCGCGCCAGCTGTGGTGGGGCCACCGGATCCCGATCTGGCACGGGCCCGACGGCGAGAAGGTCTGCGTCGGCCCCGACGAGACACCGCCGCCCGGCTGGGAACAGGACCCCGACGTCCTTGACACCTGGTTCTCCTCGGCGCTGTGGCCGTTCTCCACCATGGGCTGGCCCGACCGCACTCCCGAGATCGAAAAGTTCTATCCGACAAGCGTTCTGGTCACCGGTTACGACATCCTGTTCTTCTGGGTCGCCAGGATGGTGATGTTCGGAACCTTCGTCGCCGACGACGACGTGATCACCCTCGGGGGCGACCGCGGACCGCAGGTCCCGTTCGAGAACGTGTTCCTGCACGGGCTGATTCGCGACGAGCACGGCCGCAAGATGAGCAAGTCGCGCGGCAATGGCATCGATCCGCTCGACTGGGTGGAGTTGTTCGGCGCCGACGCACTGCGGTTCACCCTGGCCCGTGGCGCCAGCCCCGGCGGTGACCTGTCGATCGGCGAGGACCACGCCCGCGCGTCGCGGAACTTCGCCACCAAGCTCTTCAACGCCACCCGCTTCGCGTTGATGAACGGCGCCGCCCCGGCGCCGCTACCGGACGCCGAGGCGCTGACCGACGCCGATCGCTGGATCCTGGGCCGGCTGGAAGAGGTTCGTGCCGAGTTCGATTCGGCCTTCGAGGGCTACGAGTTCAGCCGGGCCTGCGAGTCGCTGTACCACTTCGCGTGGGACGAGTTCTGCGACTGGTACCTCGAGCTGGCCAAAGTGCAGCTCGCCGAAGGGGTTTCACACACGACCGCGGTACTGGCCGCGGTGCTCGACACCCTGCTCAAGCTGCTGCATCCGGTGATGCCGTTCGTCACCGAGACCCTGTGGAAGGCGCTCACCGGCTGCGAGTCGGTGGTCATCGCCGACTGGCCGGAACCCTCCGGTGTGGCGCTGGATCGTGCCGCCGCGCAACGCATCGCCGATCTGCAGAAGCTGATTACCGAGATCCGCCGCTTCCGCAGCGACCAGGGCCTGGCCGACCGGCAGAAGGTGCCCGCCCGACTCACCGGAGTCGAGCCGGCAGGCTTGGCCGACCACATCCCGGCGGTGACGGCGCTGGCCTGGCTGACCAGTCCGGCCACCGACTTCAGCGCCAGCGCACAGGTGGAGGTCCGGCTGTCCGCGGGCACCGTCAACATCGAGCTCGACACCTCGGGAACCGTCGACGTGGCGGCCGAGCGGCGGCGACTGGAGAAGGATCTGAGCGCCGCGCAGAAGGAATTGGCCGGCACCGCAGCCAAACTCGACAACGCGGCGTTCCTGGCCAAGGCGCCCGCCGACGTCGTCGAGAAGATTCGAGGCCGCAGGCAGCTGGCCGGCGAGGAGGTCGAGCGGATCACCGCACGGCTGGCCGATCTGGCATGACCCTTCCCGACCCCACGCCGGACGAGGTCGCCGCGCTGCTGCAGGTCGAGCATCTGCTCGACCAGCGTTGGCCGGAGACCAAACTCGAGCCCAGCACCGCGCGGATCGCCGCGCTCATGGAGTTGCTGGGCAGCCCGCAGCTGAGCTATCCGTGCATCCACATCGCCGGCACGAACGGCAAGACGTCGGTCGCGCGGATGATCGACGCCCTGCTGACCGCATTCGGTCAGCGCACCGGCCGCACCACCAGCCCGCACCTGCAGTCCGCGGTCGAGCGGATCGCCATCGACGGCCAGCCGATCACCCCGGCCCGCTATGTGGAGACCTACCGCGAGATCGAACCGTTCGTCCACATGATCGACGCCAAGTCCGAGGGCGAGGGCGGCCCGGCGATGAGCAAGTTCGAGGTCGTCACCGCCATGGCGTTCGCGGCGTTCGCCGATGCCCCGGTGGACATCGCGGTCGTCGAGGTCGGGATGGGCGGGCGGTGGGACGCCACCAACGTCGTCGACGCGGCGGTCGCGGTGATCACCCCGATCGGCGTCGACCACGCCGAGTACCTCGGCGAGACGATCGCCGAGATCGCCGCCGAGAAGGCGGGCATCATCGGCGCGCCCCGCGGCGAGCTGGTGCCGATCGACACCGTCGCGGTGATCGGGCGTCAGCTACCCGAGGCGATGGAGGTGCTGCTGGCCCAGGCGGTGCGGGCCGACGCCGCGGTGGCGCGGGCGGACTCGGAGTTCGCGGTGCTGAGCCGGCAGGTGGCCGTCGGCGGCCAGCTGCTGGAGTTGCAGGGCCTCGGCGGGGTGTACTCCGACGTGTTCCTGCCGCTGCACGGCGAGCATCAGGCGCAGAACGCGGCGCTGGCGCTCGCCGCGGTCGAGGCCTTCTTCGGCGCCGGGGCGCAGCGCCAGCTCGACATCGATGCGGTGCGGGCCGGGTTCGCCGCCGCGACCAGCCCCGGGCGGCTGGAACGGATGCGCAGCGCGCCGACGGTGTTCATCGACGCCGCCCACAATCCCGCCGGCGCCGCCGCGCTCGCCGACGCGCTGACCACCGAGTTCGACTTCCACTTCCTGGTCGGGGTGCTCGGCGTGATGGCCGATAAGGACGTCACCACGATGCTGACGGCGTTCGAGCCGGTTTTCAGCCAGCTCGTGGTGACCAGCAACGGGTCCCCCCGCGCGCTGGACGTCGACACGCTGCTGCTGCGCGCCGAGGAGGTCTTCGGGCCGGAACGGGTGGTGCGCGCTGACACGCTGCCCGACGCCATCGAGACCGCCACTGCGCTCGTCGAGGACTCCGCGGTGGAGTCCGACGGCTTCTCCGGAGCCGGCATCGTCATCACGGGGTCGGTGGTCACCGCCGGGGTGGCCCGCACGCTTTTCGGAAGGGAACCGCAATGAGCGACGACACGCCCGACCCAGCGGCTCCGGACCCCGATGTCGCCGCCCCAGCGGCTCCGGACCCCTGGAAGAGCTTTCGCGGTGTCATGGCCGGCACCCTCATCCTGGAGGCGATCGTCGTGCTGCTGGCGCTGCCGGTGGTCTCGTCGGTGGGCGGCGGCCTCTCCGCGTGGTCGACGGCCTACCTGGTCGGCTTCGCGGTGCTGCTGATGCTGCTCGCCGGTGTCCAGGGCCGGCCGTGGGCCATCTGGGTGAACCTCGGCGTGCAACTGATCCTGATCGCCGGTTTCCTGGTCTATCCCGCGGTCGGATTCGTCGGCGTGCTCTTCGCCGCGGTGTGGCTGCTGATCGCCTACCTGCGCGGCGAGGTGCTGCGCCGGCAGCGCCGCGGCCTGCTGCCCGGCCAGCAACCGCCGCCCGACTGACGGGTACGCTGTGCGCCGTGACCGCGCCGGTGACGATGCACCGCGAAGCAATGAGGAGGAACGGCGCCAGATGACCGAGCGGACACTTGTGCTGATCAAGCCCGACGGCGTGGAGCGACGCATGATCGGCGAGATCATCGGCCGGATCGAACGCAAGGGCCTGCGCATCGCTGCCCTGGAACTCAAGCACGTCGACGATGAGCTGGCCCGAGCCCACTACGCCGAGCACGACGGCAAGCCGTTCTTCGGCTCGCTGCTGGAATTCATCACCTCCGGTCCGGTGGTGGCGGCCATTTTGGAGGGCCCCCGCGCTGTCGCCGCATTCCGGCAGCTCGCGGGCGGAACCGACCCGGTCGAGAAGGCTGTTCCGGGCAGCATCCGCGGTGATTTCGGCTTGGAGACCCAGTTCAACCTCGTGCACGGCTCGGACTCGACGGAGTCGGCCGAACGCGAGATCGGACTCTGGTTCCCCGGTCGCTGACCCCGAACCGCGCCGGCCGGTCCGAATCGGGCCCGCGATATGGGATACTGGTCCCGGATGTGCCCCCAAGGGTTCGTCCGAATGAAGGCTTAGACGTGCGCGACCACCGCGGTGCGGTGTGGCGCGGACCGTCACAGCCGTCATTCAGCCAGGCACCGGACACGTTCTCACGGCGCGGTTCGGAGCGAGACCATCACAAGCTCGGGGGAAGTAACCCGGGCGCATAGCGGAAGCCCTCGCGTGGCCGCGTCGACAGGACGCGCCCGGGGGCCCTAGGAGACTACGTGGCCGACGATGACCTCAACCAGGATCTGCCCGAAACCCCGGACCAGCCCGAATGGGACGCGTCCGCGGCTACACCGGAGGACCTTCCCGACCGGCTGAGGGTGCACTCGCTGGCGCGGGTGCTCGGCACCACCAGCCGCCGTGTCCTGGACGCGCTGAGCGAACTCGACGGGCGCACCCGCAGCGCGCAGTCGAGCGTCGACCGGACCGACGCGGTCCGCGTCCGCGATGTGCTGGCCGGCGGCGATGACTCGGCCGACGAGGACGCCGCCGAGGCCGAGGACGCGCAGGCTGAACCCGAATCACGGCTGATCCTGGAAACCACCCCCGTCGAGCAGCCCGGATACCTGCCGCTGTTCGTCGCCCCCCAGGTGGTCGAGGTGGAAGCCGACGAGTCGGACGACGATGACGACGAGGACGACGACACCGGTTCCCAGGACGACGATGGTGAGCAGTCC
>JAGQTU010000057.1 GCA_020438865.1 Mycobacterium sp.
CTTCGGGCGCAGCTTCTGTTCCTTGACGACGGTCTGCTGCTGGTTCTTGCGAGACTCGCGCGCCTTCTGGGCCGTCTCGTACTTGAACTTGCCGTAGTCCATGATCTTGCAGACCGGCGGTCTGGCATCGGGGGCTACTTCGACGAGGTCGAGATCGGCATCCGCGGCGACGCGGAGGGCGTCTTCGATGCGCACGATGCCTACCTGTTCGCCACCTGGTCCGATCAGACGGACTTCAGGTACGCGGATGCGCTCGTTGACACGGGTCTCAGTGCTGATGGGGCCTCCCTGGTTCGTGGTCACGTACAGACCGGCCACGGAGAACTGCCCGGGTTCAGCTTGGGAAACACCACGCCATCAGCGAAAAGGCCCTGCATGAAGCAGGGCCCGATGCCGACCGATCACGGCTTGCGCCGCCTGCGGAAACCGCAGAACGGATACCCTGAGGTATCCGTGACCGGACCGCTGAGCCGGTGTGGCCAACGGTGGGAGTGGGACTCCACTTGCTGTCCCTGGCGTACGCCGGGACGGTCGTGCATGCCAGTCTAGCAGGCATGACGGATATCCCGGCATCGTCGCCCGCAACCGAACCGCCAGTCCGCGAACTGGCCGATATTCCCGCCGTCGAGGTGATCACCCGGGCGGCGGTGATGCTGATGAGCGCCGCGGCCGAGAAGCTGGGGCTGTCCGCCCCCGACCCCGCCGCCGACGAGCACCGCGACCTCGACGAGGCCCGCCGGCTGATCACCGCGCTGGCCGGTCTGGTGACCGCCTCGGCGGAGTACCTCGGCCCCCACGCCGGGCCGGTGCGCGACGGGTTGAAGAGCCTGCAGCTCGCCTTCCGGGAAGCCAGTGCTGCGCCGGAGGAACCGGGGCAGGGCCCGGGCGAGAAGTACACCGGTCCCGTCCGGTAGGTCTGCTGCCCGCCGCGCAGGTACAGGGAATATCCTGGCGGCCTATGACCGTGACCGTCCGTCGGCCGACCTCCAGGTTCCACTGGGTTCCGACGGCTGCCGGTTGGATCATCGGCGTCATCGCGACCATGTCGCTGATCTCGAGTGTGTCGCCGTTCCTGCGTCACCTGATCAAGGTGCCCCGGGAGTTCGTCGACGCCTACCTGTTCAACTTCCCCGACACCAGCTTCGCCTGGGCCACCGTCCTGGCGCTGCTGGCGGGCGCGCTCGCCGCCCGCAAACGGGTGGCGTGGTGGGCGCTGATTCTCAACCTGGTGCTGGCCATCGGGTTCAACGTCGGCTACCTGGTCGAGGGTGACGAGACCCGGCTGCAGACCTTCGGCGAGATCTTCGGCCTGAGCTTCCACATCGCGGCAACTGTGATCCTGCTGCTGGCCTACAAGGAGTTCTGGGCCAAGGTGCGCCGCGGCGCCCTGCTCAAGGCGGCTGCGACGCTGGTGGCAGGCAATGTCATCGGCATCCTGCTGGCCTGGGGGCTGTTGGAACTGTTCCCGGGCTCGTTGGAACCCGAATACCGGCTGGCCTATGCGATCAACCGGGTCAGCGGGTTCGCCACCGCCGATCCCGACCTGTTCGTGGGCAGGCCGCACGTATTCCTCAATGCGATCTTCGGCCTGTTCGGCGCGCTGGCGTTGATCATCGCGGCCGTCGTGCTGTTCCAGTCCCAGCGCGCCGAGAACGCGCTGACCGGTGAGGACGAGTCGGCGATCCGCGGGCTGCTCGAGGTCTACGGCAAGAACGACTCGCTGGGCTATTTCGCAACCCGCCGGGACAAGTCGGTGGTGTTCGCCCCCAACGGCCGGGCCGCGGTGACCTACCGCGTCGAGGTCGGCGTGTGTCTGGCCAGTGGTGACCCGGTGGGCGATCCCCGCGCGTGGCAGCAGGCCATCGCCGCCTGGCTGGAACTGTGTCAGGTCTACGGCTGGGCGCCGGGGGTGATGGGGGCCAGTTCGACCGGGGCGCAGGCCTACCGGGAAGCCGGCCTCAACGCGCTGCAACTCGGCGACGAGGCGATCCTCTACCCGGACAGCTTCCACCTGTCCGGTCCCGACATGCGGGCCGTGCGGCAGGCGGTCACCCGCGCCCGGCGCTCTGGGCTCTCGGTGCGGATGCGCAGGCACCGGGAGTTCTCCGCCGACGAGATGGCCGAGGTGATCAAGCGGGCCGACGCCTGGCGCGACACCGAGACCGAGCGCGGCTTCTCGATGGCGCTCGGCCGGCTCGGTGACAGCGCCGACGGTGACTGCCTGCTCGTCGAGGCCGTCCACCGCGGCGACGATCCCGACGGCGGGGACGATCAGGTGGTGGCCATGCTGTCGCTGGTGCCCTGGGGCAGCAACGGCCTGTCGCTGGACCTGATGCGGCGCTCGCCGCAGTCCCCCAACGGAACCATCGAACTGATGGTCTCCGAACTGGCCCAGCAGGCGGAAACCATTGGCGTGAGCCGCATTTCGCTGAACTTCGCGATGTTCCGGTCGGCCTTCGAACAAGGTGCCCAGCTCGGCGCCGGTCCGGTGGCGCGGCTGTGGCGGGCGCTGCTGGTGTTCTTCTCGAGGTGGTGGCAGTTGGAGACGCTGTACCGCTCCAACATGAAGTACCAGCCGCAGTGGGTGCCCCGGTACGCCTGCTACGAGGATGCCCGGTTGATCCCGCGGGTCGGGGTCGCCTCGGTCATCGCCGAAGGCTTCCTAGTGCTGCCGTTCTCCCGGCGTGGCAGACAGCACACCGGCCACTACTCCGCGGTTCCGCACCGGCTCGCCGCGTCGGGATTGCTGCACGCCGACGGCAGCGCACCCGACGTCGGCGACCTGGCGACGGAGACACCCGCCGGCGAGGAATCGCGACTGCCCGACCAGGTGCGTGTGCGGATGTCGAAACTGAAGGCGTTGCGCGACAACGGCACCGACCCTTACCCGGTGGGCAGTCCCCCCACCCACACCGTCGCGCAGGCCCTCGCCGCCGACGACACCGTCACACTGAGCGTTGCCGGACGGATCCTGCGCACCCGCGACTACGGCGGCGTGCTGTTCGCCCAACTGCGGGACTGGTCGGGCGAGGTCCAACTGCTTCTGGACACGGCCAAACTCGACGGGGTGGCCGCCGACTTCGCCGCGGTGGACCTCGGCGACCTGGTCGAGGTGACCGGGCAGATGGGCTACAGCAAGAACGGCACCCGATCGCTGCTGGTGCAGAACTGGCGGCTGCTCGGCAAGTGCCTGCGCCCGTTGCCGGACAAGCGCAAGGGGTTGCAGGACCCCGAAGCCCGGGTCCGGGCCCGATACGTCGACCTGGCCATCAATCCGGAGACCCGGGAATTGATCGCCGCGCGCAGCAATGTGCTGCGATCGATTCGGGAGACGTTGTTCGCCAAGGGTTTCCTCGAGGTCGAGACCCCGATCCTGCAGCAGATCCACGGCGGGGCCAACGCCCGGCCGTTCAAGACCCACATCAACGCCTACGACCTCGACCTGTATCTGCGGATCGCTCCGGAGCTGTACCTCAAGCGGTTGTGCGTCGGGGGTGTCGAGCGGGTCTTCGAGCTGGGCCGGGCGTTCCGCAACGAAGGCGTTGACTTCAGCCACAACCCGGAGTTCACCCTGCTCGAGGCCTACCAGGCGCACGCCGACTATCTGGTCTGGATCGACGGCTGCCGGGAGATCATCCAGAACGCCGCGGTGGCCGCCAACGGCGCGGCCGTGGTGATGCGCCCCGGCGCTGACGGCGGGCTGAGGCCGGTCGACATCTCGGGCCGGTGGACGGTCAAGAGCGTCCACGACGCGGTCTCCGAGGCGTTGGGCGAACACGTCGACCCGGAGACCGAACTGCCGGTGCTGCGCCAGCTGTGCGACGGCGCGAAGGTCCCCTACCTGCGGCACTGGGACGCCGGCGCGGTGGTGCTCGAACTCTACGAACGGCTGGTCGAGGAGCGCACCGAGGCGCCGACGTTCTACACCGACTTTCCGACCTCGGTGTCCCCGCTGACCCGGCCGCATCGCAGCAAGCCCGGCGTCGCCGAGCGCTGGGACCTGGTGGCCTGGGGTGTCGAGTTGGGTACCGCCTACAGCGAACTCACCGATCCGGTGGAACAGCGCCGACGCCTGCAGGAGCAGTCACTGCTGGCGGCCGGCGGTGACCCCGAGGCGATGGAACTCGACGAGGACTTCCTGCAGGCCATGGAGTACGCGATGCCGCCGACCGGCGGCCTCGGGATGGGCGTCGACCGCGTCGTCATGCTGATCACCGGACACAGCATCCGCGACACCCTCCCCTTCCCGTTGGCCAAGCCTCGCTGATCCGTTCACAGCGAACACCAAGTTAGGGTCGGCACGATATGGGCGTGCCACTACCGACGACGGTTGTCGCCACCACCGTGCTGGCGGATTCACCAGGCTCTTTCAGCCAGCACTTCGCCCTGATGCATGGCTGGGTGCCGACGCTGGTTCAGGTCACCACGGCCGTGGTGCTGGTGTTCGCCGTCGGGTGGCGGTCCCGGCGCTGGCGCCTGCTCTGGCTGCCGGTGGCGGCGCTGGCCGGGGTGGCGCTGGCGTGGCTGATCCACCACAACATCGAATCCAACGGCCTGGCCGGTGATATCGCCCCCCAGCAGCTGTGGGTGTGGATCTTCCTGACCGGCGTCGCCGCAGTGGTGGCCGTCGTCGGTTGGCGCGGTGCACGGTGGTGGCGGCGCGGCATGTCGATGTTGGCGGTACCGCTGTGCCTGTTGTGTTCGGCCCTGATGCTCAATCTGTGGGTCGGCTACTTCCCCACCGTGCAGACCGCGTGGAACCAGCTGACCGCCGGCCCGCTGCCCGACCAGACCGATCGGGCCACCGTCGCGAAGATGGTCGAGCGGCACGCCGTCCCGCCCAAGGGCAGTGTGGTCAAAGTTTCGATCCCGGCGGATGCGTCGCAGTTCAAACACCGCGGCGAGCTGGTGTACCTGCCACCGGCCTACTTCGCCACCAACCCGCCGCCGAAACTCCCGACCGTGATGATGATCGGCGGCGAGTTCAACACCCCTGCCGACTGGCTGCGCGCCGGCGACGCCGTCACCACCATCGACAAGTTCGCCGCCGCGCACGGCGGCAACGCCCCGGTGTTCGTCTTCGTCGACGCCGGGGGCACGTTCAACAACGACACCGAATGCGTCAACGGTCCCCGGGGCAACTCCGCCGATCACCTGACCAAGGACGTGGTGCCGTACCTGATCGCCAACTTCGGCGTCAGCGCGGACCGGAGCAACTGGGGTGTCGTGGGTTGGTCGATGGGCGGCACCTGCGCCGTCGACCTTGCCGCCATGCACCCCGACATGTTCAGCGCCTTCGAGGACATCGCCGGCGACTTCGCCCCCAACTCGGGAACCAAGACGCAGACGATTCAGCGCCTGTTCGGTGGTGACACCGCGGCGTACGCGGCGTTCGACCCGGCGACCGCGATCACCAGACATGGTCCCTACCAAGGTATCTCCGGGTGGTTCGCCATCTCCGGCAACCCGTCGCCGGCGCAACATCGAACACCGGTGACCATCGACGCCGCGGCGGTCGGCTTCGGCGGACGCGATACCGCCCCCAACCCCGGTGATCAGACCGCCGCGGCGAACTCGCTGTGCGCGCTCGGCAGCACGTACGGCATCGACTGCGCGGTGGTGCCCGGGAGCGGTAGGCACGACTGGCCGTTCGCCTCGCGCGCGTTCGCCGCCGCATTGCCCTGGCTGGCCGGGCAACTCGGAACCCCCGGCGTGCCACGGGCGCCGCTGCCGGGCGCCGTCCCACGCTCGCCCGGCGAAACCATCGCGGCCGAGGGCCACCAGCCCCCGCTCCGGCGGCCCGCAGCGCGCTAGCCCGCACTGCTCGCCGGGGCGACGGGGGTACGGTGACTGTCATGGTCGACGAACCCGCCAGCCCCGAACCCGAAGCCGGGTCCGAGCAACCCAAGCCGGCCGCGGACGTCGCCGCCGCTTTGCCGGCGGTGGTCCCGGTGGCGGTGCCCAATCCGGACCCGGGCTACACCGCGTCGGGTGTGCCGACATTCGAAGCGGTGCAGGAGAAGATCGAGACCCGGTACGGCACGGCGTTGGGAGCCGCCGAGCTCGACGCCGAGACCCCGGAGGGCCGCACCGTCGAAGAGCAGTACGAGGCCCGGCAGCGCGCCGCCGCGGAGAAGCTCGAGCAGATCCGGGCCTCGATGAACAAGCAGGACAACGCCTGACACGGCGCGTGGGCAAGCGCGCTAGGCGCTGACCTTCCGGCGCCGAGGCGTGCGCTTGGGCGCCGGTGGGCCGAGCACCTCGCCGAGGAACTTGCCGGTGTAGCTGGCCGGAATCGCCGCCACGTCCTCCGGTGCGCCCTGGGCGACAACCGTTCCGCCGCCCGCGCCGCCCTCGGGGCCCATGTCGACGATCCAGTCCGAAGTCTTGATGACGTCCAGGTTGTGCTCGATGACGATCACCGAATTGCCCTTGTCCACAAGGCCGTTGATGACCTTGAGCAGTTTGCGGATGTCCTCGAAATGCAGGCCGGTGGTGGGCTCGTCGAGGATGTAGACGGTCCGCCCGGTCGAGCGCTTCTGCAGTTCCGCAGCCAGTTTCACCCGCTGCGCCTCGCCGCCGGACAATGTCGGCGCCGGCTGCCCCAACCGGACGTAACCCAGCCCGACGTCGACGAGGGTCTTCAGGTAGCGGTGAATTCCGGTGATCGGTTCGAAGAACTCCGCCGCGTCCTCGATGGACATGTCCAGCACCTCGGAGATCGTCTTGCCCTTGTAGTGCACCTCGAGGGTCTCGCGGTTGTATCGGGCGCCCTGGCACACCTCGCACGGGACGTAGACGTCGGGCAGGAAGTTCATTTCGATCTTGATGGTGCCGTCACCCGAACAGGCCTCGCAGCGGCCACCTTTGACGTTGAACGAGAACCGGCCGGGCTGATAGCCGCGCACCTTCGCCTCGGTGGTCGCCGCGAACAAGGTCCTGATCTTGTCGAACACCCCGGTATAGGTGGCCGGGTTGGAGCGCGGCGTGCGGCCGATCGGCGACTGGTCGACCCGGACCAGCTTGTCGACGTGCTCGAGGCCGGTCACCCGGGTGTGCCGCCCGGGGACCAGGCGCGCCCCGTTGAGCTTGTTGGCCAGCACCGTGGCCAGGATGTCGTTGACCAGCGTCGACTTCCCGGAACCGGAGACACCGGTCACCGCGGTCAGCACCCCGAGCGGGAAGGCGACGTCGATGTCCTGCAGGTTGTGTTCCCGGGCACCGATGACGGTCAGCTGTCGGCGCCGGTCGACCGGCCGCCGGATGGCGGGCACCTCGATGCCGAGCTTGCCGGACAGGTAGGCGCCGGTGATGGAGTCGGGATTGCGCAGCAGATCCGCGTACGGCCCGCTGTGCACCACCCGGCCCCCGTGCTCGCCGGCGGCCGGGCCGATATCCACCACCCAGTCCGAGTGCGCGATGGTGTCCTCGTCATGTTCGACGACGATCAGCGTGTTCCCGAGATCCCTTAGCCGCGTGAGGGTTTCGATGAGCCGACGGTTGTCGCGCTGATGCAGGCCGATCGAGGGCTCGTCGAGCACGTAGAGCACGCCGACCAGACCGGAGCCGATCTGGGTGGCGAGCCGGATGCGTTGCGCCTCACCACCGGAAAGGGTGCCGGCGGCGCGGGCCAGCGAGAGATACTCCAGACCGACGTCGAGCAGGAACCCCAGCCGGGACTGCACCTCTTTGAGCACCTGGCCGGCGATGGCCTGTTCGCGCGGCCCCAAGGTCAACTCGTTGAGGAACTCCGAGCAATCGGCGATGGACAGTTCGCAGACCTCGGCGATCGACATGGTGCCGCGCCCTCCCGCGGCCAGGGTCACCGCGAGGATCTCCGGCTTGAGCCGGGTGCCTTCGCACACCGGGCACGGCACGTCACGCATGAAGCCCTCGTAGCGTTCCTTCATCTGCTCGGACTCGGTCTGGTCCATCCGCCGCTGCAGGAAGGCCATGACGCCCTCGAAGTCGGCGTAGTAGGACCGGGTGCGGCCGTAGCGATTGCGATAGCGCACGTGCACCTGCTCATCGCAGCCCTCGAGAATTGCCTTGCGCGCCTTGGCCGGAAGCTTGCGCCACGGCGTGTCCACGTCGAAGCCGAGCGACTCGCCCAGCCCGGCCATCATCCGCGTGAAGTATTCGGCGTTATGGCCCATCGACCACGGCGCCACCGCCCCCTCGGCCAACGTCAGGTCCGGGTCGGGCACCACCAGTTCGGGGTCGACCTCCTTGCGGATGCCCAGGCCGCTGCATTCCGGGCACGCCCCGTAGGGCGAGTTGAACGAGAACGACCGCGGCTCGAGATCGTCGACGGCCAGCGGGTGGCCGTTGGGGCACGCCAGTTTCTCGGAGAAGCGCTGCTCGCGTTGTGGGTGGTCGTCCTCCCGGTCGACGAAGTCGAGGACGACGATCCCGTCGGCGAGGTTCAGCGCGGTCTCCACCGAGTCGGTGAGCCGCTGCTTGGCGCTGGCCTTGACCGTCAGCCGGTCGACCACCACCTCGATGTCGTGCTTCTCCTGCTTCTTCAGCTTGGGCGGGTCGGTCAGCGGATGCACCACACCGTCGACCCGGACCCGGCTGTAGCCCTGGGTGTTCAGCTTGTCGAAGAGGTCGACGAACTCGCCCTTGCGGGTGCGCACCACCGGGGCGAGGACCTGGAACTTCGTGCCCTCCTCCATGGCGAGCACCTGGTCGACGATCTGCTGCGGGGTCTGCCGCGCGATGCGCTCGCCACACACTGGGCAGTGCGGGGTGCCGGCGCGGGCGTACAGCAGGCGCAGATAGTCGTACACCTCGGTGATGGTGCCGACCGTCGAGCGCGGGTTGCGGTTGGTGGACTTCTGGTCGATCGACACCGCGGGCGAAAGGCCCTCGATGAAGTCGACGTCGGGCTTGTCCATCTGACCGAGGAACTGCCGGGCATAGGCGCTCAGGGACTCCACGTAGCGACGCTGACCCTCGGCGAAGATGGTGTCGAACGCCAGCGAGGACTTACCCGAACCGGACAGGCCGGTGAACACGATGAGGCTGTCGCGGGGCAGGTCGACATCGACGCTTCGCAGGTTGTGCTCGCGGGCACCCTTGACAATCAAACGGTCAGCCACTGACCCCCCCTCCTGCGGTTTTTCGGGCAGGACGAATATGCCGAACCGATCGGTCGTCGCGCGCGCGAGTCATCGCCACCATGCTATGTCCCGGTGCCGACACAGCTGATCCCAGGAGCCCCGCGGCACAGTAACGTGGCCACCATGACAGTCGTCGACGACACCTATACCGGCCACGTCGAGCCGCAGCACGCGACCCGGCGGACCCTTCCGGGCGCAACCATCATCAAGATGTCGGTTGGCCCGATGGACAACAACACCTATCTGGTGACCTGTTCCCACACCGGCGAGACGCTGCTGATCGACGCCGCCAACGACCCGGAATTGCTGGTGACACTCGTCGGTGAGCACGCACCGAAGCTGGCTTTGATCGTGACGACCCATCAGCACTTCGACCACTGGCAGGCCCTGGAGGCGGTTGCCGGGGCCACCGGTGCGCCCACCGCGGCGCATCAACTGGACGCCGAGCCGCTGCCGGTCACCCCGGACCGATTCCTGGCCGGCGGCGACACCATCACCGTCGGCGACCTCACCTTCGACGTGATCCATCTGCGCGGCCATACCCCCGGTTCGGTGGCCCTCGCGCTGCGTCCGACCGCGGAACGCCCCGCCACCCAGCTGTTCACCGGCGATTGCCTGTTCCCGGGTGGGGTGGGCAAGACCTGGCAGCCCGGCGAGTTCGAGCAGCTCCTCGGCGACGTCACGAGCCGGGTGTTCGGCGCCTACGACGATGCGACCGTGGTCTATCCCGGCCATGGCGACGACACCACGGTCGGGGCCGAGCGACCGCACCTCGAGGAGTGGCGCGAACGCGGCTGGTGACGGGTCAGGCAATTCCGGGCTGCTCGGCGAACGTGCTTCCGGGCCGGTCATCGCGCTGGGCCGCAGCACCGGCCACGACGACGAGCGCGATGCCCATGATCTGGAGGGCTGAAGGCGTTTGATGTAGGACGACCAGTCCTAGGGTTTCGCCGATGGCGGGCTCCAATGCCATGAGTGTTCCGAACGCGGTGGGTGTCATGTGCCGCAGCGCGGCCATCTCCAGCGCGAACGGCAGCACGGGCAGCAGCACCGCGAGTCCCGCCGCGGCGACGATGGTTCCCGCGTCGAGGTGTCCGACGGCCTGTGGCACGCCGGCCACCGCCGCTGTTGCGGCGGAGATCGGCATCGTGATGCTCAGTGCCCGGGTGCCGGTGAAGCGGTCGCCGACGTGCTGGGTCAGCAAGATGTACAAGGCCCAGCACAGCGCCGAGCCCAGGGCGAAGCCGATCCCGACAAGCTCGATCTCGCCCCGCCAGGGTTCGGTCAGCAGCAGCACACCGATCAACGCGAGAGCCGGCCACACCAGGGCGCGTCTCGTATGGCTGCGTAGCGCGGCGACGGAAAGCGGGCCGAGGAACTCGATGGCCACCGAGGTCCCGAGGGGAATGTGCTCGATGGCAGCCAGGAACATGATCGTCATCAGCCCGGTGGTCACGCCCAGAGCGAGCAGGGCCGGAACATCACGGGCCGCGATCTGCCGAAGTGGCGGCCGGGAAATCGCGATGAAGATCAGGGCACCGGCGGTGAGCCGCAGCCAGGCCGTCCCCGCAGCACCGACTTCGCCGATCAGCGGGAGCGACAGCGCAGAGCCGAGTTGAACCGAGAACATCGCGCCGACCGCCATCGCCCACGGTGGCACCACCGGAGTGCCGGATCGACCAGTGCGCTTCACGCGATGTCGCGGCGGCTGCCGGCGTCGGCTGCACCACTTCGAGGGCGGATGAGCATGTCAGCCTCCCTGCCGGGCCATCGAGTGAGTGGCGCCAGGATGCCGTCTGAGCGCATCGAAATTTGCGGTAATCGGCCCCAGCCGCACTTCGCCGGGTTTTTCTGACCTAGCATCACAACAATACGGCGCGGCCATACCGGACATGATGGCCCCAACCGGGCAGGCACGATGCGGGGTGGAGGTGGACAATGGGCCGTTCGAGGAAGGGCGCCGCCCTAGCCCCCATGATTCACCCCGGTGATCTCGTCGTCGTTCACCACCGAAGGTGGGGGCGGACGGTCGTCCACGTGCATCGGGTGAGCTGGGACGGCAGGTACATCGCCGGTCCCATCCACGAGTCCGAGCGCGGCGAGGTAGGCACACCGCTGATCGTGCCGCGTTTCGGTACCCACGCTTCCCGCGTCGACATATCAGCAACCGGCACCTTGCCCTTGCCGGCGGCCGCGGTGCCCGGGTCGACGACCGAGATTCGCAGGGACATCCTCGCGGCGGCCCGCGCCGAGTTCGCTGAATACGGACTGGCCGGCGCACGGATCGACCACATCGCGCAAAACGCACGGGTTAGCACCGACGTGCTCTACGCGCACTTCAGCGACAAGGCCGCCCTCTTTCGTGAGATCGTCACCGCCGACCGCGACGAGTACTTCGGGGCCCTCACCATCGATCCCGAAGCCGTGGCGGAGTTCGTCGGAGACGTCTTCGACCTGACCCAGAGTCATCCCGAACACACCCGGTTGATCACCTGGGCGCGGCTGGAGGGGCAGCCGCGAATGGACTTCGAACCCGACGGCGATGCCGCCCCGCAGCACCTGCTGGCCGCCATCGAAGGCGCGCAGGCCGCCGGCCACATCGATTCGAGCTGGGCGCCGCTGGACCTGCTGGTACTTCTGTTCGGGATTGCACTGGCCTGGGCGCAGTTTCCCGACGCATCGTCGACCTGGAATGACCCCGCGACCCTCGCCGCGCGTCGCGCCGCCGCCGTCGACGCCGCCAACCGCCTTCTGGCCCCACGCCGATAGCGACGTCCCGGAACGGATCAGCGGTGCAATCCGGCTACGAAGTCGGCAGCCTCTTGCGGATAGGGCGCGAACTGGTAGACCTCGTGAGCGGCGATCAGATCACCCGTCGGTGAGCAGATCGGATTGTTCATGTTGCACTGGTCGATCGCCCAGCCCGGGAGCAGCCCACGCGTCGACAACGGGGTACCGAAGCGCGCCGTGGCCGCGATGAGCCGATCCCGGCGTCCGTCAGGGACAGGTGGCGACGATCTCGAACGGCTTGCTGACCTGCTTGCCGGCCGAATCCACACCGCTCGCGGCGCCGCTCACCGTGTAAGTGTTGCCCTCCTTCGTGGCGGTGGCGGTGTCGCCGGGAACGCCCTCGGTGAAGTTGAGCACCACGCCGTTGACATCGCCGAGTCCCACCCCGTGGACCACGGAGGCATCCGGCTCGAGCCCCACGATCACGCCCACGATCGCTTCACCGATCGCAATGGAGTACTTGCCCTCGTTGGTCGAGCAGACCACCGGACCGGTCAGCGGGCTCGGCTGCCCATCGACACTGATGCTGGCCGAGCCCGGCGCGGGTGAGGCGGTCGCCGCCGGACTCGTGGGTGCAGCCTCCGTGGTCGACATGCTGGAAGTGCTGGTCGTTGCCGGCGCGCTCGACGCGCTGTCCTCGCTCGAACCGCCGTCCTTGCCGGAACAACCCACCGACCCGGCAAGCACGATCGCAGCGACGCCGACGGTGGTCACCAATGCGTGCTTCATCGAACTCTCCCTTCGCGCCGACCGCCCGACCTGGTCTTTCGATCAGAACCGGTCACGACGTGGAAGCGGTCGCCGGGCGGAATCTGCAGCGCGGGAAGCCGATGCGCCGCAACAGATGTCGAGAGCTCACCCGGCATACCACTCTTCGACGACTACGCGGGTGCCGCGGACGGGGACTTAGCCGGCAGCGCCTCCTCGCCGCCACTACCGAGGGCGCAAAACCGCCCGCGAGCACCACTCGGAGAGCCTAGACCATCGTCGACGCGATGGGCAGACGCCAGAACTGGATTTCATTGCCGCCTTGCCGTTTTGACCGGCCCGCTATTACCGCACCTTTTTGGGACGTCTCGGGGTATTCTCAGCACCGCTCTTTTCACGAACCCTGAAGGAAGTGGAGGCGACAATGACTGAACAACCGCCCGGTGGCTATCCCCCGCCTCCGCCGCCGCAGGGTGGAGGCTACCCGCCACCACCGGGAGGCCAGCCCGCGCAACCGAGTAACTACCTGGCCTGGTCGATCCTGTCGACGCTGTTCTGCTGCCTTCCGCTCGGCGTCGTCGCGATCGTGAAATCAAGCCAGGTCAACGGGTTGTGGGCGCAGGGCAAGTATGCCGAGGCGCAGCAGTCATCGGACGCCGCCAAGAAGTGGGCGCTCTGGAGCACCATCATCGGTCTCGTGGTTCTCGTGATCTACGGCATCCTGTACGCAACCGGATCGATCGTCATCGACACCGGCACCACGTCGTAGGCGGGTGCGGCTGGTGTCCGCACCGTTCCGTCCCGGGGCGCCGCTGTTGGTCGGCGCCGCCGCGGCGTGCGCCTGTGCGGCGATATGGGTCGGGGACCCAACGACTCCCGGCGGGTTCCTGCCCTTATGCCCCACCAAAGCGCTTCTCGGCGTTGACTGCCCGGGCTGCGGCAGCCTACGGATGCTTTATTCGCTGATGCATGGCGACGTGGTGGCCGCAGCGAGGTTCAACGCTCTGGGGTTGGTCGCACTCGGCTTCCTGGCGGTCGCCTACGCAACGTGGACCTACGGACGCGTGGTCGGCCACCAGATAGTCGGCTGGCAGCACCACCGGTGGTCCGCAGCGGTCACGCTGGTGTTGGTGTCGACCTGGTTTGTCGTGCGCAACATCCCGGTCGCACCGTTCACATCATTGCGCGTCTGAAAAGGCTTCGGGGCCAGCCGGTTCCGGGATTATCAGCCGGTGGGGCAGAGATCCTTGATGGCCAGGTACACGGCGGCATCGGCCTGCGCGTGGCTCAGCCCGGAGGCGTTCTTGTAATACGTGGCCGACAACTCGTCCGGACTGGCGCCCGAGGCTTCGGTCCGATAACCCGCCTCGTTCAGATCCAGTTGTTCCGTTTGAACGCGACGTAGAGCAGGACCGAAACGGTCACGATGATCGCCGCACTGGACACCACGCCGGCGGCATCCTGGAATCCCGGATAGGGCACGTTCTGTCCGTACCAGCCGGTAACCGCCGTCGGCACAGCGATTATCGCCGCCCAGCCGGTGAGCTTCTTCATGATCGTGTTGAGTCGGGCGTCCTGCAGCGAAAGGTTCGTCTCGAACACGGTGGTGATCATGTCGCGCAATGACTCGGTCCACTCCGCGGCCCGGATGACATGGTCGTAGAGATCGGCGTACCAACCGTCCAGTTCCACGCTCTCGGCGCCTTCGGCGCGCCTGCGCATGATCGTGTTGATGACCTCACGCATCGGCAGGACGACGCGCCGCAGTTCGACGAGTTCCTTTCGCAGCCGATAGGTGTCGCGCTGGATCTTGCGGGTCTGCGCGCGGTCGTCGAACAGCCCGTCTTCAAGCGACTCGATGGCATCGTCGAGTTGCTGGATGGTGTCGAACTGTCCGTCGACCACGACGTCGAGCAGGCCGTGCAGCAGTGCCGGGCTGCCGAGCCGCAACAGGTCGGAGTTGTCGTCCCACCGACGAACCACCTCGTCGATGTCGAAAACCGGCTGCTGTGGGTCGATTTCGTGCCGCACCGTCACCACCCCGCTTCCTTCGGCGCCGTGCAGCACGAAGATCGACACCCGCGCGGTCAGCAGGCGTGACTCGAGGTCGTTGGCGACCTGCGGCCCCAGTGCGGTGGCGTAGACGGTGAGGAAGGTGTGGGTGGCATAGCGGGTGGCCTTGGTCCGCTCGCTACGCGCGACGACATCCTCGACCGCATTCTGGTCGAAGCCGAGTTCGTCGGCCAGTTCGCACACGATCCGATGGTCCGGGTTGCACATGTCCACCCAGACCAGAGCGCCCGGCTCGTGGAGGTGCTCCGAAACGTCGGCGAGGGGAAAGTCCTCGGCCTTCAACTCGCCGTCGAACCACAGGCGGGTACGGCAGTTGTCACTCATTCCACTCTGCCGACCCGCGGCCGACTAGCCGGTGGTGTGGACGATCAGCACGTCGGTCTTGGAGCGACGGGCCACGTTGGCCGGCACCGATCCCAGCAGCCGGCCCGCGATGGTGCTCAGGCCGACGTTGCCGACGACCAGGAGGTCGGCACCGACCTCCTCGGCGAGCTCGACGAGGGCGTCGACCGGTGCGCCGACGATCGGGCGTTCCTCGATGTTGGTGGCGCCGGCGGCCTTGGCCCGGTCGCGCGCCTCCCGCAGGATCGCGTAGATGGGGGCGTTGCCCGACATCTTGTATCCCTCGTCCTTGAGCAGGTCCGCTGCCCGGGTGTCCTCGGAGGCTGGGAAGTAGGCGGTCGCGACGATGACCTTTGCATCGGGCCCGGAGGCGAGGTGGCCCGCGCGGTCGACTGCGCGAAGCGAGGAATCCGACCCGTCCGTGCCGACGACCACGGTCTTGTAACCGCCCATCCGTACCCTCCAGTCTCCGTTTGCAACGCCTTCCGGAACCCTAACGTGTCAGCACCATGCGAGGGCGAGATTCACGTCACGTCGCGGTTTCGAACACGCCGATCAGACGCCCTGAACGGGGTGAATTCGGTGCTGAGATCGGCCGGGGGCCGTCGGGGCGCGGTCGGGGGTCGGTCCGGTTAATGCCCCGTGCCGGTTCCGGTACCGTTGTCCGCCGGGTTCTGGACTGCTCCGACGCACCCGTCGCGCACCATCGCGGACACCGCGTTACCGTTTGGCAACCGACGAATGGGTAAGGCGTAATCGCGTGAGCATCTCCCTGCGGCCCGCACGGGTCACTGCCGAGATCGCGCCGTCGGCTCCGGCCGACCGGCCACTTGACCCTGTCAGCGTCGCATTGTTCGCCATGGTGGTGAGCGCCGCCGGCTCGGCCCGGCCGTCGCTGTGGTTCGACGAGGCCGCCACCATCTCGGCTTCCACCCGTACGGTGCCGCAGTTGTGGCGGATGCTGGGCAACATCGACGCCGTCCACGGCCTCTACTACCTGCTGATGCACGGCTGGTTCGCGGTGTTCCCCGCCACCGAGTTCTGGTCGCGGTTATCCAGCGCGGCGGCCGTGGGAATCGCCGCCGCAGGCATCGTCGTGCTCGGCAGGCAGCTGTCCACCCGTCCGGTGGCCCTCGCGGCCGGCCTGCTGTTCGCCCTGCTGCCCCGCGTCACCTGGGCCGGGATCGAGGTGCGGTCCTATGCCCTGACGATGGTGGCCGCCGTATGGCTGACCGTGTTCTGCGTGGTCGCCGTCCGCCGCAACGGCCCATCGTGGTGGCTGGGTTACGCGGTGCTGGCGTTCACCGCCACGCTGCTGAACGTATTCCTGGTGCTGCTCGTGGCCGTCCACGCGGTGGTGGTGGCGGTACTCGGGCGTTCGTGGGCAGTATGGCGGCGGTGGGCGGTCGCCGCCGCCGTTGCCGTGGGGGCCGCGACGCCGTTTCTGATCTTCACTCAGACTCAGCTGTTCCAGGTGGGCTGGATCTCGCCGCTGGGGGCACGGACCTTCGGCGACGTCCTGCAACAGCAGTACTTCGACGACGCCGTGCCGGCCGCTCTGCTGTCCGGGCTGCTGATGCTCACCGCGGCCGTGCTGAGCCGCCGGCGCGACCGTGGCCTGGACGGTCCCGATCCGGCCCGGTTGCTCATGGTCGTCGGGGCCTGGATCGTGTTGCCGACGGCGGTGCTGCTGCTGTACACGGTGCTGCAGCACCCGATCTACTATCCGCGGTATCTGTCGTTCACCGCGCCCGCCGTTGCGCTGTTGCTCGGCTACTGCGTGACCCTGGTCGGCCGGTCACCCGCCGGGGTGACGGCCCTGCTGCTGGTGTTCGCCATCGCCGCGACGCCGAACTTCCTGGCGCAGCGGGGTCCGTACGCCAAGGAGGGCATGGACTTCAGTCAGGTCGCCGACGTCATCACCCGCTATGCGGCGCCCGGTGACTGTCTGATCCTGGACAATTCCGCGGCGTGGAAGCCCGGACCGATCCGACCCTTGACCGCGGCCCGGCCCGCCGCCTATGCGAAGCTCCGCGACTACGGCCGCGGTCTCTCGGCGGTGCAGCGAAACAGGTTGTGGGACGCCCATGTTGCGGTGTGGGCGTGGGCCGACAAGATGCCCGGCTGTGCCGCGCTGTGGACGGTCTCGGAGCGGGACAAGACGCTGCCCGATCACCAACGCGGCGAAGCACTTCGGCCGGGACCCCGGCTGGACCGGGCGATGGCCTATCAGGTGCCCAGCCGTTTCGGGTTTCATGTCGTGGAGCGATGGCAGTTCAGCTTCGCACAGGTCACCAAGTCCATCCGGTGAGCCACGCGGCTACCGGGTATCCGGGCGCGCAGGCCTTCTTGCCCGACACCCTCAAGTTGGATCGGCTGACTGCCTCCGAAACTAGTAGGCCTGGGTGATCTTGGGCGGGGTGGGGACTTCGAGGCTGTTGTCTCGCACGATCACGGGGTCACCGACATTCACCGTGTTGAAGTACCACTCGGCGTCCTCAGGACTGAGGCTGATGCAGCCGTGGCTGACGTTGGCATACCCGAGGGAGTTGACCGCCCACGGCGCACTGTGCACGAACAGGCCACGCTGGGTGATGCGGACCGCGTAGTCCACATTCACCCGATAGCCGTCGGGACTGTCGACCGGTACGCCGACGCTGCTGGAATCCATCAGTACCGAACGCTCTTTGGCCAGCACCGGGTAGATGCCGACCGGTGTCGGGTATTGCGGTCGGCCCATCGAAGCGGGGAAGACACCCTCTTCACCCCAGTGCGCTCGGTGATGCGGCGCCGGCAACGCCGACGGCGGTCCTGCTCCGTGGCCGTCGATGGTCACCGTGAACGTGTGGTCGGCGATGCTGGCGACGCCAACGACCGCCGGTCCCGTCGCGAAGTTCGTCGGACGGCCGCCAACCGACAACGCCACTGTGGTGTGCGCCGGCCAGAACTGGTCGGGCGACCACTGCAGCACTGTGCTGTCGACCCACTCGTAGCTGCCTGTCATCGGTGGTGTCGACCTGACGTCGACCGCACGTTCGGCCGCGCGCCGGTCGGTGACCGGAGAGCCGAAGGTGATCACCACCGGGTGCGCCACACCGACCACATCACCCGGTCCTGGTTGCACCGAGACGACGCCGAAGGCGAAGGACTGCGCCGAGGAGTTCGAGGTGGTCGCTGCCGCCCGGCTGACCCCGGCCGGGCCCGCGATGAGGCTCGCGGCGATGAGACTCATCGCGAGAGCACACCGAACCGCCACGCGCATGTCCTACTCCTGTCGATAGCTGTTGTCCGGCGACACCGTGGTCCTATCCGGCAGGACCGGGGACGGTCGGCTGGCCGCTCACCGGCGCCCCGGCCGGAGCCGGTCCTGTCGACACACCCTTACCGCCGAGGCCGGACATGTCCGCGATCGGAAGACCGGCAGACCCGGGAAGGGCGGCCGCACCCGCCGCAGCAGCCACCGGGGCGGCCGCGCCGAGCGGAACCGGCGGCACCACCGGAGGAACAACCGGCGGGACAACCGGAGGAACAACCGGCGGCACCACCGGAGGAACAACCGGCGGCACCAACGGAGGAACAACCGGGGGCACCAACGGGGGCACCACCGGCGGAACCAACGGGGGCACGATCGGGACTATGCCGCCCGCGGGGACCACCGGGCCGGGGAACGCCATCGGAACACCCGACATGTCATTCACGGGACCGCACGCCGGAGCCGCGGCGGCCGCCCCGGGTGCCCCTGCCGGAGCACCGTCCACGGTCCCCGCTGACTGGGCGATGCCCGCCGAATCGACGACGCAGTCGTAGCCGCCGGTCTTGAACGGAGCGGCCTGGGCGTCTGGGATCAACGCCAGGGCGGCCGCAAGGAAGCCGGCGCCGGCGATTGCCTTGATGGTGAACCGAGTGATGGTCCGAGACATTGTGTTCCCATTCCTGTGGTGAGGTACGGGGTAGAAACTACAGACTTGTAAGTCCGTCGAGGACACGACAATTGGGGGGTTACCGAACCGTGGCCAACCAGAGCCGCCCCGGTTATACCGCTGGTTGGCGGACTACCCGAACCGGCCGACGATGCCCCGGCCGCCCACACCGCGAAACACCGCCGAAATCGGCCGGACCAGCGCGATATCGAGTACTTCCTGCGACTTGAGCCGGGCCGGGGAGCCGGCGGTTACCGAACTGTTGCCAAGGAAGGCCGCGCCGCTTATTCCTGCGGCGGCTCATAGCCGAACCGGGTGTTCGGGAACTGGAGCGAGTGACGGGATTCGAACGGGTGTGCACTGGTTTGCAGGCCGGTGCCTAGCCACTCAGCCACACCCGCAGCAGTCCGGACTATGCCACCGCCGGCGCCCGACACCCACCGATTGGTCCAGCGGGATCGCCAACCCGACCCAACTCGGGGGTTACGGTGTCGGCATGCAGACCTTGCTCGCGGCCGATCCGGCGTTGCTCGGCGGCCCCGGGCAGAGCAGTCGCCAGATCGTCGAACTGCTCATCGCTTTCGGGCTGACGGCCCTGATCGGCCTAGAACGCGAGATCCACGGTAAGAGCGCCGGCCTGCGCACCCAGGCCATCGTGGGAACGGCATCCGCACTGATCCTGATCGTCAGCAAGTACGGGTTCTTCGACGTCCTGAACCCGGGCACTGTCGAGGTGGACCCATCCCGGGTCGCCGCCCAAATCGTCTCGGGCATCGGCTTTCTCGGAGCCGGCCTGATCATCACCCGGCAGGGCGCGGTGCACGGGCTCACCACCGCCGCGGCGATCTGGGAATGCGCGGCGATCGGCATGGCCGCCGCCGCCGGCCTGGTGAAACTGGCCATTGTGGTGACGTTCCTGCACTTCGTCATCGTGCTGGGCTTCACCCCGCTGACCAACCGCGTCACCGCGCGACTTGCCGGCTCGGCGCGACTGCACATCACCTACGAGCCGAACCACGGGGTGCTGGGCCGGATCCTGCAGGTCTGCCAACAACATCGCTGGGCGCTCTCCGAACTCAGCAGCGATCCCGACGGCGGCGTGCTGCTCACCATCACGGGTTCGGGTATCCGGCGTGCGCCCAGCACGGTGGCCGGCGTCGACGGCGTGACGAGCCTTCGGCACCTCGCCGATAAGGACGACTAGCGGACCTGACCGCGGCCCGACCGGTAGGACGCCACGACCCCCACGAGGGCGAACACAGCGAACACCCCGAACATCCACTGCGCGGCATTCGCATCCGCCGAGTCCCGGAGGTTGACCAGGACCCCGGCCAGGCCGGCGCCGAACGCACCGCACATCAACTGCACGGTGTTGATGGCCGCGGCGGCCACGGCCTGCTCGGCAGGGTCGTCGACGACCGAACCCATCGCCCACGCCGACAGGTGCGGCCAGGCGATCCCGATACCCGCGCCGGCGATCACCAGCGCCACCGCCCAGACGGCAACGTATCCCACTGTCGCACCGTCTGTCTGGGAGCATGCCGCGAGCATCAGTCCGGTGGCCATCACCAGGGGCGCCGCCGCCACCAGTCGCACCGTGGCACGGATGTTGGTGACCGACGCGCTCGCGATCTCGCCGACGGTCCAACCCACCGACAGCGCCGCACCCAGGAAACCCGCGACCACCGGCGTCAGCCCACCGAGTCGCTGGCCGAACAGTGGCACATACATGTCCACCATCGTCGCGGCCATCAGCAGACCGAGAGTCGCGTAGATCCACTTCAACGGACCCGGGCCAAAGGCGCTGCGCGGCAACACCGCTGCGACAACCCGGCGATCAACGACGACGAACGCGAGCACCAGGACCACGCCCAATGCCAGCAGACCCAGGGTGACAACGACGTTGCGGGGTATCGCGGCCGCGCTGACCGCCAGCGCCGCCAGCCCCAGCAACACCAGGGACCACACCGGAATCCGCGGTCCGGCCCTGTCGTCACCGGCGGACGGCGCCCGCGCGGGCAGGGCGATCGGCACCAACAGGCTCATCGCCATCGCGAGGATGGCCAGTGCGGCGAATCCTCCTCGCCACGAGCCGAATTGGGCGAACAGGCCACCCGTGGTCGGCCCGATCAGCGTGCCGATCCCCCACATCGCCGACACCACCGCCGAGGCCCGCGTCCACAGCCGGTCGGGCAGCGCCGCACTGATCACCGCATATCCGAGTCCGGCCAGAAGTCCGCCGGCGAGCCCCTGGACCACCCGGCCGACGAGGAGCAGCTGCATCGTCGGAGCCAGCGTGCACAGCGCACTGCCGGCGCTGAAAGACAGCAGCGCACCCAGATAGGACCATCGCGGCCCGAACCGCGTCAGGACCGGCCCGACCGTCGTCGCCGCCACCACCGAGGAGACCAGGTAAACCGTGGTCACCCAGGCGTAGAGCCGCTCGCCACCGATGTCGGCGACCGCACTGGGCAGCAGGCTCATCGTGATGAACTCGTTGATGGCGTAGATCGCCACCCCGCCCGCCAAGACGGTTGTGGCACCGCCGTAGTCACGGCCCAGCTCGCGCCAGCTACCCGCTGCCGAGGCCGTCGTCTTGGTCATGTGCATCACCGTAGAGGCTCAACCGCGGTTGAGTTCAAGCCCGACCGGTCGCGTCTACTTGAGCCCTGCGGCGTCCATGCCGCGCAGTTCCTTCTTCAGGTCGGCGATCTCGTCGCGGATGCGGGCCGCCAACTCGAACTGCAGATCCCGCGCGGCGGCCATCATCTGCGCGGTCAGATCCTTGATCAGATCCGCCAATTCGGCTCGCGGCATGTTCGCCGCGTCCCGGCCTTCGATGATGCCCGCGCTCACCGCCCGGCCGGGCTCACCCTGCGCACGGCGCCCCCGCGATGAGTTGCGTCCCGAGCCGCCGATGTCAACGGTCGCATCGGTATCGTCAGCCTCGCTGTAAACCTGGTCGAGGATGTCGGCGATCTTCTTGCGCAGCGGCTGCGGATCCACCCCCCGCTCCTCGTTGTAGGCGATCTGTTTGGCCCGCCTGCGCTCGGTCTCGTCGATGGCCTCCTTCATCGAGTCGGTGATGTTGTCGGCGTACATGTGCACCTCGCCGGAGACGTTGCGTGCCGCACGGCCGATGGTCTGGATCAGGCTTCGGGTGGATCGCAGGAAGCCTTCCTTGTCGGCGTCGAGGATCGACACCAAGGAGACCTCGGGGAGGTCGAGGCCCTCGCGGAGCAGGTTGATGCCGACCAACACGTCGTACTCCCCGAGCCGCAACTGGCGCAGCAGTTCGACGCGGCGCAGCGTGTCCACCTCGGAGTGCAGGTAGCGCACCCGGATGCCCATCTCCAGCAGATAGTCGGTGAGGTCCTCGGCCATCTTCTTGGTCAGCGTGGTCACCAGCACCCGCTCGTCACGCTCGGAGCGGGTTCGGATCTCGCCGATCAGGTCGTCGATCTGCCCCTTGGTGGGCTTGACCACGACCTTCGGATCCACCAGGCCGGTCGGGCGGATCACCTGCTCGACGAACTCGCCGCCGGTCTGGGCCAGCTCGTAGGGCCCGGGCGTCGCCGACAGGTACACCGTCTGGCCGATCCGGCTGGCGAACTCCTCCCAGGTCAGCGGCCGGTTGTCGACCGCGGACGGTAACCGGAAGCCGTACTCGACGAGGTTGCGCTTGCGGGACATGTCGCCCTCGTACATGCCGCCGATCTGCGGGACGGTGACATGGGACTCGTCGATCACCATCAGGAAGTCCTCGGGGAAGTAGTCCAGCAGCGTGGCCGGGGCCGAGCCCGCCGGCCGGCCGTCGATGTGGCGCGAGTAGTTCTCGATGCCGGAGCAGAAGCCAACCTGGCGCATCATCTCGATGTCGTAGTTGGTGCGCATCCGCAGCCGCTGCGCCTCCAGCAGCTTGCCCTGTTTCTCCAGGTCGCCCAGCCGCTCCGCCAGTTCCTCTTCGATGGTGGAGATCGCCTGGGCCATCCGCTCCGGTCCGGCGACGTAGTGCGTGGCCGGGAAGATCCGCAACGAGTCCACTTTGCGCACCACGTCCCCGGTCAGCGGGTGCAGGTAGTACAGCGCCTCGATCTCATCGCCGAAGTACTCGATCCGGACCGCGAGTTCCTCGTAGGACGGGATGATCTCCACGGTGTCCCCGCGCACCCGGAACGAGCCGCGGGTGAACGACATGTCGTTGCGGGTGTACTGCACGTCGACGAGTAGCCGCAGCAGCCCGTCGCGCGGAACCTCGGTGCCGACCCGCAGTTCCACCGAGCGGTCCAGGTAGGACTGCGGGGTGCCCAGGCCGTAGATGCACGACACCGAGGCCACCACCACCACATCGCGCCGCGACAGCAGACTCGAGGTCGCCGAATGGCGCAACCGCTCAACGTCGTCGTTGATCGAGCTGTCCTTCTCGATGTAGGTGTCGGTCTGCGCGATGTAAGCCTCGGGCTGGTAGTAGTCGTAATAGCTGACGAAGTACTCGACGGCATTGTGCGGCAACATCTCTCGAAGCTCGTTGGCCAACTGGGCGGCCAACGTCTTGTTGGGCGCCATCACCAGGGTCGGCCGCTGTAAGCGCTCGATGAGCCAGGCCGTCGTCGCGGACTTGCCGGTGCCGGTGGCGCCGAGCAACACGACGTCGCGCTCCCCCGCCTTGATGCGGCGTTCGAGTTCGTCGATGGCGGCGGGCTGGTCGCCGGCGGGCTGGTGCGGACTGACCACCTCGAAGCGGGCGCCCGAACGCACCACGTCCTCGACCGCGCGGTACTCCGAGTGCGCAACCACGGGGTGCTCGGTAGCGAATGCCATGACCACAGGTTAAGCGCGGTGGCCGACACGTTCATTCCTCGGGCATTCCCGGGCCGCCCTCGCGGCACTAGGCTCACTCGGGTGCCTGAGCCTGCCCGCATCGCGCTTCGCCAGTTGGGACTGTTGCTGGTGCTGGTGGGTCTGGGCTGCCTGGTGCTGGTCTTCTGGCCCGGACCGGCGCGGGTCGCCGAGGTACTGGGCGCCACCTGCGCGAACGATCGCCGCGGCTCGCACTACCAGTGCGACTGGCTGGACGCCGCCGACCTGCTGTGGACCGGCTTCTGGGTGGCGCTCATCGCCGGAATCGTGCTGCGCATCCTCACCCGGCCCAAGGGCAGGGGGCCGATCACCGTCGACCTGCGGCGCCTGCGGCGGCCGTGACCGGACACCTGCACCGGCCCAAGCGCGAGACGTTCAACCTGGTCGACCGGACGAATACCGACAACAAGGGCGTCGTGCGCGCCGTGGATGTGTACAGGCTCCGGCCGTGGGGCCTCTACATGGCGCGCCCCACACCGGGCCGCGCCCAATTCCACTACCTGGAGTCGTGGCTGCTGCCGTCGCTGGGCCTGCGGGCCAACGTGTTCCACTTCAACCCCGGGCACGAGCGGGAGCAGGACTACTACCTCGACGTCGGCGAGGTCACGGCCGGCCGAGAGGTCTGGCGGACCGAGGATCACTACCTCGACCTGGTGGTCCGCACCGGCAAGCGCACCGACCTCGTCGACATCGATGAACTCTTCGAGGCGCACCGCCACGGCCTGGTGAGCACCACCACCGCCGAGGCGGCCGTCCGGCGCGCGATGGCCGCCGCCGAGGGCCTGACCCGCCACGATAACGACCTGGGCGCGTGGCTGGCCGGCCAGGGTATGCCCCTGACCTGGCGCGGTGCGGGGAACCCGGCGGAGGTCTGACAGCGAAAGGTAGTCTGACTACCCATGAGCGCCATCAAGCGCCGTTGGCTGAATGTGGCGACGGGGACGGTTGTGATTGCGGGGTCGCAGCTCATTGCGAGCCCGGCGCACGCCGAGCCCGCCACGCCCTCACCGGCCCCGACGTCGCAGCCCGCGGCCGCGGTCCAGCACAACGTCACCTACCGCGCCCGGGCCGACGGCACCTCGCGCGGTGCCGTGGTCGCGTACAAGATCGACGACGCCAACGTCAACAGCGATCAGCCGACGCTGCTGCCGGGCATGACGTTCGAGGTCAACACCGTTCTCGACGACCCGAAGAATGCCGGTATGGAGATCTCCATCGATTGGCCGTACGGGTCGAATCTGCACTGCGAGATCCTGGTGGACGACCAGATCGTGGCTCAGGCCGACCAGTTCATCGCACCGCGGCTGCTGCGTCCGAAGAACGACCCGCTGTACGGCACGCTGCAGTGCGGTGCGCCGTTGGACACCTCACCGCCGGTGGCGGCACAGACCACCTGAGGGGGTCACGGCCGCCAGCCGGTGGCGTCCGCCCAGGCCCAGGCGCGCCGGTAGGAGTCCAGGAACCACGGTTCCTTGGCCTGCGCATAGCCGGAGACGTCGTCGTGGTCGGCCGCGGCTCGCTTGACGGCCAGATACTCACTCCGCACCGACGGGTTGGCGGTCAACCAGTCCACGAACATCAGCGCGAACTGCTGGTTGGGCCAACCGGCCACCCGGATGTGAACGTTGGTCGGCCGGCCCGGGTCTGCCGAGGCGTGAAAGCGCTTGTGCCACAACGTCGGATTACTATCGCGATCGAAGTGGCCGTCGACACTGCGGGCGTCGGGCTTCGGCACGTCGGTGGTGATCGAGTCGACGCGGGGGTAGCCCGCCCGCAGCAGATCGTCGGCCAGTTCGTCGGCGACCTCCAGTGCGGCGACCGTGATCTGGATGTCGATGACATCCTTGGCGTCCATGCCCGGCACCGCGGTCGACCCGATGTGGTCGATCCGCTGGGCGCGATGGCCGCAGGTGGTGTTCAGCCGGCTGACGATGCGGCCGGCCTGCTGCGGCCAGGTGGGGTCGGCGGGAACCGGCGCCGACGGGTGGGCCGTCGGTGTCCGCGTT
Organism: Mycobacterium sp.; assembly: GCA_020438865.1. Lineage (GTDB taxonomy): Bacteria > Actinomycetota > Actinomycetes > Mycobacteriales > Mycobacteriaceae > Mycobacterium. Next base: position 25,825 of record JAGQTU010000057.1, read on the forward strand.
GCGACATTGTGCGCGAACGGCAGGATGCGCTGATACCAGAGGTCGCGCGCCAGTTCGACCAACCGGCCCTCCGAACCGGAGTTGTCCAGCCATACGTCGGCGACCTCGCGGCGCTGCTCCTCGGTGGCCTGGGCGGCGATCCGGGCCCGGGCGTCGGCCTCGGTGAAACCGCGGTAGTCGATCAGCCGCCGCACCCGGACCTCCGGATCCGCATTCACGATCACGACCAGCGGGAACATCGGCGCCATCCGGGATTCCACCAGCAGCGGGATGTCCTCGACGATCACCGCATCCTCGCCCGCCGCCGCGATCAGATCCGAGCGCCGGTGCGCCACCAGGGGGTGCACGATGCCGTTGAGAGTCTGGCGCTTCTCCTCGTCGCTGAACGCGATCGCGGCCAGCGCCCGCCGGTCCAGCGCACCGTCGGGCGTGAGGATGTGCGACCCGAACGCGTCGACCAGCTTGGCCAGTCCCTCAGTGCCGGGCTCGACCACTTCCCGGGAGATCACGTCACCGTCGACGACGATGCCGCCGCACTCCGAGAAGGTGGCCGACACCGTCGACTTACCTGCACCGATCCCGCCGGTCAGACCTATTCGAAGCATCACTCACTCCTCAGAAACGAAACCGCGCAGGAAGCCCGAGGACTTCCTGCGCGATTCCCGACAGGTGACGGCTAGGCGTTGCCTGCCAACTTCTCACGCAGCGCGGCGAGCTGGGCGTCACTGGCCAGCGAGCCGCCGGCCGACTCCTCGGGACGCGAGGACGACGAACTCGACGACGCGCCGTTGCTGGCGGGCCGCTCGGCGGCGGCAGCCTCGGCAGCAGCGAACTTCTCCATCTGCGTGGTGTGCATCTTGTGCCGACGCTCGGCCTCGGCGTAGCGGGCCTCCCACTCGGTGCGCTGCTTGTCGAAACCGTCCAGCCATTCGTTGGTCTCGGCGTCGAAGCCCTCGGGGAAGATGTAGTTGCCCTGCTCGTCGTAGCTGTCGGCCATGCCGTACTTCGACGGGTCGAACTCCTCGGTGTAGTCCTCGTTCGCCTGCTTGAGGCTCAGCGAGATGCGGCGACGCTCCAGATCGATGTCGATGACCTTGACCATCGCGTCGTCGCCGACGGCGACCACCTGGTCCGGTACCTCGACGTGGCGCTCGGCCAGCTCGGAGATGTGCACCAGGCCCTCGATGCCCTCCTCGACGCGAACGAACGCGCCGAACGGCACCAGCTTGGTGACCTTGCCCGGGACGATCTGACCGATCGCATGCGTCCGGGCGAAGTGCCGCCACGGGTCTTCCTGGGTGGCCTTCAGCGACAGCGACACGCGTTCGCGGTCCATGTCGACGTCGAGCACCTCGACGGTGACCTCGTCGCCCACCTGGACCACCTCG